>LJNK01000025.1 GCA_001303025.1 Deltaproteobacteria bacterium SG8_13
AAAGCCGCCGAAAGCAAAAAAGCCCCGGCCAACGCGATCGCCTGCAGTGCGACTGCCCAGATCAGGCCGGTGGTCGGATCGATCAAACCGGCGGCAATCGGACGGTATTGCTTGAAGGGATGGAGGCGGTCTTTTTCGCGGTCGAAAAGGTCGTTTGCGATGTAGGCTCCGCTGCCGGCGACACAAAACAGGCCAAAGCCCAGGATACAGTGCGTCAGTGCATCGATATCTAACAGCGTGCCCGAGAATACAAGCGCAACGAATATCAGAAGATTTTTGGTCCAGTGCATCGGTTTTGCGCCCACCAACAGCGCCGTCGGCTGCCCTGCGAAGGCAAACTGGTAAAAGGCGGAAAATGGCTTGATCGTTTGGACCCTCATTTTGCAGGCTCCTTGGATAAAGCGCAGCGACAGCTGCCAACAGTTCGGCTCTCCGATCTCGACCGTCGCGGTTTTGCGGCAGGCATCACCCGGTTTGGTTCCGTGTTCTGATAAGATTTCCAGAGTCTTCCCCACCCGGTTTTTTCAAACCGGCGCACATGCCGCATTCCGATCAGCGGATACCAGAGAAAATCGTGATAGATGGTAGAGGCCGCAGGGGCCCAGCCGGCCAGCGCAGAGCGCAGCAAAACCTTTTCCAGGGGGCGCAAAAACCCCCGCCGGATCATCTGATCGCCGGCGATGACCGGGCTGCGTCGCACGCGAAAGCCGAAATTGACATCGGACAGGTCCTCGCCGATCACCTCGATACGCTGGGGGTCGGCGATGCCGATTTCGCGTTCTTGGCACATCCGCAAATACCGAATATGTAAGGGGTCAAATCCCATCATCTTCGCCGCCACCGCGTCCACGGCCACCTGGTCGGCTCCGGCCAGAAGGTAGTTTTTCACCCTCGGTATCATGGTGCGCGGACCGGCTCCGTCGCCGCAGACCGTGCCGTCCATCACGGCAAAAACTCCGGGGTGCAGCTCTTTTTGCATCAGCATCAGGTCTACGAGCACCTCGTGGATGAAACGGTGGGCATGGTGCCGGGTTTCCTTGAGCAATCCGCCGAAGCTGTTTTTGATGGCGCCGGTGGTTACCGAGTGGCCATGGGTCTTCACCGTCGGGAGGTGAATCACCTGCCTGCCCGGGTAGATCGACGGTATTTCGATGCCTTCGGGAAATATCTCGTGGAGTTTCAAAAAATCGCTTTTAAAGTGGTAGCGCGACCAGTCGACCTCCGTCAGCGGCACAAACTCGAGCTGGTGGTCCCTGAGCACTGCAAGCCAACCGTTGTTGTCCGCACCCTGTCTCGGGTGGGTGACAACGGTTTTGTTTTCGACCGGAAAAATCCGCCTGCGGTCAAAGCCGTCCTGGATCAGGGTCCGCAGCACCCCGTCGAGCTGCCAGGGTTGACTGGAGCAGGCAGGATAAAACTTCGTCCAGGAGAGGTTCAGTTTTACCAGGGTGTCTTTACCGCTGTCGATAAACTCCTGGTAGCCGGCCATGCGCATCAGGCGTCCGTAGTCTTCCAAGACTGTGGCCGGATTGGTTTTCAGTACGGCAACCGTTGCGTTCATGCAGCCTTTCCGAGCGCCCGTGTGGGTTTAGAGGTGGCAACCGCCTGCCGCTGCCGGCTGGTGGAAGTCATTCGCCGGGTCTTTTTGAACTGGTTTTTCAGCATCTGGCTGAACGGGACGAATAAGATCCACTGCTTCGCCATCAACAGCAGCGCGGCGACCACGGTCAGCGGTGCGGGCGCCGCATCCCAGTGGGCCGCCTTGTAGACCAAGCCTGCCGACAGCAAGGCAACCATGGCCAGCTGGGGCAGTACGGTCCACAGGGCAACGCGACTCCCGCCTGCCACTTTGGGCGTGCTGATAAACGGTATCGGGATGCGAACCAGCGCGCAGAGCGCCGACAACAGGTATATCGGCCACGTGCTGATCACCAGCGAAGTCGCTGGGAAATGTACCCCTTTGCGCGCTATCGGATCGGTTCCCCGGCTGCGCAGCATCAGAAAGCGGATCGCCATGCTCACAGCGGTAAGCGGCAGGATTCGTGCCATGAACCCCTCATAAATTTCTGCGGAGGGCGCGAACAGGTAAAAACCGGTAGTCGCCAACCCCAGAAACACCGACACCCCGATCAGGTAGTAGGAAAACCGCACACAGTAGGCCAGGTGCTGATGCCAGGTCAGCTTGAAAAATGCTCCGGTGAAAATACTCCGAAGGGCCGATTCGAACACCCCGCGCGACCATTTCAGCTGCTGTTTGCAGAAGGCTGAAAAGTCGGCCGGGGCCAGACCCGGAGCGAGCGGCTCACAAACATAGGCGGACTTCCACCCGTTCGCATGCAATTGAATGGATGTCTCGAGGTCTTCGGCCAAACCGGGCTGATACCCGCCGATGCTCTTCAATGCGCTGCGGCGGATGACCGCGTTGCTGCCGTGATGACTCATGGCGCCGACGGCATCCTTGCCGCAGGTGGTAATGTTAAAGTACTCGCTGCTCGTCTGAACGGCGGCGCGAGCGAGAAGGCCGTCGCCTTCATTGCTGAACGTCTGCATTGCCTGCACGAATCCGACCTGCGGATCGTGGAGGTGACCCAGCGTTCGATCGAGAAAATCGGGCTGCGGCACATGGTCGATGTCAAATACGGCGATGAAATCCCCGTCGGTTTTTTCCAGCGCGGCGTTGAGGTTGCCGGCCTTGAAATCTTTGTTGCCGTTTCTCGCCAGATATTCGACCTGAAGCTGGTGGGCCAGATGTTTATAGCGTTTGGTCGGGCTGTCATCCAACAGGTAGGTCCGGTGCGGATAGGAGAGCTGCCTTGCCGCCGCTATCGCCCTTTTTACGATCCAGGGCGGCTCATCAAATACAGTCAAAAAGACGTCAACGGTCAGACCCGGCGGGGCCTTGGTTTCAGGGCGCTTTGCAAAGCGGCAATACAGGTACCAGACAAAATACAATTGCATCAGAACATAAGCTGCAAAGTAGCCAAACAGCAATCCTCCGACCACCGGTGCATTCGACCGACCCAGTGCACTGGCGCAATAATAGAGGGCACTTGCGCTCAGGGCCGTCCCGACCGCCACGAGCAGGTATAGTAGCATTTTCTTCAAAAGGTTTTCCAAAGGTCTCGAAAAAACCGAATCCTCGAAAAGATCTTGCGGGGGCCAGCACCCGTGTTGACACTTTGTTGCACACCGAGTTACATGACAATGTGTTACAAAGTATAATAAACGATATGGATATTTTAATCAACATCCATCTTACGGGCCGGAATCCGACAATTACTCAAATGACAGCCCGAACACCTCTTCAGTCCCCCTTTTCAAAAGGGGAAGCGCTATTTAATAACGGTGATGATGAATCCAGTACAGCATATCTGTCCGATGTACCGGTTTAAGATTGCGGGGAATAAAGGATGCGGTCAGGTTCCGCATATCGAGAAAGAGCCGAAATGGCGGGAAGGAGGGTAACGAAATCTGTGGGTTGTGAAAAAATGTCTGTGGTTGGTTGCGACACCGGTTAGCCGCCACGCTTGCCGCAGAGGTCCCCCCCGCCTTGTTCGCCTTATGAATTTCCCTCCAAGACGATCTTTCCAAGAACAATAGAGGGTTTTTCTATCAGCTGACCTGGCCCCCTCCGCTGGCGCCAGATTTTACCATGGTATTGACGTAAAACCTGGACTAGTTTTCGGGGGGGCAGGCCAGCCGCCGGGTTTTTTCGTTGGTCATCGAAACCTTGTGGACTTTGAAGGGATCCAGGTTTTCGCCGGAACCATCCAGCAGAGGGATGAAGGCTTGGCCGCCGCCAGGCGAGGGAGGAAACGGTCATCTATCAAGCCGCTCTGGGCGCAGCGGTCGGTGGCATTGAACCTGCAGCCAATGACCGCTCGATCGTTGCGGACCCCGTCGGTGACCAGCGCCGGCGCCGGAACCGTCATCTTACTGGAGTCGCTGTAAGCGCTTTTGATCCCGGAGGCGATGGCAAACCGTTTATTCTTTTACTGCGACAATGCGCATCTCGGCCCACAGGGCCTTTTATAACCGATCCAGCACCCGGTCGGTGAAAGCCACGGTCGTGGCGCTGCCCCCTAAATCCGGCGTAACGAATCCGCTGCCGGTCACCGCTTCGATGGCAGCCATCAAGGCGTCGGCGGCCTCGGCCTGACCCAGAAAATCCAGCATCATCTGCACCGACCACAGGGTGGCGATGGGGTTGGCAATGCCCTTGCCGGCGATGTCGGGGGCCGACCCGTGCACCGGTTCGAACATCGACGGAAAACGCTTTTCGATATTCAGGTTGGCCGAAGGCGCGATGCCGATGCCGCCGGCCACCGCCGGACCCAGGTCGGAGAGGATGTCGCCGAACAGGTTGCTGCCCACCACCACGTCGAACCAGTCCGGATTCCGGACGAAGTGCGCGGTAAGAATGTCGATGTGAAACTTGTCCCGCCGAACCTCTGGAAACTCACCCCCGATGGTTTCGACCCGTTCGTCCCAGAAAGGCATGGTGAATTTGATGCCGTTGGACTTGGTGGCCGAGGTAAGGTGCTTGGCCGGCCTTTTTTGGGCCAGATCGAATGCGAAGCGCAGGACGCGGTCCACCCCCTGCTTGGAAAAAATGGATTCCTGCACGACGATTTCCCGCTCGGTTCCGGCGTAAAGCCGACCACCGATGTCGGAATATTCGCCTTCAGTGTTTTCTCGCACCACCACGAAGTCGATATCCGCCGCTTTTCGGCCGGCCAGGGGGCTTGTGACCCCCGGCAGAAGGCGCACCGGTCGCAGGTTAACGTATTGATCGAAGGTTCTCCGGATGGGTAGAAGCAAGCCCCACAGGGAGACATGATCGGGCACCGCCGGGTCTCCCACGGCACCCAGCAGAATGGCATCGAAAGGTTGGAGCTGCTCGAGGCCGTCGGGGGGCATCATTTCACCGTGCTTGCGGTAGTAGCCGCAAGAGTAGGAAAATTCAGTGAACTGCAACTGAAAACCGAAGCCGGTGGCCAGCTTCTCCAACACCCGCACCCCTTCGGGGATGACCTCCTTGCCGATCCCGTCGCCGGGAATCAGGGCGATTTTGTAGCGCATAGACCGATACTCCTTTCATGATCCTTTGCCGGAACGACCCTGCACAAGCCGCAAAAAATGCGGGCAGCCAGCCAACCGTATCAAAAGAATATACCCTCCGGCAGGGGAACGTGCAGCAGCTGCGTGAAAATCAGATAGAAAAACGCCACCTCACCGATGACGATGAACAGCCATATCGCCAGAACGCTAAGGTTCAGCTGCCGGCGGGCCGTGGCCAGGTAGCCGGTCATGGCGAAGATGGCCGCGACACTGGCAACGAAGAATCCCAGGTACGCAATGGCCACGCCCCAGGTGAAAAAGAACAGGCCGGTCACGGCAACGCGCAAATTGCTGCCGACATCGAACAGGTTCTGGCGTTCGGCTTTCATAAATCCTTTGATCAGCAGCAGCACGGAGATCAGCGCCATGATGAGGATCATGGCCTTGGGGAACATGATGCTCAGGCGCATGATTTCCCTGTCGATGGAAAACCAGAAGGTAAGGCTGAGGCCCATGCCGATGGAACCGGCCAGAAGGTCGGTGTTGGCATTGCGAATCACTTTTCGTTCTCCTTTGAACCGCGGCGCAACTGCATGCGGCGGTACACGCCCATCAGAAAAGGCCAGGCGGCCGAAAAGACGACCATGACAATCAGTACCCAGGACAGGCTGTTTTCAAACAGTCGCAGGATCGGATAGTTGTAAGCGGCACCACCCAGCATGGCCTGCACATATCCCACTTCGGCGATGCTGCCCAGAATCAAGCCCAGCACGATCGGTGGCGGGTGGATGCCGATTTGTTTGAACAGGTAGCCGGCCGTTCCCAAAATCAGCATGATGATCACGTCGGAGATGCTGTTGCGCAGGGCAAAGGTGCCCAATATGGTGGCCAGTCCGATCGTAGGTACCAGAAAGTAATACGGCGTGCGGAAGATGATGCGATAGATCAGACGCCCGCCCAGAAGGCCCACCGGCACCATGGCCAGGGCGGCAAGCCCCATGGATACGATAAAGGCATAGGTCAGAACGCCGCTGGTGGTAAACAACTCGATACCGGGCCGTAGGCCGTGCAGCAGCAGCACGCCGAGGATGACAGCATCAGGCGGGGCCCCGGGAATGCCAAGCGTGAGCAGCGGCACCATGCTGCCGGCGACGGTGACGTTGTTGCTCGATTCGGTGGCCACCAGCCCATCGATAACCCCGGTGCCGAAGCGCTCGGGATGCCTGGAGGCCCGTTTGGCTTCGTTATATGCCACCAGGTTGGCAATGTTGCCGCCGGCGCCGGGAATAATGGCCACGATTTCCCCGATGATGCAGGAGCGGATCAGGTTGCCGGGCTTCGAAAACACGCGGACGACCACGCTCCAGAACGAGGCTTTTTCCTTGGAGTCGACGGTGACTTCACCCAGGGCGGTGCGGCCCTGGGCCGCCATGTTGTAGAGCTCCGGTAAAACGAAAAGACCGATCAAAGCTACGATCATCTCCACCCCGCCCTGCATGACCGGCATGCCGAACGTAAAACGCGTCTCACCGCCGATGGGGGCCACCCCGATGGTGCCGAGCATCATGCCAATGGCGCCGCCCAGCAGCCCCTTCATCAGGGATCCTTCGGAAAGGCTGGCAATAAGGGTCAAGCCCAGCATCGCCACCCAGAAATATTCGGAAGGGCCGAAGCGCAGTGACAGTTTGGCCAGGGGCGGGGAAAGAAACAGCAAAAACAGCACCCCGGCGATGCCGCCGATGGCCGAGGCGACTGTGGCAACACTGATGGCTTCCAGCGCCCGGCCCTGCTTGGACAGGGGATACCCTTCGAAGGCCGTGGCGATGGAAGATGGTGTGCCCGGGGTGTTGACCAGAATGGCCGCAAAGGAGCCCCCGTAGATGGCGCCCATGTAGACGGCTCCCAAAGCCACCAGGCCATACAGGGGAGTCAGCGTGAAGGTGAAGGGCAGCAGCACGGCCAGGGCCATGGTGGCAGTGAGTCCCGGCATGGCGCCGACAAACAGCCCGGCGGAAACCCCTGCAAATACGATCAGGATGATGGCGGGATCGGCCAGTTCCGCCAGGGCCAGGAAAAATGTTTCCATGGATAACCTCTAAACGGTCAGACGGGGTCAGGGGCCGGATCCCGGGATTTCCCGGGAAACGACCCCTGGCAGAAGATCAGCGGCCCTGACAGTTTTATTGTTTCTTCTTCTGATCGGCGATTTCCTGCAGTATGCCTTCGTAATTCTTCTTCATGCGGTCCACCAGGGCGTAGGCGTCCTTACCGGTGGCATAGGTCATCACGAAGCCGAGCTGACGCTGTTTCTCGGCGATGATCTTGTTGGTTTCCGAGTAGGCATTGGCCAGCTTGGCCACGATTTCCGGCGGTGTGCCTTTGGGTGCGGCCACGCCCCGGAAGGCACCGCCGACAATATCATAACCGAGTTCCTTGAAGGTCGGCGCATCGGGCAGGGATTCCACGCGCTCGTCGGCTGCAACTGCCAGCACCCGCAACTGATCCTTGTACTGCACGCCCAGCATGGAGTAGCCCATGGCACCAGTGAGGTGGCCGCCAAGCAAAGCCGGGATCACCGGGCCGGTGCCGGTATGGGGCACGTAGGTCACCTGGACTCCGGCCGCACGTTCCATGCGCAGGGTTTCCAGATGATTGGCGCTGAAACTGCCGCTGCCCCCGACCGTAGCGGCCTTGGGATTTTTCTTGGCATATGCCAGGAAGTCTTCCAGGGTCTTGTGGGGACTTTCCTTGCTGACGATCAACGCGTTGGGGGTGAAGTGGAACCACATGATCAGCTCGAAACCGTTGGTTTCATAACCGGCATCCTTGCGCAACATCGGTTGACCGATAATATGTGGGATGTTGACACCGATGATGGTGTAGCCGTCCGGTTTGGCCGTTCGCTGAAATTCACTCCACGCCACGGCGCCGCCGCCTCCGGGTTTGTGGGAGACATTGACCGGCACCCCCAGAAACTTTTCCAGGTGACTTTCCTGTAGGCGGGCGGTGACGTCCGATTCGCCGCCGGGGTTAAAGGAAATAATGTAAGAGATCGGTTTCTCCGGGTATTCCGCCGTCGCTGCAGCCGGCATCACCACCAGGATAAAGGCAACCAGACAAAGGTAAACGAAAACCATTTGGTACAGCCGATTTGATTTGCTGGACATCTTGAATCTCCTTTCTCGAAATGTTGTTCAATTCGGGCGTTTCAATACGCCGGCATTGCACCAAAGCGGTAGCGCTTTCTGCCGGACAGACGATTGGAGAGGCCTTATCTTTTCTTGCGATGGCTTATCATTTTCACGTATCGATGGCCTGACCTAGATAAGGCGAAAACCATCGCGATTGGCGCTTAATTAGTATTATAATATTACTAAATTGGTTCTCACCGGTTTGTCAATAAAAAAACCAGCAAGAAAAGGTCGTCGCGCGAGCACGCCAGGACCCATCGACATTTACGCCTGTAGCACGGCTGGCTGAAACTCGTTCTGGCTCAGTGGTTAGCGTCCAGCTCCTTTTGGATTCGGTTCCAGGTGTATTCCAAGTGGCGTTGCATGGCCGATGCGGCCGCTTGCGGGTCGCGTTTGCGAATGGCAGTAAGAACTTCAAGGTGCAAAGGCAAGGACTGGGCAATGTGAGCAGTGGGGTTGGTGACCTTTAGGCTGGTACGCAAAGCCGCCCGGATGACATGGGTGACCGGTTTGAGAAACTCGTTGCCGCTGGCTTCCAGGATAACACAATGGAAGTTGGTGTCGGCATCGGCGTAAGCTTGTTCATCATTCAGATTGGCCTGCATGGCAGCGCAGGCTTCGTCGAGAGCCGCGATTTCTGCTTGGCTGGCGCGCTCGGCCGCCAGGCTTGCCGCGGCCGGTTCGACAATTCTGCGCATCTCCGTTAGTTGTTGCAGAAACTGTGCGTCGTGCCCGGCCTCTTCAATCCAGGACAGGACATCAGGATCGAGCCTGTTCCAGGAACTATCAGACAGGATCAGGGTTCCCCGGCGGGTGCGGGTTTCCACCAGGCCTTTGGCCGATAGCACCTTGATGGCTTCGCGCACCACCGTACGGCTTACTCCCAGCTGGTTCCCCATAGATCCCTCATCGGGCAACACGTCATGGGGTTTGAAAAATCCGCGTACGATGCGGCTGCCGATTTCACGAACCACCTGGCTGTGAAGGTTACGTTGCCGGTAGGCACGGCCGAAGGATTCAGTTTCTTGTATCTTTTTAATCATATAATACTACTAACCATTTTGCCGCGCGGATGTCAATACTGGGTAGATTTTGTCCGCGCCGGACGGTTTGCCGGTGACCACACACAAGGAAGACAGGCTCGTATTCTCTCTACAGGCGATATCAAAATAATAAAGGGCAGAAAGATGTCTTCATGAGATCCATCCTGCTGCCCTTCAAATCGCAAGTAGCGCCTGTCGAACGTCTACTTCCTATGTACTTTCTGAGACAAAAAAAGAGTTCCAATTTCTTGTAAACCCTTTATTTTTTGATGGCGGGAGCGACGAGGCTCGAACTCGCGACCTCCGGCGTGACAGTGCGCACCAACGTGTATTCTGCCTGCTTTTCGATCCTTTTAAAGCCGTCTGAATCCGTTTAAGGGTATTGGAAGCCGGCTAAAAAGCCGTCATTATTATCTGGTCCGTTTTTCGAATCACACCTGTCCCACAGTAACTTGTTCCTGTAGTTTTGGATTTGGGGTAAGATTTATAATCCTAATACCGCTACAGAAATTACACGGAGTTTCAATAAAGACTGGTAAGCATCTTTGATCCACTAATGATTTATTATGGAACATCGGTTTTATGGTGGCAGAAATTGCTACCAGACGGCGTTTTTATTTGACTTATAGTTGCTTTCTGACTATTGTATTGTCAAATTTCAATGAAAAATGACGACATGGTTGTCAGAATGTTGGAAAGAGTCCTCAAGCCGCCCTCACAAAGCTTTTTTCTCCTTGGGCCACGGGGTACGGGCAAAAGCACATGGCTGCAAAACCTGTTTCCCGATGCCCACCTGGTCGATTTGTTATCCGAAGCCACCTATCAAAGTTTGTTGGCCAATCCCGGATTGTTTGCCAATCAGCTGAACGCAGTTCCACCCGGCAAATGGGTGGTCATCGATGAAGTGCAACGGTTACCGTCCCTGTTGAATGAGGTGCACAGATTTATCGAAAAAAAGCAGTTTAATTTTGTACTGTGCGGTTCAAGTGCCCGCAAGCTCAAAAGAGCCGGCGTCAACCTTCTTGCCGGACGGGCATTGAACCGCTCCATGCATCCCTTTGTACCGGAAGAACTTGATAAACCATTTAACATAGCTGATGCGCTTCAATTTGGCCTGCTACCCATTGTCTGGGACTCGGTCGAGAAAACTGAAACCCTTGCCGCTTATACCCAGTTGTATCTGAAGGAAGAGATTCAGGCTGAAGCCTTGGTTCGAAACCTGACCGGGTTCGCCCGATTCCTGCCAATCGCGGCCCTTTATCAAGGCAAGGTTATCAACGTGAGCAACATCGCCAGAGAAGCAGGGGTTGCCAGAACGACTGTGGCGGGCTATCTGGAAATTCTTGAAGAGACACTTCTCTGTTTCCGACTTCCCGCTTATGAAGCCAAAATGCGGGTACGGGAACGAAAGCTCCCCAAGTGGTACTGGTGTGACCCTGGCCTGGTAAGGGCAATTAAAAAATCTTCTGGCGCACTTGTCCCAGAGGAGACAGGATTTCTGTTTGAAGGTTTGGTAGCCCAGTTGCTCAGGGCTTACAGGGATTATCGCCGGATTTTCGACGGAATGTATTACTGGGCCCCATCGGGAGGTGGCAAAACCGAAGTTGATTTTCTCCTTCTGAATGGTCATGGTTTTTTCGCTGTAGAGGTGAAATCGGGGCGGCATTTCTCGGAAAAATGGTGCAAAGGGCTGCGCGCTATCGCCGATCTAAAGGGCCTGCAGCGTAGATTTATCGTTTACCCCGAAGGGCCTGTGTTGCGCACAGATGACGGAATCGAAGTAATGCCGATTGATCATTTTGCCGCGATGTTGGCCGAAAACAGGTTATCAACTTGACCTGATATAATTCATCCAGAATCGGGCTTGTTTCGTGGATCCTGCCGTCATACGCAAATTTTTAATGTATCAGTCGCAATCAAAACAAAAAGCCTGTCGAATTGACAGGCTATAAAATTAAGTGGCGGGAGCGACGAGACTCGAACTCGCGACCTCCGGCGTGACAGGCCGGCGTTCTAACCAAACTGAACTACGCCCCCGTAAATTGTGTTGGCTGGATTGCCGATGGCGTTGAATTCTCCCCTCCGTTTTTTCCTACCGCATCCCCTTCGGTAAGGGGATATGGTAGGCGGAACAGGGCTTGAACCTGTGACCTTCGGCTTGTAAGGCCGACGCTCTCCCAACTGAGCTATCCGCCCCCAGCGTGTGCCATTCCAACCAAAAGGATGTATGAACTATCAGCATTCCTTTTTGATGTCAAGATCAAAATGGGGATCCTCGGATCAGATCTCGGCACGATTATATCTTCAGTTCGGACAAGTTGAAACGCTCCAGCATAAAATGGAAAAACCCTTCGTCATCGAGCTCGGCGCGTCTTCCGAGAAACTCGCCGGTCTTTGATCCGGCCGCGTACACGGCTTTGGGCTGTTTTGACGACACGGCCTGTAAAATCAGATCTGCGATCAGATCCGGCTGGCTGGGCGGCTCGTCGGCAAAGATTTTTTCCGTTGCCGCTTTGGCGGTCTGATAAAACGGTCGGTAATCCGGATCGGTGGTTGCCAGCAGATCACCGGTCATCTGCTCGGCCACCTGTCCGAACTCGGTGGCAATGGCTCCCGGGCGGATGGTCACCACACGGATTCCGAACGGCGCCAGTTCGATTCGCAACCCGTCGCTGATCCCCTCCACGGCATACTTGGATGCAGCGTACACGCTGCTGCCGGGAAAGGAAAATCTGCCGACCATGGAGCTCACGTTTACGATAATCCCGTTTCGCTTTTTGCGCATGGCCGGAATGCAGGCCTGTGTCACCTGAATCAGAGCAAACAGGTTCACCTCGAACAGACGTTTGATTTTCTCCAGAGAGACATCTTCCAGCACGCCGCGGGTGGCGTAGCCGGCATTGTTGACCAGAACGCCGACCGGCTCCGGCAGCCCGGCGAGGTACCTGCAGAAATCATCCCGGTCGGTGGGATCGGAGAGATCCACTTGCCTGGCGGTGATGTTCTCGTGTCGGCTGGCCAGTTCTTCGAGCCTGTCCAGCCGCCTGGCGGCGGCAATGACACGAAATCCTTTTGCGGCCAGGCGGATCGCTGCCTGTTTACCGATACCGCTGCTGGCCCCGGTGACCAGGGCGGTATCTGCTGCAATATTTGCCATCCAGACCTCCTATAGTAGGTGGGTTTTGTTATCGGGTTCTGCCGACCAGATCGATAACCGTCACTTCCGGTGGCGCCAGAAAACGGACCGGTGGCCCCCAGGTGCCCGATCCCCGGCTTACGTACAGGTGCTGGCCGTTGCCGACTTCCATCAGCCCGGCCAAACGGGGATAGACCCGCTCGACAACCAGCGAGAAGGGGAACACCTGTCCCTTGTGGGTGTGCCCCGACAGCTGCAGGTCGAACAAATCGTCCGCATCTTTACCCATGCGCGGGCGGTGCTTGAGCAGCAGGGTGAAACGGCGGGCGTCGAGCCCGGACAACAGCTCCTTTTCGCTGATGTTGCGGTATCGGCCACCATAGGTTCCGGCCGGGTCGTCGACGCCGGCGATGGTCAGAACGCCGGCTACATCTTTGCTTTCACCGCGCAGGACCGTAAAGCCCGCTTCGGCGGTAAACTGCAACGAATGATCGATGCCGGCATAAAATTCGTGGTTTCCCGTCACGGCAAATTTGCCGTAGCGGACTGGAACCCGGCGGAACATTTCCGCCAGTTCGGAAAGTTCATTGGGTTGTCCGTCGACCAGGTCGCCGGTGGACACGAGCAGGTCGGGCTCGGCCGCTTCCACCCGCTCCAGAATTCTTGCCAGCCGATGTTTTCCGACGATCAGGCCGAGGTGCACGTCCGATATCTGAACGATGGTAAAACGGTCGATGCCGGCGGGAAGTTTGTCGGTGTGGATGGTGAGCCGTTCGCTGCGAATGTGCAGCGCATCAAAAAATCCGTAAACCAGAATTGTCGCAGAAAGAATCACCGGGATCAGAAAGCCTTGTCGGGCAGACAGGCGCAAAGCAGAAAGTTCGCTTGCGGAGAGCTTGGCGGCAATCCACACCGTTATCCGGTAGGCATCCACGAGCAGGCTGCCGGAAACGAACAAAAACAGCAGCCCCATCCACAAATAGCCGATATAGGCCAGCAGACGGGCACCGGTGGCTAGGTGATGACGTTCCAGGATCCGCACCAGTGCCGGAGCGGAGATCATGAGAATCATGAACGCAGTGATCGCCAGCATTACTGCCAGGTTCGGGTTCAGCGCTCTTTTGAGTTTGAGCAGGGCAAACAGGTGAAAACAGCTGTAGAGACCGAAAAATACGATGAAAAACATGATCAAGCGCCCTATCTCATTTACTCTGACCGGCAGGTTGCGGTTGAAGCGGGTGGACGTTGCCGGCAACGCCGAGGGGACGCAGAAAAGCGATCAGCGCAAATCCCATCGCCACCAGCGAGGTTAGCACCAGAAACGCCGCCCGGTAGCTGCCGGTGACGTCAAAGATGTGGCCGGTCAGCAGCGGTCCGATCGAACCTCCGAGCGTGCCGCTGAACAAAACGAGTCCGAAAAGCAGCCCGTGCGATCCGGTGCCGAACAGTTCGGCCACCGTGGGAGACATTACGGTGAAAAAGCCGCCGTGGGCAAAGCCGTATACCACGGCAAAAACAAACAGCATCCAGGCCGAGTCCGCTAACTGCAGCCAGGTGATACTGCAGAGCAGGATAATAAAGCAGGCAATCAGCGATCGCTTGCCGCCGATCCGATCGCTTGCCGCACCCATCACCACCCGGCCGAGCATGCTCACGCCGCCGATCGTCGAAATGACTGCAGCGGCCGCAGCCGGTTGCAGCCCCTGGTCTCTGGCATGCGGGACGATGTGAATGATGATGGTGAACATGCAGAAAAAAACGGAGAATTCGGCAATGCAGATGATCCAGAACTGTAACGTGCGGGTGGCGGCTTTCAGGTTCAATCCACGCTCTGCCGGTCCGGAGGCGGCGGTTTGTCTTTCGCGGAGGCCGCCGTCGGGAAGCAGGCCCATCTGCCCGGGGTCTCGTCGCATCACCTGGGCTACCGCCAGCATTGCCGCCAGTGCAACTGCACCAATGATCAGGTAGGCGATGCGCCACCCAAAAGCGGCAATGAGAGCCGTGGCCGTCATGGGCACGACGAGCTGACCAAAGCCCGTGCCGACCTTTACGACACCGGACATGGAACCGCGCCGCTTGTCAAACCAGCGCGCGACCGTAGACAAGGTGATGACATCGTGGGTGGCAAAGCCGATGCCCACCAGAATTCCGTAGAGAAGGTAGAGCTGCCACGGGGCGCTGAGCCGGTACATGAACATGTAGCCAAGCCCTAAAGAGATGCCGGATACCATGACGATCAGCCGGGGACCGATTCGATCGTTCAGGCTGCCCGCCAGGACGCCTACGGCTCCCATGATGAAAAAGGACAGTGAGGAAGCGCCGGAAATTACGGCCCTGGACCATCCGAATGCCTCCTGGAATTCTTTAAAGAAAATTCCGTAGGTGAACATCGCACCGATGCAGACCGCCTGGATGAGAAAACCACCAGCCACGATGTTGTAACCGTAAAAGTATTTTGATTTCAATCGGCCTCCCGGGCACGGTCTGCTGGCTGCAGCAGCGGATACTCATTCAGCTTTCGGTCGAGAGCTTTGGCTTCGCCCACCAGTTGGTTCAGTTGCTCCCAGAACGCTTGGCTATGGTTTTTGATACGCGTGTGGACCAGTTCGTGGAAAATGACATAATCCATCAACTCCGCCGGCAGGCGGATCAGCTGCAGGTTCAGGCTGATGTTGTTATTGGCCGAACAGCTGCCCCACCGGGTTTTTTGATTTCTGATGAAAACCCTGTTGTAGGCAAACCCGTACTTTCGGGAGAGTTCCTGCAGCCTTACAACCAGCAATTTCCGGGCATTCCGGCTATCGATGGGATGGGTTTTTTCCAGCTCTAGCGCCATGCGTTCCATCGATGCCGCCTTTGCGAGTTGCTTTTTCAACCACGGCAGCTTGGCTCGGGCCACCTGTTCGGCCGAGCGGTAGGACACCCCCCGCGGTACGGCGATACGAACCCCCGCAAACGGCCTGACCGTAAGGCAGATATGCCTGGCGCGACTGCTGCGCTCCAGTTTTACTTCTCCGACTCCCGATATCCGGACCTTTTTCAATTTCACCCCGTGCTTGCCGGATTGCGGCAGCATCAACAAAATTTGACTTTGCCCTCTATATGTGGTTCAGGTGCAGAAAGCAACGATCGCGTCCAGCATTCAATATGAGGGTACATATCTGTTTGTCAATCGGGTGATCAATGGACACCATCCCAGCGCCGGTCATTCGGCTGGAGCACATCAGCAAATCTTTTGGTCCGGTAAAGGCCAACCAGGATATCAGCCTCGATATTCGGTCCGGACAGATTAAGGCCTTGTTGGGGGAGAACGGCGCCGGCAAGAGTACGCTGATGAGTATCCTGGCCGGGCGGTTGCAGCCGGACAGCGGCCAGATTCTGGTGGACGGGGAGCAGACCGCCATCCGATCAACCCTTATCGCCCATCGGCTCGGCATCGGGATGGTGTATCAGCATTTTATGCTGGTCGAAGCAATGACGGTAGCGGAGAACGTTCTGCTGGGTCAGTCGCCGCGCTGGTGGCTCCCGCCTTCCAAAATGCTGGAGCAGGTCGCAGCGCTGGCCGGCCGCTTTGGTCTGGCAATCGATCCGGCGGCCCGGGTATCGGAGCTTTCCATGGGGGAGCGCCAGCGGGTCGAAATCCTGAAACTGCTGCACCGCCGGAGCCGCATTCTGATTTTTGACGAACCGACCGCCGTGCTCACGCCCCAGGAGATCGATCAACTGTTTGAAGCACTTCGCCAGATGGCTGGCCAGCAAAAGGCCATTGTCTTTATCAGCCACAAGCTTGACGAGGTTATGGCCCTTGCGGACGAAATCACCATCTTGCGCAAGGGGGCTGTCGTTGCGGAGATGAAAGCCGGGGAGGTGCAATCCAAAGCCGATCTGGCCCTGAAGATGGTCGGCCGGGAAGTGGTCCTGCAGGTGGAGCGACCGCCGGTGGAATCCCGCCAGCTCATGCTGCGCATCGACGGTCTCAGCGGCAGCGGGTTGAAGGGCATTGACTTGCAGGTCCGGCAGGGGGAGATTCTGGGCCTGGTGGGGGTGGCCGGTAACGGTCAGAAAGCCCTGGTAGAGACGGTTTGCGGATTGCGACGCCCGGAAAGCGGGACTGTCAGGATCCTGGGCCTCGATTGGGAACAGTTTTATGCCCGACACAGCTGGGACGGCAACCTGATTTATATTCCTGAAGATCGACGCGGTCTGGCCACCTGCCTGAATATGACCCTGACGGAGAATTTTCTGTTGACCACCCGCAAGGGGTTTTCCGTCGGGCCGTGGTTGCTGCGCAGCAAGGCCGAAGACAAGGCGCGGTTGCTGATGCAAGAATTCGACGTGCAGCCGTCCGATCCGAAGCTGCAGGCCCGCCAGTTGTCGGGGGGAAATTTGCAGAAACTGGTCCTGGCCCGGGAGTTTTTCCGACGCCCGCGGCTCATTGTGGCCGAGCAGCCGACCCAGGGTCTGGACATCGGCGCCACCGAGGACATCTGGCAGGTACTGCTGAAAGCGCGCCAGCGGGCCGGCATTATACTGGTCACCGGAGATCTCAACGAGGCGCTGGCACTTTCCGACCGCATTGCGGTGATGTTCGGCGGCCGCATCATGGACACCTTTGACATTGCCGACAGCCAGCGGGTGGCCTCCATCGGTCTGCTGATGGCCGGCATCACGGAAGACAGTGAACCGGCGAGCGGCATCGAAAAGGATGCCGGAAAAAACCACCCAGGATAAGCGGCTAGCGCCGAAAGGCGGAAGGTGCTTCGAGCCGAAACCGTCGGCCCCATTGCCCGGCGGAGAATTTTCAGCGTTTCAGGCTGCGGTAATGGTGTTCTTGCCGCAGCCCTTGCTTCGATAAAGGGCGTTATCGGCCAGCTGCAGCAGGGCCTTCTTGTCAGAAGCATCCAGGGGATAACTGGCGATTCCGAAACTGGCCCCTACCCGAACGCTCAACTTTTCTGACTGTAAAAACACGCTCTCACCCAGTGCAATGCGCAGACTCTCTACGGTGGAGATGGTCTGGTTTTTGTCTTTGTCCGGCAGGACGATCACGAACTCGTCGCCGCCATAGTGAACCAGACGGTCGCCGGGGTCCAGGCGCGTGGAAATCGCTGCGGCCACTTCTTTCAGCACCTGGCTTCCCAGCTGGTGGCCATGGGTGTCCACAACCTGTTTAAAATCGTCCAGATCCAAAAACACCAGGGAGAATTCGAGCCCTTTTTCGAGCAGGTGGTCCAGGTATTCGTGCAGAAAGCGCGTGTTGTACTGGCCGGTGACATCGTCAGTGATCACCAACTGATTGATCTTTTCGTAGTTGCGGGCGTTGACAATGGCAATCGCCATGAAATCGGATAGGAGCGAAAAAACCGGCAGGAATGCGTCATCGAAAAGCGTTGGATCATCAGGGTTGATCAGCTCCAGGACGCCGATGACCTCGCCGCGGGCAATCAACGGCAAACAGATGACCGATTCGGTCTTGAACCCGGTGATCTGATCCACGCGTTCATTGAATCGCTTGTCGCCGTAAACGTCCCGGCGTATCCGTACCGGGCGGCCGGTCTGGGCCGCCTGCCCGGCGATTCCTTCCCCCGGTTGAATACGAAAGTTCTGCAAGGGTGTTTTGTCCACCCCCACCACAACTTCGAAGGCAAGGGTCTGATCCACGGGATCGACCAGATACAGGGTCCAGTTCCGGGCCGGAATCAACTCGCTCATCCGGTTGAGGATGATGCTCAGTATTTGATCCACGTTCAGCGTTGCGGTCACCGCTTTGCCGATTTCCACGCAGCTGCGCATCAGTCTCTCTATGGAGGCCATATCAATCCTCTCTTGTGGCAGATGAAACAACCGTGCTCACCGGCCGGTGCGATTGCTGCATGCCGCCTACGGGCACGCATTGCCGGTGCCGTGGGCAGGTCTTCCGAAACGCTGCAGATAGAGATGGCAGCGGCATGGAAAGCGGCCCGCAGATCTTTCGGATCAGGCCTCCCACACCTCCGGCTGTTGGCGGTTCATGGCATAATACTCGATCCGGGAAGGCGTTACTTTGCAGACAGTGTAGTTCGGATCGTCCGGCCCGCTGAACATCGGCTCCAGCATACTGTACCAGACCGCATTCTTGGTCTCCGCATCGTCGAGGATTTCTGCCCGACCCTGGATCTGGATCCAGGATGCTGCAGCAGGCAGATCGGTCACGCCCAGCAATAAATGCACATCCGGTTTGGCGGATATCTGGCGGACCTTGCGCGATGTTTTGAAGGTGGCAAACCATATATCCATATTCTCATCGGCCTTGACAACCACGTAGCGAACCCACGGTTTCCCGTCTTCGGCGACCGTGGCAAAGGATGCAAGCGTCAGCCCCCTCATTTTGTCCAGAATCTTTTTTTTCAGTTGGTCCATGCTGCCTCCTGTCATCTTTCTATAGAATCCTGCCGCATCCGCAAAGCCAGCTGTCCGGCAGTGTCCTTTTTCCCCTGCCGGGGCGGAGCGCAGTCGGCCATACAGTAAGCCGTGAATTCTTCAAAGTAAAGTCCGAACGCCGCCTTCCAGGCGCTGGGTCATGACCGGCGGCAGCCTATCGCCACTGGAAGGGGATCGATACCGCTGACGCAATTCGCAGGTTGCTGCGGCAATGGTTCCCATCTGCAGGCGACGGCGAGTTTGTGACGGAAAAATTGAAGGGGTGATTTGAGCGGTTTCAGAATCGCAGGCAGTGACAAAAGGAAATCTTCAGCACTTTCCCCGGGTGATGCACATCTTCACATATTTTTGTTCGGCGACTTCGTAATCCTGCTTGGAGTAATGGTCCAGGTTCTCAGGGATGCGGAATTTTTTTCGATAGCGCCGAACCAGCTCTTTGATTGGATTGCGGTTTTGACTCGGTTTTTTCATAACACCGTTATGGTAAGCATCAGCTGTGCCATTTCAATGCAGCAAATTTTTGAATGTCATTTCAAGCAGATAAAAGATTACAGCCGGCAGGGGTTCGGCAGACTCTGGGCAGTTTGGGATACAAATATAAGAAATATTTTGCCCATCGAGGGATGCCGAGATCCTCCAGCGACCGGATCACCGTATTCATCCTGCCGAACCAGTATGATCATCGCATTGGATTTCAGGCAAAAGCCGAACCCGCGCGGCTCATATTCGAATTTCGACTTTGCCTTGCAAATGGTGTTTAACCGCTTCGATGGGAACCTCCCGGCGGTGGAAAATGCCGGCGGCCAGCGCCGATTCGGCTTCGGTGGCGGTGAACACCTCCTGAAAATGTTCCACGGAGCCGGCACCGCTGGAAGCGATGACCGGAATCGAGACGGCCTCGGTCACCGCCCGGATCAGTTCGATATCGAAGCCCCGGTTGGTCCCGTCCCGATCGATACAGTTGAGCAGGATTTCCCCCGCTCCCAGTTTTTCGCAACCCTGGGCCAGCGTGATGGCGTCCAGCTGCCGGCCCTGGCGGCCTCCCTTAATGGTGCACTGGTACCAGCAGTAGCGTTCTCCACCGGGTCCCGGGATCTTTGTCTCGATCGATCGGTGCTTTACCCGATCCGGGGAGTCGATGTAAATTCGGCGTGGGTCGATGGAAACCACCACTGCTTGGTTGCCGTAAACCCGGGAGATTGCTTCGATTGCGCTTTCGCCGGTCCTCCGTCCGGTCTTGAGCATTTCCTCAACGATCAACACCGCATCGCTGCCGATCGATATCTTGTCCGCTCCGGAACGGAAATATTCGGCAGCCACCTCCAGGGCCGTGTAGTGACGGCCCTGCTTGTCGGTGTAATCGCGGATCCCACCGCCGATGGTCAACGGAACGAAAACGTTCAGCGAGGTCTGTCGCAGCACGTCGAGCATCGGCAGGTCTTCCAGCGGAAAGTCGCGAAAACCGGTGATGTTCAGAAAAGTGATCTCATCGGCGCCCTCCTGGTAATAGCGCCGGGCCAGTTCCACCGGCCGGCCCATGTTCCGAACCGCACCATTTTCTCTCACGTCGTATTGATCGCCCTTGGTGACCACCAGGTCCCCGCGGTCGTTGGCCCGCACGTCCAGGCACGCGATGATGCGTTTGGACAAACGGGTGCCGGATGCCGGGCCCTCCGGTTGCACAGGGGCGGAACTGCTGCTGAGGAAATTATCCAAAAGCTGCAACCCGGCGCGACCGCTTTTTTCCGGATGGAACTGGGTGGCGATCACCTTGCCCGTCTGGATACCGCTGACGAATTCGTACCCGTAGTCGGTGGTGGTCAGTACGGTGGCCGGGTCCTGCGGCACGACGTGGTAGGAGTGGTCGAAATAGAACTTTTCATCGCCTTTCAGGCCGTTGAAAATTCGTGAGGCCTGTTTGAAATTGAGACCGTTCCAGCCGATATGCGGTATCGATCGATTGGTGTCGAATCGTTTGACCTTGCCGGGTAGCAACCCCAACCCTTTGATGCCTGGAGCCTCCTCGCTCTCATCGAACAGGGCCTGAGAACCGAGGCAGATACCGAAAAACGGCCGGTCGTCGCCGATATATTCCTTCAGCGGTTCGACACAATCCATCCGGTGCAGAACCTCCATCATCCTTCCGAAGGCCCCCACGCCCGGAAACACCAGTTTTTCAGCCGCAAGGATGTCGTTTCCGGATGTGACGATCTTTACCGTTTCACCCAGGCTTTCGATGGCGTTGATGACGCTGCGGACATTGCCGGCGCCGTAGTCCAGCAGGGTAATCATCTTCAACCCTCTTCCCGCTCAACAAGATGGTGCAACAAGGGCATGACCTATATCACGATTCGAATCGGATGCAAACCCGTACCGCCGGTTGGCTTTCGAGCCATCGCATGAACCAATGCAACTGGTGATGAGAGCATTTCAGGAGCTGTCTGCGGTATCCAGGGCGGTTTTGATGTTGGCAAAATGCTCACCGGCCGACATAAACACCACATATTCGATGATCTGCTGGACGGAGACCTCGCCGGTCGCCACCAGGTAGCCCGTCCGGTCGAGTTGCTCATCGGTCAGCCCGGCGGTAAACGAGACGATTTCCGCGCTGTTTTTTTCCAGTAGTTCCAGCACTTCTTCTTTAGTGCAATCGGCGTGTTCCCGGGCGTGCCGGTTGGCCATTTCCTTGAGGGCTTCCAGGGTGATTTCAGGCAGTTTCTCACCGTTGACCATCATACGGGCCAGGGATGTAATGCCAAGATGTCCGGCCGCCAGGTGCCGCATGGTGACCCCCACCGGCCACTGCTCGCTGGGCAGCATTTCTGCCCACTGCGCAGCAGTGAGGTTTCGGGCCGCCGTTGTCAATTCATCGCTAAACTCCTGCAACCGGCCGGAAAGTTCTTTACCCCGTTTGTTCATTGCGACCTCCTTTTCGGTATCGATTTGGTAATCTGATTCATCTCAGACCCAATCAATATAATACCCCTATTTGAACGACGCCAGCTATCTGCCACTTATACACGGAAAGGCAACCGCTGCCGGCCGCCCCGCAGGCCAGCGCGGATTTATTGAATTTATTTGACGATTTTCGTACGATTTGCCATATGTGCAGTCAGGGCAACCCAATTTCCGGACTTTCAGATAATCCGGGACGTTTGCCGGGCAGGTCGATGGCAGCCGGTCCAGAGGGGCGGGCAGATTTGAAAGGAGCGAAAATGGAAAGATATGCAGAGCAGACACGGCAGGAGTATGAAGGCTGGGATGAGTTTTTCAACCGGCCGGTGGACGAGAAGCTCGATTTTTTCCGTCTGAACGGTCGGATATTCGATCTGATTTATGCTCAGCAGTTCGATCGTGCATTTCTCGACTACCTCTGCCAGCTCGCGGAGCAGATTCGCCTGTTGGCGCGAACAAAGGTGGGTCAGCGAAAGCTTCGGGACCTGCTGCCGCACAAGCGTGCCATGCTCTATTTTGTCCAACCGTCCACCCGGACATTCCTGTCGTTTATCAATGCCTGCCACACGCTGGGCATGGGGGTCTCGGAGATTCGCAGCACTTCCACCAGCTCAGAGGTCAAGGGGGAATCGCCGGAGGACACCATTCGCACGTTTGCCAGCTACGTTGACCTGATCATATCCCGGCACCGGGAAGCCGGATTTGCAGAAAAGACCGCCTGGGTGCTCAATCAGACCGAGCGACCGGTTCCGGTGATCAACGGCGGATCGGGCCCGGATCAGCATCCGACCCAGGCGCTGCTGGACATCTATACGCTGGAGCGGGAGTTTCGCAATATCGGCGGATTGGACGGGAAAAAGATCGCCATGGTCGGCGACCTGAAGCGCGGCCGCACCGTCCGGTCTCTGAGCTATCTGATGAAAAACTACCGGGACATCACCCTCTATTTTGTTGCGCCAAAAGTTTTTCGGATGAAGGACGACATCAAGGGTTTTCTCGACAAACACGGGATTGCTTACCGTGAAACCGAGGACTTCGAGAGCGTCATGCCGCTTCTCGACGGGATCTACATGACCCGCATCCAGAACGAGTATTCCGAACACCCGGCCACTGAGGAGGAAACGTACCCGGACTTTCATTTCAAGAGGAAACATCTGTCGATGATCCAGCCCCACTGCGCGATTTTGCATCCACTGCCGAGGCGATACGAGATTGAGATATGCGTGGACAAGGATCCGCGTGCTGCATACTGGCGCCAGGAGCGGTGCGGCATGTGGATCCGGGCAGCTTTGATTGCTTACATATTCAAGGTGGACAGCGTCATAGCGGACGAATTTTCATAAGTCTTTCAAATAATTGCTGCCGGTGTTCCCTGCTGTGGGATATTCACGGGAAGGGGCGCAGCTGTCGGCACCCGGCAGGTGCAATATCGGCCAGATGCCGGCACCGGTGCCGGCAGACACTGGGACCGCTGCAGGGGGGCCAAAGGAGAGTCAGATGGCGATCGATCTGAAAAACCGTCATTTTTTGAAATTACTCGATTTCACGCCTGCGGAGATCGGCTATTTACTGGATCTGTCCGCGGGGCTCAAGGATGCAAATGCTGCCGGAGTTGAGCAGCAGCGGTTGAAAGGCAAAAACATTGCGCTGATTTTCGAGAAGACTTCGACCCGAACCCGATGCGCCTTCGAATCCGCTGCCTACGCTCAGGGCGCGCATGTGACCTACCTGGGACCTACCGGCTCTCAGATGGGCGAAAAGGAGTCTCTGAAGGATACTGCCCGGGTTTTGGGCCGCATGTTCGACGGCATACAATACCGCGGCTTCGAACAGCAGCGGATTGAAATTCTGGCCCAACATGCCGGCGTGCCGGTATGGAACGGCTTGACCGATGAATTTCATCCTACGCAAATGCTCGCTGACCTGCTGACAGCCCGTGAGCACTGTGCCAAACCGCTGGATCGGATTCAATGGGCCTACCTGGGAGATGCCCGCAATAACGTGGGGAATTCCCTGTTGATCGGCTCGGCCAAGATGGGAATGGATTTCCGCGCTGTCGCGCCGAAAGCCCTGCAACCCGATAAAAACCTCGTGGCCGAAGCCAAAAGGATTGCCCGGCAGACCGGTGCTCGGATCACCGTCACCGGAGATGTCGCCGACGGCGTCAAAGGATGCGATTTTTTGTACACCGATGTCTGGGTGTCTATGGGAGAACCGGAAGACGTCTGGGAGGATCGGATCCGGCTTCTGAAGCCGTATCAGGTAAATGCGGCAACCCTGCAGATGAGCGGCAACCCGGATGTAAAGTTTCTGCACTGCCTTCCTGCCTATCACAATCGAGAAACAGGCGTGGGGGAAAAGATCTTCCAGCGGTTTGGATTGGAGGCCCTGGAGGTCACCGAAGAAGTATTTGAATCGCCCGCTTCCGTGGTTTTCGACCAGGCGGAAAACCGCCTGCATACGATCAAGGCCGTGATGGTCGCCACCATCGGTGGGTAATGCCGGTTGGCGGGCTGCCCGTTTATTCTCCCTCTCATGCGCAACGCACCCACCGCCGTCATTTAGGCGAGGGCGGGTGCTCGTTTCCGGGCGATGGGTTGCCGGAATCGATGGTTGCCGGGGCAACGGGCGGAGAGTGTGACCGCCGGGAGGCGATGATTCCCGCGATACAGATGAGAGCCGCTCCGATCCAGGCCAGTGCGTCCAGCGTTTCAGCCCAATACATCCATCCGATCAATGTTGCGAAAACGACATTCGTGTACGTGAAGGGTCCCACCTGAGCGGCCGGGGCAAAGCTGTATCCCCTGGTAAGAAGATATTGACCGGCCGTTGCCAGCGTCCCCAACAGGGCCATTGACAGCAGTGCGGACGAATCCGGAGTCTGCCAGGCCCAGGTCAGCGGAATCGCAGAAACCAGTGTAGATACCAGGGTGAAGTAAAAAAGGATGCGGATGGCCGGCTCGGTCGGAGACATGCGTCGAATGGTGACCATGGCCATGGCGGAGAGGATGCCGGCGCCCAGCCCCACCAGGGCAGCCGGCTGGAAAATGCCAAAGCCGGGTTTCAGGATGAAAAGCACCCCCAGAAATCCGGTAAGGATGGCAACCCGAACAGGTGCAGCCACCGGTTCGCGCAGCCATATCCAGGCGATAATCGGTATAAACAGAGGGCTGGAGGACAGAAGCAGGAACGCTGCGGAAAGCGGGATCCGGGATACGGCATAAAAAAAGCAGTACATGGCGAAAAGCCCGGCCAAGCTGCGCAGCAAGTGAAGGCGGAAACAAGTGGTTCTGATGTTACTCCGGGGGCGTATCGGTCGTATCCAGGGCAACACGCATATCATCACGAAAAGGTTCCGTAAAAAAACCACCATCTCGTTGTTCAGTGAAGTGGAAACGCTTTTCACCAACGCTCCCACCAGGGCGATTAACAGGGATGCACAGATTACGGATATGGCGCCGGCCAGCGGCTGGTTGCGATAGGCGCCCTGCATGGCAGCGGCGCTGTTGGCAGATGGTGTAGAAGAAGAGGCTTCCATGGGAGCTGTGAATATCAGACCACGGACGGGCCGGCAAGCGCTTTCCTGCGGTCAGTGTCCCTGCCGGATTCGCATCACCCCCCGGCGTAAAAAAGGATAAGATATTGAAACCACCGGCGATTGAAGTCGTAGAGAAGGAAATCAGGCTGGAGTTTGTTCGCGCTTCCGGTCCGGGGGGACAGAATGTCAACAAGGTAGCGACAGCGGTTATGCTGCGTTTTGATGTGCTGCAGTCGCCATCGCTGTCTGAAGAGACAAAAAGGCGCCTGGTTCGTCTTGCCGGCAAACGGATGACTTCAGGCGGTACACTGGTGATCAGGGCCGAGCGGTATCGAACCCAGGAGCGCAATCGTCAGGATGCGGTCAACCGTCTTATGCAAATGATCCGAAAGGCATCTGAGAAACCGAAGCATCGAATCAAAACCCGCCCCTCCGCGGCCTCCCGGGAGCGCCGGCTTGCGGGAAAGCTGCACCGAAGCCGGAAGAAACAGCTTCGGCGGGCTGTCACGCCGCATCGCGATCACCAATAGCCCCTGCTGAATTCTATTTCTTGGATTTTCTGTCGGAACGCTTGTCGCTGCGCTTCGAAATGCCTTCCTTTGCTTTGTTGATCCACTCGGCCGCAGTCTCTTTGACCCGCAGCACCAGCGGTGGTGCAACGTAGGCCTGGCCCTCGGTTTTTTGAATTTCCACTGCACCGGGCGGTGGGGGTTTGTCCGAAAAATGCACCAATCCCTGGGCGTCTTTCCAGGAATAAATGTAGACGACCGGTGCATTGGCGCGTTTGTGGGAAACGGTTATCCAGTCGTACACCAGATAACCTGCAAGCACAGCGGCAATTGCCAGCAGGACAAACAGGACCTTTTTCATTGGGTGCACTCTACAGGCAGGGATGCTACGGATTCAGCTCATCATGTCATAAAGCCGACAAAAACGCAAAGTTACAGCTCGATCACAAAATGCGCCCGTCGGTTTTTCGCCCTAGCCTCTTCAGTGGGACCGGTCTCAAGCGGGCGTTCCTCGCCGTAGCTGACCGTGCTCAACCGGGATGGATCGACACCCAGCGTCACCAGGAAATTTCGGGTGTTAAGGGCGCGCTTTTCCCCCAAGGCCAGGTTGTATTCATTGGTGCCTCGATCGTCGCAATGCCCTTCGATGATGACGTTTGCGTCTGTGTTTGCCTGCAGCCACCTGGCTTTGCTGCGCAGGATCTCCTGGGCCGCCTCGGACAAAACGGCACTGTCGAACTCGAACAGGATATCCTGGTTTTCAAATTCCTCTCGTTCGGCAGCTGCCGCGGCGGATAGCATCCGGGACCGGCCGCCGGCCTCCTCCAGGGATTCTTCCCGCACATCCTGGCTTTGGTCGCTGCCGGCGGCACCGGTTCCCGCAGCTGTTTGCTGGCCGGTATCGGCCGGATAGGACGAACCGCCGTAAGGCTCTGTCACGATGGTTTTCTTGGCACAACCGATGGTTATCAGCAATGCGACGGCAATGATGGCTGCGAAGACAGCGTTACGCTTCATTTGTTTCTCCCCAAAAGTTAGGTTCAATTGCCAGATCGGTGGATCATCTCTACCGAGATCAGGATGGTAATTTTCCAGTAACATAATACATCCGGAGGAATTTACCACAATCTGGCCGACAAAACGCCGGTGGCTGCCGCTAGAGTTTCTTGTTTGACAGGAATGCGGAGGGTTTTTATAATTATCCCGCAACTTTAAAACACGATATAGACAAAAGCATGAAATCCAGGCATTTACCCGCACCCCGGTGGCGGCAAAATCAGGATCTTTTCAAGCGAAACCAGCGTCGCAAACGGCAGCTGAAACGATTGCCTTTTTACATCCTCATTCCGGGCATTTTCTTCGGCACCCTGGTGTTCTATTGGTTATCCGGTTCCCCTCCGGCTGAGATGCCCGGCCGACCGACAGCCAATCCGCCTGCTGACAACGCTCGAATGCACATCTGGCCCGAGGACTTCTCCCGCGATGATCTTGCTGGTTTGCTGCAAAATTCATTTACCAGCTCCCGTAATTTTTCCGCCCGCGTGACGTTCGAAAAAAATGGGACCAGTTTCGACATCCAGACGACGATCGATGAAAATCTGCAGAAATATGTTACACGCCTGCTCGGCTGGTCTCGCACCCACCAGGCTGCGGTGGTGGTGATAAACCCTTACGATGGCCGGATTTTATCGATGTCCAGCCGCGACAGGCAGACAAAAGGGACCAACTTGTGTGTTCGGGCAGATTTTCCGGCAGCCAGCCTTTTCAAGATTGTATCGGCGTCTGCAGCACTAGAGGCGGCCGGCTACACCCCGGACCAGTCACTGCATTACACCGGAAGCCGGTATACACTCTACCGGTATCAGCTGAAAACAGCCGAAGGACGTTACAGCGTGCGGACCACCCTGCGAAAGGCGTTTGCGGTCTCCAACAATGCCGTGTTCGGTAAAATCGGCATGTACGACCTGGGGCCCGCCGTCCTTGCGGATTATGCGGATCGGTTTCGCTTCAATCGACCGATTCCTTTTGACCTGCCCGTGACGGCAAGCACCTTCGTGGTTCCTGAAAACGATTTCGGACTGGCAGAAGTGTCTTCCGGCTTTAACAAAAAGACGCTGGTGTCGCCGTTGCACGCGGCGCTGATCGTATCTGCCGTGGTCAACAACGGCCGGATGGCGAGCCCCTGGTTGGTTTCGACCATTGCCGATCGCGACAAGCGCCTTTTGTACCGCGCCCGGCCCGGTGCGTTGACCAGGCCGATTGATCGGGATACGGCACGGGAGTTGAAGCTGATGATGCAGGACGGTGTCCGCTATGGAACCACGCGCACGGCATTTAGAGAATTCAGGCAGTCGAAGAAGTTTGAGGCGGTACATTTCGGCTCCAAAACCGGAACGATCAATGATCGAGGCGATCGTTTCAAATACGACTGGATCGCCGCCTTCGCCCTGACGCCAAAACCATCCGAGAGCATCTGCGTCGCAGTTCTGGCGGTGCACGGCAAATTGCTGGGTACACGGGCCGTTGAGATGGCAGGCGCCGTTATCCGATACCACCTCTCCTCGCTGTAGCGGGGTTTTATCCGGAAATCCGGCGAAGCGATCCCGTCCCGGCAGAGCCCGCCATCGCTGTGACCGCAGTTTGACATCCGTTGCTGCCGGTAGTAACGATAAACGGTCGAAACTTCTCGGCACCCTTTGGCCGCCAAACCTCTGGCGGTTTGCGAAAACATCGGAACCCATCGAACGCAGTCCCTGATGGCAGCTTCGGACGGGTTATCCTCGATGGGCGACAGACGGCGGTATTGGTATCCGACTGAATCGGTCCGGAACCGGTCGATGCACAGCGGAAACGCGCAGCCGATGCAAGGGCTGCCCGCCGCCGGTCTCTTTCTTGCCGGGCCGGCAGTTTTTAGCAGGCGAAATGATTTCAAATGATGAAAAGCCGTTTACAACTTATTCGGGTCGGCAAGGGGCCGTTCGTCCGACCTGCCGTCAGGTAGAGCGTGGCATCGAATAAAAGGGAAAACAGAAGGAAGCGTCGTTTCTACTACGAAACAGCCGTCGCCCTGGAGAGCATCGGAGGTGGCGTTACCTCTGTTGCCAGGATGTTCAATGTGAGCGAGGGCGGCGTCTACTTTGAGTCCGACACCCGGATTCCGGATGGCAGGCAGATATATATATGGATTGCCAATTCACCGTTCGCCCGGGACCCGGGGGTGTATGAAAGCCAGCGGGTAAAGGTGGTGTGGCACAGTGCTCTGAAGGATTCAATTTACGCATACGGATATGGCGTGAAGCGATTGGACCCGGTAGGAACTTTTGCGGAAAGCCTGGTGATGTCCCGCTTTGATATGCCCCGGCCGCGGGTCGGGCGACTCCGGCCGCTGAAAGATTCCCGCCGGCACCGGCGCAAACCGCTATCCACGTCCGTCTTTTTCGGATCCCAAAACGGTCATTTTAAAGGATTGATTCGAAATATCAGCCGCAGCGGCCTGTTTATCGAAACCCGGCGGCATTTTGAAGTCGGGCGTTCGATCCGGATCGTTATCCCCGATAGTCGATTCAATCAATACCTGTCGATCACTGCCCGGGTCGTCCGTTCAAACCGGCAAGGGATTGGCTTGAAGATCACACGGGTCATCAAGCGCTCCGTTCCCTGATATCCATCCGTGACGGTTATGCGCGAATCCGACTTTTTCGCCTTTTGCGACCGGCATCGCGTGAATCTTCCGGTTACACCAGACTGCACGTATCATTGGATTCGTCGGATTTTCGATAGTCGTATTCGTTTGTACTGACGTATCGATGACATTCCGTGCAGTAGAAATAGTTCGGGTAGCTGTTGCAACCGCAACGGATGCAGCGACGGCCCTGGTCGGGTTTTTTTTTGGGTCGAACCCTTTTTTCACCTTTTTGCACAAGGCGGTACTTTTTACGTTCCTTGGCAAGTTCCCGGTTCCGCCTTTCGTCGCGGCATGCGATCCGGTCACAATAGGCGCGGGTTGACTGTTTGGGCGGCACATGAAACACACCGCCGCAAATACGGCATACTCTCTTTAACATTTCCTGTCACCATCACTGCCAACGGAAGGCCAGTGTCATCGGCGAAGTCGCGTCCGGCCGGTTCAGTCGTCGTTGACCGACGGATGAGCGGGATTCACCCAATCTGTGAGAGCGGGGAATGCAACAAACAGCTATGCCGGGGTAGGGTTCAGGCGGGTTCGGGCGGATGTTCCGGTGTTGTGTAACACCTTCTTGTGTTCATCGCAAATTTCAAAATAATCATATCGGAAAAATATGCAATTGAATCTATCAAAAAAAACCGGCTCCTGCATCGCTTGTCATCAGCCGGGGTATTTCCTTTGTTAGGAAGAGCTGCGGATGAATGACCAACATCCGGAAGCGGCCGTCCCGGAGCCAGCTGCAACGGTCGTGCTGGCGCGGGATCAAGAAAAAGGGCTGCAGGTGCTGCTGCTGAAAAGAAGCGCCAAAAGCCGCTTCATGGGAGGCAACTACGTTTTTCCGGGCGGTCGGGTGGAAACGGCAGATTATAACGTCGATTTGTGGCAACCCCACTTGGATTTGCAGCCGGACGTGATTTCGCGCAGGCACGGTGGCGACTTGACCGGCGACGAAGCACTGGCAAATGCCATTGCAGCGATCCGGGAAACCTTCGAGGAGGCCGGGGTGCTGCTCGCCTGTCGGCACAATCCATACGCTGATGAACTGCAGACGGTTTGGGACAGGCGTCTTGCCGGTGAACTGTCCCCGGATTGGCTTCAAAAACTTCTGCGGAGAGGGCAGTGGATCCTTCAGCCCTCACGGCTGTTCAGCTGGTCCCGCTGGATTACCCCCGAGAAGATGCGCTATCGCTATGACACGCGGTTTTTCGTGGCTCGGATGCCGGAAGATCAGGTTTGTCTGCCGGACATGCAGGAAACGGTGCATTCGATGTGGATCAGTCCTGGTGAGGCGCTCTGGAATAACCTGGCCGGGAAGATCCCACTGAGCCCACCGACTCTGGTAACGCTGCATGAAATGCTGCCCTGCGCCCGTTTGCAGAACCTCGAGGATGCCGCCACCAAGCGCCGGTGCAGCATGCCCCTGAAGCCGCGCCTGATATCAGATGGTAAGGAAAAGATCATACTGGAACCCTGGGATCCGGAGTATCATCGATCGCAGGTTCGAATCGACGTTTCAGCCTTGCGCCTGAAAATCGCGTCGGTCGGAAAATCATTTTCGAGGCTCTGGTTTTCGGATGGAGTCTGGATACCGATAGCTGGTTGAAAGATACCGGCGAGCGCAGCGACTGACGGCACGGGCATGAATCGATCCCCGGCCATGGAAAACCAAGGAGTAAAAGATGACCGAACCTGACATCACTGTATACGGTGCCCATTGGTGCCCGGATTGTCGTCGCAGCAAGCAGTTTCTCGGAGAACACCAGATTTCCTACAAATGGGTGGATATCGAAGAGGATGCGGCCGCTGAAAAGTTTGTTATGGATAAAAACGATGGCAGGCGGATCATTCCGACGATCCTGTTCTCCGATGGATCGTTTTTGGCTGAACCGTCTAATGCGGAACTGGCACGCAAGCTCCAGCTGAAGACCAAAGCCAGTCGAAGCCACTACGATCTGATTGTTATCGGGGGCGGGCCGGCCGGATTGACGGCTGCCGTTTATACCGCCCGGGAGGCGATTGATACACTGGTGATCGAGCGGGCGGCGTTTGGCGGACAGGCAGCCGGAACGGAGAAACTGGACAACATGCCGGGATTTCCGCAAGGAGTAGCGGGGCTCGAATTTTCCCAGCGGCTGCGGCAACAAGCCGAGCGGTTTGGTGTGGAGTTGCTGCAGGCCCAGGAGGTTGCGGGAATTCACCGGGGTGAAAATTATCTGGTCGCAACCACCGCAGACCAAAGCCGCTACAGCGCATGCGCGATGTTAATTACCACCGGAAGCCGATACAAAAGGCTGAATGTGCCGGGCGAATCCGAATATCTCGGGGCGGGCGTTCATTTTTGCGCAACCTGTGACGGCCCGTTCTACAAGGGGAAGCGGGTGGTGGTGGTCGGCGGGGGGAACAGCGCCGCAGAGGAAAGTTTGCTGCTGACCAAGTTCGCCGATCACGTAACGATCCTGGTACGCAGCAGCGCATTCAAGGCATCGCAGATCATTGAGCAAAAGGTACTCGAGCACCCCCGGATCGATGTTCGCTGGCAAACCGAAGTCCGGGAGTTCATCGGAGAGAAGTCGAAACTCAACCGGATCCGGGCTCGCAACAACCGCACCGGCAGCGAAGAGGATCTGGTAACCGATGGCGCTTTTATATTCATCGGCCTGACGCCCAACAGCAAATTTCTGGAGGGCAGCGGAGTTGTGCTGGATCGCTGGGGATTCATCGTAACCGGTCACGGCCTGCGGCATCTGGAAGGCAGAATCGAGAATTCGGCGGGCCGCGAACCGATGCTGCTGGAAACCAGTTTGCCCGGCGTGTTCGCCGCCGGGGACATCCGCGACACCAGCACCAAACAGGTGGTCAGCGCTGCCGGCGAGGGCAGCGCGGCGGCATTGATGATCCGGGAGTACTTGAAGACAGTGTAAAACCTTTCTCCTGCTTGCGGTTACGGTCCATTGCTGCGTTGTGACTTGGCGTGAAATGCTCTCCTGCCATCAGTACAGGCTTGTATACAAGCCGTTTTTGCCACCCCACGTCTTGCCCTGAACCCTGATCCACAATTTCCGGGAAAGGTTTTTATAAATACCGCGGCTTTGTCTCGAGCCTTATTCTTTTTTGTCCTTGACCGTCTCCGGCAGTCTCAGAGTTCGAAGAAACTGTTGGAGAAATCGATGAAGCACATAGGGGATATCGTGCTCGTCATGAATCTGCCGATTGCTGAAGCTGTCGGACACGCTTTCCAGAATATTGCCCACTTGATTAAAAAATAAGGAGTAAATCGGTTCGCTTTCGTTGGCGTGGTGGTTGAGAAAATCGATTCTACCCAGTGGTGTATTGTCAGCTTTGAACAAAACTCCGAAACGGACAAGAATCGAAGTATCCATGACGATCAGTTCCATAACGGCCTCATCGGCATGCTGCACTCTTATCTCCTGCAACCGCTGCTGTGAAATGACCAACTCGCAGAGTTTGCAAAATTGGATGAACTTGATCTTATACTGACGGTACTCGTCAGTGATCGTTCTGATTTTCTCCGTTTCGGCCCGACTCATAACTCCCTCCTTTCACAGCAGCAAAGTATACCAGATTGCTTCCGCCGCGGCAACCGGCGGCGACCTCTGCCACTGCGAAGAAGCACCCTTGAATCCACACCACTCGGCGCAGCTCTTCGGCAGGTCATATGCTTCAAGGGAGTGCGTTTCGCGAGGGCGGTAGCCTTTTAGAGGGAAATCGGCAAGGAGGGATGGGTACTTGGCTGGGTCGCCGGGCTGTAAATACAGTCAAGTGGCCGATACCGGCGGACTGAAGCATTTCGGTTGCCCGTCCGAAGTGACGACCGATCTCTTCCGGCCTATGCGCATCGGAACCGATGGTAACGGCAATGCCGGTCTGGTTCAAAGTGGCCAGGATATGTGGAGAGGGATAGGCTTCGGCTGCCGCGTGGTCGTAGCCGCTGGTGTTGACTTCGATGGCCAGATTTCGGCCCGCCGTTTTTGACAGCAGATCGGCCAGCCGGTCATCGAAAGACGGACTGAGATTTCCCCCGAATTTTTTCGGTAAATCGAGATGACAAATGATGTCGAAGTATTCGTATCCCAGCATCATTTCCAGGTAATCGAGATATCGATGTTGAAGGTGGTCTGGATCCGGGTTTGCAGCCCCGGAACCGTTGGGGCCGGATACGATGTCGACCTCGTCAAGCTGGTGGATGGAGCTGCCGATGACGTCGAAGGCGAAATCGGCGACGATCTGATTGAAGAGTCCGGTATGCCGTGGGTGAAATTCAATCTCCAGGCCGGCTTTGATGCCGATCCGGTCGCTGTAGTCGCGTTTGAGACGCTGGATAGCCTGGAAGTATAGGGGAACTTCGGCCACTTCCATGGTCATGGGTCTGACGGAGTCGGTGATCGTCAAGTGATCCAGGAAACAGATTTCTTTGAATCCAAGTGCGACGGCATGACGGATGAAGGCGGCCATCGACCCCTCGGCATGGTTGCAGAGTCTGGTATGTACATGGTAGTCGTACATATGTCGAAAAATAAAACCGCCAGGCAGGATTGCAAGCCGTCGGATACCGGCGGCTTGATTTCCCCCTGGAGGGCAATCTTGATTTAGTGGACGGGATGCCCTATTTTTTTCAAGCACTACATCCCACAACGGCTTCGGAAAATGGGTTTTATCCTGCTGGAAGGCGGCGCTGAATTTGGCGGGCAGATGGCTGCTGCCGACCTTCGCGCCATGGAGTTGGCCGGAGGGCCGCAGGCCCGCTTGAGGGTGATTCCCGCTGCAGCGGCTCCCGACGATAATCACCGGCGCGCCGGGCGCAATGCAGAACGCTGGTTTCGAAAGCTCGGGGCAACCGATGCAGCCGCACTGCCGCTGGTTGATCGGCAATCGGCTCAGGATGCGATCCTGGCAAGCACCCTGCGCGAATCGCGGATGATATACATGCTGGGAGGATTCCCGCAGTACCTGGCTCAATCCCTGGCTGGAACCGCTGCCTGGGAGGCGATCTGCCAGGCCTGGAAGGCAGGCGCTGTCGTCGGTGGAAGCAGCGCCGGTGCGATGGTGCTGTGTGATTATTACTACAACCCTGCCGATGATCGGGTGCTTCCGGGCCTTGGATTGGTGGCAGGGGCCTGTGTGCTGCCGCATCATGACACCTTCGGCCAGCATTGGGCACCGCGGATAAAACGGCTGCTGCCGGATGCGGTAATGATCGGCATCGATGAACAAACCGGCATGCTTGACGATGCGGCCTCCGGGCGCTGGCAGGTATATGGCAGGGGAACGGTAACGGTTTACCGCGAACAGCGGATCCAACGGTTTAGACCGGCGGACGCTTTTCCTTTATAGAGCACCGTTTTCGAACGATTCGAAAACCACACAAGACTCTCTATGACCGACACCAAAGGAATGATCGTGTTGATGGGATCCGGTGAACTGACCGCCACGATGGTCGAAGTTCACAAGGAACTGTTGTCGAAGCTCGGCGGATCGCCGCAGGCCGTCTTCCTTGACACACCAGCCGGATTTCAGCTCAATGCCGATCAACTCTCTCAGCGGGCGGTGCAGTATTTTCAGGACCGGGTTCAACGCACCCTGGCAGTGGCGTCTTACAAATCCTGCGAAAAGGCACCTTCGTTGGAGGCAGAGAAAGCCTTTCGGCAGTTGCGTCAGGCGGACTATGTGCTCATCGGTCCCGGCAGTCCCACCTATGCGGTTCGCCAGTGGCGCAGTTCTCCGGTTCCGGACATCCTCGCCGGGCGAATTGCATCGGGCGGCTGTCTGGTGTCTGCCAGCGCCGCCGCATTGACGGTCGGCCGGTTCACGCTTCCGGTCTACGAAATCTATAAGGTCGGCCAGGACTTGCACTGGCTGGACGGCCTGGATTTGCTAGGCCGTTTCGGTCTTCCCTTGGTGGTGATTCCGCACTGGAACAATGCAGAAGGCGGAACCCATGATACGCGCTTTTGTTACATGGGGGAATCGCGTTTCCGCATCCTCGAAGCCATGCTGCCCGAAGATGTCGGCATCTGTGGCCTGGATGAGCACACGGCTCTTCTCATTGACCTGGGAAAGCAGGAGGCTGAAATCAGGGGCATTGGACGGGTCGTGTTGCGCCGCGGTCGAAGCGAAACGGTCTTGAAAAAAGGAGACCGAGTTCCTCTGAACGTGTTTCAGGGCACCAGCATCGACGATCAGTGGTCGCCGTCGCCTTCAACTTCCCGGGGCACGGCAACTGCAGAGGACATGGAAGCTGTCCCATTCTGGGACCGGCTGCATGCCCTGGAAGAAAGATTCACTGCCGGCCTGGAGAGCGGAGATTCGAAAGAAGTCACCAACGCCTTGCTCGAGCTGGATCACGCGATCTGGCAAGCTGGCAGGGATTCTGAAAACGAAGAGTTTATCACCCAGTCCAGGGACCTGCTGCGGGAACTGATCGTTCTTATCGGCGCGCGGCTGGAACCATCATCGCCGAATTCGGCTGATTGCCTCGCCCCCCTGGTAACCGAACTGCTCACGCTGCGGGATGATTACCGGCAAAACGGCAGGTGGCAGGAGGCGGACGAGATCCGTGACACCCTTTTTCGTGCGGGCCTCATCGTCGAGGACACCCCCGGCGGCTCACGCTGGCGGTTGAAATGACCGGCTGCAATCGTGATTGGATAGCGAACGCTGCCAGATGAAGGATGAAGCAATATGATCGCGCACCGCAAACTATCGATACAGGTTGTCGCCGGCGGAAACAATGCCGATTTGAATCCCTTTTTCGACTTCCTCGGGAAGATGCCGCACCTGCATGTTTCCCGTGCGGAGGTTCCCCTGTCCGACCGCAGTGACCACGATGTCGTCGTTACCGTCGGCGGCCGCACCTGTCGGCAATACGAGCGACAGCTGTCGGCGTTTGTTCAGGCAGGCGGCGGATGGCTTGCACTGGTTCATCTCGACAACGGTTCCCTGCCAGCGCTGCTCGGCGTCCAGGCCGAGGCGGCCGGTGTGGAATCGGAGCTGCGGGTGTTGTTTGAAAAACCGGACCATCCCATGTCGGTTCGCCTACCGGATGCCCTCTACCTGAAAGGCCGCTGCCAGGCCCTGTCCATTACAGATGAGGCTGCCGAATCGATCTTATACGCCGACTGGCACTACCGCCACATACCGGTGATGACCGGTCGCCCGTCGGGCAAAGGACGGGTTGCCTGCACGACATTGCAGCATTACGGTCACGAGCATTTTCTTCGGATTCTTTACCGCACGCTTTGCTGGCTGGCCGGCCACAGCGTATCGGAGAAGGATCTGGGCGTCGGCCTGCTCGGTTACGCCCCTTCGGTAGGGCGACTGCATGCCGAAGGGGCAGCGGCCACACCGGGATTGAGGCTGCAGGCGGTCTGTGACCTGAATCCGCAGCGCGTTCTTGAGGCGCAGCAGGATTTCCCGGAGCTGAGAGCTTCGGAAGCGGCTTCAGCGCTGGCGGAGGATCCGGAGGTGGACTTGGTGATCATCTCCACTCCGCCCAACACCCACGCCCGGCTCTGCCTGGAAATGATGAAAGCCGGCAAGCACGTGGTCTGTGAAAAGCCACTGGCTTTGAACCGCAGTGAGACCGACGCACTGACCCAAACAGCCGCCGAACAGCAGGTGCACTTGAGCTGTCACCAGAACCGCCGCTGGGACCCGGATTACCTGGCGATCCGGTCAGCACTCTCAAATGGACGGATCGGTGAGCTGTTCTACCTGGAGACCTTTGTCGGCGGTTTTTCGCATCCATGCGGATACTGGCATTCCCACCAGCCGGTATCCGGCGGCACGGCGTACGACTGGGGGGCACACTATCTGGACTGGATAGTCAGCCTGGTGCCGGCAGCCATCACGGCAGTCGTGGGAACCCGTCACAAAAGGGTCTGGCACGATGTCACCAATAGTGACCAGGAACGGGTCCAGGTGCGCTTTTCCGGCGGTCAGGAGGCCGAGTTCATCCACTCCGACATTGCCGCCGCCAGAAAGTCCAAGTGGTATCTTCTTGGCACGAAGGGGGCGATTATCTCCCGGTGGAAGAGCGTGTCCACCTATGAAATCGATCCGGTGCACTACTTCCATCAGCATGATATCCCGGCCACGGAGATGCCGCCGGAGCTGTGGTTGCGAAGGCGCATGGCCTCGGGAGACATCGAATCGCGGAGATTGTCGCTGCCCGCCAGGCGGCGGTTTCCTTTCCATCGGAACCTGGCCGATCACCTGCTTCTCGGCGAGCCCCTGGCAGCACCGTTGGAAGATTCGGTACAGGTGGTAAAAATCCTTGAAGCGGCGGCACAGTCCGCGGCCCAAGGCGGCAGCCTTGTAAAACTGGGTGGGTAGAGATGGGATTATCGCCAAATCGGACCGTCCGCTGGGGCGTCTTGGGCAACGCGACCATTGCTCGCAAGTGCGTCATTCCGGCCATGCACAGATCGGAAAATGGACGGGTGCGTGCTTTGGCCACGCGGCGTCCGGAGAAGGCCGGAAAGATAGTGGAAGAAAGCCAGATCGAGAAGCTCTACGACCATTATGAAGATGTTCTGGCCGATCCCGGGGTCGATGCGGTTTACATACCGCTTCCCAACCACCTGCATCATTTTTGGACGCTGAAGGCGCTCAGGGCCGGAAAGCACGTGTTGTGCGAAAAGCCCCTGGCGTGCAGTGCTGCGCAGGCGCGCGAAATGGAATCGGTCGCCTCGAAAGCCGGTCGGCTGATGATGGAAGCCTTTATGTATCGCTTCCATCCGCGTAGCCGGCAGATCCGGCAGATGCTCCGGGAAGGCGCCATCGGCAAACCGATGCTGATTCGTGCGGCATTTTGTTACCACATGGCAGAAGAGATCCTGCACAGGGGAGATAACTTTCGCCTGAAGCCGGAGATGGGGGGCGGTGCGCTGCTCGATGTCGGTTGCTATGGAGTCAGCGTGGCGCGCTGGCTGTATGGGAACGAACCCGTGGCCGTCCAGGCCCAGGCCGTATACGGTCCGCAGGGGGCTGATGTCCATTTTGCCGGTTTGCTCCGATTCCCCGACAGCGGACTGGCAACCGTCGAAGCCAGTTTCGTGTCGGCGCTGCAACAGACCTACAGCGTCATCGGCAGCAGCGGTGCTGTGGAGCTGCCGCACGATGCCTTCATCCCCTGGGATAAGGATGCTGCTTTTACGCTCCGGGGGGCGGCGGAGGAGCATGGGAAAGTTCACCTGGTTCCGGGAGCCGACGAATATCGGTTGATGGTGGAGCATTTCGCTCGGGCAGTGCTGGCAGAGCAACCGCTGGACATCGAAGCGGCGGAAAGTGTTCAAAACATGGCCGTGCTGGATGCGCTGGCACAAGCGGCGCAAACGGGAAAGACGGTTGATCTGTGAGTGACGTTGCCGTTCTCTCTGATGAACAGATGCATGCCATCTGGCGTGATCCGCAAAGCAGGCTGCAGTGGAATTGCCTGTTCATGCTGCCGGTGTGGATCAACGCCTGGTGGGATGTGTTCGGGGAAGGAGAACCGCTGCGTTTGCTGGTATACGGGAAAAATGCTGCCCCGCTTGGCATTGCACCCCTAAAGCTGCACAGTGGGACGGCCAGTTTTCTTGGTTCTGCGGACGTTTGCGACTATCAGGACTTTATACTGGCTGACGGCCGGGAAACGGAATTTTTCAAAATCCTGTTTGACTATTTACAGGATCGGGGAGTGACGCGGCTGGACTTGAGCTGCGTTCGGCCGGATGCAGCCGCCGTCCGGCTGATCGCAGCGGCTAGAGGCGCGGGATATCGTATACGCAGCGATGTCGAAGACGTAACGGTGATCGCCCCGCTGGCGGATTCCTGGGAAGCGTACCTTTCCGGGCTTACCGGAAAGCAGCGGCACGAAATCCGCCGCAAGCATCGCCGGCTGCATGAGGCGGGCAGCGTATCATATTGTGTGAAGGAAAGTCATGCAGACGTTATAGGAGGTCTGCCCGCCTTTCTGCACCTTTTTAAAACCAGCCGGCCGGACAAAGCTGATTTCATGACAGCGCGAATGGAGCGCTTCTTCGAAGCACTGGTCGAGGGCTTGTCGCGGGAAAACATCATCAAGCTCTATTTTCTAGAGCTGGAGGGCAAACCGGCGGCTGCCGCCCTGTGCTTCGAATTCGAATCGACAACGTACCTTTACAACAGCGGTTATGATCCCCGGTATCGGTCATTGAGCGTCGGACTGCTGAGCAAGGCTTTCAGCCTGAGTGACAGCATTGCAAGGGGCAAGCGCCAGTTCGATTTCCTGAAAGGCAGCGAACCGTACAAGTACCGCCTTGGTGGCATACCGATGCAGCTGCACCGCCATCGTGTGGATCTGCAGAAAGTGTCCCGCTGGACAGCTCGGCACGCGGGATACCGGAGGGATGAGTGTTTATATCCGCGAGCTGAGCCGGGAGCTCGGCAGCCGGGGCCACCGGGTCGATATTTTTACACGTTCCAACCGCCGGAGTGACGGCCGGATCTTGGAACTGGCCGAAAATGTCCGCCTGGTGCACCTCCGCATCGGCGGCAACGGCAGCGTGCCCAAGGAGCACCTCTATCCCCACCTGCCGGCGTATTTTCGTGCAATGGATGATTTTGCAGCCGGTCAAAGTCGAATCTATGACCTGATTCACAGCCATTACTGGTTGTCCGGTGAGCTGGGTGACCGCGCCCGGGAGCGGTGGAATCTGCCGCACCTCTTCATGTTTCACACCATTGCCATTGCCAAGAATAAAGCCTGCAGCGAGGAGAGGGAACCGCCGCTGCGGATCGATGCCGAGCAGCGACTGGGGCGTTCCTGCCAACGCCTGTTGACGGCGGCCGAAAGAGACCGGCACCTGCTCAAACGCTATTACGGCGTAGCGGATGGAAAGATCGGCGTGGTGCCCTGCGGTGTGAACCTGGATCTCTTCCAACCCTTGAACAAACCGGATGCCCGCCGCCGGATTGGCGTTGATTCTCATGCTCCGGTGCTGCTGTACGTCGGCCGGTTTGCACCGGTAAAGGGGCTCAAGGGTTTGTTGAATGCCATCGCTCGGCTGAAGGATCATCGCAATATGCAGCTGGTGCTGGTGGGCGGAGACGGTCTCGATACTCCGGCAACAAAGGGGTTGCGCAAGCTGGCTCAGGGGTTGGGAATCGCCGATCAGGTAGTGTTTGCCGGACCGGTGGCACAGGAGGATCTGCCGCCTTATTACAGTGCAGCGGATGCCCTGGTCCTCTCATCGTATTACGAGAGTTTCGGGTTGGTCGCACTGGAGTCACTGGCCTGCAATACACCGGTTGTAGCCACCCGGGTCGGTGCCATGGAAAGTGTGATTCAAAATGGGGTAAACGGACAGCTGGTGGACAGCCCGACGGTCAGCTCGCTGGCGGCGGGGATTGACAGGGCCATCGGACGCTGGTGGAACAAACCGCCCCGGGCAGGTCAAATTCGAGAATCGGTGCAGCATTTCAACTGGTCGAACGTGGCCGATGCCATTGCCCGGCAATATACAGCGGTCCTCGACCGGCACCGATCCCGGCAAAATTGAGGAGGCCTATTGTGACAATTGCGACCGACGCCCTGGTGATTGCAGCGCATCCCGATGATGCTGAATTTGGCGTAGCCGGAACGGTGGCACGATGGACGCAAACAGGCCGGAAAGTAGCATACGTGGTATGCACCAGCGGTGACAAGGGGACTTCCGACCGCAGCCTCGCATCCGAGCAATTGGTAAAAATCAGGGAAAAGGAGCAGCTGGAGGCCGCCCGGCTTCTGGGGGTTGAGCGAGTCGAGTTTCTTCGATATCCCGATCAAAGCCTGGAGGACACGCCGGAATTTCGAAAAGAAATCGTTCGCCAGATCCGGATCTTCCGCCCCGAGATCGTTGCCACTTCCGATCCGTATCGACGCTATATCTGGCATCGGGACCACCGCATTGTCGGGCAGGTGGTTCTGGATGCTGTTTATCCATATGCCAGGGACCATTTGGCCTACCCGGACTTGCTCGACCAGGGACTGCAGCCGCACAAGGTAAAGGAAGTGTGGTTCTGGGGCGCTGACGACGTAAACCACCGGATCGATGTCACCGAGACGTTCGAACGCAAGTTGTCTGCCTTAAAATGCCATGCCAGCCAGGTCAGGGAGTTTACCAACCCGAACCTGGAAAGCTGGCTCCGCCGGCGGTGCAGGGAAATGGCCGGAGACGAGCCATTCCAGCTGGCAGAAGGGTTTCATCGGGTGGTGGTCCCCGGTTGACGGCAGCCTCTGGGTGGCATCCGCAAATGATCGATCACGCCAGCTCGTCGAACCGGCAGGTCAGGGTTACCCCTTCACCGTCGAAATAACTCTGGACTTTATAGGGGAGGGTTTTAAAAAGGTTTATCATCGCTTTGTTGCGGGGAGCGGTGTAGGCCGTCAGCCCGGCGATGCCGTTTTCCCGGGCGGCATCGGCCAGTTTGCGAAGAATCACCCGCGACAATCCTTTGCCCTGGTATTTCCGGTTCACCGAGAAGGCCACCTCGGCCATGTTGCTGTTGTACATCAGCATGCTTTCCCCAACGGCAATCACCCGCCCGAATCCAAACTCTCCCACCAGCGCAACCAGGGTAAGGTCCTTGACATAATCGATCTGAGATTTCGGCATGACATCCGAGCGTCCGAAGCTGGTCTTTTCGTGCATGAATCGCGAAAATACATCGTCTTTATCCAGCTGATAGTAATGCTCCTGGATCCGGCGCTCATCGACCGGTTTGGACGGTCTGATGGTGATCTGTTCGCCATCGATTTCCACGGCTTCCTCCAGCTTGACCGGATAGATGCCCCGGACCGCTTCTCCCATGCTGCGCTCCTGGCCGATCATTCCAGCCTGTTTGGCAGATTCGAAAAGCATCTCCCGAAAATCCGGATGGGCGATCTCGATCATGGCGACAACCCTCTCCTGAAGGCTCTTTCCGAAAAGATTCACTACCCCGTACTCGGTGGCCACGTATTGGACATCGCCTCTGGGAACCACCACTGCCCGGTCGTTTAGCACGGGTACGATGTTGCTCGATTTTCCGTCCGGGGAAGCGGAAAACAACATCAGGATTGACTTGCCACCCTGGGCGCGCTTGGCCCCCCGGACAAAATCAAGCACTCCGGACACACCGGCAAACAGCGTCTGAGCGGAGGCTTCTGCGGCGACCTGGCCGGTGAGATCGATTGCCGACGCCACGTTCATCGACACCATCCGGTTGTGTCGTGCAATGATGAATGGATCATTGACATAGTCCGACGGGTGAAAGTCCACCGCCGGATTGTCGTTGATGAACTCGTAAAGGTTCTCGCAGCCGATGGCTGCAGATGCAACCATTTTACCCCGGTTGAACCCCTTTTTCCGATTCGTGATCACCCCTTTGGCAAACAGATGCATCGCATCGTCGGTGAGATACTGGGAGTGAATACCCAGGTCATTTTTTTCGGATAAGGCCCTGACTGTGGCATGTGAGGCGGCATCGAGACCGATCTGAAGGGTTGACCCGTCTTCAATCAATCGGGCGATGTGCTGCCCGATCTGCTCGGCTTCTGCAGAATATTTTTGTGCACCGATGCAGACCAGATCCTCTTCGTGCTCGACGATGGCATCCACCTCGTTGACGTGAATGAAGCTTTGCCCCAACACCCGCGGCATTTTCGGGTTCACCTGGGCGACGACCCAATCGGCCGATTGGGCGGCCGCCAGGGTAACGTCGACGGAAATTCCCAGGCTCATCCAGCCGAAGTCGTCCGGCGGAGACACCTGCAAGAGAGCCACATGGATCGGCAGCTTTTTGGTGGTAAACACACCGGGTACCTCCGACATGTTCATCGGTGTGATAAAACGCATGTTTCGGGCCATGGTTTCAGTGCCAACCGATCCCAAGTAAATGCTTCGGATATACATGTTGAAGTCTCTGGTCTTGTTGGCGATGGCGGTCAGAGACGTGGTTTCCTGGCTCATCATCCGGATGATTTCAAGCCCTGTAAGGCGACCAGCGATTTTGGACAATGATCGAACCAGTTCCTGGGGTTCACCGCAGGCTGAGCCGATAAAGACCCGCTGGCCCGGCCGGATGGTCCCGACCGCCTTATCGGCACTGCATTTTTTTTCAACGTAACTGTCAGCCCAATAGATGGATGTTGTCATACCCCGCCTCTCCTTTTTCCCGCAGGGGGAATCTGTCGGTGGCTTGCCGCCGCACCGGCTTCCTGCAACCGTCTCTGTTTAGTTGCATGATATTTGTGTGAGATGAAAAATGAATCCAGGTGCTGATATCTTTGCCAAGAACTGCGCGGCTGTCAACAGTGCATCGAAATGCCGCCGGTTTGGTGGATCCATGGTTCGGATGCATCGGAGACGTATCCGCTGGCGAAAGATTTTCTTGTTCACAACCGGGCATTTGGTTATTATACGCATGAAACCCCTCGCGGGGTCGGAAAATTAGAGGAGGCCGAAAATGACTCTGGTGGATCGATCACCGACGGATCGGCGTTCCGGGAAAGACCGTCGGAAAAAAGTGCGCATCCAGCGGCTGCTGCACAAAGAAGACACGTTGGACTCCGAGCGTCGCTTCAGCGGCGAGCGTCGATCACCGGTTGAGAGAAGAGACGGATGGGTCAGGATCGGCAGATGGGTCGGTGTCTGTCTGGAGAAGCTGAAAATCGCCAAATACCTCCGGTAACCCGGCCCATCGTTGTCGCCGCTTACTTGTTACCTGGTTCCTCTTTTACGGATCTTCCTATTGCGTGGGGGCTTATCGAGTGGCAGCCGAAACCGCGGCAGTGCATCGATTAAATCTGTATTCACGCGGTTGTCTCCTGGAAGCAGACAAAAAGCGCAAGCCCCGCCAAAACCGTCGCGACTCCCGCCAAAGCGATGCCCCCGGGAAGCGCCGAGCCGAGGAAGATGATCTCCCCGATCATCGCAAATATCACTTCACTGGATTGCGTCGAATCGACCGCTGCCAGTTCGCTGGCCCGTCTGGATTGGCTGCGAGCATAAAGAAACAGGCTGGTGGCGCAAATGCCGGAGAAGAAGGCCACCAGGGCCGTGTTGATGAGCTGTCCGCCTGATGGCGGCGGCGGTGCGTTGATGGCCAGCAGAAGCAGCCAAAAGGGTACCGAGCCGAGAGAAAGCAACAGCACTTTGTGAAAGGGGTTTTCCAGAAACGGACTCTGAATGTCCGGCAGCCGCCGGTTGCCCTTTCCCGCCTCCCACACCAACTGGTTGCCGATGGGATAGCAGAATGCAGCCACCAGAACCGGAATGCCACCCATCAGAAGCCCTTTCGTGTCAGCCGCACCGGCCTGGCTCAGGTTGACACACAAAACACCGGCAAAGACAATAGCGGAAAAAAGCCAGGTTTTGGCAGGAAAAGACTTGCCGAAACAGATCAGCACGATCAGTGTCGCGATGATTGTAAATTGCCACGTTGTGGCGACCACCCATCCTGGTGCATGGTCTGCACTGAAACAGAGCAGGGAGTAAAATCCGCCGAAGCCGATGCTTCCTGCAATGACCCAGAATCTCCAGTGCCTGAGAAAATACCGCAGTAAATGACCGGCGCCGCCGAGTCCCCGGGAAAAGGTCAGATAACCCAACAGGAAAACGATCATATAGGCGTAGCGCAGGGATGCAGACCATACCCAGTGACCGCCCTCCAGACTCATCAGCCGGTTTAAAATGAACGTTGAGCTGAAAAACAGACCTGACAGGAACCCGATCGCAATCAATTTCACCATAGGAAGTCATCTGTTACCAGCCATGGGGTTCAAATGCAATGACTGCCCGGCTGCGCCCTGCGCCCGGAAGCAAAAACGAACCTGGTCCCGGAAAGCCAATTACGATCGCTTCCACCGGCGACCGGGTTTGATTTGGCCCTGATGGACCTGCTACGAGCTTTCGGTGGAATGAATTCCGCTTTTGCGGCTCTGCTGAGAGTATGCCCGATGGTATTGAAGGACTTTCTTGATGTAGGTGCGGGTGGCCTCAAATGGAGGGATCCCCTTGTACTGGTTTACCTTGCCGCTGCCGGCGTTGTAAGCCGCAAGGGCCAGCTTCACATTGCCGTTGTACCGATTCAGCAGCTTCTTAAAGTATGCAGTGCCTGCGTGGATGTTTTGCTGGGGGTTGAAGATGTTTTCCACGCCCATTTCCCGGGCAGTGATCGGCATCAGTTGCATCAGGCCCCCGGCACCCCGGTTGGAAACCGCCCGGACATTGTAACTCGACTCGGCTAAAATGATGGCCTTGACCATCGCCGGATCAACCCCGTAGCGGTAAGCCGCTTCGAAAATGATGGGATAAAAGAGGGTTTCGCCATGGGCTGAGGCCTCATCGGCTGCGGCTTCGATCCTCCGCAGCATCACATCGTATTCCGTATCAATCACAGCCATCGCGGCCTTGCGTAATTGATCTTCATCGAACTGCAACCGGATCAGATGGTGCACGGGGTCGAAATACAACAATTCATCCGGCACCAGAGTCGGGATGGTAGACGCCTGCAGACCCGAATTTGATCGATCGAACGGTTGTGTGGTCGCCGCATAGTCAATCGGACTCAATACCAGAGTCAAGAGCAGGGCGCCGCCGATGCACCAGAGAAAAAGTACCCGGGTGCTCTTGTTGAATCGTCTTTTTGTTTTCATCTTCATCCGTATCGTCAGAATCCACATGGCAGTTTGTTGCTACCCATGAAACATAGCAAAAACCGTGCAAGGATGTGCTTTATTTATATTTGTTGTAAATTCAATATATTAAATTTGCGCTTGCGAGCAGCGGTCCGCAGGTTGTGAAAATCACGTAATACTTTTTCGCAAAGAAGTACCCAAGGCATTGCACCAAACGAAACAGGCAACCGCCCGGACGCCGTACAACCGGTTGAAAGCATCCTGCCGGCTTCGAATCAGGCGGGACAACTGCGGGCGGGCACCTGACGTGAGGCTGGATTTTGCTGGATTTTCAAGCAGTTGGTTTGATGCGCTGCGAAGATCTGCGGGGGCACTTCCCAAAAAGCTAGGTTAATTTAGTGCGGAGATGCGGAAAGTCAACCGGAAAGGGTGGTTTTTCCCAGGATTTGAGCCGGCCGGCGACTTCGGCCTGGCAGTGGAGACCGGCTGCCGGCAGGGGAACGGGAGTTGATTACTCGGAAGCTTCTTTGCGGGTGCTGCGGCGAAAATCGACCGCAAACCCGCGATCATTGCTGCGCACAATGCGGCCGGTAATGGTGATCGGTTTTTTCCCCTTGGCGACGGAAAAACTCAAGGTAATCAGCTCGCCGACAGCGGGAGGACTGTGGGTTTCGATGAATACGCCGGCAGCACTGATGTCCTGGATGAAATCTCGATGAATGCGGTTGTCGATCTCATAATCCACAGCGATCTTACGACTTCTGCGGTAATCCGATCTGCCGCCGCGATAGTCCCTGGTGTCGAGTTCTCGCAGCAGATCGAGCTGCTGGTCGATGGTCATCTCGCAAATGAGGTCGATGAGCCTTGCCGTGATTCGAGTTTCGTCCTCGAACTCGTGTTCTATTTCACTCAACACCGGTTCCTCTTTTTTTGTGATTCTTGTGTTGCTGCGGTTCGATGAAGCCGTGTCCCGATCAAATGGCAAATCCATTATAACACCCTGAAATCATACGGTCAACATGGCTGGAGCCTTTTGCCCGGAGGCCAAAAGGTGGTGCGGGGCGGTCGGGCCGGCGCTTTGCGCAACCGGGGCGGTGCGCTGAAGCAGGGGCGTTACTGGCAGGCAGGGGCATTTTGTAAAATCTGGACGATTCGTTTCAGCTGTTTTTCCTCGGCAATTTGCAGGGCGGTTTTACCGGAGGCGTCCGCAGTCTCCAGGTCGGCACAATCCGACGCCAGTACGCGCACAACCCCTTCGTGCCCCCCCCGGACAGCGATCAGTAAAGGGGTATTTCCTTCCTGGTCCGGGAAGCGGGTGAGTGCCCCTGCCGCGATGAGCTGCTTGACGATCCGCACGTGACCTTCGGATGCGGCAAACAGCAGGGCGGTTCGGCCCAGGTAATCCTTGGCGTCGACAAGGGCATTTTGTTTCAGCAGTACCCGGACCACCTCGAAATGGGCGTTGCCTGCGGCGAACATCAGGGCTGTGGAGCCATTGCGGCTGACAGCGTTTACATCGGCTTTTTGACGGATCAGGATGCGGACGATTTCCAGATGGCCGAACTGAGCGGCAAGCATCAGTGCCTCCCATCCGGCATCCTCCTTGACGGCAACATCGGCTCCCCGCGAAATCAGCAGTTTTACGATTTCGGTGTGACCGTTATAGGAGGCCTGCATCAATGCAGTCCACCCCGACTCGTTGCGGGCATTCGGATCGACTCCCGCCTCCAACGATTTTCTGACATCTTCGATTAGACCGATTTCAGCTGCCGTGACCATCTCTTCGGCCCGGTTGTCGGCAGCCTGTAACGGCGTCATCGCTCCGGCGCTCGAAACCAGCACTGTGGCATAGCATAGCCAGAGCGCTGTCTTCTGCAGGTGTTTCATTTACCTGTTTCCTTTGTCGACGGCTTGCTTTTTTGCGATCCAAGGTGCTCGCTTCCGATTATGTAACGGGGCTGAGCGGGTCTGCTTGCTGAGTGGTTGCCCAATATAGCAAAATCGCCGTCAAACCTCAAATCGCGCTTCCCTACCGCCGGTTACGCAGGGATCTTCAGCCGTCGTTTGACGGCGTAATATGCAGCCGCCAGGGCAAGAATCAGGGCAGCGATTCCCACCAGGGTCAGGTTTCCGTATTTTTCCATGTCGATAATAATTACTTTGCGCGCGATGGCGATCAAGGCCACTTCCAGGACGATCTCCACATGAACCACATTGTCGATCAGGTAGGCCTTGATCGTTTCCAGCAGTTCCAGACCGATGAGCACCAGCAGAAAGAATCCGAAAATCTCCAGCAGCTCTTCGATCGACATCAAAACGATCGGCGGTGTAATGATATCTTTGATGATGATCCAGCCCAGATCGATGGTTGCCAGCGCGACGACCACCATCATCATGCCGGTCAACGCCAGCACTATGAACCGTTCGAATTTTTTCAAGATTTCGGTCATCGTTCTGTAGTCCTTTTATCGCTATCCCGCCGGTTAGGCAGCCGATGGCCCCCTCGCGCCTGATTTTCGGTCAAGTAGGCCGAAACTTCTTGGCCAAGGGTTGCTGACCCCATGATCCACCCTTATGGCCTCCATTGTCAATCCGGTGCGTTCATGTCCGGTATGGCGCACTCCTGGCCGAATGTCTTACAGGCATCGGGTGGGTAGGCATCCTTGAACTCATCGGCAACGGTGTATTTCCACAGCGGCACGCCCACCAGATAGGCGATGCGACCGATCCGGTGGGAGCTTACCGGGGCGGTGAGAAAAATGAAACCGATGGTGGCCACGGCCCGGGCCGCCACCCCGAAATCGGCGAAATAAATCGCCAGGGCCAGCAGCAGGGCGCCGATACCGATGGTGCCGGCCTTGGTGCTGCAGGACATGCGCAGAAACAGATCCGGCATCCGCACCAGCCCGAGGCCGGCTACGAACATGAAAAAAGCGCCGATAACCATCAGCAGGCAGATCAGGATTTCGATCATGGCTCGCCCCTCCAGCGTTCGATGTAAAATGCAAAGGCAATAACGCTTAAAAAGGAAATAATGGCCCAGACGCTGGCGACATCGAGCAGCACCGGCACACCGGAGGAAACCGCATAGGCAACAATGATGCCGGCCGAGCTGGTCGATACCAGTTCGAAGGCCATAATCCGATCCGGCAGGGTCGGACCGATGACCAGCCGGATAAAGCCCAGGGTGAATGCCCCGCAAAGCAGCGGGAAGACGATATACTGAATGGTAGCTTGCAGCATTACGAAAACACCTCGATTACACGCCGTTCAAGATGATCCTTGATTTCCTGCCGGAATGCATCCACATCGTCAACATACATGGCATGCACGTAAAGCGTCTTGCGGTCCGGGGAAACATCCAGGCTCAGGGTGCCCGGCGTGAGGGTGATGAAGTTTGCCAGAATCGATATCTGCAGATCGCTCTCGGCATCCAGCGGAATGGCGATGATCGCCGGCCGCATGTGATGTTTTGGGGTAAGGACCTCCCAGGCGACACGCAGGTTGGCTTTTATCAACTCCCGGATAAAGAAAGCTTGAAAACGGAGAAATTGCCACAGCCGTCCAAGGTAAACGACAAAGGCAACATCAGACCGCGAGCCGATCAGCCAGATGGCAATCGAGCTGAGCACGAATCCCACTGCGAAATTGCGCAGCGTGAAGGTGCCGGTCAACGACATCCAGATCAGCGGCAAAACAATCGTGCCCATATAGGTGTTGATCTGTCTCATGGTCGACTCTCCAGGACCGCCTGAATATACGGGGCGGGATCCATGAGCTGATCGGCCGCCCGGACCGCCAGGGCCATGAAAGGCTCGGTCATCAGCCCGATGGTCAGGGTCAATCCGGCCAGCAGGAACATGGGCCCATACAGGACCGCTTTGGTGAACAGATTCGGTGCGGATGGCGGCGCCACAGTCGAGGTGCTTGAATCGGGTGGCTCCCCCCAGAACGCACCGGCCCAGATCTTTGCCATGGAAAACAGGGTCAGCAGGCTGACCACCAGAGCTGTTGCGGCGATTGGATACGATTCGATCTGCAGGCTGTTGAGCACCAGGATATACTTGGCCCAGAAACCCGACAGCGGGGGGATGCCGGCCAGTGAAAAGGCGGATATAACAAACACGACGGTCAGCGCCGGGGCTTTGAGTGAAAGTCCGCCGAGCTTTTCCAGATCGAAAGACCCCTGCAGCCGGTGGGCCACACCGCTGACCAGAAACAGGTTGGTTTTCACGATAATGTGGTGAATGATGTAGAATATCGAACCGGCCAGGGCCAACGGGGTAAACAGGCCCAACCCCATGACCATGTACCCCACCTGGCTGATGATGTGAAAGGAGAGAATCCGACGGAACTCGTTGTGAGACATGGCCCCCAGCACGCCGGTAAGCATGGTCACGCCGGCCATCGCCAGAATGAGGTTGTGCGTGTAGCCGGGATTCTGGATGAACAAAAGGGTAAAAACTCGAAGCAGGGTGTAAACACCCACTTTGGTCAGCAGTCCGGCAAATATGGCCGAAACCGGCACCGGCGGCGTGTGATACGATGCCGGCAACCAGAAAAACAGGGGGAAAATGGCCGACTTGATTCCGAAGGCCACCAGAAACAGCATGGACAGGGTGGTGGCCACTCCGGGATACTTCGTGGCCTTTGCCAGTTGCGCCAGATCGGCCATATTCAGGGTCCCGGCCATGCCATAAAGGATTCCCAGAGCGGTCAGAAAAAAAGCGGAGGAGATCAGGTTCAGTGTCACGTACTTGATGGCCCCCTCCAGCTGTGCCTTCTCGCCGCCCAGCGCCAGCAAAACGAAGCTGGACATGAGCATTACTTCGAACCATACATAAAGGTTGAACAGATCACCGGTCAAAAACACACCGCTCACACCCATCAGCAGCAGGTGGAAAAACGGATAATACCCATAGGCCTCCCGACGCCGATCGATGCTGCCCAGAGAGTAGACCATCACGGTAAAACCCATCAAGGACCCTAGCACGGTCATGATGGCGCTCAGCAGGTCCGCTGCCAGGGTGATGCCGAAAGGTGCCGGCCAGTTGCCCAACTGGGTGGCGATGATGCCTTGGCGCCAGACGGTCGCCAGCAGGATCAGGGCGGTAGTCAGCAGGCCGGCAGCTCCGATAACGCCGATGATTCGCTGGATCGTCCGCGATCGCCAGGCCATCAGGCATGCGATTGCAGTCGCCAGCGGTATCAGTATGGGCAGAACCAGCAGGGTGTTCATGTGTCGGTGGCCTTCAATTCGTTCAGGTCTCTGGCGGTCAACGACTTAAAGGTGCGGTTGAACAGCACCAGGGCAAACGCCAGCACGCCGAAGGAGATCACGATTGCCGTAAGAATCAATGCCTGGGGCAGCGGGTCGGCGGAGGAACCCGCCATGGTTTCCGCTCCGGTCGCAATGATCGGTGGAATGCCCCGTGTCAGGCCGGCGGCGTCAAAGATCAACAGGTTGATGGCATTGGACAGAAACACCAACCCGATGATCAACTTGACCGGAGTGCGGCTCATCATCAGAAAAATCCCCGCGCCGAACAGAACGCCCACCAGAACCGCTATCAACGTGTTCATTCTACTCTCCTTCCGCCAAGGCCAGGATGATGGTCAGGGTCGCACCGATCACAACCAGGTAGACCCCGATGTCGAAGGTGACCGGGGTGCCGATGTGCAGCCCTTCACCCTTTCCCAGGGGGAGTGTAATCCATTGGCCGGTCAAAAAGGGTTTGCCGGTGAGCAAACCGACGACACCGCTTCCCATCGCGATCAACAAACCGGTGGCGGTGATCATCAGCGGGTTTACCCGCAGCAGTTTTCTGGTTTCCTGCACGCCGAACGCGAAATTATGTAAAATGAAGGTTCCGGCGGCCACTAGGCCGCCAATGAATCCGCCCCCGGGCAGATTGTGCCCGCGAAACAGCAGAAACGCCGACAACAGCAGCAGCATCGGCATCAGGTAACGGGTGGCGGTTGTCAAAATGACGGGTTGCATCGCAGCCATCTCTCCATTTGTTCTCGGGTGCATCTTACCTTTTCGAATCAATTATCCGTTGACTCCTGCTCCAGCTCTGAAGTTGCAGACTGTTTTTTCTCTCCCTTGATACCGGCGTGCGGCCGCAATTTGAGCAGGGCATAGACGCCGATTCCGGCCAGTGACAGCACCGTGATTTCTCCCAGGGTGTCCATGCCGCGAAAGTCGACAATGATCACATTCACCACGTTTCGCCCGTGGGCCAGCAGCAGACTGTTAGTGGCAAAATATTCCGACAGCCGCGATCCCTCCCGGACGCCGTGTGCCACCAGGACCAGGCAGGTCATCAGCACGCCGCTGGCCGTGGCCACAACCCCGTTGAACAGACGGCTGCCCCTGCCGGAAATGCTTCTATAGCGGGGGAGGCGATAGATCACCAGGACAAACAAGATCACTGTCATGGTTTCGATGATAAACTGCGTCATGGCGAGGTCCGGAGCGCCGAAATCGACAAAAATCAGGGCAATCCCGTAGCCGATCACCCCCATTGCAACAATGGCGCTCAGGCGGGACTTTGCGCGGACAGCCACCAGCGCAGCCAGAATCATCAGTATAACGATGAACAGCTCGTATGCCCGGACATCGAGATCGGTTGACGGTATGAGAAATCCCTTGAGTCGGATCATGGTGACAGCGGTCAGGATGACGGTGGTGAGCACGATGGTCAGCACGTAATGGTGCAAATGTCCGCTCTGCAGCAAGCGGGTCTGCCAGTGCGCCAGAGCTTTGAGGGCCTCCAGCCCGACAGCATACCAGCGATCCGGTCCCGCCGAACCGAGCCAGCGCCACCTGTCTACCAGGCTTTCCTTTGAGATATACGCAACGTACAAAGCGCAGCCAAACGCAACGGTAACCAGGCTCAAAACGAGCATGGGAGTAATGCCGTGCCAGAGGGACAGATGAACTTCGACATGCTTTGCGGCCACGGCCGTGGCCGCGGACGAAACCAGCGTGCCGGACAAAAGCCCCGGGAGCAAGCCCAAGGCCAGGCCGGCTGCAGCCGGGACTACCGGGCCCAGCCACAGATCAATGGATACCCGATGGCCGCTGTCTGAATCGGTTTCAGCTGTCGAACGCCTGAAAAAAGGTCGCAGCAGCAGCACACCGGTGGCTGCCAGCAGCAACGCATTGGCCAGCAGGGCGGCAGCGGCGGCCAGCTGGCCCGGTCCGGGCGCTGACAGCACCGATTCGTAGATCAGCTCCTTGCCGATGAATCCGACCAGCGGCGGGAGGCCCGCCATGGACATGCCGGCCAGAACGGCGGCGATGGTGATCAGGGGCAACCGGCGATACAGCCCCCGCAGTTCCCTCACGTTGCGACTTCCGGTTTCGTGATCGACCACTCCGGCCGATAAAAACAATGAGCCTTTGTACAGGGCATGGGCGATCAAAAAGACCACGGCCGCCTGCAGGGCCAGCGGTGTTCCGATGCCTGTCAGAAACACCAGCATCCCCAGCCCGTTGACCGTGGTGTAGGCCAGCAATTTCTTCATGTCGGTCTGTACGATCGCCAGCCAGGCGCCGGTAATCATGGTGACACCGCCGAAAAGGGCCAGCGAGGTATGCCAGGCAGCGGACCCGGCAAATACCGGGCTGAGACGCAGGACCAGGTAAACGCCGGCTTTAACCATGGTGGCCGAATGCAGGTAGGCACTGACGGGTGCCGGACCTTCCATCGCCGAGGGCAGCCAGAAATGAAATGGAACCTGAGCCGACTTGGTGAAGGCACCGGCCAGCACCAGAATCAGCATGGGAACAAACAGAGGATGAGAGCGGATGATGTCTTCCTGGCCCAGCAGTTGATAGATCTCCTGGCTCCCACCGGCCAATCCGAGCATGATCAGACCGGCCAAAAGCGCCAGGCCGCCAATGCCGGTAACCAGCAGGGCCTGCAGGGCGGCCGAGCGGGCCGATTCCCGGTGATGGTCGAAGCCGATGAGAAAATAGGAGCTGAGGCTGGTGAGCTCCCAGAAGATAAACAGGCTGATGACGTTGCTGGCCAGCACGAGACCGAGCATCGAAGCCATGAATCCCAGCATATAGGTATAAAAGCGTCCCAGATTCGGATGCCCGTGCAAATAGCCGCCGGAGTAAAAAATGATCAGGGTGCCGAGACCGGTGATCAGCAGTGCGAACACCAAACTGAGACCATCCAGGTAGAAGGAGAAAGCGGCACCGACCTGCGGTGCCCAGGACACGGATTCGACAATCTCCACACCGCCGGAGATCTCAGAAATGCAGCTGAAGAAAAATACGAAAAGGGACAGCGGCAGCAAAGCGAAGATACCCCCGCTCCACGCCGGCTTGAAACGGTGAATGGCCGGGGCGAACAGAGCCAGAGCGAATCCGGAGATAACGGCGGTTGAGATCATTGCTGCATCCGGGGGTCTGTAAAGGTCACTATTCTCATTTGTGTCGCTGGGGTCGGCTTCGAGCTTCCGGTGGCGGTGATGACCTGCAGCAGCGTCGGATCCATAATTTAGGGCGTCTGGGACAGATCAGCAGACCGGCGCAACGAAAGTGCAAACTAAGATATAGGGGATGACAATCAGTGTCAATAAGACGGCACCCATAAACAGCCTTTTTCCTGTCCGGGTGCCGTTGCGGCCGGATGCAGCGCCGGTTTCCGGTTCCAGTGCTCGCTGCGGGGCGCCCGCTGCAAACCTCCGCACGCCGGCGCCAGGGGTATCTATCGCCCCGGGCGGGCTTGCGCGACCCGATCCGATACCGCAGGCAGCATTTCATATCGCCGCCGCACAGGAGATCTTGCCTTGAAATCTTCTGGAACCGGTAATATGCTATGGGCGTTTTACACCTGCCGCATGAAAGGGGCAAACGATGGAAGAAATCATCCGTCTTACCGGCGACCTGATTCGTTTCAAAACCACCCACGCCAACCCCGATGAGATCCATCGCTGTGCCACCGCCGCCTGAATCGCAGCAACACCCCTTCGATCATCGTTGCCCCCGAGCATCGCAGCATCCCGGTATTGCTGATGAGCCATATCGATGTGGTGGAAGGACCCGACGAGCTTTTCGAACCCCGCTTGGAGGCAGGCAATCTGTATGGCCGCGGCAGTATTGACGATAAATATGCGGTGGCGCTTTCTCTGGTTTTGTTGAAGGAGCACCTGCTCAGGATCCGACAACAGGGCGGTGACCAGGAGGATCTGCCCTTCGGGATCCTGATTACCGGTGACGAGGAGATCGGCGGGGCAAACGATGGAAGAAATCATCCGTCTTACCGGCGACCTGATTCGTTTCAAAACCACCCACGCCAACCCCGATGAGATCCATCGCTGTGCC
>LJNK01000026.1 GCA_001303025.1 Deltaproteobacteria bacterium SG8_13
CGGCATCGAGCCGATTGATCCGGTTTGGATTCAGCGGGCCAGGGAGCGAACCGCTGCCCTTCTGATGCCCGCGCGGGCACTGGGCCGGTTGCACCAGTTGGCCGAGCAGCTGTGCGGTATTCGACGGAGCCTGCATCCTTCCATCGGGCGCAAAGCCTTTCTGATAATGGCCGGCGACCACGGCATTGTCGAAGAGGGTGTCAGCGCCTACCCCCAGGAGGTCACCGGGGAGATGATCAAGGTGTTTCTGGCCGGCGGTGCCGGTATCAACATTCTTGCCGGCCAGGTGGGTGCGCAACTTCACGTGGTGGATATGGGCGTAAAGGCGGATCCGGATCTTTCCGGACTGGATACCGGCCACCGGTTTATTTCCCGGAAGGTGGCGCGCGGTACCGCGAATTTTGTCCACGGGCCTGCCATGAAGCGGGAGCAGGCCGAAGAGGCCGTTTCAAGCGGTTTTCAGCTGGCCACCGAACTGTTTGACAACGGGGTCGAGATGCTCGGCACCGGTGACATGGGTATCGGCAACACCACCCCCTCGGCCGCCATTGGCGCGGTTATCACCGGCGCCGACCTGGAGGCGATGGTCGGCCGGGGAACCGGCATCGATGACCGTTCTCTGGAGCGGAAAATAGAGGTGGTTCGGCGCGGCATCCACACCACCCGCCCCGATGCTGCAGATGGGATGGATGTTCTGGCCAAGGTCGGCGGCTTTGAAATCGGCGGGATCGCCGGGTGCATTCTGGCAGGCGCATTTCACCGGCGGCCGGTTGTCATCGACGGCTTCATTTCGACAGCCGGCGCATTAATTGCAACTGTGCTGGCGCCCGCAGCAATCGATTTCATGCTGGCCGGACATTGCAGTGAAGAGCCGGGCCACCGGCTGATGCTGCAGCACCTCGGCCTGTCTCCGATCCTCGATCTCGGCATGCGCCTGGGGGAAGGCTCCGGCGGTGCGCTGGCAATGGGGATTATCGAGGCCGCCGCGCGGATCTTCCGCGAAATGGCCACCTTCGAAGAAGCCGGAGTATCCGGAAAAGAATGATCCCGCAACCGCGTGCCATTGCCCTTGCTTGAAGGTGGGTCCCACCTGCGCAGGCGGCTTCCTTTTTTTCATATTTTATACTATAATTAGAAACTTAGGAATTTTCGTGCGGTTGACAAGCCATTGCTTTCGGCCCTGTTTGCCAGGGCCGAAAGTTCATCCTCCATCGTCTTCCCGAATTCAATCAACCAGATGAATCGTATCAACCACCATATGATCGCACTGACGCTTTGCTGGCTGCTGTTTACCGCACCGTCGGATTCGATGGCCACCGTCAAACGACACCTGGTCTTATACGGCGGATTCGATGACACCGTGGTCGATACCATCGCGGAAAATGCGGAAATTCTGGTGGTTGGCCGCATCCGTCGAGACCAACTGGAAAAACTGAAGAAGATAAAACCCGGCATCGTCGTGCTCAAATACCAGCATGCCCTCAGTGTCCCCAAGGATACCCCGGCCTGGGATATCGCCATCCGACACCCATCCTGGTTCGCCACCGAGCGCCAGACACAGGAAAGGTTGGTCCAGGATCGATACGGCTGGTACCTGATGAATATTGTCAGTGAGCAATACAGAGACTTTCTTGTCGAACGGATCGTCGCAGGAACGGAACGGTTGTTTGACGGTGTTTTTCTGGATGATTTCTGGGATCATTACGTGTCCAAGTTCGTCACCGAAGGGGCGCGGAAACCGGGCGATCCGCGCATATCAATGATCCGCGACTGGCAACCGGCCCTGACACAGCTGCTGATGAAACTGCGTCAGCGCTATGCGAAGCGCATCTTTATCAACGGGGCTCACGAATGCTACATATCATACGTGGACGGTGTAATGGAGGAGTCTTTCGTTCATGCCAACTGGCATCCGGAGACGTATTTTCACCCCCGGGCAAGCGATCTGCGCTCCATACAAAAGATCCAGCGCCTGTCCAGACACCAAAAACCGATACTGGTGCAGTCCGGAACCAGCGGCAGGAGTGCCGATCGTACCGATTCTGTATTTCGATACTGCCTGTTGTCCTACCTGCTCGTTTCAAATGAACACACCTATTTCAATTTTCATCCTTCCCACACCTATCATTTCAGAAAAATGTACTTTAACCCCCTGTTCAAACTGGAGATGGGGGTGCCGAAAGGTCCCTACTCCGTCTACAGGGACCAGTCACCGAATCCGAACCTGATCGAAAACGGCGATTTCGATGCAGGTGCGAAGGGGTGGCACATTCTCACCGGAACGCCGACGCTTGATTCCAGTGAAGCCCTGCAGGGCAGTTCGATCCGGTTTACGGCAACTGCAGACAAAAGGGACATGTTTGCCAGCGATTATCTGGCGGTAGATCCGGGCGTTGAATACACACTGTCCGTCTATTGCAAGTCGAAGCTCAATATAGCCGGCAGTGCCGATTACAAAAGGTTGGGATTGCAGGGAAGATATTATGATCGCGAAAAAAAAAGGATAGCGGGAGCGTACGATCTGAAGCTGGGCCCCGGAACATATGACTGGCAGTATTACGAAACGGTCTTCGAAAGCCCGCCCAATGCGGCTTACTTTCAACTGCGCGTCGGTTTCATCGGAGACGGCATGGGCACCGGGTGGATCGATCGCATCTATTTCGGCCGCACCTTATACAGCGAGCTGGTATATCGCAGGGATTTCTCGGAAGCCACAATATTGGTCAATGCGGGTAATCATAAATATACTGGCTCGATCGATGAAATCCCGGGTTCGGAAAAAAATCGATTGATCACCATAAATCCCCGCCACGGCATGTTGTGGCAGGACGGTCGCTGGCTGATACAATAAGCAACGAAGGGTTCACGCAACTAGCAGCGTGGTCGTTTTCTTATATGAACCAGGATACCGGCAAAGTATTAAAAGAGCTCATCGGTTTCATCCCCGCCGCCATTGTCCCGTCTCTGCTCGGATTTGTTTCGGTTGCGGTGTTCAGCCGGTATCTGCCGCCCGAAGAATATGGCGACTTCACGCTGGTTTTTACAACGGCGGTACTTGCTCATACGTTTGCCTTCAGCTGGATCAACCAATCGATCATCCGCTACTATGAGCGGTTTGCACCGCAGCAGGTTGGAGATTTCTTTTCCACCTGCGTGACGGGTTTTTTCATTTTAAGTGTCCTTGTCGCCCTTGGCTGGCTAATCGTCACGGCAGCCCTGAACGAACAGCTCAGTCCCCGATTATGGAAACTGCTTTTTTTAGGACCTCTCATCGTATTTTTCTACTCGGGCAGCAATATGGTGCTGGCGTTCAACAGGGCGATGAGAGACAGTGTCCGGTATTCCCTTCTTTCCTCTATAAATGCGGTCATGAAGCTACTTGTCGCCCTGCTGCTCATCTATTTTGTGAGAAAGGACGCCGCTTCTATATTGGGTGGAATTATCCTGGCGGGCGGGATCGTGTTAATACCGGAGATCATAAGGCTTTCCAGGCGCTGGGGGTTTCGGCTCCGGGGATGCAACCGCAGCATGCTGGTTACGTTCATTAAATTTGGCGGTCCCCTGGTCGGCCTGGCGTTGTCGAATATAATTCTTTCAAGCTCCGACCGTTACATTATTGCATACTTTCTCGACTCCGATGCTGTCGGCGTATACTCGGCCGGTTACAAAATAACCGAAACGGCGATCATGTTTCTGGTTACATTTCTCATGTGGGCCTCGTTTCCGGCCCTTGTCTCCGCGTACGAGAAAAGCGGCGACAGCGCTGCGGTGGCGTTAATGGACGATCTTTTAAAAATCTACGTTATTCTGATCTTTCCGGCCATGCTCGGTTTGACGGTATTATCTGAGGACATCACGGGCACTTTGCTCGATCGTCGCTATTTCGATGCCCATAAAATTGTCCCCTGGATCGCGAGCGGCATATTTTTCATGGGACTGAGCTTCTATTACAGCAAAAGTTTCGAACTGAGGGAAAGAACCCTTTTTCTGTTCGCTCTTTTTTTGTTAGCCGCCATGGCAAACATCCTGTTGAACATTATCCTGATACCCATACTCGGCCTTCAGGGGGCGGCCATATCGACCATGCTCGCGTATTTCATCTGCTTTTTACTTTCCTCGACAGCAGGCTCCAGGCTGCTGGCGTGGCATTTTCCGTTTGTCATTTTCCTAAAAGCGCTGGCCGCAGGGGGCCTGATGTGCCTGGTTGTATATTTCGTACCGGACCTTGACAACGAGTGGTTGTCCCTGTTTTCGAAAATACTAATCGGGTTTGTGGTTTATACCGGCGCGCTGTTGGTGCTGGAACGCGACATAAAGGCAAAAATCATCCTGCCTTTCGTTGACCGCAGAAAAGATTCTCTGGTTCAATCGCGAACCGGATAAGTGCGAATGCGTGCCGCGCTGCATTTCGCTCAAGGTGAAATGAACGTGAAAGTTTCCGTCATTATGACAGTGTTTAACGGTGCCAGGTACCTGACCGAGAGCATACCGGCCATTTTGCATCAGAGTTACGTAAATTTTGAACTGCTCATCATCGATGATGCTTCAACCGACGATTCGCTGGAGATAATCGAGATGTACGCGGCACAGGATTCCAGAGTGTCTGTTATCCGAAACCGGACGAACAAGGGTCAGCCCGAGTCGAGAAATACGGCCCTGCGGCAGGCAACCGGCGGCTACATCGCTGTCAACGATGCCGATGACATATCACTGCCGGATCGCTTCAAGCTGCAGGTCCGCTATCTGGAAGAGCACCCTGAAGTCTTTTTGCTGGGAGGTGCGGCGCTGGTTCGCTACGGGAACTACGAGCCAGTACTGAAAAAATCGGTCACGGGAGCAGATGAAAACGCAAGCAGGCTGCCTCGGTACAATCACATGGTGCATTCGACGATTATGTTCAGAAACACTGGCGAAGCGAGGTATCGTTGCAAGTTTCTCATGTCACAGGATTACGACCTTTACCTGAACCTGCTATCGAAAGGATACCAAATAGATAATCTGGCGGCACCGCTGATAGTTTACAGCGTTGACGATACCAGTATATCATCGACGAAGAGCCGAAAACGGATCTTCTTCTCCAGCCACGCAAGAAAGTTCTATCATCAGAGAAGGCAACAGGGCAAAGACGAATATCATCGCTTCGATCCGGAGGCGATTATCAACAGCGGCGTCGATGAGCGATCGGCCGATCCGCTTGGGGGTCTTCGAAATTATATCAATATCATCGTTTACGAGGATAAGAAAAAAGCGCTGGCGGTCATCGTAAAAAACAGCCTGCGCTTGAAGCCTGCGTATATTCTCAATAAGGTTATATTACTGCTTACCCCGCTATCTGTCATGCACAAGCTGCGTGAAAGAAGGCGTCCGGACTGACAACGGCGGAACAATGGACAATTTCTTGCTGATCATATCTTGTACGATGATTCTCGTTCCGCTGCTGCTGTCTATCCTCAACAAGAAATATTTCTACTTGTCGGTAATAATCCTGTATCCGCTGGTCGGTCAGTTTATCCGATTGAAAATCGATCTGGTCCTCTTCACCATAAACCCTTCCATGCTTTTCGGCCTGCTGGTACTGTTTTTGACCCTTCTGGATGTCGTACTACGGCCCATAAAGCACCTGCAGCTTGAAATCGCGATCATTGTTTTTATCACACTTGCTCTGCTGACCAGTGTTTTTTCTCCGATCCGATTTGAAAGCTTTTCGTGGTCACTGAAAATCACTTCCTGGCTGCTGATTTTCATCGGTGCTTCCAAAACGTTTTCCAGCAAAGAAGATCTCATCCTCGTCAATTTCGCGGTGACTATCGCGGCTTTGATCGTGATTTTCTCCTTTGCCCTCGCACGGCTCGGTTTTTATGGAGAATCCATTGACTATGAAACCGGTGTCAAGCTCTATTCGGGAGGTTTTCAAAGCGGGAAGACCTTCGGGTATTATCTGGCGATGGCCGTTCCGACACTGGCCATTCTGTTGGTCAATAAATCCGGGGTGCTGAAGGTGTTTTCCCTTTTCATTATCCTGCTGGCACTGGGGGTGGTCGCCCTTACTTTTGTGCGGGCACCGGTTATCGCGCTGCTCATTGGATTTCTCGCTTTTCAGTATTTCAGCTGGAAATACGACAAGAAGAGCAGCAGACAGCTGATCGGCAGTGTTGCCCTGGTTTGTCTGACCATCTTGGTCGTCGTGTTTTTTTTCAAAGACAGTGAATACACCAGCCGCTGGAAAACGTTGGGCGACAAATACACGGAGGGGAAAATCGAAAAACTCGGCTCAGGACGGGTCGGCGGGCTGATGGGGTTTTATGAGTACTATGTTTACAAGGCCTCTCCGCTGCGCAAGATGATCGGCTCGGGTATCGGTTCGTCTTTCATTTTTCTTGAACAGGAAAAATACATCCACAACGATTTTGCCGAAATCATGCTTGGTTGCGGCATTGTCGGGTTTTTTCTCTATTTTTATATCCTTTATAAGGTGCTGCGTCTGCTCTTGCAGGCGATAAATAAGGTGCCCGATCAGGAAATGAAAAAATATATCATCTTGTCGCTGGCACAGCTGTTTATGTTCCTGGCATTTCACATGACAAACATCACCTCTGGGGTGATCATCATATCGGTATGGGCGGTAAACACAGGGGCCGTGCTGTCAATCGGTTATGCAGCGGTCGACGATGCACGCAACCACGTCACGGCGAGGACAGAAAATAACAGCCTGGCATAAATTCTCCGACAACAGATTTTTTGAATGCGTGTTCTCTCCCTATATTGCAAGGATCAAAAGGGCGGTTTCTCCAAGCGGCTGTATCGACTGCTTGAAGCCCTGGTCGCAAACGGTCACGAACTTTACTATCTGTCAGCGGACCGAACCTCGGTCTTGAGTGAAAAAGTCACGCATAAAACGATTCGGGCACCCTTTCAAAAAAGTGGCAATATTATTTTCTGGATCTGCTTCAGCATTGCTTCGTTTGTGCACACATTGGCGGTTGCCCGAAAACACAAGATTGAACGAATAACGGTATTCAGTCCGTTTTACACGTTTCTGACGCTATTGCCGATTTTGCTGTTAAAGGTACCGGCGGTTACATTTATCCGGGCGGATAATATGAAACACAGTGGCAACCGGTTGCGCAATTCGATCTTTTATCTATTCGATTATATTGGTATCAGGGCCAGCATGAAAATTGTCTTCGCTGGCCAAAGCCTCGCACGCACCTATCGGAAGCGATTCCCGATCGGAAACAAAAGCGTCCTGATTTTTCCGAACAGCATCGATCGCAAATTTGCCGTCGACGAAGAATCGCGGACCCGCTTGCGTGCTCAACTGGCGGTGGCACCCGAAGAGTTTTTATTATCCACGTCCGGCAATATCAACAGGGGAAAAAATTTCGGTTTCCTGATCGAGGCGATTCACAGGCTTCCGCCCGATACGGTAAAGCTGCTGATTATCGGAGATGAATCCCATCCCGCGGGAGAACTGCAACGATTGAAGCAGCTGACCTCCGAGCGGGGCCTGCACGAACGCGTATTGTTTTGCGGCTGGCAGCCCGATCCCCGGCTGTATATAGCCGCCTCCGATTTATTTGTTTTCCCAAGCAGATACGAGGGATCCCCCAACGCGCTGCTGGAAGCGTTGAGTTGCGGGGTTCCCTGTCTCGGATCGAAAATTGAAGAAATAAGAGAAATCTTGCTGTACGATGAATTGCTGTTTTCGCTGGAGCGTCCTGATGAACTCGTCACGAAAATAAAGCGCGCACAATCAGAAAATCCATACTACAGAAGGCTTTTTGAGCTGTCTGAAGTTCGCCGCGAACATTTTACCGGCGATTGGGACAGCAAGGCAATTACCATCGTAACCGGGGAGCAGGGCAAATCGGCTGTGGTGGCCTTCGCCGACAAGGTGCGGCATCGATGATGAAACCCGAAATTCTCCGAATTGCAATGATCGGGACAAAAGGGATACCGGCCCGCTGGGGCGGCATAGAGAGGTATATCGAGGAGATTGGCAGCCGGTTGGCCGATCGCGGACATTCGGTCACCGTTTACGGTTCCCGCTGGTATTGCGCCGGTTATCGTTTGGATGCTTACAGGGGGATCCGAATTTGCCGGGTACCCTCCATACCCGTGAAAGCGACCGATGCGCTGATCAATGCCTTCTGGGCTTCTCTGGCGGTGGGCAAAAGCGATATCGATATCGTTCAGTTTCACGGGTTCGGTTCATACTATTTCGTTCCCTTTCTGCGCAAGTGCGGAAAAAAGGTGGTCGTTACGGCCCACGGCATCGAATCGGGATGGGATAACCCCAAATACGGCAACCTTGCGCGCCACGTTCTATCCCGGGCATTTCGCATCGGTGTTACGCGTGCCGATGCGGTTACGACGGTTGCCGAGCACCTTAAACAGAAACTGGAGCGACAGTATCAGGTTCACAGTGAGGTGATGCCCAGCGGGGTTGACGAGGGCAATGCGCCCGCGCCCGACCTGATTGAAAAAGAATTCGGTTTGCATTGCGGTGACTACCTGTTGTTTCTCGGACGCATCGATCCGATCAAGCGAGTAGACTGGGTGGTCGATCTGCTGCAGCATGTCCGGTCGCGGGTGAAAATCGTTATTGCCGGCGGCCCCCAGGATGCGACAACACGCCAGTACTACGACCAGCTGATCGGCAGGGTCAAAACGGATTCCCGGATCATTTTTACCGGCCCGGTCACCGGGAAGAAGAAAGCAGAGTTGCTGGGCAACTGCGCCCTGTTCCTGGCGCCGTCGTCTTATGAGGGCTTGCCGATCACCGTTCTGGAAGCGATGTCCTATCATCGTTGCTGCATAGCGTCTGATATCTCTGCACACCGGGAGATCATCCGCCATGATCAAACCGGTATCCTGTTTCCGCGAAACGACCAGGTGGCCTTTTTCCGATCGGTGGATAGACTGCTGGGCCTGCCGGAGGTCGCCGGCCGCATCGGGTCGTCGGCAAAACACTACTGCCGGCGAATCTACAGCTGGGATAATACCAGCATCGCTTACGAAAACCTTTTCCGGAGGACGATCAGTGAGCAGAAACGATAAGTTCCCGAAACGCAGTTTGATGGGTCAAATTCCTCTGGAGGAGGAGTTTACAGGCATGAACGCGTTTCGTTCCGTTTTTTACCGCCTGCTTCATTCTGCAGCCAGGTATCTGCCCATGTTCCCCAGCTGGCGCGTATCCATACACCGGCTTCGCGGGGTGAGTATCGGCAAAAGCGTTTTTATCGGCTCGGATGTCTTCATTGACAACACCTTTCCGGATTGCATTATTATAGAGGACTATGTGACCATTATCTCCCGATCGTTCGTCATCGGCCACAGCTTTGTGCCCCTTCACCTCGAACGGGTTCTGTCCCGTCAAGGGCCTTCGAAACAGGGAGTTCGCTTGAGAAAGGGTTGTTACATCGGAGCCCAAAGTGTCATTTTGCCCGGCGTCACCGTTGGTCAATGCTCAGTTGTGGGAGCCGGTTCGGTCGTAACCGGCGACATCGCGGATTTTTCAATGGCCGCCGGCTCTCCGGCACGCGTAATCAAACAATTCGACCCAAAAGACATCCGCTACGACAGGCTCGTGTAGCGGTTGAAAACACTGCCTGCAATGGACCCGCAAACCCGTTTACATCAAACGCCCTTTTCGGTCGCGCTGCAGATTGCGATTCTGGCTGCTTCGTTGGCAGCCTTTTACCATCAGACCATCGAGGGACTGCTCCGGTTTTACCGGACGGATGGCGACTATTCCTATGTGTGGATCCTGCCCCTGGTGGTCGGATACATCATCTGGAAAAGACGAAGCGCACTGGTTCGAGCTGCGATCCGAACGAACTGGCCGGGTGGATTCTGGTTTCTGGTTTTCTTCCTGATCAGTTTATACGGTATCATCGGATCGAGCCCGTCCGCTGTCCGCCCTGCCCTGCCGATTGTCGTCCTTGCAATCGTGTTGTTCTGCTTTGGGAGACAGGTTTTTACACTCTTGTTTTTCCCCCTGGCCCTGCTGGTTTTTATGATACCCCTTCCAACGCTTCTTCAAACCCAAATCGGTGGGCCGCTCAAATTGGTGTCAACCGGACTGGGAGTCGGATTGCTGCGAGCGGCAGGCGTCTCCGTGTTCGTAGAGGGAAACATCATTGACCTGGGTGTGACGCAGCTGCAGGTCGTCGATGCATGCAGCGGATTGCGGTACCTCCTCCCGCTGCTGGCACTGGGAGTCATATTTGCGCATTTTTTCGAGAAAACGGCGTGGAAACGCGTTTCCCTGGTTCTGGCGACGATTCCGATTGCGATTTTCGCCAATGGGATTCGGATCGGCATCACCGGATTTCTTGCACAACGCTATGGCCCGGACGCGGCCGAGGGATTTTTTCACGGTTTTTCGGGCTGGTTGATTTTTGTCTTCGCCTTGTCCTTGATGGTGTTGCTTCACCGGTTGCTGCTTCTCGTCCCTTCAAATTCTCCCGTGCGCGGTGGCGCGTCAGGCTCGGATCCGGCGGCCGACGGTGTCGGAAAAAAGTCTTCGCATAACTGGACGGCGGTCGTCATCACCAGTGTCGTCCTTCTGGGCGGCGGTTTGTGGAGCCTTCGGATTTCCAATCTTCCGCCGCTGCAGCTTAGCAGCGGCTTATCCTCCTTTCCCCTGTCCTTCGGCGGGTGGACCGGAACAACCGAGACCCTGGATCCGAGAATCGTTGAGCTTTCGGGTGCCGAGGAGGCTTTCAACGCCGCTTATTTCACCAATGGTGGTGGCCTCGTTTCCCTGTACGTCGGATACCGCGGCTCCCCTTTCACCGAGAGCGCCAATTTCTTCCACAGCCCGAACGTTTGCATGCCTTCATTGGGTTGGAAAACGCTTCAGATAGACAGCCACACAATCGACGGGGTACCGGTCTTCGGTCAACTGACCGTCCGAAAGATGGTCATCGAAAAAATGGGGATTCGCCAGCTCGTGTACTACTGGTTTCAGACCAACCGCCGCGTGTCTGCCGACGTCAATCTCAATCGTCTGCATTTGACCCTGCATGCCCTCGAGCGGAAAAATACCTACGATCTGTTTATCCGGCCCATCACACCGGTGGGGCCTGCCGAAGACGCTGCGATGGCCGAAGCCCGCCTGGATCGTTTCACGCGAGCGTTGATGTCCACCCTGACCGCCTTTCTGGCCGAAAACGTTGTTGCGCCGGATGGTGTCAAATGACACCCGGCTGGAGGAAATCGATTCGGGCGCTGGCGGTGCTGTCCGTATGTGCCGTCGCGGTGTTCCTGGTGTTCGGAGAGCGCTTCTTGCGACTTCGCACCGATCGAAAAGACGGCCGTACGGATGCGGTCATAGCGCTGGCCGGAGCACCTGCGGAAGACCAGCGGAGAATCAATGCGGCCATCGAGTTGTGGCGCCAGAAAAAGGCAACCTACCTGATACTGCCCATACGACACCCGGCTTTTTCGTGGTCCTGGGCGGTGAGAAACTACAACCTGCCATCCCACATACCCGAGCACCGGATACTCATCGGCCGATCCGGAAAGAGCGGAGAGGCAGCATTGGAGCGCTATGGGGGAACCTTTGCCGAGGCGCAAAAAACCGTGGAGTTCATGCACCTTCACGGCCTGCAATCCGCTGTGGTGGTCAGTTCCGGATATCACATGCGACGGGTGGCGCTGGCTTTTGCAAATAACGGAAAAACCACCGGCCTGAAATTTTCCTACCATCCTGTCGGCACGTCCGACCCGATGTGGTGGACCAGCCGGCGCAAATTGCGACGGATACTGCGCGAGTACCAGAAACTGATCGTTGCCTTTTTCCTTTATCCCTCCTGACCGCCTGCCTGTTGCCGAATTTCGTCTGCCTGGCAGTGAACTCGAACCGGTGCGGACGACCGGGACGTGTTCGGGAGTTACAGTCTGTATTACTTTTTGTACACATTTTGCTGAAAAAAAGGCCGTAAAAAACCCGCAATACTTTCCTTCCTCCTCCCGCCCCGCCGTGCTGTTAGAGAAATTTGCGCAAAATACCCCAACAAAATATGAAATTATGATGAATTAAGCACAACATTTTTTGGATTAACGCCTGTTTGACCACAAAAATTGTTGTTTTTTACCCGCACCTGTCCGGACATGAACTTTTTGAGCCCATTATATGCCTGATATTGCGCAATATTCTAATTTCGGCCCAAATGGTACGGTATTTGCAATCTATTACGGTGGTAGCTCGATTCGACCGCGGTCGTCGAAATGCATCGATAACTTTTTCGATTTTGTGAATGATTCCATGGTTCTGCTAACCACATTGCTGCTTTCTCTGTTCATCACCCTGGTGATGATTCCCATACTGAAAAACTATGCGGTGCGGCTTCATACCGTCGATATCCCCAACGGCCGTTCGATACACACCTTCCCGAAACCGAAAATCGGCGGCATCGCCATGGCCCTGGGAATGATCATACCGGTCCTGTTGTGGTCGCCGAGGGGCGATTTCACCAGTGCCCTGCTGGTCGGGGGGGCCCTGATCGCCCTCTTCGGTTTTATCGACGATCAACGGGATCTGAACTATAAAACCAAATTCATCGGACAGATATGCGCCGCATTGATCGTTATTTTACACGGCGGCGTGGTGATTCGGTCGCTGGGCGGCATCCTGCCCGACGGCACATTGCTGCCTTCCTGGCTGGCCGTGCCGCTGACCGTTCTGGTGATCGTCGGGGTCACCAACGCCATCAACCTGTCCGATGGACTCGACGGTCTGGCCGGCGGGATCTCCCTGCTCTGCTTCAGCTGTATCGGCATCATCGCCTATCAGGCCGGCAACTACACCATCGCAACGATCGCCGTGGCCGTGGTGGGTGCCATTTTCGCCTTTTTGCGGTTTAACACCTATCCGGCGGTGATTTTCATGGGCGATGCCGGAAGCATGCTGCTTGGATTCCTGGCCGTGACCCTGTCCCTGGGTCTGTCCCAGGGGCACTCACCGGTAAGCCCCCTATTCCCCTTGATATTGCTGGGTTTTCCGATTCTCGACACGCTGCGGGTGATGGTGGAGCGGATTGCGTCCGGACATTCCCCCTTCGTCGCCGACAACAACCATTTTCATCACAAGCTGATTCAGCAAGGGGTTCCCCACTCCAAGGCGGTGGTGACCATCTACCTGCTGCAGGCGCTGCTGGTGATTTGTGCGTTCGTATTTCGGTTCCATTCCGAATGGTTTCTCCTTTCATTGTATCTTGCTTTCTGCAGTGGGGTGATGTCCTGGTTTGTTTTCACGACCAAAAGCGCCGGCAAACACCACCATCCCAACCCGATCGAGCTTTTTATCCGGCACAACTGGCAGGTGATCCGGGAAAAGAGCATCATTATCAAGATGGCCTACTGGGCGGTTCTGATTTGCCTGCCGGCGACCCTTCATTTCACCGCCCTGCTGCCCGAACGCATTCCGGCCCCTTTTCCGACCATCTCGCTGTGCCTGGCGAGCTTTCTGTTTTTGATCATGCTGTTTCGACCCGCATGGCTGCAGTTCAGCCTGCGGGTTTCGTTTTATTTTCTCATTTTGTTTCTGGTGTACCAGTGCCAGGTCGGGATGGTGCCCTGGCTGGCGTACAAATATGAACGGCTATACAACCTCAACTTCCTGTTTCTGGTCGGCGCCGTCATCATCATGCTCAAATTCACCCGGCGGCAAAACGGCTTTCGCACAACCCCCACCGATTTTCTGATACTTTTCATCGCCCTGATCGTGCCGAATCTTCCCGATGCCCACATCCAGAGCTACCGCATGGGCTTGTTTGCCGCCAAGCTGATCGCCCTGCTGTTCAGCTTCGAGGTGCTGCTCGGTGAGCTCCGCGGTGAATTGAACGGACTTTCACTGCATGCCGTTGCAGCCTTGATGATCGTGTTCGTCCGCGGCCTTGTGTGAGGCATCCATTCTTGAAGATTCTTGGTTTTTCCCTTATAATAGCCTGATAACTTCCATGCGTTGTGTCCGAATACCTGTTCTTCCCAACCAGGCACAAGCCGATATGGATCCAGCAGGACCATCGAGGCCCGCCTGGTCGCAAAGAATGCACTCAAATGCTGAGTCACGGCAATTCCTTCCAATGAGGAAAAAAAAGCCAAACAGCTTGCAGCAACTATACCGCAACGGCCTTCTGCTGCTTTTTATCTTCATGGCCCCGGCGCTGATTGCCGGATGCTACGGACCGGAGGAGAAAAAGCGCCGCTTTTTTGCAAAAGGAGAGGCCCTCCAGGCGGCCGGCGACACCGTTAAAGCCCGCCTGGAATACAAAAATGCGCTGCAGATCGATCCGAACTTCCATCAGGCCTATTATGCGCTCGGTGAAATCGCCTTTGACGACCGTAAATACAAAGAGGCATACAAATACCTGGCCAAAGCTGTGCAGATCCATCCCGACCACCTGCCCTCTCAGGTTATGTTGGGAAAGCTCTTCCTCATCGGCAAAGCCGTTGATCGGGCAAGAGAGAAAGCCGAATGGGTCCTTCACCGTCAACCGGACCACCCGGATGCCCTGCTGCTGAACGCGGCCGTGCAGCTGGCCGAAAAAGATGATGAAAACGCCCGCCTTCAGCTGGAAAACATCCGGATGAGGGGGATCATCGAGCCGGATCTGTATGTGATGCTGGCCTCGATCCACACCCGGAGAAACGACTATGAGGCCGCTGCTGCGGTAGTCCTGGAAGGCATCGCCGCTAATCCCGGTTCATCACGGCTGCTCACCCTGCTGGCAAGGATCTATGATCTCGAAAATCGATCCGAAATTGCCGTCGAAACCATCCGTAAAGTGATTCGCATCGAGCCGCAGGAATCGAGCCACCGGGTGAACCTGGCAGATTTGCTGTGGAAAGCCGGCCGTCGGGATGAAGCGCGCAGGGAGCTAACCGAGCTGGCAGCCTACGATCCGGTCGAAGTGGACAACGTGGTTCGGGTGGCGCATTTTTTTATATCCAAAAACCAGCTGGCCGATGCCGAGACAGTGCTCAAGAACGGTATCCGGAAAGTGCCTAAGAGCTTCAAGCTGCGGTTGCAGCTCAGCGAGCTCTATTTGAACACCGGCCGTCCGGAAGCCGCCATCGGTTTGCTGGACGACAGCCTGCGGATCGAAAAAGACCCTGCAGACCCCGGCGTGCTGCAGACCAAAATTGCCCTTGCCAAGCTCTATCTGCTCCAAAACGATCTCGACTCCGCAATCAAATATGTCAACGAGGTGCTTGCCGAAGCACCGAACAATATCGACGGTCACTATATTCGCGGTGGCATCAACCTGCTCAAAGGGGAAGGGATCAACGCGGTCTCCGAGTTTCGAACCGTCATCAACGAAAAACCGGAATTTCTGGACGGCTACCTGCGGTTGAGCGAGGCGCACCTGTTGAACCGGGAATTCGAACTGGCCGCCGACACCCTGCAAAATGCCCTGGCCATCGACGATAAGTCAACCGACGTCCTGATCGCGCTGGCAAGTGTCTATGCCGCAAAAAAAGATCTGGATTCCGCCTTGCTTCAGCTCGACAAGGTGCTGGATTTTTCTCCGGACCACTATCCGGCCCTGTCGCTGCGCGCTGATCTTCTGGCCTTCCAAAGACGATTTGAAATGGCCTCCCGGACGTATCGCCGCATGATCGAGATCCAGCCGCACAACCCGAGAGCATACTACCGCCTGGGGCAGATGCAGATGAAGCGTCAACAAGACCGTGAAGCATTGTCGACGTTTACGGCCGGTTATCGACAAAATCCCGCCGCATCCGGCCTGCTTTCGGCGCTGGTGCAGTTAAACATCCGGCGGGGGGCCGTTGATGAGGCCCTGGCCCTGTGCCGCCGACACCTTGTAGATCGACCGGAGGATGCGGTCGGTTATTACCTGCTCGGTGAAGCCCAATCTGCGGCGGGAGATCTGGCTGCAGCCGAAACCTCCTATCAAAAAGCCATCGACCGCAAATCGGAGTGGCAGCCGCCGCATACCGCACTCGCCAGGCTTTATATCCGGCGGAATGAACGCGATCTGGCCCTGGCAAGGATCGGAAGGGCGCTGGAGATCAATCCGGACAACCCGTCGGCCTACCTGTCCCTTGCCTATCTATACCAGTTGAGCGGAGATTATCACAAAGCCATACAGACATATGAAAAAGCGCTGGCGGTAAAGCCGAACCTGTGGCCGGCAGCCAACAATGTCGCCTACCTGCTAAGTGAATACGATGGGTCCCAGTCCGCTCTGCTGCGAGCCCTGAACTACATCCAAATTGCTCAGAGCGCGGCACCGGAAGATCCAGCGGTACTCGACACCCAGGGATGGATATACCACAAGCTGGGCTACTCCCTGCGGGCCCTCGGTCTGATCGAAAAGGCGCTTCAGAAAGATCCCGAAAATCCGATTTTCAATGCTCATGCCGGTATGATCTACTACCGCACCGGGTATCGCGTGGAAGCAAAAGAAAAACTGCAGAAGGCACTGGAAAGCGATGATCGGTTTCCGGGGCGGGAAGAAGTCGAAAAACTGGTTCAGGAATTCGGATGATCCGAGCAGTGGAGAAGAAAATGAGTCGACACAACGTTACCGCCGTATGCTGGGTTCTGGCGATTTTGTGGATTCACACCGCCGGCATCCCCCACGCCGTGCGTGCGGCAGAAAACCCGACACCTCAGCCTTCCGTGACCCCTGGCGGACTGCCGTCCGATGATTATATCATCGGCAGCGGCGACATTCTGGAAATATCCGTATGGAAAGAACCCGATCTGGCCAAACTGGTGACGGTACTGCCGGACGGGAAAATCACTTTTCCTCTGATCGGGCAGATCATTGCGGAAGGCGCAACCCTCGGCCAGTTAAAGGCCCATATCGAACAGAAAATCGTGCGTTTTGTCCCCGATCCCAACCTGACCGTGGCCGTTCACGAAATCAAAAGTCTGTATGTCTACGTTGTCGGCAAGGTGTACAATGCCGGCCGTTTCGAGTTGAACACGAACGTCGACGTTCTGCAGGCCCTGGCGATGGCGGGAGGGCTGAATCCTTTTGCAAAAAAATCGAAGATCAAAATCTTTCGCAAACGAAAGGATGGCACGCTCCAGTTCGATTTTGACTACGATCGGGTGTCGGAAGGGAAAAACCTGGAGCAAAACATCACCTTGCAGCGCGGTGACGTCATTGTGGTGCCCTGACCCTCTCGATTAATGCATCACAAGCAACCACGAGGCAATGCGCCGACACGGCTGATACGCAACGCGTCTGATCAAGGGGGGTGTTGTGATTCATTTTCAGCTGGTATAATATTGGTTGGGTTTTGCGACCCTTGCAGACATAATCTTCAATGGCAGTGAGGCAGACGAATGAACCAGGGCGCCACGTCCCTGAAAGATTATCTGGACGTTGTCCGACGTCGAAAATTCAGCCTGATCGTGCCGTTTGCGGCGATCTTTCTGCTTTCGTCTGCCATCGCCATCATTCTGCCACCTATCTATAAGTCGACTTCCACCATTTTGATCGAAGAGCAGGAAATCCCTGCAGATTTTGTCATGGCGACCGTCACGAGCTTTGCCGAACAGCGCCTGCAGTCGATCCACCAGCGGATCATATCCACATCGAGACTGCTCGACATCATCAACCGTTTTCGGCTCTACGACGATTTGAAGGGCAAGCTGACCAACGAGCAGATTGTGTCGAGAATGCGCCGATCGATCAAGCTGGAAACCATCAGTGCCGAGGTTGTCGATCGGCGCACCGGCAGACCCAGTTCAGCAACGATCGCATTTACGTTGACCTATGAGGGGAAAGGAGTTCCCGAAAAGGTTCAACGGGTCGCAAACGTGCTGGCCTCCTTGTTCTTGAAGGAAAACCTGCAGGTGCGTGAGCGACAGACCAAAGAGACGTATCAGTTCCTGGAAGACGAAATGAAGAAACTGAGGCTGCAGCTGGATGAAATCGAGGCCAAAATCGCTGCTTTCAAGGGCCGGCACATCGACGAGCTCCCGGAGCTGTTTCAGGTCAACCTGCAGAGCCTGGAGAGCACCGAACGCAACATCGATCGCCTGAACGAACAGCTGCGCAGCCTGAAGGAAAGAGAAGGTTATCTGCAGACCCAGCTGGCCAGTCTCGCGCCCACCGACAAGATGAACGAAGACATGCGCAGGCTGCGGGAGCTGCGGGTCGAGCTGGCAAATTTGCAGACCCGCTTCACCGATGCGTATCCGGATGTCATCAAGACCAAGCAGGAGATCGCCCGACTGGAAGAGCAGATCGCAGCTGACGGCGGTTCCTCCGACGGCGGCCGCCCCGATAATCCGGCCTACGTCACCCTGGCATCCCAGCTGGCCAGCACACAGGCGGATATCGAATCGGTAAAACGGCAGGTCGGTGATCTGCGGCGCAAGGCGAACGAGTACCGCCTGCGGATCGAGGCCTCTCCCAAGGTCGAGGAGGGCTACAAGGTATTGCTTATCGAACGAAACAATACCCAGATGAAGTTCGACGATCTGATGCAAAAATACATGGAAGCAAAGGTGGCCCACGGGCTCGAAAAGGAGCAGAAGGGCGAGCGGTTCACTCTGATCGACCCGGCCCGCCTTCCGGAAAAACCGTACAAGCCGAATCGGATGGCCATCATCCTGATCGGCCTGATCCTGGGTGTGGCTGCCGGCGTGGCCACGGTATCGGTTCGGGAGTTGACCGACAGCTCCGTCCGCAATGCCGAAGCGCTGTCCATGGCCACCCAGTTTCCCGTTTTGGCCGGGATACCGGAAATTCGAACGGCTGGAGACCTTCGCCGCCGTCGCCGGATGCGATTGGTAAAAATTGCCGCCCTGATCCTGATTTGTGTCTGTGGTTTGGTGGTGGTGCACTTCTGGGTAATGGACCTGCACATTTTCTGGGCCAGGCTGATGCGCAGGCTGGCAATGTAAGTATGCTGTGAAATGAGGCACTCGAGACGAGATGACGAACAGCAAAACATCACAACAAAACAGTGACAGTGGCAAGCAGCTGCGGAACCCGTCCGATACCGGCAGCGATGGCACCGGATGGACGGCGCCGGTGTACAGCGAAATCAAAACCGTTGCACTCGATCCGCACGTCGTTTCCGAAAACCGCATTGTCGGCATGAACACGGATTCGCCGGAAGTCGGGTGAAGGAAAAACGCTGACGAGCATTAACCTGTCGATCACGTTTGCCAAAGAGTTCGATCAGACCGTACTGCTGGTCGACAGTGACCTGATGCGCCAGAGTGTCCATAAATACTTGGGGTATCCCAGTGATAAGGGGTTGATCGATTACCTGGTCAACGACAAACCGCTCAAGGACTTTATTACGTGGCCGGGTATCGACAAATTGACCGTAATATCCGGCGGCCGCACCATCCACGACAGCTCCGAGCTTCTGGGTTCCCCCCGTATGCGGGCCCTGGTCCAGGAGATGAAGAGTCGTTACAGCGATCGTTACGTGTTTTTTGACGCACCGCCGGTGCTTGGCGGTGCCGACGCCATCGTGATGGCACCGCTGGTGGATGCCGTCATCATGGTCGTGGCCGAAGGGCGCACCTCCATACACGATGTAAAAAAAGCCCTGGAGCTGCTGCCCAGGGAGAATTTTCTCGGATTTGTGCTCAACCGACAGAAAACGCCCATGTTAAATTACTATTACGCTTACAAAAACGGTGGAAAATCCGCATCGTAATGGTTCCTTGCCGCCCGCGACCGATTTTCAGACCCTGTGCCGGCAGAAAAAGGATCGGCCATTCGTTGAACGAATGATTTCCACTCATTGACCCCGCACCAAAAGGAGAGTTACCGATGAAAACCGCCGAAGACATTGTCAATGAAAAGGGCGGTAAGATGGTCACCGTTCCGGGCGAAACGACCATTCATGCTGCCCTGAAGCTGATGATCGAAAAAAGACTCGGTGCGGTCCTGGTCACCGAACAGGATCGAATCGTCGGCATCTGGACCTCCAGGGATCTGATGCGCAACGTGGTTCTGAAAGATTTTGATCCGCACCAGGCCGTCGTTAAGGATCACATGTCCAAACCGATTCTGTCCGCCCCCCACTCCGACACCCCCTACAACATGATGGACAAGTTTCTCGGGTTGCGGATCAACCATCTGCTGATCGAAAAGGAAGGAAGTTATATCGGCATTCTTTCCAGCGGCGACGTAATGAAGGCCGTCATCCAGGACAAGTCCGCCGAGTTGACCCAGCTGCGCTCGATGGTCAGCTGGGAGTATTACGAGGAATGGCGCTGGAAGCCGGGAAGGTAGAGATAAAAGCCGCCATGGGCCCGGGGGCGTGGCGAGCTAACATACTGCGGCTTTACCCGAAGATCACTTCATCGAACAGGGTGTATTGAAACACGTTCGTCTCGGCCTTTTTTCTCAGTTTTCTGCGATCACTCTTCATGTTCACCACATGCATCTTGGCGTGACAGTTGGGACAAAGCGCCACGGTGTTGTCGATGGTGTCCTCACCGCCCGCGGCGATCCATTCGATGTGGTGCGTTTCGAGAAAGGGCCGACCGTGCCGATCGCGGAACGGCGCCGGTTGTTCGCACAGCTGGCAACAGCCGTTCGCCTTGCGGCGGGCCAGTTCGGCCACATAGACGTTTTTTTCATACAGGTCCGTAGTTGCCCGCCGGCAGCCTGCCCTGCTTTTGATGTTTGCCGCCCGCTTGACCAGTTCCTTGTCCGACAGATTGCGGGCCAGGCGCTCGCTTCGCTTCCGGTTCTTGCGGATCAAATCCTCGGTGATCTGCCAGGAACGCTCCCCCTCGATGAGCTGCAGCGGAAACACCCAGACGCTTCGACAGCTGCCATCGATGTCCGGATGGCTGGCCGTGTAAGGCGCATCGGCGAGCGCCACCCGCCCCGCGTAGACGTACTGGCCCGGTTCAAACACTTCGAACAGAAATACCGTGACGGGGTTTTCGGCCGATTCGGCCAGGGTTTTGTTCTGGCTGAATTCCAGCTGCTGGTCCCCTTTTTTGCCGATACCGGAAAAATGGAAACGACCGTCGATCCAGCGATTCTCATACAGGCTCTGAGTGTGGTCGGCAATCAGCACCAGGCTGTCGGTGGCGTGGCTGCGGCGCATTCCCCCCTGGGAGCTGCACTTGAACCGTTCGGTCAGCTGCCGGTTGGAAATCATGTCACCGGGTTGCAGGGATGGATCGAATGTCAATTTCACCCTTCTCCAGTTTGCGAACAAACGGCAAGTCGGCCGGGGCGAATTCGTATTGTTTCAGTTCAGCCGGGGCAACCCACCGAAAGTCGGCGTGTACCAGCGCCACCGGCTCCCCGCTTTCCCACCTCACGCGGTAGACAAGCAGCTCGATGGCCATGTGATCGTACCGGTAGGTGCTGGCCCCCAGATACTCGTCCAAGGAAACCGTGAGGTTGAACTCTTCGAACAGCTCTCTTGCCAGACACTGCTCGGGGCTTTCGCCGTCCTCCACTTTGCCGCCGGGCAGTTCCCACTTGCCGGCCAGATGATCTTCGGGTCCCCGGCAGGCGATGAGGATGCGACCGTTTTTTTCCAGCACCGCCGCCGTCACCCGCACCACACCGCTGTTGGTTTTTGTCATGCGCTACCGCAAGGTGTAAAAATACAAAGCCCCACCTCGAATCAAAGAGGCGGGGCCAATATTGCAATCTGTGATTTTCACCCGGTTATCTGCCTGCCGTCAACGCATCTGTTCGGCTGGAAATATTGGATTTCAATGAAATCAATCTGGCAGATCGGCCGGCGCTTGTCAAGGGCTCGGACCGGTGCCGCAAACGGCGTTTGCCATCCGGGAAAATGAAAACTCTACGACGGTCCGGAAATATCGATCCACATGTAGCGATATCCTTGGAGTTCCAGATCCTCTCCGGCTGGAAACACTTTCTGGGTTAAGACTTCAAGGGCGTCTCGGGTCATGCCTGCTTCCGCCAATTTGTCGGCGCTGATAATCTGCGTGAATTCAGAAAAATTGTTGATAATCAGCAACCGCTGTTCCCGGTTCCCCCGGATATAGGCGAACAGATGTGGGTTAGCCGTATCAACCAACTCCATACCGCCGTTTCGGAGGGCCGGCGTGCTCTTGCGCAGCTGAAAGAGCTTGACCATCTCGTGATAAAAACGCCACTCGATGGTTTCCGTGTCCGTCAGGTCATCGGCCGCCTTCCACCGTTTTCTGGAGCGGTGCACCCACCGGCTGTCATTGACCTTTACCGGATCGGAGAGATACGTATAATCGTTCAAAGCCCCATATTCATCGCCGGCATACAACAACGGGATGCCGCCGATGCTTACCTGGATGCTGCGCAGCATGTTGATGCGGCGTACGGCACGCTCGATCATCGTGTTGTCCTTCCTCTCCAGAGCCTCTTCGAGGCCGGCCAGCGACGATAGCGTGCCGGATATGCGCAGATCGCCGGTATCCGGATTGAACTGAAACGGTACGCCGCGGGCAAATGATCCCGGAAACTTTCCTGTATAGAAGTCATTTAGGAATTTACGGTGCCCCTGCGGATCAATGCCCACCTGTCGGGCGTCATTGTCGTCGAAGGTCCATCCAATGTCATCATGACAGCGCAGGTAGTTGACCCACGAACATCCATATGGAAGCCGTTCGCGATGGCGCATGGAATGTACCAGAAGCTTTACCTCTCGGGTGGCAAGGGCTTCCCAGAGCAGCGCCATCAGCAGAGGGTTGTAAGACAACTGACACTCCTGCGGGTGGACATACTTGATCACTTCGTCGGGATGAACGATGGCTTCGGACTTAAAAATCATGGCCGGCGCGACGATCCTGGCCATGGCATTGAATGCGCGGATGATGATGTGTGCTTCGGGCTGGTTTTCACAATCGGTACCCAACCGCTTCCAGATGAAAGCCAGGGCATCCAGGCGAAGAACCTCGATTCCCTGATTGGCCAGAAACAGCATCTCTTCTGCCATGTCTCGAAACACCGCCGGATTGCCGTAGTTCAAATCCCATTGATAACTGTTGAAAGTTGTCCACACCCAGCGTTGCATCGCGGGGTTCCAGGTGAAACTGCCTTTACGGACGGTCGGAAAAATATCCCGCAAATGTTCCTGGAACCGATCAACCAAGACGGGGTCCGTGAACGTCAAATAGTAATTCATGAATTCCGGATCCCCGTCCTTTGCCTTTTGCGCCCACCGGTGTTCATCGGAAGTGTGGTTGAACACGAAGTCCAGTACCAGACTGATGTTTCGTTCGCGCAGAGCGGAGGCCAGTTCAAAAAGCTCCTCCATCGTGCCGAGATCCGGATTGGTTGCTCGGTAGTCACTGACTGCATATCCGCCGTCATTTTCCCCGCGAGGCACCGAAAACAGGGGCATCAGATGCAGATAGGTCACCCCCAGCTGTTCAATGTAGGGAATGTGATCGTGCAATCCCGCCAGATTGTTGCTGAAAAGATCCACATATAAAACGACGCCAACCATATCTTCGGAAAGGTACCAGTATGGATCGGCTTCACGCTGCTCATCAAGCTGCCGCAGCGAGGCTGGCCGTTTCAGCCAGTATCTTATCAGCAGGTCGAGGATCAGTTCGAGGGTGTAAAAAAAATCGTACTGCCAACCGTAGAGCTGTTGTAAATAATTGAAAAGACGCTCCCACTCCCGGTTGAGGCGGTTTTTGAAATGGTTCCACTGCACCGGCATTTCAACCAGCTCGGGTGCATAGGTTTTTTCGAGACGGGGCAGCAACCGGCTCAACGAGCTTCGAGCTGCCCCTGATAACCATTCATTTCGATCCATCAAACCTTCCTCTACTCCTGCGGTGCGTTCGTTCGGCGGGTGTGAGCTGAAAAAGGGGCGGTGGGAGCTGTTCTGCAATGGTGCAGTGCGCCTTTTTCGGTTCCTGCCGGCCTTGCCCGCGGTATGCGGATCAATAAGGTGTCGAGTGATGACCCCGGGATCCAACCGACAATGGTTCGATCCCGGGACCTGTCACCGCATTTCCTGTAAAAAAAGGGGCCACCAACGAAGGTTGCCCCTTTTTTCGTATTGAGTGCGCCCGGCAGGATTCGAACCTGCGGCCTACGGATTCGTAGTCCGGCGCTCTATCCGGGCTGAGCTACGGGCGCCAAAACCATTTTCGGCCTGACACTATTAGATCAATCGCGGGCGTCTGTCAAGGGTGGTTCGATCCTGTGTGCAACCGGATCTCGTGGGCGTCATCATTGCAGCCGCGGCAGACGCGCGAAAACGCTTTGTGACAAGTCCTGCGGTTTCGCCCCGACAGCCGTGCCAGTCATTGCATCGGATCGATGCAGGTACTCGGAGTTCGGGTTTTGGTGTCTAACCAAAAGCTGCCGTGGGCTTTTCCACTTTCCGCGATAGCGTTTTGCGGGTCCGGTCGAGGTTGAAGCTCAGGGTGAAGTCATCGTTGCTCGGTTTGGTGTCGAATTTCTTTTCCCACCGACTGCCGTCGCGGGATGCTGGACCCATGGAGAAATATCGACCGCATTTGTTGATGTCGGCTTTTTTGACAACGGCTGCGGCCGCCGACTTCAGCAGGTTCATTTTTCCCAACACCTTCAGCATCTCGAGTTTGATGAGGTCGTTGAAACACAGCATGTTGGGTTTTCCCCGCCCGGCGGTTGGCAGCGCCGGCTCAAAATACCCTTTTCGAATCAATTCGTGAATCCAGGTGATTTCCGTGCCGGTGAGGCCGGCCGCCTGGCGCAGCGAAAATCTCGGTTTGTCGGGTCCGCTCCTTTCCATCCGATCATTCCCCCACGGCTGTTTGCTTCCGGTGTAGTACCAAAACCCTAGCGTTGTCAAGGTTAATATCCTAGTAATAAAGTATCAAGATCCTTTTGAACAACCATTGCGTCTGGATCGCATAATTCCCGTTGCGTTGAGCACGCGAATCCGCGATAATATTTATTTTGGATCGCGCAGGCTGCAGTTGCGTTCAATTCCATCACAAATAGCGCCTTCCGTGGGATTATGGAAAAACACTTTCAGGCATTCATGCTGCAGGCGCTGGTCGAGGCAAAAAAGGCCGGGCAGGCAGGTGAGATTCCGGTTGGAGCGGTGATCGTCGACTCCGGCGGCAGTATTCTCTCAAGCGCCCACAACCGGGTGATTTCCCTGGCCGACCCGACGGCCCACGCCGAGATCCTTGCCATCCGGGAGGCGGCCGCCAACCTCGGCAATTACCGGTTGTTAAACACCACCCTTTATGCTACGGTCGAACCCTGCCCGATGTGCGCCGGCGCCATGGTGCACGCCAGGATTCAGCGACTGGTGTTCGGTGCCGCGGATCCCCGATGGGGTGCGGCGGGTTCCCTGTATCAGCTGGCCGCCGACCAGCGACTCAATCACCGTATGGAGGTCGTTGGCGGTGTCTGTGAAGACGACTGCCGGCAGTTGATGCAGGCTTTTTTTCGTACCCGGCGATAAGCCTGTGGGCCCATTGCGGTTCCAATCGCCGGGGGGGCTACCAATTCCTTTTTGGCGTGAACGATCCGAGCAGGAGTCATTAGTGGCAAACATCGTGGTTATCGGAACCCAGTGGGGAGACGAGGGCAAAGGCAAGATCGTGGATCTGCTTGCCGAGAAGGCCGACATCGTGGTGCGGTTTCAGGGTGGCAACAACGCCGGCCATACCATGGTGGTGGAAGGAGAGCAGTTCATCAGTCACCTGGTGCCTTCCGGCATCCTGCAGGGAAAAGTCTGCGTGATCGGCAACGGGCTGGTGGTGGATCCGGCCGTGCTGATCGAAGAGATGGACTACCTGTCCAGCCGGGGCATCGATGTGGGGCCCGGGAAGTTGCAGATCAGCGATCGGGCTCACCTGATCATGCCTCATCACCGGGCGATCGATCATGCCCGGGAGGCCATGAAAGGCGACAAGAAGATCGGCACCACCGGCCGGGGCATCGGACCGGCTTACGAAGACAAGGCTACCCGCCGGGGAATCCGATTCGCCGACCTGCTGGATGCAGAATCCTTTCCGGAAAAAATCCGCGCGATAATGGAAGAGAAAAACTTCTATCTCTCCAACTATTTCTCCGCGGACACCCTCGACCCGGAAGAAGTCATCGAGAAATACCGCGGCTACGCCCAGCGTCTTGCGCCGCATGTCACCAACGTTTCCATCACCATATTCAACGCCATTCGCAACGGACGGCAGGCCCTGTTCGAAGGCGCCCAGGGCACCCATCTCGATATCGATCACGGCACCTACCCGTATGTGACCTCCTCGAATACGGTAGCCGGCAACGCCTGCGCAGGCGCCGGTATCGGGCCCAAAGAGATCACCGGTGTCATCGGAGTGGTGAAGGCCTACACCACGCGTGTAGGAGCCGGACCGTTTCCGTGCGAATTGCTGGACGAGATCGGAGACCGGATCCAGGAAAAAGGAGCCGAATTCGGCGCCACCACCGGCAGACGCCGTCGCTGCGGATGGCTGGACACGGTGCTGCTGCGCAATGCCGCGCGGCTGAACGGACTGACCGGATTGGCCGTCACCAAGCTCGACGTGCTCGGCGGCCTGGCAGAAATCAAGATCTGCACCGGGTACGAATGCAATGGTCAGAGCCTGGCGGATTTCCCCACGGATTTGAAGGTCCTGGAGGCCTGTAAACCGGTGTTCGAGACGCTGCCGGGTTGGCCGGAGGACATTTCCGGCGTTACAGAGATGGATAAACTTCCAATAAACACAATTAATTATATAAAAAGAATTGAAGCGCTGGTTGAAACACCGATCGACCTGGTATCCGTCGGTCCCGGCCGCAATCAAACCATCGTTCGACGCAACCCGCTGGCGTGACAGCACGACAACGCGAATAGAGGATTGACAAAAACGTTCGGCTGTCCTAATAGATAGTCCCTTACCGTCGGGAAGTGGCTCAGTCTGGTAGAGCACAGCGTTCGGGACGCTGGGGTCGGAGGTTCAAATCCTCTCTTCCCGACCATTCAAGTCTACCAACGCAAAAGGCCGCCGGAAAGGCGGCCTTTTGCTTTACTGCTTTTTTTTGGAGGGGGGTTCAGGTGACCTTGATCATCCCTCCACGGCTTCAGCGACCTGCTGTTTTGCGGCCGGTATGAACTGTTCCAGGTCGACATCCGCTCGTCCCAGCATTCTCTCTATCCGGCGATCCTTTTCCAGCCAGAGACGGTTCAGCCACCGGTGAAACTGCACCCTGAATTTTCTGTCAACGCCGTAGTCGCCGATCAAATCGTCTGTTACCGGCAGCGCGTTGATGTGCACCTTTATCTCGCGGATCTCACCGCAGACAAAAGGCCAAAAACCTCTCTCCTGCCCGGGATAGACAATGGTGACATCGAGGATGCGCTGCAGTTTGTCACTTAGACCGGAGATCACCAGGGCGATACCGGCGGCTCTCGGCCGGAGAAGGTTCGCATAGGGGGATTTCAGGGCGGCGTGTTTTTCTTTCGTGAATCGGGTTCCTTCCACAAAATTCATCACCGAAACCGGCAGCTCGCTGAATTTCTTGCACGCCTTGAGGGTGGTCTCGATGTCTTTTCCTTTTAGATGGGGATTTTTTGCCAGAAACTTTGGTGAATACCGCTTGATGAACGGAAAATCCAGTGCCCACCAGCACAATCCCAGCACCGGATACCAGAACAACTCTTTTTTCAGGAAGAATTTTAAAAACGGAATCCTGCGGTGGAAAATGTTTTGCAGCACCACGATATCGACCCACGACTGGTGATTGGCCAGCACCAGGTACCACCCGGATCTCGGCAGATTCTCTAATCCGTTCACCTCCCATTTGATCCGGAGCAAAAACCGCTGGAGGGCCTTGTTGAACGCAACCCAGCATCCGGCCAGAAAATTCAGTATGCGGGTGCACATCCTTCGCCATCGGTTTGCCGGAATCACTGCCTTCAGTGCGGCGATCAGCAAAATGGGCACAGAGCAGATAGCGGTGTTGAGCAAACACGCAATAATGGTAACGACTCCGAGTATCGGTCCGTGAAGGCGCTTTTTCATCACACTGTTATCCTGCCACTGCAATCGGTTGGGGCGCAACGGATGCTGCCCGGCCGAATTCGTTCGTCAAACGGTCTATTAGCTCTTTGACGGAGAGGATTTCTTTGATCCGGTGGGCGTTCTTGCCGGCAAAAGCGAAACCGTGCTTGAATTTGCCCCTGCTGGCGTTGCCCAGCGCCATGGCAATGCAATACGGGCTTTTTTTCGCATCGCAGGTCTTGATGCAGTGAAAGGGGCACTTGAATATCTTCCGTTTTCCCCGATCCACCTCGTCGAGAAAGGAATTACGGATCGCCCTGCCCGGCAGACCGACCGGGCTTTTGATGATTACCATGTCCTCTTCGCCGGCGTCGATATACATCTGTTTGAAGGCATCGTCGGCATCGCATTCATGGGTGGCAACGAATCGCGTGCCCATCTGCACGCCGGCAGCACCGAGTTTCAAATACCGGTAGATGTCTTCGCCGCCGTATATGCCGCCGGCGGCGACGACGGGTATGACCGTACGGTGCTGCTCCTCGAATGGCCGCACGGCTTCGATCACTTCGGCAACGAGATGTTCCAGGGAAAACCCGGGATCATCGATCTGGCCGTTTTTAAAACCGATGTGTCCGCCGGCCATGGGCCCTTCCACCACCACGGCATCCGGCAGCACGGCATAGCGAGACAGCCACTTTTGGCAGATAATCCGCGCCGCCCGGGCCGAGGAGACGATCGGCACCAGCCTGGTGTGCGAATCCTCACTGCGATATCCCGGCAGATCCAGGGGCAGCCCCGCACCCGCAAAGATGATATCGATACCTTCCTGCAGGGATGTTTTCACCATCTCTGCAAAGTCGGTGAGCGCCACCATGATGTTGACCCCCAGGATGCCGCTGGTTTTTTGCCGGGCCTTTCTGATTTCCCGGCGCAGTACCCGGATGTTTGCCTGGCTGGTGTTGGTGGCAAAATCCGGCTCGTGAACACCCGGTATGGCGGCAGCGATAACGCCGATGCCGCCTTCATTGGCCACCGCCGAAGCCATTCGCGACAGGGAGATCGCAACGCCCATTCCACCCTGTATGATGGGAACTTTGCTGACCAGATCGCCAATCTTCAATTCCGGAAGTTTCATGCTTGTTCGCCTCGTCACCGGTGACGCTGAACTTTTATTCGCGGCACCGTTTTATTTTTCGCACGTTTCATAAAGCCGTGCTCAAGTATTATACGGCATGCCGCCGGTGCAAAACAGCCCGAACTCGCTGTTTTACAAAAGTTTTACAATTACCGGATTCGTTCGTGATGCAAGCGAAGGCGGTAGCGCGCGGCAAATGGACGGGCGCTCCGGCAGGTGCAACCCGACCCTCGGGTGCGGGCTATTCGGAGCGGTCCGGGGTGAAAATATAGCCCACCGATCGAATGCTTTTGAAATACCGGGGATTTTTAGGGTCGTCTTCGAAATATTTTCGCAAACGGACGATGAAATTGTCCACCGTTCGACTCGAAACGCTGCGGGTGTATCCCCAACCGACTTCCAGAAGTTTGGCCCTCGAGAGCGGCTTGCCGGCATGGGCGATAAAAAGCTTGAGCAGCCGGATTTCCTGATCGGTCAGCGATATCGTACCCCCGCGACATTGGGCGCTGTGGGTCAGGAAATCGATCCGGTTTTCACCAAACGCGTATGGCCTTTTCGCGGCAACCTCGGAGCGGTCGTTTTCCGAGCCCCAGTCGGAGCGTTTCAATAATCGATTGGCCCGCAGCAGAAATTCTTCCAGGTGAAACGGCTTGGCAAGGTAGTCGTCCACACCGTAGGAAAGCCCCTTGATGATGTCGTCGGATGCGGCCTTGGCGGACAGAATCAGTATCGGCAGCCGCTCGTCTTCAAGGCGTACGGCCTGCAGGATGGAAAGCCCGTCGATGCCGGGCAGCATGATATCCAGCACGATCAAGTGCGGCTTGAACGCTCTCCATTTCTGCAGGCCCGTCGGACCGTCGGAAGCGCAGACGACCGCATGGCCCTGCAGCACGAGGTTTAATTCCAGGCCTTCGGCGATGTGGGCATCATCCTCGATGATCAGGATGCGCTTTTGTTTCGGATCGGTCACAGGATTCTCCGTCGAGATATTTTTCCATGGCAGCGGCCGGCATGTTTTACGGCGGAAATCGTTTTATCCCCGTTTGCTAGCCTGCCGAAAAAGCAGCCGCTTTTCTGTGGGGCAAAACCAGCGAAAAGGTCGAGCCCATGCCGCTTCCCCGGCTCTGCGCGTTGACCTTCCACTTGTGTATGCCGGCAACGGTTTGCACCAGGTGAAGGCCCAGTCCGCTTCCCTTGGCGCTCATGTTGTTGACGCTGCCGATCTGGTAGAATTTGCGGAAGATTTTGCGTATTTCGTTTTTTTCCAACCCGATACCGTTGTCTTCAAAACGGATCGTAAGATTGCGAGGGTCCGTCTGGAAGCGGATGTCGACTTGCGGTTGTTCGGATTCGTTGTACTTCTGGGCGTTTGTGAGCAGATTCATCAGCATCATTTCGAACAGTGGCGGATTGATCCGGTACGCCGGCAGCGGTTCGGGTGTCGGGTGCAGAACGATGCGGCTGTTTTGAAACAGGTGCCGGTTGTTGGTCAGCACGCTGTTGATGGTTTCCGGCAGATCCGCCTCGATGAACTCGCTCATGTAGCTTTTGCTTTCGATTTTGGCCAGGTTCAGAATTCGGTTGATGTTTTCCGTCAGGCGGCTCACGTCGGCGATCATAAACTGAATATACCGGAGTTGATCGGCCCTGGGCAGCTGGTGCTTAACGAAGGTCTCCAGGTAAAGCCGGAGGGAGGTTACCGGCGTTTTGAGTTCGTGGGTGAAATTGTTGATGAAATTGTTCTGCAGGCGGTAGAGTTGAAGCGTTTTCTGGCTGTAAACGAAAATGCTGAAGATCCCCAGCAAAATCACCCCCACCAGCAAGGACAGGATCATGATCACCATCCAGGTATCGGATTCCAGAACCTGGGTGCGGTCCAGGTTGAACTTTTCCACCAGCGCCCGAAGGCCGACGCTGGCCTCCATGTACCAGTAAATATACAAAAACAGGGAGGCGACCAGTGCGGCGATAGACAGGATAAATATCCATATCGGATGGATAAACCATTTCGGGGATTTCATGTCACATTCCCTAATTTGCGCTGATCAGGGCCGGCTGAAATGCTTGTTGCGGTCGGCAGGCCGGGGCATGTTTTCCAGTTCTGCGGCAGCCGAACCGTCAATCAAACATCGGCCATTGCCAGTAGAGCTGACCGAAAACCAGATTCTGAGTGGCGGAGGTGCGGGCGATGTCGTCTCTCACGCGGGTGTAGTTATAGGCCGCTTCGGCTGCCAGGTCTTCGGTGAACTCATACCGCAAACCGGGCCGGACGCGCAAGGTTTGTGTATCCACTTCGACGATGGAACCTGTTTCCTGTCGCGATCTGTTTAGAAAGTAACCCGCGGAGAGCGTCAGGCGGAATTTCTCCGACAGCCGGTACCCGGCCCATCCGGTCAGCTCGGTCCGGTAGGCCGTTCCGCCCCTTCCCCGGGCTTCTCTCAAGTCGTGCAGAAATACCAGATTGACGGATGTGTACACATCCCGGTACTCGATGGTAGCCTTGCCCACGCCACTGAGATCCCGGGTGGTGTCGGCAGTGAGAAAATCGGTGACGGTGTATCGGGCACCGAGATCCACTTTCAAGCGCCACAACTCGGTGGCGTTCCAGGCGGCACCGATCGTTCCCGACACGGACTCCACCTGCGAGGTGCTGAAGTCGGCATTGGCATATCCGAGATCGAGATGTCCGAGCGTCTCTTCGAAGAACCGGCGCGCATCCCACGTATGCTGAAAGTCGACCGCGTGAACCCGCGAATCGGCAAGCTGTTGGTCCGCGTAGTCGCTTTGTTCGTAGCGGTAGAAAAGATTGTTGGAGGTATTATCCCCGCTGCGGTAGTCCCCACCTACCAAGAAAAACCGTCGCTTACGCGTCTGGGCGCTCTGCACGAGCCCGGTTTCGAAGACATCGCGGTCCGGGCGGGAGTCCTCGATATAGCCTGCATCGGAGAGAAGCCCAAGTCGCTCGGTGAATTGGTATCCCAGGTGACCGCGGTAGTGCTGGTCCACGGCATCGAGTTCCGGAAGATCCGCATAGTAAATGCCGTCGAGTCGGCCGGTCAGCGCCAGGTTCAGCCGCTCGGTCCGCTCGAGGATGTTCAACCCGGGCGAAACGGTGGTGATGATGTCGCTATCCTGGTCCTGGACCGAAAAAAAGATGTTGTCGTTGTACTCTTCGCGCAAGGTGATGTTGGGGACCAGATCAAACCCCTCGGCCCCGGCGCCGCCGGGCGGTGCCAGGCTCATCAGGCAGGCGAAAACGGTCAGGACCCGCAAAAACAGTGGCATGGTGTGCGAACCATTCTAAACCCCCCACCAGCAGCAGTGCAGGGTTGAACGACAACCGAAAGCCGTCGGAAAGGCAACCTGGCCCCCTGTCACCGGCACAGGGCCGCAACAGCTGCCCGAACGATTATATGTACCCTTTTTCGCCCAGAAACAGTAAAATCTCCTGGGCAGCTTCGTTAGGCGACAAATCGGTTGTATCGATGCGCAGTTCCGGCGCTTCGGGCTCCTCGTAAGGATCGTCCACACCGGTGAAACCCTTGATCAGTCCGGCTCTGGCCTTGGCGTACATTCCCTTGCGGTCTCTTTTTTCGCATACGGCCAGCGGTGTGGCCACGTGCACTTCGATAAAACCGCCGGTTGTTTCGATCGTATGCCTGATTTCCTTGCGGGTCGTTTCGTACGGGGCGATGGGGGCGCAGATGGCAATGCCGCGATTTTTTGTTATCTCGCTGGCCACAAACCCGATCCGGCGCACATTGGTATCGCGGTCCTCCTTGTTGAAACGCAGGTTGCTCGACAGGTTGCGCCGCACGATGTCCCCATCGAGCAGGCTGACCGGCCGCTTACCGATCTCCAGGAACCGTGAGTAGAGAATTTTGGCGATGGTCGATTTTCCTGCGCCCGAAAGCCCGGTTAGAAAAACGGTAAATCCCTGTCGCTCGGGCGGCGGATAGCCTTTTTCAAGCTCCTTCAACACTTCCGGAAACGTCATCCATTCCGGAATGCGCCTTCCGGAACGCAACCGCTGCCGGATCTCCGAACCGGTGAGGGAAAGGGTCTGAACACCGTCGGGGACCTGATCGACGGCTCGAAACTCGTCCTCGAAGGGAAGATAGACGATTTCTTCAAACAGGATGACGTTTACACCGATTTCTCCGGAATGTTCTTCGGCCAGCCTGCGGGCGGCTTTACCGGAATAAAACCACGTTCCTTTCGGAGTCGGTCCGGGACCGGCGTGATCGTGGCCGATGATGAAATCCGTGCAGCCGTAATTTTTGGCGATAATCATGTGCAGCAGGGCTTCCCGCGGTCCGGCCATGGTTGAAGACAGCGGCAGCAGGTTCAGCAGCAGGGAATCCGGCGGATAGCGCCGAGACACGGCGCGGTAGCAGCGCACCCGCGTGTAATAGTCGAAGTCTCCGGGACGCACCAGCCCGACGATCGGCAGCAGCAGCAGGTTGCCGTGAACTTGTCGCATGGCCCGAATCGTCATTTCGAACTGGGGTCGATGTATCGGGTGGCGGGTTTGAAATCCCACTACCCGTTGCCAATCGAGTTTGTCGATGCGGTGCCGTATCTCTTCCGGTGGCAGCCGCAGCTGCCTGAAATCAAAGTGCAGGGGCAGAGAGAGCGTTTCCAGCGAGCCGCCAATGTAGAGTTCCCCGGTCTCGTGGACGAGCTGCCGCACACCCGGGTGGCTGGTGTCGTTGGTGCCGTAAACCAGCGCTGCCTCCTTGTCTTTGTCAATCGGCCACATGTCCTCGATATGCAAAACACCCAGTAAAAACCCTTCCGGGTCCCTGATGGCTGCAGATTGTCCGACTTCCAGGCTCTGGGCCTTTACGTCCGGGATGTCGAGGCAAACCGGCAGCGGCCACAAGGATCCGGTTTGCAGGCGCATACGATCGAGCACCGATTCGTAGTCGGGCCGATTCATGAAACCGGACAAAGGGGAAAACACTCCGGAGGAGAGCAGTTCGAAATGACACAGCTGGCGTTCATTGAGGGTGACGTCGGGCAGCTCAAGGGCAATGTTTTTCAACAGGGCTCGCCGGGTCTCATCCACCAGCAGGTTGGTCAGGTTTCCACCGTGCGGCTCGATCCGTCCCGGTTTTTTCATCGTCGGTCCCTCGATCTTTCTGCCTGCTGGAAGTGCACCAAGGCGGTGCTGCAAGGATGCGGCGCAGGCCAAATCGATTCATTCTAAACTATTTTCCAGTACAAGTCTATAGGATTACTCGATATTTGCCTTTGACAGCCTGCGATTTGACTCTCGGGCAGGAAACGGCTACACACTCTGATGCGGAATGACTCCGCTGGGGAAACGGACAACCTAAACGGGTTGCAATGGAAAGAAAAGCCGCATGAAAACGGATCATCGATTCTATTTCGGCGATGCCAGGGATATGCGAACGGTTGCCGACGAAAGCATCGAACTGGTGGTAACCTCTCCCCCCTACCCCATGATTCAGATGTGGGACGATCTTTTCACCCGACTGAACCCGGATATCGGCAACGCCATCGACAGCGGCGACGGATGGCGCGCTTTCGAGTTGATGCACGCCGAGCTGACGCCGGTGTGGCGGGAGGCGTTTCGAATCCTGGTGCCGGGCGGCATCGCCTGCATCAATACGGGCGATGCCGTCCGTACGGTCGGCAAGGAATTTCGGCTGTTTCCCAACCATGCCAAAGTGCTGGCGTTTCTTACCGACATCGGTTTTTCTGCCTTGCCGATGATTATCTGGCGCAAACCGACCAATGCACCCAACAAATTCATGGGATCGGGCATGCTTCCGCCGGCAGCCTATATTACACTGGAGCACGAGTGCATACTGGTGGTGCGTAAAGGAGGCAACCGGCGGATCGAGGGCGGGGATGAAAAAAAAAGACGCCGCGAAAGCGCCTATTTCTGGGAAGAGCGAAACACCTGGTTCTCGGATGTGTGGACGGATGTAAAAGGCGCCGTGCAGAATCTGCCCGGAGAGCGAACGGGCAGGCGCAGCGCAGCGTTCCCGTTTGAAGTCCCTTACCGGTTGATCAACATGTTCAGCGTAAAAGGCGACCGGGTGGTCGATCCGTTCCTGGGCACCGGCACCTGCATGCTGGCGGCCGCCGCCGCCGGACGAAACGCGGTAGGATTTGAGCTGGAGCCCGGTTTTCAAGAGGTGATCATCGCCAATTTGCAGTCCACCGCAGCGGTTGCCAACCGACGGATCCGGCAGCGGCTCACCGCCCATATGACATTTGTGAAAGACAAAACCGCGACGGGGCATCGTTTCAAGCACACCAACCGGCACTACGGCTTTGCGGTGATGACCGGACAGGAGACCGATCTTCTGCTCAACGAAGTGCTGACCGGGCAGCAGACAGGAGATAACGAATTTAGCGTCTCCTACCGCAGCGATCTCCCATCGTCTTTTACCTGATTCTTTTGCGTCTCTGTTGTTTGACTCCAGAGCATCGATGCATACATTTTATTGGCAACATCACCGTTCCGCAAACCGACAGCGTCCGATCGGACGCCGGGAGTCGAAAAATGATCGTACAGATCGCCCGCCTTCTCAAAATCCTGAACTCCGAGTCCGAGCCGGGACAAATCAGCCTGGCCTTCTGCTTTTCCATGGTGGCCGGGTTGACACCGGCCCTGTCGGCGCACAACCTGCTGGTGCTGCTGGCCGTGCTGTTGCTGCGGGTCAACCTGTCGGCCTTCCTGCTCGGGTGGCTGTTCTTTTCGGCCTCCGCCTACCTGCTCGACCCGATCTTTCACCGTATCGGGCTGGCCGTGTTGAGTGCGGCCGCCCTGGAGGGTTTGTGGACCTATCTGTATAACATCCCGATGGTTCGTTTCACCCGATTCAACAACACGGTGGTGATGGGCAGCCTGGTCTTCGCCGTCGCCGGTTTCGTGCCGCTCTATTATCTGTCCAACACGCTGATCTTCCGATACCGGGATCGCCTGCTCGGCTGGGTTCGAAACACGCGATGGATGGCGGTGGTCAAGGCGACCAGGGTTTACAGCGCATATGAAAGGCTGGCAGGCTGGGGAGGCGGCGCATGAAACGATGGTTTCGCTGGTGGGGGATAGCCGCTTTTGCGGTGTTGGTGGTCCTGGTGGCCGTCGGGTGGCTGCTGCTGGCCGATCGGATCGTGAAAAATGCGCTCCAGTCCGCCGGAACCCGGGTGGTCGGGGCGCAGGTCGACATCCGCAAGGCCGATCTTTCCCTGTTTCCGGCGGGACTCACGCTGATCGGCCTGCAGGTGACCAATCCGCAACAGCCCATGCAAAACGCCGTGGAAGCCGAGCGGATTGCCATGAGTCTGGATGCGCCTGCGCTGCTGCAGCGCAAGATCCTCATCGAGGAATTGACGCTCGAAGGGGTGCGGCTGAATACGCCGCGCAAGAGTTCGGGTGCGGTGAAAACCGCATCGTCCCGCCGGGATGACGCCGCTGGAAAAAAAGCGGCCCCCTCGGCTTCTGAATCAGACCTGCCGGGTGAACTGCTGTCCGGCGCATTCATTGTACCGGATGTCGGTGAAATCCTGAAAAACGAGAAGCTGCAGACCCTGGTGCTGGCCGAATCCCTTCGGTCCGAAATCGAAGCGGAAAAACGCCGGTGGGAGCAGCGTCTGGACGAACTGCCCGACAAAGAAAAGCTGGCGTCCTATCGTAGTCGGATCGACAGGCTGAAAAATGCGCGCAAGGGCGGTCTGGGGTCGCTGCTGGGTGCCCCGGCAGAGCTGGTGGCCGTCCAAAACGACCTCAAGCGCGATATCGATCGCATCGAGGCATCTCTGGGAGAGTTTGAAAAGCAGTCGAAATCGTTCGAAAACCAGTTGAACCAATTGACGAAAGCACCGGAGGCCGATCTGCAGCGGTTGACAAGCAAATACAGCCTGTCTCCCGGAGGCCTGTCCAACATCGGCGGGTTGTTTCTGAAACATCGCCTGCGGGTCTGGATCGAGCGGGCCATTGCCTGGTACCAGCGGCTGCAGCCGCTGGTGTCGCGACCGGCAGCCGCCGCCAACGGACCCCGAGCCGTCGTTCCGCTGCGCGGTACAGGCGTCAACATCCGCTTTGCCGAGACGACGCCGCAGCCGGATTTGCTGATCCGGCGGGTCCGGGCCGGCATCGACCTCAAGCAGATGAAGCTTACCGGCGATGTCGAAACCATCACGTCCGACCCCCCGCTTGTCGGCCGGCCGCTGCGATTCGATTTTGTCGGCAAGGATGCAGCCGCCGCAGGCTCCATTCGCCTCAACGGTCTGCTGGACAGCACCGATCCGCAGCGCAAGCTGGGGAAGGCGCATCTGCAGATGCAAAACGTCGCCATCGGCCCCAAGAGCCTGTCTGACCGGCCGGAGATGACTGCCCGGCTGCAGTCCGCTGTGGTCGACCTGGACCTGCGCACGGCCCTTGATGAAGAGCGGATCCACCTGAAGCTCGAAGCCGGCCTCGATGCGGTCCGGTTGTCGGCCGAAAGCAGCAGGGGGGATAGCGGTCTGGCTCGGGCACTCAGCGAAGCGCTGGCCGGTGTGCGCCGGATCAACGCTTCCGCTTCGGTAGACGGTACACTGCTTCAGCAGCAGATCCAGCTGACAACCGATCTGGACCGGGTGTTGAAGGATGCCGTGACCGATCTTGCCCGCCGGCAGGCAACAGAGCTGACCCAGTCGCTGCGAAAGGGGATCCGGGCCGAGACGAATGCCCCGATCAAAGAGACCGGGTTGCAGCTGGACCGGTTCGGCCGGGTCGGGGACGAGTTGTCCGGTCGCCTGGCGCTGGGCGACAACCTGCTCAAGGGACTGCTGTGACCCCATGCGGGATCTTCGGCCCGCCGGTTTGTCTAATCCAGCTGTTTTCTACCCGCCTCTCTCCTGCTCATTTATCGTTTTTTCAGCCGGCGGCGCAGCCAGGCCAGCCCGAATCGGCCCCGCAGGTTGAACAGTGCCAGAGAAAGCGGCAGGATCCGTGCGGTCATCGGCGTAAGGTAACAGATCCGGATCAGGTCACGGTACAGCTCGTGGAAGGACTCGGCCCGTATCGAGATCTGCGGACCGCGACAGTCGAGTCCCCAGCGGTGCGCCAGTTGACCAGCGGCCGCTTCCCCCTCGCGCATGGTGACCGTTGCGTGGAAAGGTCCATCGGGCAGATACGGCGCTGCGCGGCGGTTTTGCAGGCTTGCGGCCGCTGCCGCCGCCATTGCCAGCCGCCAGCGCTGCGCGTCGAAGTCGTTGGGGTCCCCGTTTTTCTCAATCGAAAACGTCTCGATGCCGGCGATGATCTCCTCCGCCTGTCTGCAGGCGACAGGACATCCGGAAAAAAAGATCGGCCGTATGTTGTACGGCGCCAGCGATGCGGCAAACAAGGCGATTTCCGGCAGGGGCTTGCCGTCTAGCTTCAGGGCACTGATGCGCGATGTGAGGGTATGCGCCAGAAATCCATCTGTCCCGGAAGCGGCGTGCAGTCCCAGAAACAACACCGCTTCGGCGCCTGACGGATTGCCGACGCCGGGCACCGGCCCCCGCCGATATCCCGAAACGACCCGGCAACGCGGATCGATTCTCTCCGGCAGCAGGTTGTAACCGGTCCGGTGAAAATCCTTCACGGTCACCTTCCGGACGCCTTGCTGAAACAAGCTTTTGACAACCGCATCCACGTCCCGGCTCATATCCACGCAGGCCCTCACCCACTGCCGCGTTTTAAAAGAAGACCCCGCGTAACTCCAGCACCCGGAGCTGCCCTCGATGTCGGCGACAATCATCACGTTCTTATAACCGGTCATACCACCCTCTTTGCGCCGGTTGAACCGCGGCACTTCCCGCCCCTGGTGTTACCGTCCCTGTTGGCCCGGTGTGGGAACTTCGCGGGTTTCGCATACCGGTGATGGCCCGGATGCGGTCGAGCACCGGGGGATGGGAATAATTGAGAAACACATACAGCCGGTGGGGCAGCAGGTTGCTGAGGTTCTGAACCGAGAGCTTTTTCAGCGCATCGCTCATCGAACCGGGATCGCCGGTGGTTTCAACGGCAAATCGGTCCGCCTGGTGCTCGTGTCTGCGCGACAGCAGCCGGATCAGCAGGCCGGAAAAAAATTCCGCGGGGGCATAGAGTAATGCAAAAAAGACCAGTCCGGTGTAAATGGAAGGGGTGTGAACGTAAAACGCCGAATAAAGCCCGGGAGTTTCGATCATCAACGACAGCAGGAAGAACATCACGCCGGACTGCGCAACGCCGGCAGCCAGTGACCACAGGACGTGCTTCATTCGGTAGTGCCCCATTTCGTGCGCCAGCACTGCCACCAATTCGGTCGTCGAATGTTTCTCCACCAGGGTATCGAACAGCACGATCCGTTTGTTGCGGCCGAATCCGGTGAAAAATGCGTTCGATTTTGCCGAACGGCGGGAGCCGTCCATGACAAAAACGTTCTCCAGCGGAAACCGGATCGAGCGGGCGTAGGATAAAATGGCGTCGCGCAGCTCTCCGTTTTCCAGGGGGACAAACTTGTTGAAAAGCGGCATGATCCAGGTCGGTGCCACGAACTGGACGACGAGCATGTAAACGGTGACGGCCAGCCAGCAATACAGCCAGGCCTTTTCTCCGGCATGCTCGAAAAACAACAGTATGCCGGCCAGCAGCGGGGTGCCGAGCAGCACGGCCAGAAACAGCCCTTTGATCTGGTCCGCAGCGAAGGTACCCCACGTGGTGCGGTTGAAACCGAAGCGCTGTTCGATGACAAAGGTCCGATAGAGGCGAAGGGGCAGCGATGCGATGGAGATCAGCAATCCGAGTGCGGCGATGAAAAGCAGCCCGGACGGCACCGGCGCCAGTTCCCAGGAACGCACCCAGCCGTCCAGCAGCGCAAAGCCGCGACCGAACCACATCCCCAGCAGCAAACTGGTTTGCACCAATGCGGACAGCCAGCCAAACCGGGTATTGACCACCTGGTACTGCTGGGCTTTCCGGTAGCGATGCGGATCGTACCAGCCCGCAAACTCCGGTGGAAGTTCGGGCCGCATCGATCTCCGGTTGAAGTAGTCCGCCAGAGCGCTGAGCAGCAGCTCACCGACCATGGCGGATACGATGACAACGGCAATCCAGTTCATTTCTGCAGATATGTCCGGTTGACAGCGAATATCGAACCGCATTCACGGATCGTCATCACAAATACCAGGACTAGTGCCCGAACGCAAACGGGTAAAGGCTTCGATCGTCTGATGGGGGCCGTTCTTTCAGGCGACGCTGCCGGCGGGCGGCCACAGGGGATGTCATTCGCCGTGGCGGGGTACGGCGTTGTCGAGCAGGAATTTTTCCAGCACAGCGATGGGTTGCGCACCGACCAGCACCTGCCCGTCCAGCCGAAAGGTCGGCACCGCGGATATCCCCGATCGGCGGCTGCGGTCCCAGTCATCGTCGACTGCCTGGCTGCAGGCACGGCTTTCGATGACCTCCCGGGCCTTGCGATCTGAAAGGCCGACCGAGCGGGCCACTTCTGCCAGCACTTCGGTGTCGCCGATGTTTTTCCCGTCGGCAAAATACGCCCGGAACACGGCATGGTGAAACCGTTCCCCGCTCCCCTGATCTTCCGCCCATTTGCCCAGCTCCTGGGCACGGCGGCTGTTGAAGGTCATGGTTCGTTCTCCAAACGGCAGATCGAGGTCGTTGGCCACCTGCCGCAGATGCGCCACCATTTCCCTGACGTTTACCGGTCTTCCGGCAAAAAGCTGTTCCAGGGTCTGCCCCTCCGCAGGTGTCTCGGGATGAAGCGGAAAGGCAATCCAGCGGAGTTCGAAATCGTACAGGGTTTGCAGTTTTTCAATACCGACGGTAATGAAATAGCACCAGGGTCAGATGTAATCGGAGAAGATTTCGAGGACGCGCTTTGTCATAGGCACAAAAAAGTGGGAGGCATGTGGGGAGCATGCCTCCCTTGAACAGAGGAAAGAGTTAAGGGTTAGGTTGAATACGGTTACCAACTAACACCTTAAGCAGCAGATGCTGCCTGTCTCTATGATAGTACCACCATGTGATATGTCAAGTCTTTTTTTGAGGGGTGCTACTTTTTTTCGAGTTTTACGGAAACGGCGTATTTGCCCGGCCCGGTGTTGATCAGGCCGACGAAGACCATTCCGAGCCCGAGGGAAAAAAGCATCAGGGTCCGGTAGCCGATACCGAGATAGTTGGCGAAGTAGAATCCGAACAGGATGGCCAACAGGACGCAGAAAGCCCGAAAAAAGTAACCCGAAAGCAGGCTCAGTGCTCCCAGCGCCTCGATTAGCAGCACGATCAATCCCAGCACATGCAGAGGAATTCCGGATTGCAGGTAATTGAGGGTGGTCCCGACACTTTTCCACTGCGGCTGCCCGCGCAGCAGCAACGGAGCTGAGTGGATCAGCAGCATGATCGAAAGGCCGATACGCACGATCAGCAGGCCGAAACTGATTTTACGTTCCTGGGAGTTGAAGAGCATGGAAGGCCTCCGTCAGCCGATGGACCATTAGAAACCAAGAAAGCTACAATATGAAATTGTAAGGGAAATCGGGCGGTAAATCAATAACGAATCTCCCGCACCGTTCCTCAGAGCCGATCGATGAAGTCCCAGACGGCCTGGTGAACTTTGCCCGCTCCCGGACCGCGGACGATTCCATGGCGGTTGAAGTTCAATACCTGGTAGGACTTGTCCTCGGAGCCGAGGGCCTGAAACACCCGGGCCGAACCCTTGGGGTGAACCACCGGATCGCCCTGGGCCTGTATGACGAGCGCAGGCACCGTGATGTCCGCCAGCTGGGGTTCCACCGTATCCATCAACCGTTCCAACTCCCGTACCCCTGAAACCGGGTTGCGGAGATAGTTGATCTCGGGAAATTCAGGGTGGTTTTCCACGAAAGTCATCCGGGCCTCCTCCAGGCGAACCCTGGCCATCAACTTGTTCCAGACATCCACGGCCGGAACCAGACGGGTGGAGATATCCTGCAGTCGCATGGGGGGACAGATGGCGAACACCCCGGCCGCCTCCTGCGTGCGAGCCACCAGATCGAGGGCCAACCCGGCACCGTTGGAAAATCCCCCCACGACCACGCGCCGGCAGGTGTTGCGCATGATGGCATATCCGATATCCACCGAAATCGCCCATTGCTGGTATGTGGTTTCGGCCAGATCATCCGGAGAAGTGCCATGGCCTTTGACCCGCGGTGCGTATACCCACAGACCCTTGCGTCCCAGATAATCGGCCAGTTCCTTGACCTCCAGAGGCGCGGCCATGTAACCGTGGATCAGCACCACACCGACGTCGCGGCTGCGGCCGGGGATCATGTAGGGCAGGCCCACTTCTTTGGGTTTGGATTCGCCCTCTATGAAATGATCGCGGTAATCCTGCAGAAACTCGTCCCGGGCCCGGGCAGTCAGGCGGGCGACGATCTTGCGTTTGAGCCAGAATGACGGCACCCAGGCACTTTTGCGAACGATTCGTTGCAGGTCCTTCAGCGGTTCGACCGCGTTGGCCATGACCTCCACCGGATTGTCGATCCGGGCGCGGTGAAAATCGTACGGGGAAGAAAACTTCGAGGGATCCTTGATGAGGCTCTCACCCTCCTGCCGGACGATGCCCTTCTCGGTGGCCACTGCCAGGAAATCCTTCACCCGGCGGTAGCGGTCATCGGTCAGCAGGGGCAGCTGGTCGAGCTGCAAACTGCGATGCAGGCAGATTTCGGTGTTTTTTCGAGTTGCTTCGGCGGCATCGTATAGCCGCCTTCGCAGATCGTAGGCTTTGAACCGGCTGCCGGGAAGCGCGCGCACCAGCGATGCGGAAAGGTGTTCGTGGTTGATGGTGGTCATGTCGTAAATGGCTTTCATATACCGCTGCATGAGCTGCAGCGCCTCTTTGCGCATGCGCATCCGGGACGGTAGCACATCGTCAAATCGAATCCGGCGGGGCGAGTTGATGTCCTGTTCGATGGGCGAACAATCAAGGCACTCGGAGATTTCGATCGGCTTTCCGAAACGGATGTCGATATCCACACCGGCCAGCAGCATGGTCCCTTCGGTCATGAGCTCTTCTATCACGCGCTCCGGGATATCATCCACCAAACGCAGCGCCAGGTCGCTGAGCAGGTTCTCTTTGACCCGTAGCGGGAAATAGGTCAGGTTCACCGGCACGATGGTTGTGGTGCGCTCGATGACCGGCTCGACATTCTCGATTTCGAACAGTGCCAGCAGGTGCCGGGCTTCTTCCGGTGCCGTGTGGAGCAGTCTTTTCAATCGCTGACGGTAAAACTCCGTTCGCAGCGCAAGGGTGGCGGCCCCCGTGTGCGGCGGGTGTTTTCCCCCGGCGTAGGAGATCATGAATCGACCCTTTTCGATAAGTTTTTTGTTTTTGACCATCCGGCCTTCCGGAAACACGATCCAGTTCGCTTCTCCGGTGAGCAGGGTCTTGACGATCAGGCGGTCTCTTTCCGGGTTGCGCGTGGATACGGCGCCCACCCGTTTGAGGTAGCCACCGAAGGCGCCCTTGAACAGCTCGTAACTGGCCAGGGACCAGACCGGAACCCTGGTGAGCTTGAAGATCTCATAGGGCATGAGGAACGTTTCGACGCGGGTGAAGTGGTTGATGACGAAAATGATCGATCCATCGGGAATGTTTTCCGTGCCGTGGCGCTCGATGTTCGCCTTGGACAGCTCTGATATCGCTTTTACGAAAAGCCCGGTGGTTCGATATGCAAAGCGGTTCATCGAATGTTTCCCCACACTGTCGATATCGCCGTCGCCTGGCGGCCGGCCTTACAGTGCCGGAAACGGCTGCCCGACGAACGGGGTTTGCGGTTGACACGGAACTTTGCTACCCATATGATATTATGCCGATGAAAATTTGTAAATGACCCGGAGGTGTGCGTTGTATTCCAGAATATTGCGGCTTCGATTTCCCAAGACCATCTCGACCCAACCGATCGTCTGTTACCTGACAAAGGACTACGACCTGGTTTTCAACATTCTAAACGCCACCGTGCTGCCGCGCAAAGAGGGCGTGATGGTAATGGAGTTGTCCGGTTCGAAGAAGAACTTCAAAGACGGTTTGCGCTATCTCAAAGACCAGGGCATACAGGTGGAAAACGCTTCCCAGGAGGTCAAGCGCGACAAGAACAAGTGCACCCACTGCGGCGCCTGCACGGCCGTTTGCCCCACCGGTGCCCTGGCTGTCGAAAGACCGGAAATGTCCGTCCGGTTTTCTCAGGAAAAATGCAGCGTCTGCGAATTGTGCGTTCCTGCCTGCCCCACCCGGGCAATGGAGATTCATCCGACCAACCAAGCCTTTTTTGAATGAAGACCACCACCGCAGTGGCGATCAGCGGAGGTGTCGACTCCCTGATGGCCGCCCATCTGCTAAAAAACCAGGGCCACCGGGTCATCGGCCTGCATTTTATCACCGGCTACGAAAGACAGGCCGCGCCAATCGAATCCGTCGCCGATCAGTTGGGTATCGAAATTCACCTGCTGAACCTTCGCAGCGAATTTTCAACAGCGGTGGTCGACCATTTCATCCGGACCTACCGGGAAGGGAAAACTCCGAATCCCTGCCTGGTGTGCAATCCGGTCATCAAGTTCGGACACCTGCTCGAGGCCGCCCGGAATCTGGGTGCCCGGCGCCTGGCCACCGGTCACTACGCCCGTTTGCGAAGCGATGGCGACGGCACGGTCCACCTGCTGCGCGGTGCAGACGCTGTAAAGGATCAGTCCTATTTTCTGGCATTTCTGGACCAGCGCCGGCTCTCCCGGGCCTGTTTTCCGCTCGGTGATTATCGCAAGTCCGAGGTGAAGGCCATGGCAGCCGCCGAAGGATATCGACCGGCGGTTACCAGCGAAAGCCAGGACGTCTGCTTCATCAAGGCCGGGTCCTACAGCGGCTTTATCGAGCGGCTCGCGACGGATCTGCCGGAAGCCGGGGACATTGTCGATCGGCAGGGCCGTGTTCTGGGCCGCCACCAGGGGTTGCACCGCTATACGGTCGGTCAGCGTCGAGGCCTCAACTGTCCGGCCGCCGAACCCTATTACGTTCTTCGACTCGACACCGGCAACAATCGGCTCGTTGTCGGTTTCAAACAGGAGACCTTCTCCCGGCAGTGCCGGGTGTCACAGGTGAACTGGATTCAGCAACCACCGCGGATGCCCCTGCAGGCGCACACCCGGCTGCGCTACCGTCACAAGGGTGCCCCGTCCACCATCGAGCAGGGGCGCCGGGGGCAGTGGATCGTCCGCTTTGACGAGCCACAGGCTGCCATCACACCCGGCCAGGGTGCGGTGTTTTATCGGAACGACGAGGTGATCGGCGGCGGTATTATTCAGTGACGAACCCAGCTCCGCAGCTCGGATGCATGGGATTCGACAGGCTGTCGACCAGCGGCAATGAGAATATAGGAAAAATCTATTTATTTTTACATTAATTATAACAATGGTTTACATATTTATATGAATGCAACGATTTAAGATTATAACCCTGGGTTGCAAGGTCAACCAGGCAGAATCGGCCGGCATTGCCAGGCAACTGCAGGAACGGGACGCGAAACCGGCCGCCGGTGAAGAAGGCGTCGACCTGTGCATCATCAACACTTGCACGGTCACCGGAAAGGCATCCATGCAATCTCGCCAGGCCGTTCGCCGGGCACTGCGCGCCCACCCGAATGCCCGCATCGTCGTCACCGGCTGCTACGCCCAAACAGCGCCCCAGGAGATTCGCAGCATACCGGGTGTCGATCTGGTCCTGGGAAACGACGGCAAGCACCGTATCGACGAGGCGATCCGCAATCGGCTCACCGATCCACTGACAACGGTCGGTGCGACACCGGCAGGAGATCAAGCACAGTGGATACCTTCCGGACCCCAGGCCGACCGGGCACGCGCGTTTCTGAAGGTTCAGGACGGGTGCAATGCCCGGTGCAGCTACTGCATCGTGCCATATGCCAGAGGAGCCAGCCGCAGCCTGCCGGTCAAAGATGCCTTGGACAGTCTCCGGCGTTTGAGTGATACCGGTTATCCGGAGGTGGTGCTCACGGGCATTCATTTGGGGCACTACGGGCTCGATCTCGATCCACCGTCGGATTTGCTCGCCCTGCTGAAAAACATTCGGCAGCAGCAAATCGTCGAGCGGGTGCGGCTCAGCTCCATAGAGCCGCTGGAGCTGACCGACGAGGTGATCCGCTTCACTGCCGGCGCCCGCCATCGACCGGCGGCCATCTGCCCCCATTTTCACGTCCCCCTGCAAAGCGGCGACAATGAAATCCTGCGGCGAATGCGACGGCCTTACACACGCGAATTTTTTCGGGACCGGATCGCAGACCTCACGCGCCATCTCCCCGATGCCGCCTTGGGGGTCGACGTCCTGGTGGGTTTTCCCGGCGAAACCGATGCAGCCTTCGAAAACACCTGCTCGCTGATAACGCAGCTGCCCGTCACCTACGTGCACGTGTTTCCCTTTTCCCGTCGCAAGGGAACCCCTGCCGACCGCCTGCCGAACCAGGTCCGGGCAGCGGCGATCAAGGCAAGGTGCCGTCGAATACGATCCATCGGATACCAAAAAAAATTAGCGTATTACAGCCGATTTCATGGTAAAATACTTGAAGTCGTCGCCGAGTCGTTTGCCGATGCAGAAAACAAACTGGTCAGGGGTACGTCGGCCAACTACATTCCGGTGAAGTTCAAAGCACAGGCAGGGCAGCTCCGCACCATCGTATCGGTCCGGGTTGAGCGGGTGGAACCGTCCGGATCTGTTTTCGGAACAATCGTGTCGTAACATGCTCCCCTACTCCGTCGTCATACCGGCCTACAATGAAGAGCACTTCCTGCCCCATACGCTCGAAACCCTTCTGGAAGCGATGGCCACAATCGCTGCACCCGGCGAGGTGGTGGTGGTGGACAACAATTCCACCGACCGGACAGCGGAAATCGCCGGCAGCTTCGGTGCGAAAGTCGTCTTCGAAAAAATCAACCAGATATCCCGGGCCCGCAACACCGGTGCACGCCACGCCGCCGCCCGGCACCTCGTATTTCTGGACGCCGATACAGTGATTTCGGGGAAGCTGCTGAAAACGGCGCTGGGCAACCTGCAGCAGGGCGGCTGTTGCGGCGGCGGGGCCACCGTGGCCGCCGACAGGCCTCTGAAGCCATTTTACCGCAATGCCCTGAAATTCTGGAACCTGTTGTCGGTTCGATTCCAGATGGCTGCCGGCAGTTTTGTATACTGCCGCCGGGATGGGTTCGATGCGGTGGGAGGATTCAGCGAAGAGGTCTTTGTCGGCGAGGAGATCTGGTTTTCGATTCACTACCGCCGGTGGGGCAAATCGAGGGGGCAGAAATTCGTGATCATCGAAAACCCACCGGTGGTCACCTCCACCCGCAAGCTGGACTGGTTTTCCAAGTCCCGTACAACGTCCATGCTGCTGCCGATGCTGCTGTTTCCGTTTATCTCCCGCCATCGATCCCTTTGCGGATACTGGTACCGGCGCCCCGCCGGCGATCCGCGGCACATCCGCACTGCCGGCCGGAACGTGTTTGCAGACCGCAGCAAATAGCCGCCAGCAGATCGGTATCGCCTGGTTGCGCTTGCAGCCCTCCCGTCTTGATTTCAGCCTGTCGATAATTACATTGGGATGTCGAGCTTCACGCAAGGAGCCATCCATGGGCAGTCAACAACCCGATGTCCGGGAGGACATCACCACCGATATCGATGAAGAGATCACCGAGCCCCCCTTGTTCAAGGTGCTGCTGCACAATGACGATTTTACCACCAAGGAGTTCGTCGTCACGGTGCTGGTATCGGTCTTTAACAAATCCCTGGATCAGGCCACGCAACTGATGTGGAGTGTCCATCGACATGGTGTGGGGGTGGCAGGCGTGTATCCGTTCGAGGTAGCGGAAACCAAGATCGGCATCGTGAAAGCGACTGCCGAGGAACACGGGTTTCCGCTGAAAATGACCATGGAGCCGGAATGAGATTGCCCGGTGACGTGATGAAATGCAGCTTCATTCCGAAGCCACCGCGTTGTTGCTCTGTGCTTTCTGCAATTTCTCTTCGGCATTGATCCGGCCCTGAATTTCTTCCTGAAGCCGCTCTTCGGACTCGGCCAGCTCCACCGTGCGGTTCTGCAACAGCGCTTCGATCTCTTCCCGATAGTTTCGCATCTCGATTTCGGCCCACTCCCGCTCGATGATGTTGCCGACCCTTTCTGCGATCACACCGATCAACATCTGCTCCTCGTGCTGAAACGGTTGGCGTTTCCATTCCGTTTTCTCCTCCAGGTAAGACACCTCCAGGCAGCAGACCGGCTCGCCGTTTGCCAGTACCTCGCGGCTTAACATCCAGGGGGTGGTTTTGAAGTTGGGGGTGCTGTGGGCGTAACTGTCGAACTTGATCCGCGCGGCGGCAATCTCCGGATACTGCAGGGATGCCGGAATGATGTCTACGATTTCCTGCAGGATTTCATCCAGGGAATAATCGTGCCGCTCTCGAATGCGGGAGATGGCGTAGAGGCAGTTGAGCTCCTTGAGACGTTCCTGTAAACTGTGGGTGAGCTGTTTTAATGCCTGCTCGTTGTGCTTGAGGTCGGAGAGGTTCCGGGAAATCGAGTTGACACCGATCAGCCGTCCGTTTTCGTCGTAACGCAAATTGACCGTGCACTGCATATCGAAGACCTCGCCGCTTACCTGGTTGACGATCCGTCTTTCAAATTTCACATGGGTGGCGCCTTTTCGAATCCACTGGTCAAAAGCGGCCTGGGAGCTTTCCCGATCCTCGGGATGGATAAAATCGAAGGCCGGCCGGCCGATGCACATCCCGATCGGGCACCCGAAGATCTTTTCGGCCACGTGGTTGGTGTAAACCAGTCGGCCGTAGCCATCCACGCGGGTGATCAGATCCTCCGTGCCTTCCACGAACTCGCGATATAGCTCTTTGCCCTCCTTTAGGTTTTCGATTTCAACTTGTTGTGATTGAATGGTTTTTTCCAGTTCAGCCATCTTTTTTTGGAGTTGTTCGACGGTGGGTTTCTTTTTCATGCGGTCTCCCGGAGATGCTTTCTCGTTTCAGGCACCGGCGGCGATCCGCTGCCGTCGGGGCGGTTCCGGACAAAAGGAAACATACGGCCGGATCCGAAAAGCATCGGTTTCGACCCGCTGCCGTTCGTTACGGATCCGTTCAGGGGTCGGGTGCAGATGAAACGAAGGTAAAATAAAACGGATTGCCTGTCAATCAGAGGCGGCGGATCAAGATCCAGCCCCGCGGGGTCGGGCGGGAATCGCCAGGCTGAGAAACCGCTGGTCTTCTGAAAACATCAGTTTTTTGTCGACCATCATGGCCAGAAAAGAACGCACCTGGTCTGCCCCAACGGAGGGAAACGTTTCCAGGATTTCCACCAGCGAGCGGGGATGGCTGCAAAACAGGTATATTTTTCGGGAAGTGCCTGCCAGCCGGTGGTTCATTGGATCGTCTCCCAGCCGCCGCTGGCGGATAATCAGGAAATCCTTACCGTCCCGGTAGCTTAGAATCGGCGATGCCTGCGGATGGCGGCGAAGCGCCGCATAGGTTTTTTTCCATTCGGCCAGCTCTTTCTTCACCGGCCGCCAGCGTTTCTTCTGGATCGTTCGGTCTCCCCGGTAGGTCTGTATCATCAAAGGAACCTGTTTCGCCACGGCAGCCGGAAGCAGAATCGACCAGTTCGGATGGTTGGCAGCGGAGTGAACGCTGTAGTGTTTCGGATATCGCCACACCGGACTTCCGAGACCGAGCCAGAAGTCGACGGCACGCATGGGGCGGAATATCGCCGCATAGGCCAGATTGCGCAGGGTCTCCTCCACATCCTGCCCGCTGCTGCCGGGAAATCCCAGGATCAGGTTCGACGAGTTTACCAGCCCGAGCTCTTCGCAGTGTTTCATGATCTGCAGGTTATCCATGGCGGTGGTGCCTTTGTTCAGCTTTTTCAGCAGACCGGTGCTCAAGGCCTCGATGCCGATCTGCAGTTCCACGACTCCGGCGTGTTTCATCTTTTCCAGCAGCGTTCTGGACGTACCGGCACGAATCTCACAAAACAGGCGGTAGTCTTTTTCGGATCCAGCCAGTTTTTCGAAGACCGTCTCTGCCGCTTTCAGCGGCATCAGGTTATCCATAAAAGCCACCGACAGGGTTTGATGCTGTCGGGTCAGGTCTTCGATCTCGCGGAAGACCTGGTCCGGTCGTTTGAACCGGTATCCTTCCCACTGCAGGTTCAGGTTGCAAAACGCGCATCCGCTGCCGGGACGGTTGGCAGCGGATTTGTGCCACCAGCAACCACGCGACATCTCGACACCCACGGTCGGGAAAAACCGGTTTTCCGGGGCGAACGTGTCGAGCAGCCGAAAGTAGTCGCTAAAATCCGGCGGAGGAAGAAGTGCCAGATCGTCCAGCTGGCTGCGCGTGGGCGGACACGAACCGGCCATCGCAAACCGGGAGACAACGCCGGATACGGATCCAACCGCCGCCGGGTCGGCCACATGCCGGATCTGTTCTACCAGGCGGCTTAGCGGCAACTCCCCTTCTCCGTGAACGGCAAATTCGATCTGCGGAAACGCCTCCAGCAACTTCGGAATCGTTTCGGCCGCCAGAAACGAGCCACCGACCACCACCGGCAAGGAAGGGGCCATCGTTTTTATTCGCCCGATGAAATAGAGGGTCGATGTCAGCTGACACAGGCAGATCGAAAAGCCGAGAAGGCCGTAGCGATTCCAGTCGACCGATTCGATGAATCGGTCTGAAACAGCCTTGATCGGTTCGACAAGACGGGCGAAATCGACCCGATGCAGCTCGGATGACGCCGGCAGGCTGCGTTGAAACAGTTTCTGGATATCAGCGGCCCGATCGGGATACAGCATGGCGGCGTAGATCGATTCCGCCGACCAGGTCCGCTCGGATATGTCGTGATAGGTGCGGTATCCCAGAGCGGCGGCAGCCGACAGGTAAAAATGGTGCGCATCGACCACCAGGCCGGGGTGCTCCTGCTGCAAGAAGGACTTCAGCGTCGCCAGCTGGACCGAGGGTCGGCTGTACAGGGGCCAAGGGGTGGAGACAAGGGCTATCGGTTTGACGGGCATCGTGGACACACCTCTCCGTGAATACAGCCCCTGTATCATAGGCATCTGTGAGCCAAAAGTCTATCTTGACCCGCATTGCATCCAGGTTGCCGTCACCGGATTGACAGCACCGGGAAGTCGGTGGTATGCGAAAGCTCTGCGGACACAGAGCGTCGGATCTCAAAAACAAGCTGGAGCCGCTTGCACACCTCTTTGATCGGAACCGCCCGAATGACTGACATCTATCAACTGCTGGCACGTCACCTCGACCGGCTGCCGGCCGGCTTGCCCGCCACCGAAACCGGGGTTGAGCTTCGCATCCTCAAGCGCCTGTTCACTGCCGAAGAGGCCCGCATTGCAATGGGATTGACGATGATGCTGGAGCCGGTCTCGGCAATCGCCCGGCGACTGGGAGTCGAGGCGAAAGACCTGCAGCCCGCATTGGACCAGATGTCGCGCAAGGGATTGATCTTCCGCTCCACCAAACAGGGGCAAACCCTTTACATGGCCGCCCAGTTTGTCGTGGGCATCTGGGAGTATCATGTAAACGACCTGGACGAGGAGCTGATCAAAGACTTCAATGAATACGTTCCTCACCTGATTCAGCGATCGTGGGTCGAGCGAAAAACAAAGCAACTGCGGGTGATTCCGGTCTCTGCGAGCATCCGTGCCGACATGCAGGTGATGCCCTACGAGGAGGCCGAAGAGATTATCCGCCGTCAATCCAAAATCGTGGTGGCGCCGTGTATCTGCCGACGGGAACACCGCATGGCCGGTGCCGGTTGCGACAAGCCGATGGAAGTTTGCCTGTTGTTCGGCAGCGGGGCCTATTTCTACGAGCAAAACGGCCTTGGCCGTCCTGTCAGCAGCGACGAAGCCCTGACGATTCTCGACCGGGCCATGGAAGCCGGTTTGGTGCTACAGCCCGGCAACGCCCAGAAGCCGTCCAACATCTGCATGTGCTGCGGGTGTTGCTGCCAGATTCTGAAAAATTTGAACAACCTCGAAAAACCGGCACTCGCGGTCGACAGCAATTACTATGCCGAGGTCAATCCGGCGATCTGCAACGGTTGCGGGGTCTGTGAAACCCGCTGCCAGATGGGGGCCATAGAGCTGCGGGAAATCGCCCGCATACTGCCGGAGCGCTGCATCGGGTGCGGGCTGTGCATCCCCACTTGCGAGGAACAGGCCATTCGGCTCACGGCAAAGGATGCCGACCGCCAGATTGTTCCGCCAAAGAACCTGGTCGACACCTATCTGCAGCTCGCCAGGGAGCGGGGATTGATAAAATAACATGGGTTATGGCATGCGCAGCTGGTTTCTTTCCCGCTGGTTCCGGCAGTGAGGTTCGGCAAAACTTTCCGGGGACAGCACCTCCGATCGCCTCCTGACAGTAAATAACCGCTGCACCGATTTACGAGCAAACTTTCTCGCGCTGCGCTTGATCGGCGGAGTGCAGTAAACGACACTGGATGTGGCCTCAACGGGTCGGACCGATCGACATGCTGAAGAAAATCATATCCGGTGGTCAAACAGGCGCTGACCGCGCAGCTCTGGATGCGGCCATCAAGCTGGGTCTTGCCCACGGCGGCTGGGTTCCCAAAGGTCGCCGGGCTGAAGACGGAACCATTCCTTCAACGTATCATCTCGAGGAAATGCCTACCGACAGCTACCCCCGGCGCACCGAGAAGAACATCCGGGAAGCCGATGGAACGCTGATTCTAACGCATGGCCGCGCCACCGGTGGATCCAAATTGACCGTAGATATCGCGCAGCGGTATCGGCGCAAATACCTTCATATCGACCTTCTCCGCACACCATCTTTCACAGCGGTGCGCACCATATGGGAATGGGTTGCCGACAAGGACATCGAGGTGTTGAATGTCGCCGGATCGTCGGCCAGCAAGGACCCGGCGATTTACGACAAAACCGTGCAGATACTCACCGGTGTCTACTGGCTCGACCAGCAACGCATGAATACGAACGGAGCCTCGCGAGATCCGACCCGCCCGACCAATCCCGGGCCGATGCGGACAAACCTGCCGGCAACCGTCGATACGGCAGTGGCGGAACTGATCTCGTCCATGCCGCTGAAAGATAAAGCCACGCTGGCCAACATGACCGAAGAAGAGCTCAGCGGACTGGACGCTTCGTTGGGGTTTTACGTGCGCAACCACTTCGCGCCCGGAGAGCAAAACCGGCGGCTGTACCAATCCTGTGTTGAAAAGGCTGACAAGTCGCAGTTGAGCGACCGGGATGCAGCGGCGGTGATCATCCGGGAGCTGTGGGAGCAATTAAAAAATACGTATAAAATACGGATAGTTAAATGAATCGCCCTTTCAGCGTTCTTCGCCGCGGCAACGAAATCGTGTTAACTCAAACATTTATCGATTCATCACTTGTAACTGTCTTAATTTCTTGATATAATCACTTGCAAAAACCGAACCGATCCATGGAGGTTGCTTGCATGGCACTAACCAAAGCCGACATTATCCAGACCGTCAGCGAAGAGAGCGGGTTTTCCAAGAAGCAATCAATGGAAACCGTCGAGACCCTGCTGGAAATCATTAAAAGAACGTTGGAAAATGGCGAGGACGTGTTGATCAGCGGATTCGGCAAGTTCTGCGTAAAGGAAAAGCGCCAGCGGCGCGGTCGGAATCCGGCCACCGGCAGTGCCATGACGCTGTCGGCCAGGCGGGTCGTGACGTTCAAGTGTTCCGGCCGGCTCAGGGGAAAAATCAACGACCAGGTGAATTAGCCCTGGTTTTGCCGATGCCCCTGCGGCCGGTTGAGCACGGCAAGCCGTACCGCCAATGAAATCCAGCTTTCGGCCCGACAGGAAAAGCCCGGTTGCATTGCAACCGGGCTTTTCTTTCACTCAGAAATGATTATGTTTTTCCTTCACCTGTGACAGCCAACCTGCGCACCGGCGCATGCAGCCAGACGAATCCGCTGGGAGGCCGAAGAAACATCGTTCGAAAAAAAGCGGGTTGATCCCAACAGGAAATGGTGCCGAAGGGGAGACTCGAACTCCCACGAGGGAACCCTCACTAGACCCTGAACCTAGCGCGTCTACCAATTCCGCCACTTCGGCACGCAGCGTGAAAGGTGTTGATTTATCAGGGGAGTTGACTTAGATATACCCATTTACAGGTCCTGTCAAGCGAAACTTATGGGTTGAATGAAGCCATGAACGTCATCACCGATCTGGATGAAATAACCACGCCGTTTCGGCGGGCCGTGATCACCATCGGCAACTTCGATGGCGTGCATCTCGGCCATCAGGCCCTGTTTAAAGAGGTCATCCGCAAGAGCAAGGAGATCGACGGCACATCGGTGGCGATGACCTTCGAACCGCACCCGATGCAGGTGCTGAAAAAAAACTACCAGCCGCCCCTGATCACCCTGCTGGAGCAGAAAATCGAACTGATCGGACTTACGGGAATCGATGTGCTGGTCTGCGTGCCCTTTACCCGGCAATTCGCCGCGCTGACGCCGCGTGAATTCGTCGAAGACGTTCTGATTCGCCGAATCGGCATGGCTGCCATCATTGTCGGTCGGGACTACTCTTTCGGACGACACCGAGAGGGGAATGTCAGGCTGCTGAGGACCTTTGCCGAAATATTCGACTTCGAACTGGTACTGGCAGATTGGATTCAACACGCTGAGGCCGGAACCGGTAGAATCAGCAGCACCAAGATTCGGGAACTGGTGATGGACGGTATGGTGGATGAAGTCCGGCCGATGCTCGGCCGCTTCTATCAAATCAGGGGACTGGTTGCTTCCGGACGAAACCGGGGCGGACGGCTGCTCGGTTTTCCCACAGCGAACCTGAACCTGCAGGACGAGCTGTGCCCCAAAAACGGCGTGTATGCGGTCACGGTCGAGTGGAACGGCCAGACGTACGATGGGGTGGCCAATATCGGATGGAGCCCGACTTTTGATGATCAAGTCTTTACAGTGGAGGCGCATATCCTCGATTTCGACGAAAACATCTACGGCCAGCAAATCCGGGTGAATTTCATTAAACGAATCCGCGATGAGCTGAAATTCTCCAGTGTCGAAGAACTTGCGGATCAGATTCAGAAAGACGTGATCGAGACCCGCCATATCCTTCATCAGGCGAACCGCAGCTGAGAGCTGATCGCAGATCTTCGTCCAGGCCAGGAGCCTGGGCCCATCGCTGTCGCCAATAACCCGGAAGCCAGGGCACCCATGACCGTCAGGCTGTTCATCTCCATCATACTCGGGACGCTGATATCAGCCGTTACCCTCTATATGGCCTTTCGAAACGTCCCCTTCCCAGAACTGGTCGATTACCTGTTGTCGATTAATTTCATCTGGCTTTTTCCTTCGGTGGCGTTGGTGATCGTCGGTTTTGCCCTGCGCGCGCTGCGCTGGCAGTACATCATGGGGGCTTCCCATCGAATCGACTTCTGGCAGGCGTTCCATCCGGTGATGATCGGCTTTGCCATCAACTGTGTGCTGCCCGGCAGGGTCGGTGAATTGGCCCGTCCCATTGTTTTGAGACGACGGGTGGATGTGCCGCTGACTACGGGCCTGGCAACCATCGTGGTGGAGCGGGTATTTGACCTGCTCATGCTGGTGGTGCTGTTCATGTGGGTCTGGTCCGGCGTCAAGATCGATCCGACAATCGAAATCCGGTTCGGAGAGTACGTTCTGAATCGGGATACGCTGGCCGTTATTTTCAAAGGAATGGTGGGCGCCAGCGTGCTGCTGGTTGCGGCATTGATTCTGCTCGGCCTGCAGCGCTCCCGCAGTGTGTTGAACGATATGATCCTGCGGCTGCCGCGGCTGCTGTTTTTCATCGGAACCGGAGGCAAAGAGTGGATCTCCGATCGGATCTGCCACCCGGCCGTGAGCATCATTGAAAACGTTGGGGCCGGTATTATGTTGATCAAGCGCCCCAGGCGGATGAGCGTCTGTCTGGTGCTCTCGGCCTGCATCTGGTCCCTGGCAGCCGTGTCCTATTATCTGTTCTCTCTCGGTTGTCCGGACATCCGATTGACGCTGGCCGAAATTACAGCCATGATGGTGATCATCTGCTTTGTGATCGCGCTTCCCTCTGTGCCTGGATTCTGGGGATTGTGGGAGGCCGGCGGAGTGTTCGCACTGATGCTGTTCGGCGTTGCAGAGAAAGACGCTGCCGGTTTCACGTTGGCGAATCACGCCGTTCAGATGTTTCCGGTCATCGTCGTGGGGTTGATATCGGCCTGGATCAACGGAATCAACATCATGCAGGTCTCCTATCAGAAATAGGTTGAATGAACACTGAAGGCAAAGAAAGATGTCATTGCTGGCTATATTAACATACCCGAATCGCTTTTTATTGCAGGTGACCCGGCCGGTAGACAACATCGACGGGCAGTTGCAGCAGCTGATCGAGGACATGGCCGAAACGATGTACGCCGCACCCGGTGTCGGCCTGGCAGCCAACCAGGTGGGCAGCAGCCGGCGCATCCTGGTTTTCGATGAGATGTCGGACGCGGAGAAACGACAGTTTCAAGTGATCGTCAACCCGAAGCTCATCGAAAGCGACGGTGAACTGATCTCGGAAAACGAAGGCTGCCTGAGCGTTCCCGAATTCCGTTCGGATGTCCGGCGAGCCGCCCGGGTTCTGGTGGAAGGCGTCGACCGCGAGGGCAACCCGCTGCGGATGGAGGCTGAAGGATTTCGCGCGGTCGTGCTGCAACACGAAATCGACCACCTGGACGGCAAACTGTTTATCGACCGCATCAGTTCGCTGAAAAGACAGCTCTACAAGCGACGGGTGAAAAAACAGCAGAAAATTGCATGAAAAACACCTTTCGTATCATCTTTATGGGCACTCCGGACTATGCCGTGCCCGCGTTGAAAGCCATCCACCGCAGCCCGCATCAACTGGCGCTGGTGATCACCCAGCCGGATCGACCGCGGGGACGCGGCCGCCATATCATTGCCCCGCCGGTCAAGCAAACCGCCCTTGAACTCGACTGCGAGGTGATCCAACCCTCCCAAATCAACACCCCGGCGTTTGCGGAGTCTTTGCGGCAGAGAAAACCGGATCTGCTGGTCGTGGTGGCCTACGGCCGCATCCTGCCGAAATCGGTCCTGGATGTCCCCCGCCTCGGCGCGGTGAACGTGCACGCCTCCCTGCTGCCGAAGTATCGGGGCGCCGCCCCCATCCAGTGGGCGGTGATCAACGGGGAAAAGCAGACCGGCATCACCACGATATGGATGGACGAGGGCATGGACACCGGCGACATCCTGCTGAGCGTTCCCGAACCGATTTATCCAGGGGATACAGCCGCCACGCTTCATGATCGCCTGGCACAGCTCGGTTCTGAAGTTTTGCTTCAAACCCTGGAAAAGCTGGCCGACGGCACCCTCGCACCGGTGGCGCAGGATCACGACCGGGCGACCCTCGCACCCATGTTGAAAAAAGACGACGGTCGCATCGATTGGCACCAGACGGCCGAAGCGATCGAGTGCTTCATCCGCGGCGTTTTACCCTGGCCGGGTGCCTTCACCTTTTTCGAAAAGCAGCGGCTGAAAATATACCGGGCCGAGGTGACGGCGCATCCCACCGAATCATTGCCCGGCACGGTCATTGACGGATTCCCCGACGAGCTGCGGGTTGCCGCAGGCAGTGGTGCATTGATAATCCATGAGATACAGGGCCAATCGGGCAAGCGGCTGCCGATCTCGGAATTTCTGCGCGGCCACCCCATGCCGCCGGGAACCATTTTACGCTGACGGCCGGAGCACACCGGATACGGGATGAAACGCCTCTGCGATGCAACATACCGCTGCCGGTGCAATGGAGCCGACCAGAGTGGACCGACCCCCCAAAAAACGAGCCAAATCACCGCTGAAGGTGCGTTCTCTGGCGCTGGAGATCCTCAATGACGTCGATTCGCCGAACCGCACACTGGATCAGTTGCTGGAGGAAAAACTCGCACCGTCGGGACTCGAAGATAAGCGCGACCGGGCCCTGTTGAATGCGCTGGCGATGGGAGTCACCCGCTGGCGCAGCCGGCTCGATTTCATCATCAGACACTGTTCCCGAACCCCTCTGGACAAAATCGATCCGCCGGTTCTAAACGCTCTGCGGTTGGGCGTGTTTCAACTGGCATATTTGAACCGGATCCCGCCATCGGCCGCCGTGGACACGTCCGTGGAACTCGTCAAATTGTTCTCTCCGAAGTGGGTGGTGCGCTTCGCCAATGCGGTTTTGCGCCGGGCTGCTGCCGATTGGCGCCGTATACCGCTGCCCGACCTGTCAGCGGACCCGGTGGAGGCAATCGCGATCCGCAAATCGTTTCCCGAATGGC
>LJNK01000027.1 GCA_001303025.1 Deltaproteobacteria bacterium SG8_13
CCGGCATCACCACCATCTCGATGGGGGCTGCCCCGGGCCGGTGGGTGCTGGCGGCCGTTTTCGTTCAGCCCCTGCTGGCGGTCTGTTTTTTCCCGGCAGGTTTCGCCGCCCTTTCGCGCATCGGGCCGTCCGGTTCGCGCAACCTGGCGGTCTCCCTTACCATTCCGATCGCCTTTCTGCTCGGCGGCGGAGCGGTTCCCTCCCTTATCGGTCTGATGGGAGATGTGGTTTCCTTTGCGGCCGGCATCATGCTGGTGGGGGCCGCAATCACCGGTGGTGCGCTGTTGGCCGTCTGGTTGAAACTTCGATAGTCGCCCGCGGCGGCTCAAATCGGTCCATGACGCTGTCGCCTCAACGAGCGTTTGTCGGAATTTCGCGGAATTGCGGAAACGGACCTTTCTTTGCCACCGGCAGCCACGGTCCCCTTGTGCTGCCCACTAACAAATCCAACCGGTGAGGTGCTTATGGGAACGCGATTTCGGTCCGACATCATGCATCTGGAAAAGAAAGAAAAGCTGGCATGGGTGACGATTACCCGCCAGTCTTACCTGAATGCCATCGGCAACGACGGGACCACAGCGCTCAACCGAGTGGCCCTTGCCATTGAAAAGGATCCGGATATTCGCGTGGTGGTCATTCGCGGACAGGGGCGTGCGTTTTGCACCGGCATCGATTTAAAGCAGCTGTCGGCCGATGAAATCGATATGAGTTATCACCAGCGCTGGGAAAAAGCCCTGCGCATCTTCGAACAGATGGAAAAGATCGTCATTGTCGGGATGCACGGATATTGCCTGGGCGGCGGCCTGCAGCTGGCGTTGGCAGCCGATATTCGGGTCAGCACAGCCGGCTGTCAGATTGGACTGCCCGCGATCCGGGAATCGCTGATACCCGGGCTGGCTGTCTGGCGCCTGCCGCGGTATGTCGGCTGGGGACGTGCAAGGAAGCTGATCATCGGCGGTGCCAACATCTCCGGCGAACAGGCGCTCGATATCGGGCTGGTGGATCATCTGGTGCCTGAAAAAGACTTTTTCTCCCATCTCGACCAGGTGGCGGCCTCCTATGTAAAAGCCTGCTCCACGGGAACCAGAATGAGCAAACAGCTGACGAGCCAGGCTTTTGATAAAAGCTATGACGAGATTCTACCCTTGTACCTCCAGTTGCAGGAACGGGCCCAGTACAGCCCTGACGCCCAAGAAGCCAAAAGGGCTTATCGAGAAAAACGTGACCCCGACTTTCAGTAATTCTACCCCGGTCGACCCGGAGACTCGACGGGTTGGTGAAAATTGCGCAACTGTCCCGCGGTGGTGTCCGTCGATGATGCATCCCCTCCGCCGCTGGCGTAGCCTGTTACTGTGTTTTATTAATTCTTGAAATGAAAACCGGTTCAGATTACCTTGTGCCAATAAACACTGCATGTGATCCACAATGAGCGGAGACCAAGACAGCAACATATCGTGCAGTCGGTGGATTTTGTCTATCAGCAGATGGTTTGATTCCGAAGCCGGGATCGACGCCATCGATATAAACGATGACAAACAGGTGGATTGGTTTAGAATTGTACCACTGATCGGTATGCATATCGCCTGTTTGGGTGTTATCCGGGTCGGTTGGAGCCCGATTGCGGTTATCACCGCAATCGCACTGTATCTTGTGCGAATGTTCGCCATCACCGGCTTCTATCACCGCTATTTTTCCCACAGGGCTTTCAAAACCAACCGTTTCTGGCAGTTTGCCTTCGGGATCCTTGGCAATTCATCGGTTCAGCGAGGCCCGCTGTGGTGGGCCGCGCACCACCGGCATCACCACCGGTTTGCCGACCAGCGCCAGGATGTGCATTCCCCGCTGCAGCACGGCTTCTGGTGGAGCCACATCGGCTGGATGACCTCTCGATCCAACTTCCCGACCCGCTACAAATACGTCAAGGACTGGGAAAGCTACCCTGAACTGCGCTGGCTGAATCGATACGACACCGTGGTTCCGATTCTGCTTGCCGTATCGCTGTTTGTCTTTGGAAAGTTCTGCGAAACGGTGCACCCGGAGCTGGGAACGAGCGGCCCGCAAATGCTGGTGTGGGGGTTCTTCATTTCAACCACAGTGCTGCTGCACGGCACGGTTACAATCAACTCGTTTGACCACATGTTCGGTCGACGGCGGTTCGACACTCCGGACACCAGCCGTAACAATGTCCTGCTATCTCTGCTTACACTGGGAGAAGGCTGGCACAACAACCATCACCACTACCCTGTTGCTGCCCGGCAGGGGTTTTACTGGTGGGAAATCGATATCACTTACTATCTGCTGGTAGGCTTGTCGTGGTTCGGTATTGTTCGGGATCTGAGACCGGTTCCGGTAGGGAGACTTGCGGCAAACCGAATTCGAAACTCAAACCATGCGGATGGAAGGCCTGCAAGTAAGACTACAAAATAGGGGGATCAGATGCGAATCGCGGTTATCGGCTCCGGAATATCCGGGATGGTTGCGGCACACCTGCTTTCTGATGATCATCATGTGATGGTATTCGAGGCGAACGATTACATCGGCGGGCATACCCACACCATCGACGTCGCCGAAAACGGAAAGGTGGTTCCGGTGGACACCGGCTTCATCGTATTTAATACCAAAACCTACCCGAACTTCACGCGACTGATGCAGCAGCTTGACGTTACGTGGCAGCCGTCCGACATGAGCTTCAGCGTGCAGTGTGACAAAACCGGCCTGTATTTCAAACCCAGTACGCTTAACTCCCTGTTCGCCGATCGCCGCAACCTTTTGCGTCCCTCGTTTTACCGGATGCTCATGGAGGCCATCCGGTTCCGGTCAAACGCACCAGAGTTGCTCGAGACCGATGAATACCAGGTTACGCTGCAGCAGTATCTGGAAGCCAATAATTACAGCCGCGAATTTATCGAGCACTTCATCATCCCCATGGGAGGCTCCATATGGTCGACAGACCCGGTGAGGTTCAGGGAATTCCCGGCGCGTTATTTCGTCGAGTTCTTCACAAACCACGGCTTCCTCAACATCCGCAACCAGCCGCAGTGGCTCGTCATTAAGGGGGGTTCCCGCTCATACATCGAACCGCTCACCCGCGGTTTTCGCGACCAAATCCGACTGAAGGCGCCCGTGACATCGATTCGCCGCCATCCCGATCGAGTTGATGTCAGCATCGTTGGCGGCCAAACGGATTCATTTGACCAGGTGGTGATCGCCACGCACAGCGACCAGGCCCTGAAAATACTGTCAGATCCGTCGGACGCCGAGAAAAAAATCCTGGGCGACATACCCTATCAGGAAAATCTGGCGATTCTTCACACGGATACTTCCGTGCTGCCACCGAAGAAAATCGCCTGGGCGAGCTGGAATTATCATATCCCGAAAGAAGAATTGGGGCGGGTCGCGCTGACCTACGACATGAACAGTCTCCAGAGCCTGGGGTCCGCAAGGGAATATTGCGTGACGCTGAACCTGCCGGGGGCCGTAAACCAGGCCAACATCATAGACACCTTCGACTACCACCATCCGCTTTACACGCCGGAGAGCCTGGTGGCGCGGCGTCGACAGGCGGAAATCAACGGCATTAACCGGACCTATTTCTGCGGAGCATACTGGGGTTTTGGTTTTCATGAAGACGGCGTAAAGAGCGCCCTGGCGGTGTGTGAGCATTTTGGAAAACGGTTATGACCATGCAAAGTCACATTTATGAGGGCACCATCCGCCATCGCCGCTTTCGGCCGGTGCCGAACAGTTTTCGGTATCGCCTGTTTTTCATGTATCTCGATCTATCGGAGCTACCGGCCGTTTTCGACTGCCACCCGCTCTGGTCGAGCGGCAAATTCAACATCGCCTGGTTTCGCCGCAGGGATCACTTCGGCGATCCCAAAATCTCTCTGGCAGAGGCAGTTGGTGACATCGTAGAAAAGGAGTCCGGAAGCCGTCCCCGCGGTCCCATCCGCTTGCTGACCCACCTGCGTTATTTCGGGCACTGTTTCAATCCGGCCAGTATCTATTACTGCTTCGACCCGACCGGCCAGCATCTTGAGACCATCGTTGTGGAAATCCACAATACGCCGTGGAGTGAAGTTCATTGCTATGTGCTGCCCGCGGACCGCAACGAACATCCGCTCAGGGGTTGGCAGCGGTATCGGTTTGAAAAAGCCTTTCATGTATCCCCCTTCATCGACATGAACATCCGTTACGACTGGCGGTTTCGTGAACCCGGGGACCGGTTGAACGTACACATGATCGATTTTGAAAACGGCACCCGAATATTCGATGCCAGTCTGGTGCTCGAAAGAAAGGCGTTGGATCGCAGATCACTGACGCATGTTCTGGTCCAATATCCGTTTCTGACCGTCAAGGTAATCGGTATGATTTACTGGCAGGCGCTGCGTCTAATCATAAAAAAAGTGCCGTTTTTCACCCATCCGAATAAACGGGCATCATAGCGGCGAAAGGATTGCCGATGACGGATTCGATCATACCCGCTGAAACACCATCCGGCAGCTGTGATAAGATGCGCGTCATTGACCGCGCAGCACGACGGCTTCTTCTGGGACTGCTCAGTCGTATCTCCCGGGGAAAGATCCTGTTAAAAGAAGAGGATCAGCACTTCCGTTTCGGAACGCGCACAGATGAATTTCCACTGGAGGCGGAAGTTACGGTTCACCATCCGAGATTTTACACCAGGTCCGTTCTCGGCGGCAGCGTCGGCAGCGCCGAAGCTTACATCAACGGCTACTGGACAACGGACGACCTCACCACATTGATCCGAATTTTGATACTGAATCGAAACGTCTTTGACCAAATGGAAAAAGGACTGGCCCGCCTTGCAGCTCCGGTTAACAAGCTGTTCCATTTCCTGAATAAGAATACCCGCCGGGGCAGCCGGGAAAACATCCTGGTCCACTATGACCTTGGCAATGATTTTTACAAACTTTTCTTGGATGAAACCCTCACCTACTCCTGCGGTATTTTTGAATCCGAGCACAGCTCCCTGAAGGAAGCATCTATTGCGAAATATGACCGCATCTGCCGGAAGCTGCGGCTCGGTCGGGGGGATCATGTTCTGGAAATCGGCACGGGTTGGGGTGGGTTTGCCATCCATGCAGCCAGCCATTACGACTGCCGCATCACCACGACCACGATTTCGAACAACCAGCATCGATTCGCCGCCGAGTGTTTCTCGGCCGCCGGCGTCTCGGACAAGATAACCCTGCTGCAACAGGATTACCGAGATCTAACCGGCCAATACGACAAGCTGGTTTCCATCGAAATGATCGAGGCGGTCGGTCACCATTATCTGGACGATTTTTTTCAGGTCTGCAGCGAGCGCCTTGCGCCCGACGGGATGTTTTTGCTGCAGGCAATCACCATCCGCGACCAGGTTTTCGAACAACACAAACGTTCAGTTGATTTCATCAAACGCTTTATCTTTCCCGGAAGCTGCATCCCCTCGATTGCTGCCATCAGTGACTCCATCGCCCGTGCTACCGATTTCAAGCTCGTACACCTGGAGGATATCACTGCGCATTATGCGCGCACCCTGCGCGAGTGGCGCCGTCGGTTCTTTACCCATATTGACCAGGTGCGGGCGCTTGGATTCCCGGAATCATTTATCCGGATGTGGGAGTATTATCTTTGCTATTGCGAAGGCGGTTTCGCCGAACGTTACATAGGAGACGTTCAGGCGCTGTTTGCCAAACCATTGAGCCGCACGGACCCTTTACTGGGTGACCTGCTCTAATGCTTCTTTTGCAGCAGATAATGTGACACCAGCCACTCGTTTCCGTTTCGAAAACCCCAGAGCTCGGCACACGCCATAAAGAAAATGCGCCAGCGCTGAAACCAGATCGATGCCGCCTTTGGGCCGTAAACCTCGGACAAGATCGGAATGACCCGACTTTTCCGGCGGTCGAGGTTTTCGAGCCAGGCCTCGGCCGTCTTGCTGTAGTGAACGCCGTTGACCTGCCAGTGTTTTTCAATCACCAGGTCTTGCTGGAGATCATACAGCAGATCGTCGGCCGGCATCATGCCGCCGGAAAAGAAATGACGACCCATCCAGTTATCGTCACCCTCGTCTTCGAACAGATAGGCATGGGTCTTGTGAGTAAAGATGTGGATGAACATCTTTCCTTCCGGCTTCAGCCAGCTGTCGATGCGAGAGAGCAGCAGCGGCCAGTTGCGCATGTGCTCGAACATTTCCACCGATACCACCCGGTCGAAGCGGTCGTCGATATCGAAAGTATTCATATCGGCGGTGATGTGGGAGACATTGAAGATGCTCCGCTCGCGACAAACCTTGCGGATGAAATCGCCCTGATATCTGGAATTGGACACCGTGGTGATTTGGCTGGCAGGAAACTTTTCAGCCATCCAAAGGGTCAGGGAGCCCCATCCACTGCCGAGTTCCAGGATATCCATACCATCGACCAGTTCGGCCCTCTCAGTGGTCACCGCAAGCATGCGGGTCTCCGCCTCGTCCAGATCGTGGATTTCACCGTCCCACATGCAGCCACTGTATTTAAGATGCTTTCCTAGTACGGTCCGGAAAAAGGCCGGCGGCACCTCGTAATGCTGCTCATTGGCCTTTTCCGGTACCACGGCAACGGGACTGTTTCGCATCAAGTCGATGAACCGCTCGCGCCGGTCTTTTTGATCGCGAGCGGTTGACGGTCGTTCCGATTTCAGTCGCTGCCTGTCGAGCCGGCGTATGCCGAACCGAATCAGTGAATCCGGCAGGAATCCTTGGTCGGCAAGAGAGCTGAGGATGTTCATGCCAACTCCTTTTTCCGAAACCACGGGAAAAATGCATTGGTTCGTTGCATATACTTCCTGTACCCCGGCCGGGTTTCTACAATGGTTCGTTCCATCAGGGGGACTCCGGTCATCTTCAGCAACACCGCTGTGATGACCAGAGGACTGATGATTGTCCACCAGCTGTTCGGAGTGGACAATGTGATCAAGAACAATCCCCACCAGATGAGAAATTCCCCGAAATAGTTCGGGTGCCGCGAGTAGGCCCACAGTCCGCGGCTCATCACCTTGCCCTTGTTAGACGGATCGGCTTTGAACTTCGCCAGCTGATAGTCGGCAATCGACTCAAAAAAGAACCCGATGCCCCATAAAGCGGTTCCGAATATATCGTAAACCGTTAAATGGTTGGGAGTAAGCGACAGCTGACCAAATTGAACAGAAAGAGAGATAACCCACAAAATAAGCGCCTGGGGCAAAAATACTTTGACCAGGCTGAATATCCAGAAGTACGCACCGGCCTGTTCGCGCCAGGCCGCATAGCGCGGATCTTCCCCGTGTCCCCAGTTGCGCATGGAAAGGTGCAGGCAAAGCCGAACTCCCCAGGCGGTGGTCAGGCCCACCAGCAGGTATCGTCGCAGCAGATACCCCTCGGTGATAAAATAGGTGATCCAGACGATCAGGACAAACCCCAATCCCCACAGGCTGTCTACAAAAGTGACTTTTCTGACGACCAGACTCACTATCCAGCCGAGGGCCATCAATGCCGTAATCGCAACCAGGTTGATTCCTGCTATCATCAAGAAACTCATGTCTGTCTCACCTCGCTACGGTGTGGCAAGGCCTGCCAACAACCGGTCGGGTTGCAGCGGGTCCGCAACCTGCTGCCCGACCTGTCTCCGGGAGATGGCCTGCCGGATATCGTTATGCACTCCCTGGCTGATCGGATACGACAGAGCGATTCCAAAGGCGATCAGGTTACACACAGAGGGCACCAGCGCATATAAGATTCGCAGGGTGAATACGACGGTCGCCGACTGCTCTGCATTGGGTGTATAGCCTGCCAATCCCAGTATGTAGAGTCCTGCGCCGACGCCGACGGCGGCTGCAAACTTTTTGGAAATAGACCACAGCCCGATGTACTGCCCTTCACGTCTTGCGCCGCTGAGCAATTCGTCATAGTCGATCACGTCGGCCTGTATGGCAGAGGGCAGCGCCAGTGTTGCCCCCAATCCAATGCCGGAAATCACTACCAGCATCGCGTAAAGAACGACATCGCCAGGTCCGAGAAAAAACACCCAGATAAAGGCTCCGGTATTGAGAACGATGGATGCCAGCCACGCGTTTTTCTTTCCGAACCGGTGGGATATCTTGATCCAGCCCGGCAAGCATACAATGCCCGTTACAAAATACAACAGTAAGAACAGTTCGGCCAGGTCCGACAGTAGAACATACTCAACGTAATAAAGGATCAGGGTGGCCGGCAGATTGTTTCCGATGGCGCTGATCGTATAGGATACGAGCAGGATTCTGAACGGCCTGTTGTGGCTGAGTTCGCGCATGCCGGTCGCCAGACTCTGGGTGGGCCTGGCCTGCTCCTTGAACTTCTCTTTGATGGCAATCGCACACCACCAGCAGGTTCCGACCAACAGCGGTGTGTAGAGCACGGCAATCCAGAAATATTTCAACCGCTCCCCTTCAGCACCGTCGGGCAGACTGAATGCCCACTGAACCAGTGCGGGAGAGCTCGCGGCAGCCAGCGTCCCGGCGATCAGCAATCCGTCTCGCATTGCAAACAAACTGGTTCTTTCGTTGTAGTCAAAAGTTATTTCCGGTCCCAGCGACTCGTAGGGCACCGTAACCGCGGTCCAGAACAGAAAAAGCGTATAGATGCTCACCCCAAACCACAGCGCCGCGTAACCGGAAGCTGCTTTCGGCGGGACGAACAACATGAACATCGAAATAGCAACGAATAGAGAACCGACTGCGATATACGGCCGACGCCGGCCGAAAGATGTGCGGGTTTTATCTGACAGATAGCCGAATAATGGATCAGTGACGGCATCAAAAATGCGAACACCGAACAGCAGCGTACCGAGTACGGAAATATTGAGACCGATTGTGTCCGTGTAGAATTTGGGAACATACACGTAAACCGGTATACCGACCACAGCCAGCGCGAACGCAGGAGAGGAATAGGCGAGTTTCCGGTAGAGTGTTACCGTTTTCGCTTCCACTGATATCACCTGATCCCGAGAAGTTCTTGCCTGAATTTCTGATCGATCGGGTTATCTCCGACCCATATGGAAAAGAGGGCCGCAGCAAAATCGGCCCCTTCGATAACCCCGACTACGCTTCCGTTTCTCGCCAGCTCGGTTCCCTTACCGGGGATGTAGGTGACGGCGTAGCGATCACCCTTTTCCACCGACTCGTATAACGAGTTGTGGTAGTCGATTCGGGAACGCAGTCGTTTGATTTCCGACGACGAGATCGATTTGCGCAGTGCTTCGTCGGTGGCATTCCCGAAATCCTTTGCGTCAAACGGACGAAGGTAGGAAACTTCAAATCGCTTTGCCGTATCGTCGAGGACCTCATCCACAGACGCGTCCGATTCCAGGTAAAAGGCAGCGGTGTAGACTTTGAACACGCGGAGATACTTGAGAATCCCCGTGCCCGTCATTCTCAGCTCCTTTCGGTCCTGGACGATGACGCTTGCAAAGGAAGCCCCGTTGGGGCTGGTATCCGAAACAGCCGACGAGGGATGTGAAACCACAGCCAGCGTCAAGCCCAAGCCGGTTAGAAAGATTTTTCTCATCGCTGCATCCTTCCGAAATACGAGGTTGTACCTAAGTTCGGCATTTTTCAACCATTTGCAATGTGGGAAGTATCGGAGCACAATAGTAGGGTATAGCTACAATTTTCAGGGGCACGCTTCCTGTCCGAACCGCTTGGAGCGTTAACAGACAATCGGAGTTGTCCCGACGGATGATGCCAGCCCGGGAGAGAAACGGTTCGTTTCGATAGGCCCGCCCTACCGATAGACCCCGTTGATTTTGGTATTGAATCTTTTCGTCCAGTGCTCATATTGCCTGTCGTAAGAAGTTGCCATGATGCCCGCTCATCGATCAGACGGTATGATCATGAAAGGATCTTGTTCACTAAATTTTGGAAGGTTACGGCACCATTTATCGGCACTGGCCCGCGAAGGAATGAGCCAAAACCGGATGGCCGCTTGCATTGCCGTAGGGGTCTGTATGGGGGTTTTCCCGGTTTTGGGGACGACTACCATCCTATGCGCCGTTGCCGCCCTGCTCTTCCGGTTAAACCTGCCGCTGATTCAACTGGTCAACTATGCAGTTTACCCGCTGCAAATCATTCTGCTGGGGCCGTTTTACGCCGCCGGCAGCTGGCTGTTCGGCAGCCGCCTGCCGGTCGAATTCGGTCGGCAACTGATCGCTTCCATGCAGACCGATTTATGGGAAAGCCTGCTGCAACTTGGGAGTTTAACCCTCTACGCGATATCGGCATGGCTGCTGATCAGTCCGGCGATCGTTCTATCACTGTGGGGATTGTCGAAACCGGCACTCGGGAAAGTGCAATCAGTGGTCCAAAAAGCGCAGCACCCGCGGAAACTTTCGAAAAACCGTAGCTGAGGAAGTGAGTAATGAGAAACACGTTGCTTTTAATTCTATTTTCACCAATGATTTTAATGGGATGTCAAACAATGGAACCGATACACACGGTCAGCCACGTCGACCTGGATCGCTTCATGGGAAGTTGGTATGTGATTGCCAGCATACCGACATTTATCGAAAAGGATGCTTACAACGCGGTTGAATCTTATCGCCTCGCCCATGATGGAACCGTCGAGACAACCTTCACATTCAACAAAGGCGGCTATGACGGTCCACTGAAGACCTACCGCCCGCGGGGGTACGTTCGGGACAAAGTTTCAAACGCGGTTTGGGGCATGCAGTTCATATGGCCGATCAGGGCAGAATATCGGGTCATATATCTTTCAGAGGATTATTCACAAACCGTGATTGGACGAACCAAGCGAGACTATGTTTGGATCATGGCACGCCAGCCATCTATTTCCGATGAGGCGTATCAGCGGATTGTCGGCTTCCTGAAGGAACAGAATTATGACCCGACGAAGCTGCGGATCGTTCCACATAAAGCCATAGCGGGTGAGAAAGGATAAGAGGAGCAACCATTTTTGAAGGGGGAAAGAATTGCATGCGTAGCTTGGTCCGGTCGAAGCTTACATGAGCCGGACTGCCACCGCGAAACTGGCTCCGGAAACCAGCGTGCACAGGCAAACCCCCCAAACCACGTCAACAACCACGATCAGGACCGGCCAATCTTTTATCGTGGCCAAATTCGTCAGGTCATAGGTTGCGTAAGTGAAAAAGCCGTAAAGAGCCCCCAAAAGAGCCGCCTGCCCCAGAGAACGTTGTGCGATTGCCGGCCGCACTGCAAAGAAAATGATACCGGCGACATAGATCAGGTAGAAGATTGCGGCCGCGGCCCGATTCACGTCTTCGCTCAGGATGAATCTTAATTTCCGGCGATAGAAACCTTTAGCGACATGCCCCAGCCAAATCATATCGATGACGAAAAAAACAAGAATCGTCAGTGCATAGAGTTTCAGATAAAACGTCATTCTCATCGCCTCCCATTTGTTTTTCTGTTGATTTTTCCATCCTAATGCTTCACAAACAGCAGTTCCATAGGGCCACGGCATGCCTTTGCAGCACACATTTCCGGTAAAACAACGGATCAGCGGGCAGTGGCATTTGATAACGTGAACAAATTGTGCTTTTATTCGACATTCTGAATGTTGGCCTCACAGGATTCATGGGCTGCTGCGTCTTCAGGATTGGATATCGATGAATTACCCCACTATCGCAAATGTCCTGGGAAAGCTGATGATCGTCACCGGCAGTTCCATGGTGCTGCCGTTGATCTGCTCGCTATACTACGGCGAAGACGACCTGTACGCGATAGCCGTTTCCGGTGTAATCATTATCGGGCTGGGGATGCCGCTGTGGCGGATCTTTCGCAAACACCAGGAGCTGGGCCTGAAGGACGGCTATTTTATCGCCTTTTTCGGATGGGTTCTCATCTCGGCGCTTTCCGGCCTGCCGTTTATGATCCACGGATCGATACCCGCCTTCACCGACGCTTTTTTCGAAATGATGTCCGGCTATACCACCAGCGGAGCGACCATACTAACGGACATCGAAGTGCTCCCCCGCGGCCTGTTGTTCTGGCGCAGCCAGACCCATCTGCTCGGCGGAATGGGATTTTTGACCCTGACCGTTATATTCCTGCCCCACGGAATGGGGGGGTTGCGCCTGTTTCGGGCCGAGTCGAGCCCCGGTCAGGTGATTACCAAGGAAAAATTCATCCCCCGCAACCGCGACACGATGATCTGGCTCTGGGGCATCTACATGGGCCTCAATCTGCTGGAAACCCTGCTGTTGTGTCTGGGCGGCATGTCGGTGTTCGACGCGCTGTGTCACTCCTTCGGGACGGTGTCGACCTCCGGGTATTCGCCTTACAACGCCAGCATCGGGCACTACAACAATGCCTACTTTGACTGGGTGGTTATCGTCTTCATGTTTTTGGGCGGCATGACGTTCATGCTCTTTTACCACATGCTGCAGGGCAACTGGCGCGTCATCCGAATCAATACCGAATTTCGCTGGTATGTGGGATTCATGGTTTTTTTCTGCGGCATCGTATCATGGATCCTCTGGAAGGAACATACATACGGCAGCCTGTTCGATTCGATCCGCTACGCCTCCTTCCAGGTGACCTCTATCCTGACAACCACCGGATTCACCACCGCCGATTACGAACAGTGGCCCCAGGCAGCGCAGATGTTCCTCTATGCGGTGTGCTTTATCGGCGCCTGCGCCGGATCGACCACCAGCGGCATCAAGGTGGTTCATTATGTACTGATCTGGAAATTCGGGGTTGCGGCAATCAAGCGCATCTTTTTCCGGCCGATGTCGGTGATATCGATCCAAATGAATCAGCGCCCGGTCGAGTCTCAAATCGTCGATCTGGCCGTGTGCTATTTTATCGTCAACATCTTCTTGGTACTGGGCGGGGGGTGTTTCATGGTGCTGGTGGATCGGATGGACTATCTCACCGCCATGAGTTCGGTGATCGCCACGCTGATGAACATCGGGCCGGGATTCGGCGCGGTGGGCCCGTCTGAAAATTACGCGTTTATTTCCGACGTCGGAAAATGGTTCCTGTCCTGGAACATGCTGGTGGGTCGATTGGAAATGTTTTCGGCACTGGTGATATTTTACCCGTCGTTCTGGAAACGGTAGGTTTCAAGCCAAAAACAACGTCTGCACATCTTTCAAATGCTGGGACATGCAAACCACGATCACCCGCTCATCGCTTTGAATGTGAGTGTCTCCGACAGCCACATGCCAGGTGCCATCTCGATGGATCGCTCCGATCATGATCTTGCCGTAGTAGAAAGAATCCATTTTGGATAGCGGCTTGGCGGTAATCGGCGAGCCGGGGGCGGCAACGATTTCCACCACTTCGGCATCGAAACCATGCAGGTGGGCCACGGAAAGCACTTCTCCCCTGCGGATGAATTTCAGGATCTCATTGCCCGCCAGTATTTTCTTGTTCATGGCGATATCCGACCCCATGGTCGCCGCCAGCGTCAGGTAATCTTCCTTGTTCACCAGTGCGATACACTTTCTCTGCTTGCCGGGTGAGCGGCCGTTGTGTGAATTCATCAGGTGTTTGGCGAGCACGCAGCTCATGATGTTGGTTTCGTTCTCGCCGGTGGCGGTAATGAAGGTATCCATTTCCAACAATCCCGCAGAAACCAGTACATCTGACTCCGACCCGTCACCGTACAGCACCTCCGTGTTGGACAGTTCGTGGGAGAGTTCCTGGGCAAAGCGTTCATCCTTCTCGATCAGTCTGACCTCCACCGTTTTCCCCAGCAGCCCGGCCAGGCGTCGCCCCACCAGGCCGCCTCCCAGGATCATCACCCGGTGTCGCTTCTGCTGCTCGACGCCTGTCATTCTCATCAGAAGGGGCAGGTTTTCACTCTTGGCCATAAAAAAGGCCTGGTCCTGCGGCAGCAGCTCGTCTTCGCCGCCGGGGATCAGTGTGGTGATCCCCCGCGCAATGGCGACAATCCGAAACGGAAACTCACGATACTCCTTGGCGATATCTATCAGGTTCCTGTAGGCCAGCGGAGATTTATCATGGATGCGGGTGGCCATGACCTGTATTTGCCCCCCGGCAACATCGATGATGTCGTTTCCGGCCCGCAGTTTGATGAGCCTGAAAATTTCCTGGGCCGCCAGCTCCTCCGGGTGGATAATCAGGTCGATTTTCAGGTCCACGGCCTTCAGGACGGAATCTTCGCCGCCGAACTCCGTGGAACGAACCCGGGCGATTTTACGTGGAATGCCGAAACGGTCGGCAATCAGGCAGGCCATCATGTTCACCGCATCGTTGTTGGTGACCGCGATCAGGTAATCCATCTTCTCGGCACCGGCTTCCCGCCAGCATTCGATGCTCATGGCATTGCCCTGTATCAGGCGGGCATCCAGAATCCCGTCGGCATGCCGGATCATACTACCGTCCGACTCGATGGCGGTGATGGCGTAGCCTTCATGCACCAGGCGCTTGGCCAGATAATAGCCGACGCCCCCCAGCCCCATGATCAGGATGTTGGTCGATTCCGCTGGTTTGCTTTGTTTCATTGTTCAACAGTTCTGTCGATGTGAAGCGCCTGAAGGGTCCGCAGGTGTCTGAAAAGCGGACGCAGCCCGATGCGACCATCCGGGTCAGCCGCGCTGTGATGCGTTTCTTGATCCGTACAACTGCGACCGGGTCATAACCCGAACACCGGTAATCAAATACGCAACGGGGTCTCTTTTGTCAAATGAAACGGCCGTTGGATGCCCCTGTGCAGGTGCCGGCTGTCGATGGTCAATTCTGCGCCGGATACCATCATCGTTTCGACATCTTCAGGATACCGGTCGCACGCGTTTGTCCGCATCTCCGAATATCCCCAAAAGAGAAAGGGACATCGGCACGGACCCGATCTCCCTTTTGCACATTGGCGTCCCCAAGGGGATTTGAACCCCTGTTGCCGGCGTGAAAGGCCGGTGTCCTGGACCTGGCTAGACGATGGGGACGAAGTTTTGTCCTGTATGCTGCCGCTGAGCGGATAAACGGTGCAGCGGCCTTTCGCAAAGCGATTATGGCGCTGGTGGGCCGTGTTGGACTCGAACCAACGACTCTCTGCTTAAAAGGCAGATACTCTACCGACTGAGTTAACGGCCCGCGAAAGTGCATTTATGTAACGACAAATTCATCGATTGTCAACCCCCAAAATGGCCGTCGGACTGGTCGCTGCCGCCCTGCAACCCGTGTTTGGTGTTTGGCCGGCGGGGGAAAAGAAGCAGTCAGGTCGCCAGCACGAAAATGCCGTAGACGATTCCGACTGCAAGAACAAGCCAATCGCGCCGGGTGGCGGTCAACCGGTGACCGGTTCGATCATCGGTGTAGCAGCGGGCCTCCATGGCGATCGACAGGCGGTCGGCGGCTGAAAAAGAACGACGCAGAAACGGTATGGCCAGCCAGGTGAGACGGTAGACGGGATTTATCCGGTTTTCCACCCCGCGGGCACGCTGGGCATCCATGGTCTCTGCAAACTGTACCGACAGCAGCGGTATCAGCCGCAGCAAAAGGCCAAACATGGTACCGATCCGTGCCGCGGGAAGACCTGGAAAAGGCTTCAGAAACCATTCGACCGCCGCTTTGATCTCTGCCGGCCGGGTTGTAATTACCAGGGTCGTCCCCAGCAAAACGACCAGCAGCATTCGCGCCGCAATCAGCGCGCCGGCTGCCGCCCCCTGGCGAGAAAAGGAGAGCCAGTAAAGGCGAAACACCGCTTCACCCGGCATGGTGAAAGCCCGGACGAGAAAAACCAGTAACAACAGGACCAGAAGATAGCGAAGTTCTGTGGTTAGCGATTTAAAGGAACAGCCCAGGAAGGAAAGTAGAGCGATCTGTCCGCACGCAAGCAGCGCCAGATGCAGCGCCCCGGCTTTTACTACCGACAGGCTCAACACAATCAAAATGACAAACTTGAACCGGGCATCAAGTGCATGCAGCGCGCCGGTACCCAAACGGTAGCTGATCGGGCTCATCCGGATCACTCCCGCCGGTTCGCCGGCCACCCGCATGTGCATGGCTTGCGAACACCGAAGTCACCGACTTCATTAGCAATTTGTACCGGAAAGCCGTCTCGGACGATTCTGCCGGCCTGCATGACGATCAACCGGTCGGCGATGAAAAGCACCGGTTCCAGATCATGCGTGGTGACGATAACGGTGTAGCCGTCATTCTTTAAACGGCAGATTTCAGCGACAATGCTGCGAACACCGGTATCGTCGAGGCTGGCAAAGGGTTCGTCGAAAGCCACGACACTCGGTCCCATTGCCAGTATGCCGGCCAGTGCCAGCCGCCGTTTCTCCCCGCCGGAAAGCAGGTGCGGGGGCTTGTCTGCCAGCGCTTTCAACCCGACGGACTCCAGCGCAGCAGATACCCGGCGATCCACTTCTGCCGGGTCCAGCCGCAGGTTTTGCGGCCCAAAGGCTACGTCGGAGGCCACCGTTTCGCCGACAATCTGGCTGTCGGGTTCCTGAAACACCAGCCCCACTTTGCGCCGGGCTCTTCTGACATCTGCAGATACCGGCATGCCGTCTATCCGCACAATGCCTGCTGTGGGGTTCAGCAACCCGTTGAGGTGCCGCAGCAGCGTTGTTTTTCCCGACCCGTTTGATCCGGCGATCACCACGAAAGAACCCTTGGAAATCGATAGGCGGATACCGTCCAGGCCCACCGTTCCGTCGGGAAATTGATGCTTCAGGTTTTCGAGTTCGACGATGTTCATCGCGCTTCCGTCCGCCCTCAGGGAGTGGAGCCGGTCCTGCCGGCAGTTTCCATCCGCATCGGATCAGCTGCCGGCACTTCGGTCTGCATGACAGGCCGCAGGGAACGGGCAATGGGAATGGCAGCAGCGATTTTCAGTGCATCACCGATCAAAAACGGCAACATGCCGACGGCCAGGGCCTTGGTCCACGAAAGGCCGGTAACCACTTTCAGCCAGCTAACGCCGCAGGCATAAAGCAACAGCGTTCCGAGCACCATGGCCCCTGCCTCGCGCAGCAAGCGATGATCGGAACCTCGCGTCATCCGGCCGATGATGTAAACGGCGGGCAGATATCCGATCAAATACCCTCCGGTGGGTCCGATAAGCCGGCCGATCCCGGCCTGGCCACCGGCGAAAACCGGCAACCCGCAGAATCCGGCCAACAGGTATATGCCGACGCTGGCTAGACCCCAGCGTGGGCCGAGCAGCAACCCCGCCAGCATGACAAATAGATTCTGCAGCACGATCGGCACCGGACCGATCGGCACGGCAATGAAGGCCCCCATGGCCGTAAGCGCGGCAAAAAGGGCGGCAAAGACACTCATGCGCAGGGAATGAGAATCGGTCATATTCACTCCTTCCGGGCTTGGCTGCCGGCATACGCACGCCTGACAATCCGCCCCGGCTTTTTGAAAGGTGTTGGGGCAATGCGCACAAAACCCGCGTCACGCGTCATACTGGTGACCAACCGCCCCAGCAGCGAGGCACGCGCAACACCGAAATCCGGTCCTGTGCCTTGTGATCATTTACACGTGAAAACAGTCCCCGTATAGGACCGTCTTCAATGAACCGTCAGCCAACTCCAGGATCAGCGATCCGTTCGAATCGACGTCAACGGCCCGTCCTTGGGTCTCTCCCTGCAGCGTGACGATTTTCACCTGCCGCCCGATTGTAATCGACAGCGACTTCCATGTCCCGATCACCGACTCCATGTCCATGGAATCGGACGCGAGCCGGGCTTCAAGTCGATCCAGAAAAACGGCCAGCAGCTGTTTGCGGGAAACCGGTTTTCCCATCAACCGGCGCAGGGTGACCGCCCCGGGCTCCTGGGGCGGCGGGTCATTGTTGACGTTGACACCCACGCCGATATTCACGTAAGACACACGATCCGCCTCGGCCTCCATTTCTGCCAGGATGCCCGCGATTTTCCTTTCATCCACCAGCACGTCGTTGGGCCACTTTACCGCGGCCGGCAGGTCGTAATCTCTCCGGAGGGTGTCCGCCAGCACCAGCGAGGTGCAAAGGTTGAGTCGAGGACTCAGCGCCGGAGGGATCCGCCGCCGCAGAACGATCGTGAAATAGAGTCCACCGGCAGCCGAGTGCCAACTGCGGTTCAGTCGTCCGCGTCCGGCGCTTTGCTGGTCGGCCACCACCACTGTAAAGTGCGGACAGCCGCTGCGGGCCATTCCGCGTGCTTGCTCCATTGTCGATTCGATCCGCTGGAAATGATGAATGGTCGCTTCCCGTCCGGGAAATTCCCAGGCAAAGGGGATATCAGGATCGGTTACGAGCCGGTAGCCTTTGGGAGTGGCTTCGATTTCGTACCCAACCTGTCGCAGCCGGTGTACATGCTTCCAGACAGAGACCCGGGAAACATCTAAGGCACGGCTCAATTCCGAGCCGGAAACAACATCGCGGCCCGCGCGCAGCATGGATAGAATGGTTTGTTTGGGATCCATAAAACAGTCGCCCTATATGGTTAACCACTAAAAGATGGAAGGGTAACGTCGCCGACCGGCAATGTCAATGGCTTTTCAGTGATTCGACGGATGCGGGAAGGCTTGCAGCTGGATGAAGCGCCGGGGAACTGACGCTGCGGGTCAGATGATACGGATCACTCGCGGACGGTAAGATTTCTGTCTTGCCAGTCGGTTGCCGGTGCGGCGAATGAGTAAAAAAGACAGCAGGAAACAGCCCACACCCACTGCCGCTGATAGGCCGGAAGGATTTATATCAAAGGACGGGGCCAACACCTGCCCGACCACCGCCCCGGCCAGCATCAACAGGATCGGAAATACGTAAAGCAGAAACGAGACTTTCAGAACGGCACCGGACCCGATCCGCAGCAATATCTGGTCACCCACTTTCGCCCCGGCAACGTTGACGGCTTCGACCTCCATTTCTCGGCTGTCACCTGACAGGTGACAAGACTGCCGGGAGGTTCACCCCTCGCAGGCGCCGGTGCGCACGGTTTTGACCCAGGCGGTGTCCGCTTCGATCCGAGTAACGATTCCGCGTTCGGTTGGCATGTGCTCCATCCGCAAAACGATCACCAGAGGCGGTGAACGAAGGTCGGTCTAACAATATGGAACCCTGATCGTCGAGCAGCTACGGGTGGCGATAACGCCACCCGTATGATAAGCATCGAATCCGGATTTCAAACGGAAAATCGCCATCGGGCGTTGGTGATGCGCACGGCGACCCGGTCAACTCGCCTTCTTCGACTCGCTGTCGGAATGAAGGTAGCAAATCAGCCCGCATTGCAGGCAGCGGCCTGCCTCCCGGCGAGCGGCGGCATCATCGAAACCGACCTCCAGCTCCCCACCCTCGGTCAGGTCGCTGGCGGCGCGAACGGGCATGACGTTGCGAGCCGCAGTGGAAACATCTTCTACGCTGTCGACATTTTGAATGGGGCTTCCGGGAGCGACCACATGATCGGGCAGCTCCAAAGAGATGCCGTACATGATCTCGTGGACAGAAGCCGCCGCGCGACGGCCGGCGCCGATGGCTCTTATGGCTGCGCTGTAATCGGTGAACACGTCGCCCCTGGCAAACAGGCCGATCTCTGTGCGAAAAGCCGGCTCCTTGTAAGGATCGACCGCCTGCCACTGCAGGGCCTGCTGGACGGTTTCGGCCGGTGCTTGCCCGTCAGTCGGTCGCTCGTCTTCGGCAGACCTGGTGAAGATCAGCTCAGGGAAACGGCCGGCGGCCATAATCAATGTGGATGCCTGCAGGATGCCGGTTTCCCGGGATCGCAGATCGACAGTACCCAACCCGGTCAATGAATTGTTTTCGCCGAAAAGCCGGTTGATACCGGTCTGAAATCGAACATCGATGTTCTCATTGCGCAGATTCTGGATTTCCTTCGCGTCAAGATCGAGCTCGGCAGATGTCTCCCGAAATACCACCGTCGTCTGTTTTGCCCCCGTGGCCCGACAGGCGCGCGCGGCCTCCAGGGCCAGCGGGCCGCCACCGTAGATCACCAGGTCCGCCGTCAGCTCCGGCATCGCAGCGCCCTGGCGGGATAGCGCCATAAAATCGATCAACAGATAGGTTCCGGGAATCGGCGATTCGATGTTACCGGAAGCCCCGCGGGCCAGACGGCTGTCCCATCCGCCGGAAGCCAGCAGGACTGCTTCGTGACCCTGCTCCAGCAGCGATGAAACGGTAATGTCCTTTCCGAGGAACTTTCCGGTTTCGGCAATTACCCCCATCTCGGTCACACCGTCGATATCCCAGTCGAGTATGTCTTCCGGCAGACGATACCGGTCGATGGCGCTGCGCAGCAGTCCCCCCAGTTTCGCCGTCGCCTCGTAGACGGTGGCTTCGTGGCCCAAGCGGGCCAGGAAAAAAGCAGCCGACAACCCCTGCACGCCGCCGCCGGCCACCGCCACCTTGCGGCCGGTGGCCGGCGCCTTATACGGCATGACGCGCTCTTTTTGCTCCCTTTCGTAATCGGCAGCGTACCGCTTCAAAAAATTGATGGCCACCGGTTCATCCACGTACTGCCGCCGGCACTCGATCTCGCAAGGCCTCGGGCAAATCCGTCCGATGACAGCCGGGAAAGGGTTGCGTTCCTTGATCACCTGAACCGCCCGATGATAGTCTCCCAGAGAGATTTGGCGGATGTATTCGCAAATGTTGATCCCGGCAGGACAGGCCCGCTGGCAGGGTGTCGTGCAATCGTCAGTCGTGTATTCCCTTAAAATGCGCCGGGTGACCGAAGAGAGGTTGATGATGTGTTTCGGGCAGACCCGCTCGCAGGTGCCACAGCCGGTGCAAAGGATTTCGTCCACCACAGGCAGGCCGTCCTCCCCCATGGTTATGGCGTTAAACGGGCAGGCACGCACACAGGTTCCAAGTCCCAGGCACCCGATGGTGCACACTTTCATGCCGCCGGAAAGCATGGCCGCGGCCCGGCAGTCATTCATGCCGTTGTAGACAAACTTGGTGTCGGCGTCGGCTACACCGAACGTACAGCCCGGTCTGGCAATATCGGGTTCTTTGGCTTCGACCGTCACCCCCATGATCCCGGCGATTTCCTCCGCCGTTTCCGCGCCGGCGGCCACGCAGGAATTGGGAGCCGCCCGGCCGGCGACAATCGCTTCGGCATTGGCGCTACAGCCGGGAAGACCGCAGCCGCCGCAGTTGGCTCCGGGAAGCGCCTCCTCTACCGCCAGTATCTGCGGATCGACGTACACGTAAAAAACCTTGGAAGCCGCTGCCAGGCAGACGCCCACCAGCAGTCCCAAGCCGCCCATCATATACAGTGCTTCAATCATCAGGTTTCTCCGCGGAATTGGGATATTCGGCTAGTTTAATCGATCGCGTCGAACTTGCATTTTTCAAAACAGGTCATGCACTGGATGCATTTTTCCTTTTCAATACGGGCGACCTCTTTCTTTTTCCATTCGATCGCCTCAGACGGGCAGGCCCGAAAGCAAGCACCACATTTCGTGCAGGCGTCCGTATTCACCTCGAACTTCAGCAGTGCCACACAGCGTTTGGCCGGACAACGTTTTTCAACAATGTGGGCTTGATACTCGTCCATGAAATAGCGCAAGGTGGACAAAACGGGGTTGGGACCGGTCTGCCCCAGCCCGCAGAGCGAAGCACTGCGTATAACGACGGCAAGATCTTCCAGGGTGTCCAGGTCGGACGGCTCTCCACTGCCAGCGCAGATTCTTTCAAGAATCTGCAGTTGGCGCCGGGTTCCCTCCCGGCAGGGGGTGCATTTGCCGCAAGATTCGTCTTGAACAAAATCCATGAAGAACCGCGCCATGTCCACCATGCAGGTTTTTTCATCCATCACGATGGCACCGCCCGAGCCCATGATGGCCCCGGCTTTGACGATGGCCTCGAAATCGACCGGTGTATCGACTAACTGTGCCGGTATGCATCCGCCCGAAGGGCCTCCGAGCTGCACCGCCTTGAGCTTTCTTTTTTTCGGTATCCCGCCGCCAATATCATAGACGATGGTGCGCAGCGGCGTTCCCATGGGTACTTCCACCAATCCGATGTTATTCACGTCTCCGGAAAGGGCGAACACCTTGGTCCCTTTGCTGGTCTCGGTGCCGACACTGGCATACCAGTCGCCGCCGTTGAGGATAATCTGGGGAACATTTGCATAGGTTTCGACGTTGTTGAGAATCGTCGGCTTTTCCCATAGCCCCTTGTGGGCAGGAAAAGGCGGGCGTGGGCGCGGCATGCCGCGTTTGCCTTCGATGGAGCGCATCAGCGCCGTCTCCTCGCCGCAGACAAAAGCGCCGGCCCCCTGGTAGATCTCGATATGCAGATTGAATCCGCTGCCCAGAATATCGTCTTCCAGCAGACCCAGTTCTGTCGCCTGGCGGATGGCGATGCCCAGCCGGTGGACGGCCAGAGGGTACTCGGTTCTGACGTAAATGTACCCCTTGCTCGAATGAATGGCGCGGGCAGCAATGATCATGCCCTCCAGCACCGCATGGGGGTCGGCCTCCAAAATACTGCGATCCATGAAAGCCCCGGGATCGCCTTCATCGGCATTGCACAGGACGTACTTGACATCACCCGGACTGTTTTTGGCAAATTCCCACTTGAGGCCCGTGGGAAAGCCGGCGCCGCCGCGGCCCCGGAGTCCGGAAATCTTCATCTGTTCGACGATCTCTTCCGGCTGCAGTTCAAACAGCGCCTTGGCAGCGGCCAGATAACCGTCCCGCGCAATATAATCGTGAATATCTTCCGGATCGATTCGTCCTTTGTTGCGCAGCGCTCGAGGCATCTGGTGGGTGAAAAAGGGGATGTCGTTTTGAGAGGCGATGACTTTCTTGCTGACCGGATCCTTGTAAAGCAGTCTTTCGACCGGCTGGTTGTTGATCAACTGCTGCTCGACCAGCTCGGGGATATCGTCAACGCTGAGTTTTTCATAGAAGAAATCACCGGGCTGCACCACCAGCAACGGGCCCATGGCACAAAAGCCGTTGCAGCCGGTCTCGATGATTTTTACCTTTTCGCCAAGACCTTTAGCGTCGACCTCCCGGGCAAGCGCGTCTTTTACGGCAATACTTCCGGTCGCATGGCAGCCGGTACCGCCGCATATCAGGCAATAGGTCCTGTCTGTAAAGGCAACCGACTCCGCCCGTTGCTGCCGGATGGTCGCCAGGTCATCCACACTCAGCTTCGCCATTGAATTGCTCCTCACCGTACTACCAGGATCCGTCCAGACCTCTGAGACCGTTCATGTAAAGTTTTCCACTGGCAACAAAAAGAGAATGGCGGGTCACCATGGTTGGCAGCTGATACGATTCCGCCAGTTCCCTGGTGCTCTGATCGGGCGTTTTGCCCCTGACGAAAACCACGGCTGCCACCTCGGCCACCCTGGCGGTACGGATGACATCCGCAGTGGTCAGCCCCGTAAGGATGACAGCATCCTTTGTGGCGGCAGCCAGAAAGGCCTGCATCAGGTCCGCACCTCCTGCGCCGGCTACCGTTCGATCCATCTGGTCGTGCCCTGTCAACACCTCGGCATTTAGAATCTCCCGAATCTCAAATACCTTCATGCGACCGTCCCCACATCTTTCGGTTGGCGTTGCCCGATGCCCGCAGAGAAAGGGTGTATGGAAACCGGATATGGTTCCGGCATCATTCGTACCGGTCGAGAACATCCAGGACCGTGTCCGATGATATCGCTCCGTGGGTGTCGGCGTCCACGACCATTACCGGGGCCAGTCCACATGCCCCCAGGCATCTGACCGCTTCGAGGGAAAAGCGGCGATCTTCACTGGTGCTGCCTTCTTCCAGCTGATACCGGTTTTTGATACGCACCAGCGACTCCTTGATCCCCTTCACGTAGCAGGCGGTTCCCATGCAGAGTTTGATGAGGTGGCGCCCCTTGGGCTGCATTGAAAAAAGGGCATAAAAGGAAGCTACGCCGAACACCTCGCTGCTAGGCAGGTTCATACCGGCACTGATAAAATCCATAAGCTGAACGGGCAGGTACCCGACGATGTCCTGACACTCGCGAAGAACGGTAATAATTGAACCGGGCTTACCTTTATTATCGGCGATGACCGTGGTGATCTTCGACCACATTTCTTCGGTAATGTCCGGGTGGGCAGGTTGTAATGCGTGCGTCATGGTCGGATCTCCTGTTTCACTGCTGCTCGGCGGATGCGCCAACCGCCGGCAGATCTTTGCAGAAGCCTTTTAGATCATAATAATCGGAGAATGTCAACGCGGGCGGCCGGGATTGAATTCTTGACGCGAGGCCGGTCTCTGGCATATATATCGGTCCCATGAAAAACGACAAACATCGAGCAGAGGACACGGCCGGGTACTTGCGCCGACAGGTTGTCGGACCGGTGGAGATCGGCATATTCACCGGCACGGGGCTGGGTGGCAGTGTCGGCTTCATTCGGGTCGACACCGAAATCGCCTACCGGGATCTGCCTTTTTTCCCGGTATCCACCGTGCCGGGTCATGCCGGCAAAATGCTGTTCGGGCGTCTCAAGGACCGACACGTCATGGTCATGCAGGGGCGATTTCACCTCTACGAAGGCTACAGCGCCCGGGAAGTCACCTTCCCTATCCGTGTAATGCAGGAACTTGGCGTGAAAGTTCTGATTGTGACCAACGCTGCCGGCGGATTGACCGCCCGGTTGCAGGCCGGCGATATCATGGTCATCCGAGACCATATCAACCTGACCGGCGACAACCCATTGGTAGGGGAAAACGAGGAGTCCTGGGGCGTTCGATTTCCGGATATGTCCGGTGCCTATGATGCCGATCTGGCCCAGACAGCCGGAAAGGCGGGCCGACATCACGGTATGGAAGTGAAATCCGGCGTGTATGCCGGTCTGAAGGGTCCTTCACTGGAAACCCCCGCCGAGGTTCGCTTTTTAAAGACGATCGGCGCCGATGCGGTCGGATTTTCAACGGTACAGGAGGTGATCGCTGCCGTGCACGCCCGAATGAGGGTGCTGGGCCTGTCGATAATCACCAACATTAACGACCCGGATGCGCCGATGCCCGCCACGGTGGAGGAGATCATTGCCACCGCCGAAGCCGCTGCACCGCGGCTGGAAAAATTGCTGCAAACCATCGTGGAGCAGTTCAATGACAAGCCGTAAGGCCGACCTGCTGATCACCGACGGCATCGTCGTGACCATGGATGCTGAAGGCACCTGCATCGAAGGCGGCGGCGTCGCCATCGTCAACAGCCGAATTGCTGCGGTGGGCACGGCAACCGCAATGAAGCAATGGACCGCGCCGCATGTCATCGACGCCCGCGGCGGCATCATCCTGCCCGGTCTCATCAACACGCACACGCATGCTGCAATGACCTGTTTTCGGGGCCTGGCCGACGATCTGCCGCTGATGGACTGGCTGCAGGATCACATCTTTCCGGCGGAAGCCAGGCTGGATGAAAAAAAGGTCTACCGCGCAGCCCTGCTGGCATGCGCCGAAATGATCCGCTCCGGAACAACGACTTTCTGTGACATGTACCTGTTCGAAGACGCGGTGGCACGCGCAGCCAGTGCGGCCGGCGTCCGGGCAGTGGTCGGTGAAGTGCTCTATGACTTCCCATCTCCCAATTACGGCGAGCTGGAGCACGGTTTCGCCTACATCGAAAAAATGATCGAGGCCTGGCGGGAAGATCCGTTGATCACCGTTGCCGTGGAACCCCACTCCCCCTATCTATGCGCATCGGATCTGCTGCAGCGTGCAGCCGCCCTGGCACGCCGGCACCGTATTCCGCTGGTGATTCATGTCTCCGAGACCCGCAGCGAAGCAGATCAGATGCAGCAGCGCTACGGGCACACCCCTGTGGGCTTTCTGGCCGAACACGGCATTCTTTCCGCCAATTTGCTCGCCTGCCATTGTGTGGTCTTGTCCGAAGAGGACTTCGATCTGCTGGAAGCCCACGACGTCAAGGTAGCCCACAATCCCGAAAGCAACATGAAACTGGCCTCTGGGATCGCCCCTGTTCCCGAAATGCTGCGGCGCGGGATCTGTGTGGGGCTGGGTACCGACGGCTGTGCCAGCAACAACAATCTGGACATGTTCCTGGAGATGAGCACCGCGGCAAAGCTGCACAAGGCAAGCACCCTGGACCCGACGGTGCTGGATGCGGAAACCGTTTTGCGCATGGCCACCATCGACGGGGCCAGAGCCCTGGGTATCGAAAGCACAACCGGGTCGATAGAGGAAGGTAAAGCCGCCGACATTATTGTCATCGATACCCGGCAGCCGCACCTGACTCCCATGTACAACCCGATCTCCCATCTGGTGTATGCGGCCAGTGGCAGCGACGTATCCTGGACCATTGTCAACGGCCGGGTGGTTATGCAAGATCGCCGGCTGTGCAGCCTGGACGTGGACAAAGTGATGGACGACGCAATGCGGATCGCCGAAGAAATCCGTTCCGGATAACTCCGGCAGCGACTGACGCTGCAACCAAAGACAAGGCCGATTGCATATGGAAAAGCCCTTCGACATCGTCATCCACGGCGGCGTAGTGATCACCGTCAACGACGATTCCGATATCATCGCAGACGGCCTGATCTGCATCAGGGGCAACCGCCTGGAGCGCATCGACACCTGCTCGGGGACCGCACCGCTTCCGCCGGCTGTCAAAACGATCGATGCCCGCGGCATGATCGTCTTACCCGGTTTGGTGAACACCCATACCCACACGCCCATGACCCTGTTCCGTGGGCTGGCCGACGATCTGCCCTTGCAGCAGTGGTTGGAAGAGCACATCTTCCCGGCTGAATCGCGACACATCCATCCCGAGGCGGTAGAAATCGGCGCACTGCTGGCCTGCGCGGAGATGATTCTGTCCGGGACAACGACTTGCTGTGACGGATACTTTTTGGAAGATTGCGTCGCACGGGCCGTGCTGCAAAGCGGCATGCGAGCAGTTCTCGGCCAGGGCGTCATCGACATGCCGGCCCCCGGCGTGCCGGATGCGGCCGACAACATCGCTGCGGCCGAGCGCTTCATCGCACGGTGGCGCAACGCATCATCCCGGGTGCAGCCATCGGTCTTCTGTCATGCGCCCTACACCTGTTCATCCACAACCCTGCAAGCGGCCAAAAAGTCCGCCGACAAGGCAGGTGTGCGCTTCCAGATCCATGCGGCGGAAACTCGCACCGAGAAAGAGCGACTGGCAGAAGGACATAGCTCTCCGGTGAAAGTCCTCGATCGCCTCGGCCTGCTGGATGCCGGCACCCTGCTGGTTCACTGTGTCTGGCTCGATGAGGGCGACGTGGAAATCATCGCCGAGAGCGGCGCGGCGGTCGCCCACTGCCCGGAGAGCAACATGAAACTGGCCTCTGGAATTGCGCCGGTTATCGAACTGCTGGCGGCCGGCGTACCCGTGGGGCTGGGAACGGACGGCTGCGCTTCCAACAATAATCTGGACCTGCTGCAAGAAATGGATACGGCTGCCAAACTGCACAAGGTACACCGCATGGACCCCACTGCTGCAGATGCCGCAACCGTCCTGCGCATGGCCACTTCAACCGCAGCGACCGCTGTCGGGCTGGGCAAAGAGATCGGATCGCTGGCGTTCGGCAAAAAAGCGGACCTGATCTTGCTCGATGCCCGCCAACCGCACCTGATACCGATGTACCACCCGATCTCCCAGGTGGTGTATGCCGCAAAGGGCAGCGATGTTCACACCTCTATCATCGATGGCCGCGTCGTAATGGAAAACCGACGGTTGTCCACCTTGAACCTGGAACAGATCCTTGATCGCGCAAACGAGCTGGGAAGAAAGATTCGTCGCACGGATGCCTGACGGTCATTTCCCGTTTGGCAAGTGCCGCCGGAGGGTGATGCTGCCCGTTTGCCCCGAAAGTAAGACCGGCGAGCCGAATCCGACAACCTGCAGCCCCGAAAGGCAATGTGTCCCATGGACAGAGAAGCAAAAACCGACCGCTCCATCTGGCTAAACGCCCATCGGCAAACTGTCAGCATCATCGACCAGCGGCGGCTGCCCCACGAGTTGGTGGTTGCCGAGTTGGTGACGGTCGACGATGTCATCCGGGCTATCCAGGAGATGACCTTGCGGTGGTGAACACGCCACCGGATGTTGCCGCAGATGACCATCTTCGAAAACAGTGCCGTCGCATTCGCGGCGCCCGGCCGACAGCGGTTAACCTTGCATGGGCGGTGGACCGGATGGATGCCGCTGTGCAACCGGTCAAAGCGACAGCAGAGCGCATCGCAATCGCCCGGCAGGAAGCAACCGCTATCGAAAAAGAGGAGATCGACAATTGCCGGCGAATCGGCGAAAACGGGTTGCCGCTCATTGCAGAGATCAGCCGGCGAAACAGTGGTCGAACCGTAAACATATTGACCCACTGCAATGCGGGCTGGCTGGCCTGCGTAAAGCATGGCACCGCAACCGCCCCGATATACGCGGCGCACGACAGCGGGCTGGAGGTGCACGTGTGGGTGGATGAAACCCGTCCGCTGAATCAGGGGGCCCGTCTGACGGCATGGGAGCTGGGCCGGCACGGTGTGCCCCACACGGTCATTGTCGACAACACCGGCGGCCACCTGATGCAGCACGGCCTGGTGGACATCGTAATCGTCGGTACGGACCGCACCACGTTCACGGGGGATGTGGCCAACAAAATCGGCACCTATCTCAAAGCGCTGGCCGCCAAGGACAACGGCGTTCCTTTCTATGTGGCGCTGCCGTCGAGTACTTTCGACTGGACACTGCGTGACGGCGTGCGGGAGATTCCCATCGAGAACCGCAATCCTGACGAGATTCGCACCGTCCAGGGATGGGATAACCATGCGCCGCGCACGGTGCTGGTGCCCCCGGCAGACAGCCCGGTTGCCAACTACGCATTCGATGTGACGCCGGCCCGGCTGGTCACCGGCTTCATCACCGAACGCGGCATCTGCGGTGCAAGCGAAAAACAGGTCCGCAAGCTGTTTCCGGAGAAAGCCTAACCGAACTTGACACCAGACCTTTTGAATGCCTAAATGATCCCATGCTCACCGATCTGGAAAAAAAAATTGTCGCTTGCGTACAGGAAGACATCGCTGTAACCAAGCGACCGTATCACGAAATGGCGCGCAGGCTCGAACTGCCGGAAGCAAAGCTGCTGCAGACGCTCCAGGACCTTTGTGACCGGGGTGTCATCCGGAGGTACGGCGCCACCATCCGGCACCAGAAGTCCGGTTTTGCCGCCAACGCCATGGTTGCCTGGCGAGTAGAGGAAGATCGCATCGAAGAGGTCGGCTCCCGGATGGCTTCATTCAAACAGGTTTCGCACTGTTATCGCCGCAATCCCACCGACAGTTGGCCGTATAACCTCTACACCATGGTTCACGCCCGCAGCGAGGCCGCTTGCATTGAGACGGCCCGCAAGATGTCGACCACAGCAGGAGTCGAAGACTTCACTCTGCTTTTCAGCCGCCGCGAGCTGAAAAAGACTTCCATGAAGTACTTTACCAACGAAGAATGATATCGGTGCATGCGGACTGCCGGCACCTGCCGAAGGCAGACACCCCCCACATACTGTGTATCAACCCCTGGATTCACGATTTTGCGGCCTACGATTTCTGGGCCAAGCCCCTCGGCCTGCTGACGCTGGCCGCCATCTGCCGCTTGCACGGCTGTCGTGTCTCCTACCTCGACTGCCTGGACCGTTTTCATCCCCGGGCGCCGCACGCCGATCCCTTCCTGAGATACGGCCGCGGCCCGTACCTGAAAACACCCATACCCAAACCGCCCGGTCTGTCGGACGTCCGGCGGCGCTACTGCCGATACGGCATTCGGCCGCAGTGGCTGCTGTCCGACCTGCGGGCCTTGCCTCGGCCGGACCTGATCCTGGTGACCTCGCTGATGACCTACTGGTATCCGGGACTGCAGGAAACGGTGCGTCTGCTGCGAACGGTTTTCCCCGAAACGCCGGTTCTGGTGGGCGGGATTTACGCAACCCTGTGCAGCGATCACTGCCGATCGCAGATCGATGCCGACGAGGTCGTAACCGGCGGCGGTGAGGCCCTCCTGCTCGATTTGATCGGCAAATACACCGGCCACCGCGCAACCCTGCAATTCGACCCGCAGCAACTCGACTCTTATCCGTATCCGGCCCTGGATTTGCAGCATTGCGTCAACTACGTTCCTTTGCTGACCTCAAAAGGCTGCCCGTTCTCATGCGCTTACTGCGCCTCCCGGAGACTGAACCCAAACCGGATCACCCGCAACCCGGAAGCGGTGGCTGAAGAGATCGGATTCTGGCACGCGGCCCACGGTGTGAAAGATTTCATTTTTTACGACGACGCGCTGTTGATGGATATGGAGACACACGCCGGCCCGATTTTCGAAGCGGTTGCCAGCAGTGGTATCAATGTTCGGTTCCACACCCCGAATGCACTGCACATCCGCTGGATCGACTCTAAAGCCGCACGGTTGATGAAGCGCGCCGGATTCGAAACGATCCGATTGGGCCTCGAGACTGCCGGATTCGGGGACCGGCGGAAGTTCGACTGGAAGGTCACGGCCACCGAATTTCACAGCGCCGTGGCGTGCCTGAACAAAGCTGGATTTACCGCCCGGCAGATCGGTGTCTACCTGCTGGTCGGCCTTCCGGGGCAGAAAACAACATCCATCGAAGCCTCGATTCAAATCGTCCGCCGAAGCGGCGCCACGCCCATCCTCGCAACCTATTCCCCCATTCCGCACACGGCACTGTGGCCGCAAGCGGTTGCCGCCTCCCGCTACGATCTGAAAGCCGATCCGGTCTTTTGCAACAATGCCGTGATGCCGTGCCAAAGAGAAACCTTCTCCTGGCAGCGACTGTCTCACCTGAAACAACTGGCTGCTGCAACCGCTTGACATCCAAACGGGCGGCGGATATGTTCACACTCTCGATTCCGTCATCACCTGCCACAAGGAGAGAGGTGCCATGATCAAGCTGGTGACCACCGATCCGACCCGGATCAAAAGCAACCTACTGGTGATAGCGGCCTGCAAGGACGCCAACGTCTACGAACATCCCCGACTGGTGGCCACGATCCAGCAGACCCGCCGTTTGAGCGAGTTTTCCGGCAACCGGGGTGATGAAATCGTCCTTTACAATCCTCCCGGCTTTACGACCGATCGTCTGATGATCGTCGGGCTGGGCGATTTGGAAAGGCTGAATGCGGAAATTTTGCGGACAGCGACCGGAAAAGCGGTTGGCCGGGCGATGGAGCACGAGCTTTCCAATGTTACCATCGCCGTGCCCGGACCGCCGGATGGCAGCCTCGGCTTCGAAGACCTTCTCGTTTCCATGCTGGAAGGAGCCTGCCTGGCGAATCATCATTTCGATCGCTACAAAAACGACAAAAAAACCGCCGCAGTGAAGCAAATCGCCTTTGTCGTGCCGGAGAAAGCCGCGTCCAAGCACCGCCGCCTTGTGACCGTGGCCCAAACCATTTGTTCCGGAACCCTTCTGGCCCGGGACTGGGTCAACACTCCCGCAAACGATAAAACCCCGCAGCGCTTCGCAGCCGTTGTCAGCAAGCTCTGTGAGAAAACGGGTCTGAAAACCCGGCTGCTGGGGAAAAAAGAGCTGCGGCGCCAGAAGTTCGGGTCGATACTGGCCGTTGCGGCCGGCAGCGAAACCGATCCGGCCCTGCTGGTGCTCGAACACGCCCCTGCGCGGGTCAAGAAAACCGTCGCCCTGGTGGGCAAAGGGGTGACCTTCGATTCCGGCGGACTGAACCTGAAGACAAACGTTCGGATCAACCAGATGAAAGCCGACATGGCCGGGGCCGCCGCGGTGGCGGCTGCGATGATCTGCTTGAGCCGGTTGAAACCGGACCTGCGCGTTGTCGGGGTGATTCCTCTCGTGGAAAACATGATCTCCGGGCAGGCGATCCGGCCCGGGGACATTATCCGGACTTACAGCGGCAAAACGGTGGAAATCGGCAACACCGACGCCGAAGGCCGCCTGATTCTCGGCGATGCCATCTCGTTTGCCATAAAAAAATACCGACCGGAGGTCCTTATCGACATTGCCACCCTCACCGGTGCCTGCGTCATTGCATTGGGCGAGGAACTGGCCGGAGTGTTCACTGCCGACGACGAGCTGGCCGAAACCATCCTGCAGTCGGCACAGCGAACTCACGAGCGCTGCTGGCGCATGCCGCTGACCGAAGACTACCGGGATTTGCTGAAAAGTGACGTGGCCGACATCAACAACATGCCGCGCCACCGGTACGGAGCCGCCATCACCGCCGCGCTATATCTGTCGGAATTTGCGGCCGGCACCCGCTGGGCCCACATAGACATCGCCGGACCGGCCTTTCATAAAAAATCAAGCGCCTACTGCGGCCCGGGGGCCACCGGCTTCGGTGTGCGCCTTCTGTGCGAGGTGGTTCGCTCTTTGGCAAAGACGCTCTAAGCGTCACCCGAGACCAAACAGAAGCAACGCCTGCCAGCCTGCCCATTGCTGCCTTCTGCTCGCCCAGCGTCATATAATCAGCCGGTCTTTTCCCGCCACGAATCGCTTACACCCTGCGCTGCACTGGGGCTGGCGCTTGCAGCTGCTCCAGCAGCCTCTCGTGGATGTTGTCGAAACCGCCGTTGGACATCACCAGGATGAGGTCGCCACTGCGGGCTTCTGCGCGCAGGAACCCGATAATGGTGTCCGTATCCGGGAAAAAATGGGCCTTCTTGCCGCGATCGGTGAGGTCTGCGACAAGTTTTTCAGAAGAAAACCGCTGTTCAGGGGGAATCTTTTCCAGCAAAGGCGGCCGTCGGATGCAAACCAGGTCGGCTGCGTCGAACGACTGCGCATAGGTTTCCTGAAACACGTCGCGCATGCTGGAGTTGGTGCGGGGCTCAAAGACCGCCACTACGCGCCCAGGTCTGAAAAAAGGGCGCACGGCCCGGATCGTCTCCCGCACCGCTGTCGGGTGGTGGGCAAAATCGTCCATCACGGTGATACCGTTGCGCACACCCCGGATTTCCTGGCGGCGGCGTATACCGGCAAATGAAGCCAGAGCCGCCTCGATACCATCGGCGGGGATATTCAGGCAGTCGGCAACGGCAATGGCCGCCAGCGTGTTACGCAGATTGTGGTCGCCCATCAGGGGGCTGCGGAAGCGCTTGAAGGGCCCATTGGTTTTGAACACCTCAAAAGTGGTGCGGGGCGGCTGCACTTCGATGTTGTCCATACGCCAGTGGGAGCCCGGTTGCTGCCCGTAACTTTCCACGCGGCACGGGCTGTTTCGAATCAGGTCTTGAACGCTGTGGTCTCCATCGAAAGCCACCAGTCGGCATGTCGGCGGCAGCCCCGCGACGAACTGCCGGAATGCAGCCTTTACGTGGTCCAGATCAGCGAAAATATCCGCATGGTCGAACTCCACGCTGGTGAGTACGGCGGCATGGGGCCGGTAGTGCAGGAACTTGGGCCCCTTGTCAAAAAAGGCCGTGTCATACTCGTCCCCCTCGACAACGAAGTATTCTCCTTTGCCCAGCCGATAGTTGCTGTCGAAGTTTTTCAGGATACCACCGATCATGAAGGTGGGATCGAGGCCTGCCTGCACCAGCAGGTGGGCGATCAGCGCTGCGGTGGTGGTCTTGCCGTGGGTGCCGGTGATGACGATCGGCTTTTTCCCGGCCGCCACCAGGTGGTTGAGGGCCTGGGGCATGGAACAATATGCCAGGCCCAGCTCCATCATCGCCTCCACCTCGGGGTTGGTCTTTGAAACGGCGTTGCCCACCACCACCAGATCGGGCCGCAGGGCAAGATTGTCACCGCTGAATCCGCGGGTGACGTCGATGCCCTTCTCCTGCAGAAAGCGGCTCATGGGCGGATACACATTCTGATCGGAACCGGTTACCTCATATCCGGACTCCTTGAGCATGCAGGCCAGCGCACCCATACCGGTGCCGCAGACCGCAATCAGGTGAATTCGGCCGATGTTTTCCGGCCACCGGCTGTTGGTCGACTCGGTCATGGTCAAAGGGCCCTGAAGGATGCCCGGGCAGCGTCAGCGGTGGCTTGCAGGTCATCTGCGCTGTGGGCTGCCGACACGAACAGGGCTTCGAACTGGGAAGGCGCCAGGTAGATCCCCCGGGACAGCATCTGCCGGTAGTAGGAGGAAAAGGTTTCCAGGTCGCTGGTTTTCGCGTCTGCAAAGCTGTGCACCGGGCCCCGGGCAAAAAACATTCCCAGCATCGATCCGACCCGGTTCAGCGAGACGCTCCTACCGGCCTTTTCCGCGGCTGTCTGCAAGCCGTCCGCCAGTATCCGGGACTTTTCTTCCAGCTGCGAATAGAAACCGGGTTTTTTGAGCTCGCGCAAGGTGGCAATGCCGGCGGCCATGGCCACCGGATTGCCGGAAAGGGTTCCGGCCTGATAGATCGAACCACTCGGGGCAACCTGTTCCATGATGTCCTTCCGGCCGCCATAGGCACCCACCGGCAGACCGCCGCCGATAATCTTGCCGAAGCAGGTCAGGTCCGGAGAAATGTCGTATAGCGACTGCGCTCCGCCGTATGCGACGCGAAAGCCGGTCATCACCTCGTCGAAAATCAGCAGGCATCGGCTGCGCGAACACTCGTCACGCAGGGTTTGCAGAAAATTCCCTGCGGGTGCAACGAGCCCCATGTTTCCGGCCACCGGCTCGACTATGACCGCGGCAATGCCGTTTCCCTGCCGCACCATTAGCTGCTTTATCGCCTCGGTATCGTTGTACGGCAGAGAATAGGTCTGGGCGACGAAAGAACCGGGGACCCCCGGACTGCCGGGTATCCCTAAGGTAGCCACGCCGGAGCCGGCCTCCACGAGAAGCGAGTCCGCATGCCCGTGGTAGCAGCCGTCGAACTTTACGATCGCTTCCCTGCCGGTAACACCGCGGGCCAACCGGATGGCACTCATGGTCGCCTCGGTGCCGGAGTTAACCATCCGCACCATTTGCACCGAGGGCACGGCTTCCACCACCATTTCGGCCAACTCGACCTCCAGCTGGGTCGGCGCACCGAAGCTGGTTCCTTTTTCGAGAACCTGCCGGATCGAATCCACAACGGCCGGGTGTCGATGTCCCAGGATCATGGGACCCCAGGAACCCACGTAATCGATGTAGGCGTTGCCGTCGGCATCGACGATCCGGCTGCCTTCCGCGCTTTTTATGAATAGCGGGTCGGCTCCCACCGAACGGCAGGCACGCACCGGGCTGTTGACCCCGCCGGGCATCAGGGACAAGGCCTTACGATATAGCGTATCGGAGGTTTTTCGATTCATCGCACAGTTCCTTTCACTGGATTTGTCAGCTTACGGCCGGGGCGAAGGGCCCGCCTGGGAGCAGCGAAGTCTAAAATCGGGCAAAACCGGTTGACATCCGGTCGAATTGATATTGTTATTGGCGCAAATCATTATCAAAAGGCTCTGCAGCGGTCAAGACAGGTTTTCATCAAATAACCGCTGGAGATGGATGCAACCGAATGAAACCGGAACAGGCCCTGAAAAAGCTCTCCCGCTACATCGCCACCATGCTCGGACGCAGTCCGGACGAGTTCGGCCTGGTGCCGGACCGGCAGGGTTTCGTCCAGATAAAAGAACTGTTGAAAGCGATCGGCGAAGAGCAGGGATGGCGGCACATCCGACGGGCGCATCTGAACGAAGCGCTGCTCAGCCTTCGCAGGCCGGATTTTCAGATCGTCGATCAGCGGATCCGGGCAACGGACCGCAGCAAACTTCCCGGTATCACCCGGCCGATCGACCTGCCGAAGCTGCTGTATACCTGCGTTCGGCAAAAGGCGTACCCGCACGTGGCTGAAAAAGGACTATTCGCCGGGCCCGGCAACCGCATCGTACTGTCAGTCGAAAAATCGATGGCCGAAAGAATCGGCAGGCGCAAAGACCAGCATCCGGTATGCATTACGGTCCAAGTGGAAAGCAGCCTCGCACAGGGAGTGGTTTTCGATCGCAGCGGCACAAGGCTCTTTTTGGCCGACTTCATTCCGGCAGAGTCCATGTCCGGCCCCCCGCTGCCCAGGGAAAAGCGCCCCGGGGACAAGGAAAAATCCCCGCCCCAGCGAAGTGTTCCGACCGAAGCCGGCACCTTCCCGTTGGACCCGTCGCGTATTGGATCACAGGGTCAGAAGGGGCCGAAAGAAAAAAGAGGTGCCAAGAAAAAAGATCCCGATTGGAAACGGGAAAGACGACGGCGGGGAAAACAGCCTCCGAAATGGCAGGGGTGACGCAGCGCCTGCCGGGTTGAAACTAAAAGGTTGACAGCTGCTTCGAAAATCTGGTACCAACCTCCCCGTTGCACCTCTCGGGCCGTTAGCTCAACTAGGCAGAGCACCTGACTCTTAATCAGTAGGTTGAAGGTTCGATTCCTTCACGGCCCACCACCACAGAGACGGGTGATGGAAAACACCCAAGGATACGCATGCGGTGATGATGGCCCGGCCGTCACCGTGCCCGCATCCCCCCTGACTATGGAAACACCCGCAGGCCCAACAGATAAATCGAAAGATATCGAGCGGCGGCAGGTCAAAATATTTGTGATCGCCTTGCTGCTGGTCGGTTTTTTCCTTTTTTTCTACAAGGTCGGCGACCGGGATCTCTGGGCCCCGGATGAAGACGAGTATGCCCAGATCAGCCGGGAGATGCTGCGCACCGGCAACTGGGCGCTGCCCACCGTAAACGGCGAGCCATGGGCCGTCAAGCCGGTGCTCTATAACTGGCTCGTCGCAGCGGTTTCCCTGCCGTGGGGAGACGTGGATGAATTCCGTGCCCGGGTTTTCTCCTCGCTGGCCGCCATGGGTACGATGCTGCTGACCTTCTATCTGGGTCAGATGATGTTTTCTCCTCTGGCCGGTTTTCTGGCCGCCCTGGTGCTATCCACCAATATCGTCTTTCTGCAGCAGTCCCGCTGGGCCCAGACCTACATGCTTTCTACGTTCTTTGCCACACTGGCGATCGCTCTGTTTTTCAGGGGATACCAGGCGTCCGGCAGTCGGACACAATCCTACCTGCTGATGTATCTGGCCGTCGGGTTGGGCGTGCTGACCATGGGACCGGTAAACCTGGCGATCCCCGGCCTGGTGGTCTTCGTATACCTGGTTGCCATGCGCGACCTGAGACATATCAGACAACTGCGGTTGGTCCGGGGCATCCTGATCTTTTTGGCTGTCACCCTGCCGTGGTATCTGTGGGTAAGCCTCAACACCGACATGGGGTTCGATCTGGTGGTGACCACGAACATCTCCCGATACTTCACCGCCCTGCACCATCCGCGTCCCTTTTACTATTACGTTAAGGACCTGCCCTGGGTATTCGCCCCCTGGTCGTTTTTCCTGCCGGGCGCATTCTGGCTGGCCTTTTCCCGGCGCTCCGATGATCACCGCAGCGCTATGAAGTTCCTGTTGGTCTGGAGTATCTCCATCTTCGTGTTCTTTTCGCTTTCCCGGGGCAAGCGGCCCCAGTACATTTTGTCGCTGTATCCTGCACTGGCGCTGCTGGTCGGCTATCTCGGCGACCGGGCCCTGCTTTGCTGGCATGACAGATTCTACCGCAGATCCGTCATCATCCCTTCGCTGGTCTTTGTGGCGATCCTGGCTATTCTGACCGTTGGATTGCCGGTGGGCACGAGTCTGTTTTTCAAACCGATGTTCGGTCTGTCGCTGGGCATCAGCGCGGTTACGGCAGCCACCGCCGGGCTGCTCCTGTACGCCTGGCGAAAAAAACACGCCCGGCTGCTGCTGTTTGTGCCTGCCGGGTTTGTGGTGGTTTTCACGATTTTCAGCGCCCACCTGTTGATCCCCAAAATGGAGGATTTCAAATCTCCCCGGCCCTTTTGCGATGAAATCGTCACGCGGATGGAAAAAGGTGCCGACTGGGCCATGTACAAGTTCTACCGCGCGGCGTACGTCTATTACACGGACAGTTTTGCAAAGGTGCTGGAAGATGAAGAGCAGCTGACCCGTTTTCTGGATCGGCAAGACCAGGTGCTGGTTGCCATGACGGAAAGAGACTTTGAGCAGTTGCAGCAGCCGCTTGCCGGCAGGATTCACGTCATCACCCGCAGAAAGATCGGACATCGACCGATGATACTGATCTCCAATCAGGACCGCTAACTCCGCCTCCATCGATTCTGGATTTTCCCGTCGGAAGGGTTTTATTGATTCGCTGGTTGAAATTGCGACGGCCGCTAATCTGTGTTATGGATGGTGCGCCGCAGGTTGCCCTCGGGTGGGCAACTTTCGGGCGGCAGCGCTTTGAAATCGCATCCAGCATCGAACCGATCATGACGGATGTAAACCCTTCCCATATCCCCCTGGACGGAGGCAAGGGGCCGGCGTTGTGGGGGAAACATACCCTGGTGAGTATTGTGCTCACCGCAGCGGTGATGGTATTTCTGGCCGCATATGTCGATGTCCATCATCTCTGGCAGCAGTTGGTGGACAGCAATAAAGTCTATCTGGTGATTGCCGGCCTGTCGCATTATGCAACCTATCCAATTCGCGGTATCCGCTGGAAAAGATGCCTGAAGCACCTGCCGCTGCAATGCAGCAGTGCACGTTTCGGGTTGCTGGTTTTCTTCTACAACTTTGTGGACAACCTGGTCCCGGCCAAACTCGGGGACCTGTATGCCGCCCACCTGGTTCGAATCAACTGCGGGGTGCGCCGATCCGCCGCACTGGGGTCGCTGCTGTTTCTACGCACCCTTGATTCCTGGATAATCTTCGGTATGGCAGCCGCCGTGTCCTGGCACCTTTTTGCCGACGCAATCCCCCGTTCGGTGGTCTGGGTGCTCATTGTGGGCTGCTCGTTCGCTGTGGTGGGTACCACCCTCATGGTGGTCTTCGTTTTGTTCAAGCGCTCTGTTCCGCGATGGCTGCCCGAAACGATTCGCCAGATGATCAAAGCATTCCAGGCCGGCATGTGGCCCAAACCGAAACAGTTTTTTCGCATTTCACTGCACACCATCGCCATCTGGCTGCTGGAATCGCTGTGGATTTTTTTCCTTGCGCTTGCGTTCAACCTTCAGCTCAGCGTAGCAAATTTAATCTTTTTGACAATGATACCGCTTATCGCCAGTGCTTTTCCCATCACCCCATCCGGGGCCGGTGTGGTGGAGCTGACGCTTTTCACTTGCCTGCGCGTCATCGGCGTGTCTTCGCCGCTGGCCGTATCCCTCACGGTGGTCAATCGTTTTATCGATTACTGGCTTCACATCGCACTGGGAGCCCTCACCTGGTCGATACGCAAACAGATCGGCCTGCACACCTGGAGGGAGATACCGCCGGGCAGTTTCGACAGCGGTGGGGACGGACCCGGATGTATCGGACAGCAGATATCGCCGTGACGATCAAGCAGGTACGGGAAATATTCACCTTGCAACGGAGAAAATACAAATGACGATCGTTGGCAGCATACCGCGCAGATGCGTGAATCTCCCGCCGGGCTCGTTGAGCACCCTGATCAGCTGTTCAACAGGGGGCAGACTGCAACAAGGCCCGGCCATTGAAAAGTTCTACGATGCTTTCAGCGCTTGGCTGGGGGGGCCGCACGTGTTCGGGGCCGGTTCCGGCCGATCTGCATTCCAGCTGGCCCTGGAAGCATTGAATCTGGACAGGGGATCGGAGATCATATTCCCGATTTTCACCTTTCCCGTCATGCCGATGGTGGCCAAACTGCTCGGTTACAAACCGGTCTTTTGTGAAGTCGACCCGGTGACGTTTAACTCCGGTCCCGATCACATCGAAGCGAAAATCAGCGACAAAACCGGAGCGGTGCTGGCCACACACCTTTTCGGGCAACCCTGCCCGATTCGCGAAATCACCGAATTGACGCAAAGCCGCCAGATTCGCCTGATGGAGGACTGCGCCCATGCTTGCGGTGTGCGGGTGGGGGGTCGGCTGGTCGGCACCTACGGGGATGTGGGAGTGTTCAGCTTTGCCGAGGGGAAAAACATGCCCTGCTTCGGCGGTGGCGCCATCGCAACTGCCGACGACGACATTGCCGGCAGGGCCGCGGGAATCCTTACCCGGGCCGCGATACCGGAAAAGGGTGCCGTGTTGAAGAAGGCGCTCGACATTTGGCTGAAATGGCTGTTGACTCGGCCGGAGGTTTTCGGAATTACCGTCTATCCGCTTTTGCGGTTGAAACTGCTGATGGGCCAGCCGTTGATGGATTCAACAGTGGGCGATGAACTCCTGGACAGCTTCGCCGCCTCCAATCCGAAGGTGGAACGGCTGGCCAACTTGCAGGCCGAAATCGGCCTGCGACAACTGCAGCGAATCGAGGCGTTCAACCAGGGCGCACGGGAAAATGCCCGTATCCTGACAGAAAGCCTGTCGGGCGTCACCGGCATCGGCGCGCCGGACACGGCCGGCGGCGAGCACATTTACGTCTACTACCCGCTAACGGTTGCGCCGGACCGCCGGGATGCACTGCGCCGGCACCTGCTGCAGAACGGCATCGATGCCAAGATCACCGATATGTCGGATTGCTCTTTGCTGCGACAGTTCGGCGGGGCCGACAACCAGACCGACCCGCGCAGCGGGCCGACGGAAGCCTCTATACTGGAGATTTGTGTCTACCCGGTGATCCCCGAGCGGAACATCCGCAGGCTCGGGCGCATCATCCAAGCCTGGGCCCGGGAAGCAGAGGAAAACTAAACTACAACCTTGTTGCCGGTTCGAAAATCGAATGCGACGGATCGATTTCGACCTGCGCCGCGCCGGCAACCAGCCAGTAGAAAACAAACCATGGATATAATAGCCGATCGCCTCAAAGGCATGCCCACCTACCTGTTTATGCGCCTGCGCAACAAGATTAAACAAATCGAAGCCACCGGTGCCGATTGCATCTCCCTGGCAATCGGTGATCCGGTCGAACCGACGCCGGCCTACATCATCGACACGCTGCGCGAAGCGGTGCTGGACCCGGACAACCACCAGTATCCCACAGACGAGCAGAAAGGCATGCTGGCATTCCGGAAGGCCGTTGCCCGCTGGTACCACCGAAAATACGCGGTGACGCTCGAGCCGGAGACCGAAGTGCTGACTCTCGGCGGTTCCAAAGAGGGGATTCACCATTTCATGATGGCAGCGATCAATCCCGGCGATACGATCCTGATCACAAACCCCGGCTATCCGGGGTATCGGGCAAACATTCTGCTGGCCGGCGGTCGGGCCCACGAGGTCCCGCTGCTGGGAAAAAACGGGTTCCTCCCGCAGCTCGAAGAGATTCCCGAAGATGTCTGCCGTCGCGCAAAGGCCTTTTTCCTCAACTATCCCAACAACCCCACCGGCGCGTGCGCAGACAGCCGCTTTTTCACCCGTCTGGTGGCGTGGGCCAGGCGTCACAACATCCTGTTGGTGCACGACAATCCATACAGCGAATTGGTCTTCCCCGGCAGTGAACGGTTGAGCCTGCTGCAGATCCCCGGCGCCAAAGACATCAGTGTCGAGTTCAATTCACTGAGCAAGTATTACAACATGACCGGTTGGCGCATCGGCATGGCTGTCGGCAACCGCAGCATCATCCAGGCCATGTGCAAATTCAAGGAGAACGTAACATCCGGGGTGTTCAACGCCATCCAACTGGCCAGCATCAAGGCGATGGACGAAGGGGATGCGGATATCGACAACATGCTAGCCGTATACCGTCGGCGGCGGGAGATGGTCTTGAAAGCCTGCGAGCGGATGCGGATCTCGACCAATGCTGGAATGGGGACCTTCTACCTGTGGCTGCAGGTGCCAAACGGTTTGTCCTCCATCGCGTTCGCCGAGAAACTGCTCGACGATGTCTGCGTGCTGGTAACCGCTGGAACTGCCTATGGCCAATATGGCGAGGGATATTTTCGCCTTTCCCTTACCGTGCCCGACGCTCGGTTGCAGGAAGCCCTGCATCGGATGCAAGAGTCGATCGGTTAGACCGCGCGCAGCACCAGCAACGGCAGTCGGCGGCTATTGGGCCGCTCCCACCCGGCGCGGTGTTCGGTAAGACCCGCCGCAACCCGATTCACTGCGTTTCCAGCAGATCGAATGCCTTTGCCATCACCTCTTGCGGGTCGATCGATCTCAGGCAAACATTGTCGCCGTCACAGGGAGAATTGCGGTGATTAAAAGCGGTCAAACACGGAGAGCAATTGAGCTGACGGTGCATATTGACCGCCTTCGGGCTCAAGGACCCATACAGCACAGGAGTTTCCGGGCCGAACAAGATGATCGCCGGTATGGGAGTCAGAGCGGTAAAATGTCCCGGTCCGCCGTCGTTGGTAATCAGCAGAGAGGCGATGTTGAACAGCACGAGCAGATCCTGCATGGTTTTCGTAAATCCGGCCAGATTCATGCATTCCGAAGATTTCAGCCGTGCGGCAATGGCTTCGGCCACCTGGCGATCCGTCTGAAGTCCGATAATACCCACCGCGTAACCTGCCTGCAGCAGTTTGCCGGCAACGGTCACGTACGATTCCATCGGCCAGGCCCGGATCGGAATCAACCCGCCGCTGGGGTAAAGTAAAACCAACTTCTTATCCATTGGACAGTGGTAGGTTTGCTTCAAGCGCGAGCGCATTTCCTCGACGACCTCCTCGCTGAATTCAAGCCGCTGCAGGGCACCCACCGGGGCCGTATCGATCGACTTCGCCTTCGGAACGGTCTGCGAATCAATGGCCGCAACCAGGGTGAGAAATTGTCGAGAAATGTGGCTGTAGGGATTGTACAGGACTTTGCGGGTGATAAAATTGCCGCGGAACAACCCTTCCTGGGTGTGGCGGTGAAACCCCACGCGGGTGCCTGCTCCGCAGAAAAACGACAGCAGACTGCTGACGCGGGAAAAAAGTTCGCAGTCGATTACGGTGTCAATCCCTTCCCGGCGCAACCGGATGAGGCCGCGGACGCAGTCCGCGCAGAACTGCAGAAAAGATGCATCGTTTATGATACAGATATGCTCTGACGGTACGAGCTGCATCAGCTCGACGATTTCTCGGTTCCGTTTAAAAGTAAGCAGGTAAACCGATGCGGCTGGATATTTCAATGCCAACTGCGCGAACATGGGTGCCGACAGCACCAGGCTTCCCATTTCCGATAGCAGGATGACAAGGATCTTTTCCGGATTCGGATTTGTCGAACGCCGCACAAAGGGAAAGTAGAGAAGCGAGAGGATCCCACAGAGGAAGGTGCCGACGATCTGGTCAATTTTTCGCTGTACCGCTATCCGCATATTCGGTTCCTGCAGGCAATTGGCGCAGGGGCTAAGGCTCGGTGAAAATCACGACGGTCCCCGAGAGCTTTGTATTTTGCCAACATCGCGATATATTGTCAAATGCGTATTTAGCGACAGGAATGCGCCCCTTCAACGCCGCCGGCCACGCGGGGACCTCCCTTGTCCGCCGGGGAGCCAAGAAATCTACCGGCCTGGACAATCTCGGCTTGACACTTATCATTTAGGAGTGCTATACAGCTAAATTTTTAACACCCCTGAAGATCGATCCTTGCTCCGGCTCTTCGGTCGGGGCTTTACATCCAAAAGGAGGTTTTTCAAATGAGAAGATACGAGACGTTCGTAATCTTTGACCCGGATCTCTCCGATGAAGAGCGCGTTCCGGTCGTCGACAGAATCAAGGAGACCATCACCAAGCAAGACGGTTTTCTGGTAGAGGTCGATGACTGGGGATCGCGCAAACTTGCCTACGAAATCAAGAAAAAATCCCGCGGATATTACAACCGTCTGGATTACTGCGGAGGCGGTCCACTGGTAAACGAGCTGGAACGGTTTTTTCGCATCGACGACCGCGTGCTCAAGTACATGACGGTCCAGCTGGAAGAGACGGCGGATCTGGAAAAGATCAAAGAGGAACTTGCCCAAGCCGAGGCGCAAAAGGCTGAAAAAGAGCAGCCGAAAGCGGATGCACCGGTTGAAAATGCGGATGCCGAGGACTCACCCGACGAAACACCGGCCTCCGAATCACCGGCTGCAGAAACGCCGACTTCCGAGACACCGGCGGAGCCGGAAGCTGAAGCGGCAAAGACCGAGACAGAAACACCGGCGTCCGAAACCAAGCCCGCTGAAGTCACCAAGGAGGGATAAGCAATGGCAGCCGCATATAGACCCAGACCCGGAGGGCAGCGCAAGCGAAGAATCTATCATCGTCGCAAGGTGTGTCGTTTCTGCGCCGACAGCAGCCTGACGATCAACTATAAAGAGCCGAAGACTCTCCGGTATTTTATCACCGAGCGCGGAAAGATCATACCGCGGCGCATCTCGGGGTGTTGCGCCAAACATCAACGGACGCTCACCCATGCGATCAAACGCGCCCGCACTATAGCACTGCTGCCTTACGTCGGCACGGTGGATTAATCGGGCGCGATCAACGGCTGCTGCAGGAGATCGGCAAGGTGCTGCCAGGCGCTTCCGGAGAGACGGTGAAAGATCTAGCGATCGGTATCGGGGTGACCAGCATCTTGTTCCTCATCACGATCCTGTCACCCATCCTCGGATTCCTGTGCACCGTCGGCATACCGCTGCCAACACTCGTCTACCGGGCCAAACTCGGCAGAAAACAGGGAGCGCTGGTTCCTGCAGGCTCACTGGTCGTTTTGGTCTTGGTTCTGGGCGGGATTTCGTTGGATATCCTCTATTTCCTGGAGCTGTTGCTGATCGGTTATGTCCTTTACGAAGCCTACGAACAGCGGGTTTCGGTCGCAAAAACTATCGGTTTCACTAGTTTCACAGCCGTGTTGGCCGGATCCATTGTTCTGTTGGCTTTCAGCGTCACATCTGAAACCGGAGTCCTTTCCCTGGTAAGCGGATACATACGGAAGAATCTCGATGCCACACTGGTCCTTTACCAGGAGATGGGAATGTCAGCGGAGAATCTCGACCTGGTAAGAGATTCGCTTGAACAGATTCAGTATGTGTTCGTCCGGATTCTGCCGGCTCTGGCCGTAATCTCGACACTGATCGTAACCTGGGCAAGCCTGCTGCTTTCACGGCCTTTGCTCAAACGCCTGAATCTGTTTTTCCCGGATTTCGGCAGCCTGAACCTCTGGAAGGCGCCGGATCCCCTGGTCTGGGCGGTAATCGGATCCGGCCTGATGCTGCTGATCCCCTCCACTGGAATAAAACTGGCAGGCATCAACGGGCTGTTGATCTCGTTGACGATTTACTTTTTCCAGGGAATCGCAATCATATCCTATTATTTTGACAAAAAACGATTTCCCCGGATTCTGCGCATTTTTCTCTATGCTTTGATCGCGCTGCAGCAGATCTTGCTGTTGATTATCGTCGGTCTCGGATTCTTCGACATCTGGCTGAACTTTAGGCGGCTGCCGGTGGACAAATCGACTGGATGAGGGTATAGCTCAACTGGAACGGCACCCGATAGCGTCCATTGCGTTCCAAGGAAAAAAAGCTTCGCTCGCTCCGTGCAGCGCTGCGAATCCACAATCGGGAGGTTGTTATGAAAGTCATCTTGACAGAAACCATCAACTCACTGGGCATTATCGGCAGCGAAGTGGAAGTTGCCGCCGGCTATGCCCGCAATTACCTGCTGCCGCAGAAAAAAGCGGTACTGGCCACTGATCAGAATCGAAAGCTCCTGAAGCAGGAAAAGGCCAAATTCGACCTGCAGATCGCCAAAGAAAAAAAGATCGCCGAGGAAATGGCCGAAAGACTGCACGGGGTTGTTTGCCAGATCGCTGCCAAAGTCAGCGAGGAAGACCGCCTGTATGGCTCGATCAATGTCCGCGACATCGTCAGGGCTTTGGAAAAGCAAGACATCCAGGTCGAAAAACGGATGGTATTGCTAAACGAAGCACTGAAGACGACCGGCACTTTCCAGATCCCCATTCGGGTCTACAAAGGGGTCGAACCCGAAATAACGGTGGAAATCATACCGGAAGCATAGGTGACGATGCGATTATGGCCGAACGTCCTCACCAGACCGGCAGCAGTGTTGCCGCGCACGTTCCACCGCAGAATGTCGAAGCGGAAGAGTCGATCCTGAGTGCCATACTGATCGACAACCACACGCTGCTGGATGTGCTTGAAATTCTTGCCGCCGAGGATTTCTATAAATCTGCCCACCAGTTGATCTACGCTGCCATAATGGAGCTGTTCGACCGCAACGAGCCGGTGGATCTCATCACCCTCTCCAATCACCTCAAAGAAAAGAACCAAATCGAAAAGATCGGTGGCGCCTCCTACCTGGCCGAGCTGGTCGACACGGTTCCGATGGCCGTCAACGCCCGTCACTATGCAGAAATCGTGCACGGTAAAGCCTGCTTGCGGCGGCTGATTGAAAAGGCCAACATCATCACAAAACGCTGCTTCGAAGACCAGGGCAGCGTCGACGAGGTCGTCGATTTCGCCGAAACGGCTATTTTTGAGGTCTCGGAGAACAGGGGGCACCAGTCCTATTATCCGTTGAGCAAGATGATCGAAGACAACATCGACGCCCTGGAGGAGCGGCAGGGAAACCGCTCCTTGATTACGGGAGTGCCGACCGGCTTCACCCAATTCGATCACAAGACCTCCGGATTGCAGAAATCGGACCTGATTATCGTTGCCGCCCGACCGGGAATGGGTAAAACGGCTTTTGCCCTGAACATCGCTCGCAATGCCGCGCTGGGACCGGATATTCCGGTGGCGATTTTTTCACTGGAAATGTCCAGGGAACAACTCTCGATGCGCATGCTCAGCAGTGAGGCCCGCCTCGATTCAACCCGATTGCGCAGCGGTTTCATCAGCCAGGATCACTGGCTGCAAATTACCGAGGCGGCGGGTACCCTCTCCAATGCACCCGTATTCATCGACGACACGCCGACCCTCACCGCAATGGAAGTGCGGGCAAAAGCGCGTCGACTCAAACTGGACAAAAATATCGGACTGGTCATCATCGATTACCTGCAGTTGATGCAGGGTCGACGCTCGGCAGAACGGCGTGATCTCGAAATTTCGGAAATATCCCGTTCCCTCAAAGCACTGGCCAAGGAGCTTAACATCCCTGTATTGGCCCTGTCGCAGCTAAACCGGATGCTCGAACAGCGCAGCGACAAGCGCCCGCAGCTGTCCGACCTGCGAGAGTCCGGTGCCCTGGAGCAAGATGCCGATGTGGTTGCGTTCATCTATCGCGATGAGGTCTACAACAAGGACGAAAACAATCCCAACCGCGGTAAGGCCGAAATCATCATTGCCAAACAGCGAAACGGTCCGATCGGAACCGTGCCACTCGTATTTCTGGCATCTTACACCCGTTTTGAAAACGCCGCCGGTGAAGGGATGATCGAGTCGTAATCCGCGCTGTGCTTCTTGATTGCCGGATAAAAGAGATTTACTATATGGCAAGAGAGAATGAAAAGGCTATACGGTAATACCGGTGGGCTGAAAGCCGGTCAGCTGCGTCGACTCGAAAAACTCTACCGCCGACGCATTCCCCCCGAAAACGCCATTTCTTTTGAACTTGCCAAAGATATCAGCCGTCTTTCAGGGGAAATTCGGCGTCAGGTCGGACTGCTCATCGACCGCAGCGGTAAAATCATCCGGGTGCTCGTCGGGGATCACCGCCAAATCGTCATTCCGGATGTCAGTGAGTACCGTCTGGCGGCGGGAAGGCTGCGCGGGTTGCGCTGCATGCACACCCACATCAACGGTGAGCCGCTCACCAAGGACGACCTGACGGACCTTGCCCTGCTGAGACTCGACCTGATGGGTGTCGTATCGGTAGAACACGACGGACAGCCGCCCCGCATCTACCTGGCCCATATCCTCCCCTCTTCCTCCAGCGACCAACCATACCGGCTGCTTCCACCGTTTCGGGCTCACGAAACTCACGTGCGGTGCCTGCAGACCGTCAGGGCCCTGGAAGATGAACTTGCCAGCGTTAGGGCGCTGCACCGCGGTGAAGGGCGAAAAGAGAGGGCGTTGCTGGTCAGTGTCACCGACGCGTCCACGCGCAGCGACAGCGACGGCCTGGATGAGTTGCGGGAGCTGGCCGTCTCCTGCGGCATCACCGTTGTCGGCAACGTTGTCCAACATCGCAGGGAAGCCGATTCCCGCTTCCTACTCGGCCGTGGTAAGCTGGAAGAGCTCACGCTGGCCGTACTGGCCAAGGGCGCTACCCTGATCATATTCGACCAGGAACTGAATCCGTCACAAATTCGATCGATCACCAATCAGATCGACATAAAGGTGATCGATCGAACCATGCTGATTCTCGATATATTTGCCCAGCGGGCCCAGTCCCGGGAGGGAAAACTCCAGGTGGAGCTGGCACAACTCAAATACCTGCTTCCACGCCTGGCCACCAAAAATACGGCCATGTCCCGTCTGACGGGAGGAATCGGCGGTCGGGGTCCCGGTGAAACCAAACTGGAAATCAACCGCCGACGCACCCGGGACCGAATCGCAAACCTGGAAAGGTCTCTGGGTCTGGTCCGTAAACAACGCAAACAGCGCCGTGCCCGGCGCAGCAAGAAACAGCTGCCGATCATATCCATTGTCGGTTACACCAACGCGGGGAAATCGACACTTCTCAACACCCTGACAAAAAGCCGTGCGCTCGTTGAAAACCGGTTGTTCGCCACCTTGGACCCGTCGAGCAGGCGTCTGCGGTTTCCCCAGGACATCGAGGTCATCATCACCGACACGGTCGGATTTATCAAGGACCTTCCGCGGGATCTGGTAGTAGCCTTCCGTGCCACCCTCGAAGAGCTGGAGAGCGCGGATCTACTGCTGCACGTGATCGATATCAGCAACCCCCGATTCATGGATCAAATCCGTTCAGTGGAAACCATTCTGACCGATCTGCAGCTGCAGGACATTGCCATGATCCGGGTCCTCAACAAGCAGGACCTGGTCGATCCCGAAACCGCCCGGCAGGTGACTCGCCGATTCAACGGCATCCCCGTTTCGGCCACCCGCTCCTCCACCCTGTTGCCCCTGATCGAAGAGATGCAGGGCCGCATCGTTCAAAGCTCCTCGGATCATCACCCCGTGAACCCTGCATGAAAATAGATGGCGCGCGGAGTCCTCTGTCGGAACATTTCGGTTGACACGAAAGCCGAATGCCATATAAGGGTGGTCCCTTATGGATTTGGACCTGATCAAAAGAACCGCAATTGCGGCCGCTTACCGGGGGGCGGAGGTGCTCCGAGCTTATTTCGGCAAAAACCCGGCAGTGCAGAAAAAAAGCGCCATCGATCTGGTCACCGAGGCCGATACGGCTTCGGAAGAAGCGATAGTGAAAGTGATCCGTTCCCGATTTCCGGATCACGCTGTGCTGGCGGAAGAAGGCGGATGGAGCGGCGGGGAGCGAGAGCTGCGGTGGATCATAGACCCGCTGGACGGCACGACCAACTTTGCCCACCAGGTTCCGATCTATGCCGTTTCGATCGGCTTTGCCTGGAGCGGCCGAATCGTCGCCGGCGTGGTGCTGAATCCTTGCAGTGGAGAGCTTTTCACGGCAACCGCCGAAGAGCGCGCCTGTCTGAACGGCAGGCCGATCCGGGTCTCATCGGTGGCAACGCTGGAAGACAGCTTGCTGGTTACCGGGTTTCCTTACAACGTTCGGGATCTGCTGCCGGACATCACCCGTCGAATGCAAAACTGTTTGCGCCTCGCCCAGGGGGTTCGACGTCTCGGGTCGGCTGCCCTGGATCTGTGCTATGTGGCCTGCGGCCGATTCGAGGGATTCTGGGAACAGTACCTGAAGCCGTGGGACACGGCAGCCGGTATATGCATCGCCGAAGCAGCCGGTGCCGTTATTACGGACTTTTCCAGTCAGCCATATCCTGTCGGTGGAGAGGAAATCCTGGCCACCAACGGCCGCATCCATGCACAGATGATCGCCGCGCTTGAATTGAGGGATACGGAATGAAGAAAGACGCTCCGGCTGTCGATGATCTAAACCGCCGCATGCAGTGCTTCGGCGAGTTTGATGTCCAAGACCCTGTCTGTCGGCAGGTTTGCGCACTGCGGCTTCGATGTGCGATTGAATTCGGCCAGCAGGAACGAACGGAACTGATGGAAGAGCTGTTCAGCGGGAACGAGGTCCGCGACAGGATGCACTGAAGAAACGTCCCGCCCGGCAGTCGCGGCACGCCTGTCGCCAGCGCGCCACACAGTGATTCCCGGTAATGGGTTCGCACGACCGGGTCGGTTTCATATCAAAAGTGGGCAACGCCTCTTAGGAGGAAGGTCAGCAGCAAGTTGCGGGGAGACAGCTGTCGGGCTTTGACTCTCATCCGGCGAGCGGCGGACCGGATCGTCCCAAGGGGTGCGCTGCTCGTCGATTTGCCCGATTCAGGTTCTTCCTGAGTCCAGTTTCTGCCGGAAAAAATCCACCTGTTTTTGAATCGCACCATTTTCCCTGACCCCCCGTTCGATGGCATTGATCGCATACAATGCGGTAGCGTGGTAGCGGTTAAAACTCCTCCCGATGGCTTGGAGGGGAGAATCCGTATACAACCGCGCAAGGTACATGGCTATCTGACGCGGCCTCACAAGGCTCTGTTTGCGGGACCGGGAAACGATTTCGTTGACCGATATACCGTAATATTTGCACACCAGTTTTTTGATGGAATCGATGGTAATGTTGCTGCGCTGACGAACAATGTTTTTCACAACGCTTTCAGCCAGAGCCAGGTCTATCGGAGCGCCCAGCAGCGAGGCTTTGGCCGTCACTCCAATCAGGCCGCTTTCGAGCTGGCGGACATCCTCGGTCAGCTCTGCGGCCAGATAGTGAATCACCTTCTCCGGGATCTTGAAACCTCTGATCGCCGCCTTTTTTTTCAGAATCCTCACGCGCGTTCTGAAATTCGGTGGATCGATGTTGGAAATGAGGCTAGACGACAGCCGCGACCGAAGTTTGTCGTTTATCTTGGGAATCTCCGAAGGTCGATAGCAGCTAGAGAAGATGATTTTCTTGTTTGCCTCGAACAAGGTGTCCAAGGTCATCGCGAGCTCAACCTGCGTGCGCTCTTTTCCGCTCAGGTAATGGAGGTCCTCGAGCAGCAGTACGTCACATTCGCTGCGGTATTTACTCTTGAATTTGTCAATCGTGTCGCTGCGAAATGCCTGAACCATTTCACTGCTGAAGTCCTCGGCAGTCATGTAAAATATGCGTTCCTTCGGAAATTGCGTCAAAATATGGTGTCCGACGGCCTGTGTCAGATGGCTCTTTCCCATCCCGGTTGGCGAGAGCAGAAAAAGCGAATTTTGCAGGGAATGCTTGCGCGCCGCCAGCGACAGTGAAGCCGAATAGGCAAAATCATTGTTGCCGCCGACCACAAAATGATCGAAAGTAAAATCGTTGCGCAGCAGCCGGCCGCTGTATGGACGAACGCTCACATCGGGAAGCGGCAACTGGATAGTGCCGTTACCGGAAGGTTTGCGGCCGTTTCCATTTTCTACGATGATGGTGACATCACACGGCTTTCCAAGGGCATTTGCCAGTTCGGACTCGATGAGGGAACCGAAATTTTCCTGAACTCGCTTCTTGGAGAAAAAATTCGGGCAAGCCAGTACCAGGCTTCCCGTTTCCCCCTCGGAGGGTTTCATCGGTTCGATCCACATTTGGTAACTGTGACCGGGGACTTGTTCCTTGATCGCGGCCTTGACCGCGTTCCAGACAGCTTCCATAAGGCTTGATAAGACAGACTGTTAGATGGTTGTTAACGAAAACAGAATTAAGATGCTGTAATACCAAAAATTTTTGGACAAAATGAACGACATTCACCGGTTTGGTAGGTTTATTAAAGGTTTTCAAATGGTCTGGTAAGACAACACGCACTCTGTACGGTATCACTCCAATGGTGTCAAACCGAATGGAACCACATTAAAAAAATGTTCGGAACAGGTTATCAACAATTTATAACCAATTATTATCATAGTTATTTTTTCTAATACTTTCCACAACTATCCTTAAACACGAACATTTTTGAAGATCGGAATTCTCTAAGGATACCAAGCAGATCGGAAGATATTCACAAAATCGATACAAAAATACAATCTGCCGAAATCGTCTATTTTCTGCCGATTATTTGTTTTTTCACTATATTTACCCCTCCCCTAACCAGATCCGAACAACACCGGTACCAGAAAACGAATGGAGGCGACAGCGAATCTATTTGAAAAAGCATCGCAGAGTCTGTAGTATACTGTACTTTTAATCCGACCGTGTCCGCCCGACGGCCGGATGGAATCCACATTGCGGTTTTATCGATGAGCACAGAATGTATTGTCATCCGTGGTGCCAGGGTGCACAACCTCAAAGATATCGATCTGCAGTTGCCACGCAACCGGCTGATCGTCGTCACCGGCTTGTCCGGATCCGGCAAGTCGTCGCTGGCATTTGACACCCTCTATGCAGAGGGACAGCGCCGCTATGTGGAGTCGCTCTCGACCTATGCCCGCCAATTTTTGGAACGGATGGAAAAGCCGGATGTTGATCTGATCGAGGGGCTTTCTCCTGCGATTGCCATCGAGCAGAAAAGCGCCAGCCACAATCCACGTTCCACTGTCGGTACGGTCACAGAAATATACGACTACCTGCGCCTGCTGTATGCACGTGCCGGCACGGCCCACTGCTACCGCTGCGGTGAGCCCATCGCCGCACAAACAGTGGATCAGATCATCGATCGGGTGATGACGCTGCCCGCAAAAAGCCGCATCTTGGTTCTGGCTCCGCTGGTGGTCGAGCAGAAAGGGCGCCACACGGCGCTGCTGGAGAGGCTGCGTAAGGACGGCTTTGCGCGGGTTAGGGTGGACGGTGAAACCCTCGCGATCGAGGATATCGGCACCCTGGACCGTCAAAAAAAACACACCATTGAGGCAGTGGTGGACCGGCTGATCGTAGGCAGCAGCATCCGCAACCGGCTGGCCGACTCACTAGAGCTGGCCCTTTCCCTGTCCGAAGGACAGGTTATGGTGGATGTAATCGAAGGAGAGTCGATTTTGTTCAGTGACAAATCGGCTTGTGTTCGCTGCGGGATCGACTATCCCGAATTCACGCCGGCCAGCTTCTCCTTCAACTCCCCCCAGGGGGCCTGTCAAAAGTGCGACGGGCTGGGGGCCACTACCGAACTCGATCCCGACCTGATCATACCGGACCAAGCGCTCTCTCTGCGTGAAGGTGCCGTCACCATATGGGCGCATCGAAACACCGTGCATTTTATAGAATTCCTCGACGCCCTTACCGCTCACTACGGCGTGGATATTTACACCCCTTACCGGGACCTGCCGGAAAGCTTTAAAACGGTGTTGCTATATGGTTCACAGGACGAGCTGATCAATTTTTACTTTGAGCGCGATGAGCGACGGCATACCTACCGGAAACCGTTTGAAGGGTTGATTCACAACCTGCAGCGCCGTTACCGGGAAACCGATTCCTATCAGATCCGCGAGGAAATTCGTCGCTATATGAATTTTCGGACCTGTCCGGAGTGCTCCGGGGCAAAACTCAACCGCGCCAGCCGTTCTGTGCGCGTGGGCGGAAAGGCCATTTACGAGGTCGCCGGAATGTCGATTACCGGAGCGCGCGAATTCTTATCCGCCATAAGCCTGTCCGGACAAAAGGCGGTGGTAGCGGATCGAATCCTGCGGGAAATCAACGAGCGACTCGGGTTTTTGGAAAATGTCGGCCTGACCTACCTGACCCTGGACCGGGCGGCGGCAACCCTTTCCGGCGGTGAAAGCCAGCGGATCCGACTGGCCACCCAGATCGGCTCCAAACTGACCGGCGTATTGTATGTCCTGGATGAACCGAGCATCGGGCTGCATCAGCGGGACAACCAGCGGTTGCTGCAAACACTTCTTCAAATGCGCGATCTCGGTAACACCGTCCTGGTTGTCGAGCACGATGAAGCCACCATCCTGGCAGCCGATCATGTGGTGGACATGGGGCCGGGAGCCGGTATCAACGGCGGCTATGTCGTATTCTCCGGCCCCCCTTCGGATATCGTCGGCCAGCAAGACTCGCTAACCGGCCAGTACCTGTCGGGCCGACGAAAGATTGAAGTTCCCCAGCGGCGCCGCGCGGGTAACGGCAACCAGATCGTCATCGAGGGGGCTGCGGCCAACAACCTGAAGAACATCCATGTGAGCTTTCCGCTGGGGGTGTTTGCATGCGTTACCGGTGTATCCGGAAGCGGCAAGTCCACGCTGGTCCTCGATACGCTTTTTCACGTCCTGGCGCAGCGCCTCTTTCAGGCCAGAATTCGGGCCGGTCAGCACGAGAAGGCGCAGGGGCTGGAATATGTGGACAAAGTCGTTCATATCGACCAGTCGCCCATCGGCAAGACCCCTCGCTCGAATCCGGGCACCTATACCGGCTTGTTCACCCACATCCGTGACCGGTTTGCCCAGACACCTGAGGCCCGGATCCGGGGATACAGGGCCGGTCGCTTCAGTTTCAACGTGAAGGGGGGGCGCTGCGAGGCCTGCAGGGGCGATGGGGTCGTTAAAATTGAGATGCACTTTCTCCCCGATGTCTACGTAACCTGCGACGTCTGCCGCGGCCGGCGATACAATCGCGAAACCCTGGAGATCCGATACAAGGGCAAGAGCATAACCGATGTGCTGGACATGACGGTCAATCAGGCATTGGTATTTTTTCAGCGTATCGGAAAAATCCGCACGATTCTGCAAACGCTCGTCGATGTGGGCCTTGGCTACATTCGCCTGGGTCAGCAGGCCACAACCCTCTCCGGTGGCGAGGCGCAGCGGGTCAAGCTGTCTCGCGAACTCAGCAGAAAAGGTAGCGGAAAAACCGTATACATTCTCGACGAGCCGACCACCGGACTGCACGCCGACGACATCCGCAAACTACTCGAAGTCTTGAACCGGCTGGTGGATGCCGGCAACACGGTTATCGTCATCGAGCACAACCTGGATGTCATCAAAACCGCGGATCACATTATCGACCTCGGACCCGAGGGCGGCGACGACGGGGGATTTGTCATCGGCTGCGGCACCCCGGAACAGATAGCCTCGATCCCATCATCTTATACGGGGAAGTGGCTGCGGGAGGTATTGCCTGTATAAAAAAGGCTTTCCCCTCAAGCGGGAAAAGCCCTTTTAGTTGAAGTGTGGCCAAGCAGGCTTAGCCGGCAAACAGCCCGGCAATGGCTCCAGCCTGCGGATGGGCGAAGATCAGAATCAGTGCCACGACCAGCGCGTAGATACACAGTGATTCGATCAGGGCCAGACCGATGAGCATGGTAACCGTCACTTTACCGGAAGCTTCGGGATTCCTGGCGATACCTTCGACTGCAGACCTCAAGCCAATACCCTGGGCGATACCGCAACCGAAAGCTGCAATCGCGATTCCAAAACCAGCAGCAGTCACACAGGCGATGAAGAACTCTAATGCTTTTGCTTCCATTCTCTAAAATCCCTCCTTTGATTGATTGATAGGTTGGCTTCTTCCCTTATCCCATGAATGATGAAGCGCGAAACGATTTGTGTTTTTGCGAAACACGCAACCAACCGGCTAGTGGGCGTGTTCCATTGCGCCGGCAAAGTACATAATCGACAGCAGGAAAAACACGAAGGCCTGCACGAAGCTGACGAAGATGCCCATTGCCATGATCGGCAGCGGTGCCAGGAAGGCTCCGGCCAGCATGAAAAGGATGGCCAGGACCAGTTCATGGCCCATGATGTTGCCGAAAAGCCGAAATGACAGCGACAGTATGCGGGCAAAGTGCCCGATGATCTCGATGATAGCAATCAGCGGGGCCATCCACCACACGGGCCCCAGGAAATGTTTTACATACTTGAATCCGTGATACCTAACCCCGATGTAGTGAGTGAAAAGAAACACCGGCAGCGCGCAGGACAGGGTCGTATTGATACTGGCGGTCGGTGGAAAGAACCCTGGAATCAGCCCGCACAAATTGCAGCAGGCAATGTAAAGAAAGATCGTTGCAATGATCGGAAAGAACTGGCGCCCTTCCTCTCCGGTGATGTCCACCATGAACTCTTCCATCCCGGAAATCACGATTTCCCAGAAGTTCTGGGCTTTTCCAGGGATCATGCTGATACCCTTGGCGGCAATCGCACCGACGACGATCAGAAACAGCATGACAAACCAGGTGTAGATGACATACGGATATTCATGGGCGAAATGCCCCAGGCCGATCAACTCGAACAGCTTAACGAGAAAGAGATACGGATGTTCCATACGCTAGACCGCCTCCTTGAAGAGAATTTTTTTCGCTTCGTACACCGTCGCACACATGATGCTGGTGACAACCACAGACAGGCCGAGAACCAGGCCGATCGGATTGACCACTTTTGTCGCAATCAGCAGGAAGATAATGAAACCGCTCAGCGTAAAGCGCAGATAGTACTTGACAAGCACTGCGTTGGGAGAGGCAAGGTGCGGTGGGGTGAGGGCTTTTTTCAGGGTCTTGGCGAGGAAATGAAAATTGACGGTGACGATCAGCCCCCCAAAAACGACTCCCCTGGCAAAATCCGCCGATGCAGCCATCACGGCGGCCAGGCTGGCGGTGGCAAACAGGATCCAATTCGCCCGGGTCACGAATTGTAACAGGCGCCGCTGAATCTCCATCCAGGAACTCTCCCCCTCTGTTCCGATCCCCTCAGAGCTTTCTGCTTTTCTTTATCGCCAGGCCGATATTCCGGTATCCTGCAATGATGCCGACGATCAGTCCGATCAGCGTCAGCCACGGGGTGGTATGGAAAACTTTTCGGTCCAGATAGACCCCGATGGCCAGCCCGATCACAATCGAAAGAGCCACGGCAAAGCCCAGACTGCTGAAATAGGCTAGCTCCCGAAAGTACCTTCTGGTTTCGCGTTTCATGACTCAGTGATTCGACACAATGAAAGGCTCCCCAGAGAGCCTTTGCGACGCTTGAGCACCTACCATAGGATCCCCCCTCAAGTCAACGGAAATTTAAACCGGACTTTGATCTCACGGCTTTTTCCGGCAGCGGGTCACTCAACGACCGGATTCAGGGGTTTGCGACGGTCGGAAACCCGTCGAGAACGGGATCTGGCACCACGGGACAGAGAGTGGAAAAGATGCGGGCCGGTTCGAAACTCAGTCAGCGGGTTCGAACAATTGGATTTCCTGCAGATCAAAAACCGGACCATCGAGACATGCGTGGACGTAAACACCGGGAGCGTTTCTGACCGCAACCGCACAGCCCAGGCAGGCACCCATTCCGCATGCCATTCTCGTTTCGATGGAAACCTGGCACGCAATACCGCGGTTTTCCGCTATACCGGAAACGCATTTCAGCATTTCCAGCGGGCCGCAAGCGTAGATGACGTCGGGCTGCCGGCCGTCTACTGCCAGTTCGACCGGCAGGGTCACCAGGCAATGATCTCCCGCGCTGCCATCGTCGGTAGCGGTCCGGCAGGCAATACCGAGCCGATCGAAATCATTGAGGCAGAGCAAATCGCTGCTGGTTCGCCCCCCCACAAACACCGTTACATCTTCAGCGGCAACACCCCTGTTGAGCAGATGGCCTGCCAAAAACACCATGGGGGCAACGCCGATACCGCCGGCCACGATAAAAATCCGGCGGGTATTTTCCGGCAGCAGGAAGGCGCTGCCCAGGGGGCCGAGCAGATCAAGGCTGTCGCCCGGTGTCACACCGGCCAGCAGGCGGGTGCCCTGGCCGACGACCTTGTAGAGAATCTCGATTCCCGTCACCCGTCCTTCGGATTCGATGGGCATGTGCACGGAAAAAGGCCGGCGCAACAGGGGGTTCACGCCTCCGGAAACACGGAGCATGACGAACTGGCCCGGCTTAAGCCGGCCCATACCCCGTCGGCACTGCAGTCCGATCTTGTGATAGGCACCCCCCAATGCCCTGTTCCACAATACCTTCGCGCTCTGCTGAACCATAGACACCTTCGACGGTTATTCTGCATGATCATTCAGGTGAGGCCGATGACCGCTGCAAAGCGACCGGTGATCCCCTCCCCCCGATACGAAAAAAACAGCTCCGGATGGCAGCGAGTGCAAATACCGCTCACCTGGATATTCTCCGAACCAACCCCGGCTGCCACCAGCTGATCCCGACTGATTGCCCAGAAGTCAAAGTGGTGATCACCGTCTTTATAGCGCCAGAACCGTTGCGGGATTTCCCGGCGGTAATGCCTAAATTCCGCACAGCAAGGGCCAAGAGAAGGCCCTACCCCGGCGATGATGTCACCGGGGTCACTTTGGAAAGCTTCCTGCATGGCCTGAACCGTCCGACCGACAATGTTGCGAATGGAGCCCCTCCATCCGGCGTGAACGTTGGCGACAGCCTTGCGATGCGGATCATACAGCAGCACCGGCTGGCAGTCGGCCACCTGTACCGTCAAAAACCGGTGCCTGAGGTTGGTGGCCATCGCATCCACCACCGACGGGACGCTGTCAGCCTGCATCGGATTTTCGCTCTTTTCACTGGTTATTACCTGCACGTCGACACCGTGCACCTGCCTGGCAAATACCATCTGGCGGGCTTTCAGGCTGGACTGGATGGCCTGGCGGTTGCGCTTGACATGCTCGGGATCGTCTCCGACACCAAAACTGGTATTCAGGCTGCTGAAAGGCGGGGAGCTGCAGCCGTTGCGGCGCGTGAACACCGCGTGCCGAAGCTGCGGGTGCTCCAACATCTGGTCGAACTGAAAAAAAGACAGCCCGTTGTCCGGGCTGCGAGTCATGCGACACGGCTCCGGTTGCATTCGAATCACCTGTTTCGGGTCGAGATCAGCAGCGGTTCACTGCGGAAAATGCAAGCGCAACGCTCGAAAAGCGCCGCCGGATGGTTCACTCTTTTCGCGCACCGCAGCGATCTACGATTCGTTCGATGATGCGGGAAGTGGAAATGCCCGGCACCACCGGGACACGCACCACCCGGCCGCCGCCGGCTTTCACCACGTCCGCCCCTATGATCCGGTCGTCAGGCCAATCATCGCCCTTGACCAGAACATCTGGTCGAAGGGTTTGAATCACCTGCAGAGGGTCGGGTTCGTCGAAGATGACAATGAAATCGACGCACCACAGACCGGCCAGCACCTCGGCTCGCTGCTGCTGTGAAACGAGGGGCCGTTGAGGCCCTTTGATGTCTCGAACCGACCGGTCGGAATTGAGCCCCACGACAAGCAGGTCTCCCTGCTGTCTGGCGGAGGTCAGATACCGCACATGTCCGGCATGCAGGATATCGAAACAGCCGTTTGTGAATACAATGCGTTTACCCGCGTTTCGCAGCAGATCGAGTTCTGGTTTCAGCTCGCTGAGCTCTCTGAGTTTATTGCGCATCCGCGTCACTTTTTGTAGCCGTGCTTTCCGCAATACTGACAGACGAAATGCCGACTGCCAGGGTTCAACCGGCAAGGGCCGTCATACGGCGCGTGCCAGGGTCAAGACATCCACCCGTCTAGCGCCGCAGTGCATCAACACCCGGGCGCATTCGTTGACGGTTGCACCGGTGGTGTAAACATCATCGACCAGCAGGATCCGCCGGGACCGCACCGATTCGGGCCGCTTGACGTCAAAGGCACGGCGAATGTTTCGCCGTCTCTCTGCCTTTCCCAACCCGGTCTGCGGTGCCGTTGCGCGTGTTCTTACCAGCAAACGAGGAGTTGCGGCAAGACGGGCATCCAGCCGGTTCCAGTTCGCCATGAGCAGACAGGCCTGGTTAAAACCCCTCTGTCTGAAACGCTTGGGATGCAGCGGGACCGGCAGAATCAGGTCCATATCATCGCTGCCCCAGAAGCGCAAGAAAGTCCCCAGCAGAATGTCGCCGAAAGGGCCGGCCAGCCGGGTCTTGCCTCGATATTTAAACTGGTGCACCACCTTTCGAAAACCGGATATGTAAAGCACCGCCGAGCGGGCGCTGGCAAAATACCGGGGCTGCCGGGTACAATCACCGCATCGGCGATCCGATCCCTCCCGGTCCTCGAACATTCTGCCGCAAACAGTGCAAAGCGGCCGCTGCACCGTCACGACTTGCTGCCGGCAGCTATCGCACAGGATCGTCGCCAGATTTGACAGCCCGGCAGCAAGCAGGGCTGCCGGCAAAGCACTGCCGCATTGATTCGCGGCCGCGTTCCCGGCGCAGTCACCTGCACCCGATCCGATGCTTCCTGAAATCAGGTGCGGCGTATCGATCGCCGGTACCCAGTTGCCACAGACTGCGCAGCGGTTCGGTAGCAGCGCATTCCGCCACGCGTCCAGAATCCGCCAGCCGGTGATCTTCCATAATGACCGGCGGGCGGGACGTTCAGTCTTTAGGCTGTTCTCAAGCATGGCCGTTAGTGGAGTTGGCCAGACGCTGCCGATACACCTCGTACATCGCAATTGCCGCGGCAACGGACGCATTCAGGGATTCCAGCCGGTCGGATTGCGGAATGGAAAGCAGCACGTCGCAGTTTTTTTTCACCAGCGGCCGAATTCCCCTCTCCTCTCCACCGACGACCAGTGCCACCGAACCGGTAAAATCCACCTCGTACACGGATTGATCTGCTGTCGGCTCCAGCCCGTAAAGCCAGCAGCCATGCTCCCGCAGCTGCCGCATGGTTGCCACCACATTGGTCACCCGAACCAGGCGGGTGTGCTCCAGAGCACCGGCAGAAGTTTTGGAGACCGCCGGCGTTGGTCCTGCAGAGCGATCCTTCGGTAAAAGGATCGCTTCTGCTTCAACCGCCAGCGCACTGCGGACAATGGCTCCCAGATTCCGGGGGTCGGTCAGGTTGTCCAGAATGATCAGAAACCGTCTATCGGCGCCGGCCGCATCCGATGCCAGCACTTCGGCCAGCGCTGTCACCGGAAATGGACTTACCCTGGCGACCACGCCCTGATGATGCTCGCTTTGCGCCAACCGCTCCAGCATGGAGGCGCTGGTGTTTCCGACGGGGATGTTGTGCGTTGCGGCAAGTTTCCTCAGCTTATCCAATCGCCGGGAGGAAACGCCACCGGGGGTAAGAAAGATACGGTGAAACTTTCTTCTTCCGGCCCGCAGTGCTTCGAAAACCGGGTGAACCCCGTAAATGACTTCCGTGTTCCTCACGGTCAATGGCCTCAACGGTTTTTCGATCGGTACTCCAGCAACCAATCGCAATAGCGGTGAATGCCGTCTTCCAAAGAGGTCGGCTGATAATGATAGCCCGCTTCCACGATTTTGCTCATGTCCGCTTCGGTAAAGTACTGATAACTGCCCATCAGGGATTCGGGCATATCGAAATACTCGATGTTGACCGGTTTTTGCAGCGCGCTGAAAATTGCTGTCGCCAACCGGTTGAATGTCTGCGCCCTGCCGCTGCCCGCATTGTATATACCGCTTGGAGCGGCGTTGTTCAGGAAATGAATCGCAATGCTGACGACGTCTCCGACAAACACAAAGTCTCGTTTCTGCTCCCCGTCGCCATAATCCGGTCGGCCGGATTTGAAGAGGCGAATCCGACCTTTTTCCAGCGCCTGCGGAATGGCGAAATACGCCACACTGGCCATGCGGCCTTTGTGGTTTTCATATGGGCCGTAAACATTGAAAAACTTCAAGCCGTACCAGCGAGAAGGGGCATCGCTCTGCTTCAAGGCCCACAGGTCGAACAGATGTTTGGATAATCCATAGGGATTGATGGGTCGGTAGCGGTGAATCTGTGAATGGTTGTCTGAAAAACCGCCGGTTCCGTCTCCGTATGTAGCCGCGCTGCTGGCATAAACGAACGGGATCTGTTTCTCCGTGCACAGCTGCCACAATCTCTGGGAGTACCGCAGGTTGTTTTCCGCTAAATAGTCGAAATCGGTTTCCATCGTATCGGTGCATGCACCCAGATGAATCACCGCTTCCAGAGAAGCGGACGGTCGTTCGGCCAGCCACTGCCAGAGCCGGTCCTTGTGGATGTACTGCCGAAAAGCCGCACCCACCAAATTCTTCCATTTATCGGTAGCGGCGATGTTGTCCACCACAATCACATCGTCACAGCCCATCCGGTTTAGCGCAATCAGCGTGTTGGTGCCGATAAACCCGGCCCCGCCGGTAAGAATGATCATCGGTAATCCTCGTCTTTTCGAAGTGCGCTGTGCCCGTTCTTAGCGGGCAGCGGCGATCGTTTTGCTTCGCTGGCTGTCAGCGACGCGCACTTGTCGCTTCTCGCCGGTAAGAGATGATCAAAGCCACCAGTTCTTCTATCGCGACTTCAAGGCGGTCGTTGATCAAAACGTGCCGGTACTGATCCCGGCAATCCATCTCTGCCTCGGCATTGGTCAAACGGCGCTTGATTTCCGCTCGACTGTCGGCTCCACGGCGGCGCAAACGCGCCGCCAGCTCCTGTCTGGACGGCGGCATTATGAATATCGAAACACAATCGGCATATCGTTTTCGAATCTGCATGGCACCTTGAACATCGATGTCCAGCAAAATATCATATCCGGATGCCAGCTGCCGGTCGATGAATTCCGCGGAGGTTCCGTAGCAGTGACCGTGCACTTTGGCCCACTCCGCCCACCGCCCGGTATCGATGCCCCGAATGAATTCTTCCCTGCTGATGAAATGGTAGGCGACACCGTCTCGCTCCCCGCTGCGGGGTCGGCGGGTGGTATAGGAAACCGAATACTGCAGTTTGGGAATCCGCGCCAACACAGCCCTGCAAAGAGTGGTTTTACCGGCGCCGGATGGAGCCGATACAACGAAGAGCCTGCCCCGACCGCCGTGATCCCGGTCCGGACCCGCCGGTGCCGTGTCAGTCCCGGATGCGCTTTTGTCGGAAAGAATGGCGCTCATGGCTGTTCTTTGAGGGTCGAAAACCGCTGGGAAATCGTTTCCGCCTGAATGGCGGAAAGCACGATGTGGTTGCTGTCCATAATGATGATCGAGCGTGTCCGGCGGCCGTGGGTGGCATCGATGAGCCGTTTTTCCTCGCGAGCTTCATCCTTGAGCCGTTTCATCGGTGCCGAATGCGGTGATACAATGGCAACCACCCTGTCGGCAACCACGGTGCTGCCGAATCCGATGTTTAGAAGCGTCTGTTCCATTTTTGATAATCGATACCTCCCGTCCGTCGATCTCCCGGGTCTAAAGCCTTCACTGCCGGCGTTGGTTGACTCCGATCGATTGCAGCCTCGATCGGTTTCATTCAATGTTCTGAACCTGCTCCCGGATCTTTTCGACCTCCGCTTTCACTTCAACGACCAGATGAGCCACCGACGATTTGTCGGTTTTGGATCCCATGGTGTTGAATTCCCGGTTGAGCTCCTGAAGAAGGAAATTCAGCTTGCGGCCGGCAGGTTCGTTCGATTTCATCAAGTCAAGAAATTGCGTCAGGTGGCTGCCGGCTCTGACGATCTCTTCGGTGATATCGCTGCGATCGGCAAGTATGGCCGCTTCCTGTGCGATCCGATCCGGATCGATGGATACAATTCCTTCAGTCAGGGTAGTGATCCGTTGGGTCAGTCGCTCGCGATACCCGTTGACCAGGCCCGAGGAAAGCTGCCGGACTTCGGCCAACCGTTGCACAATCAGCTGAATCCGTTGGTCGATATCCGCAGCGATATAATCACCTTCCCGGGTGCGCATCTCGTCGAGATCGGTCAGGGCCCGGGCGAGGCATTCTTCCACCACCGGCCAGATCTGGCTCAGGTGGAGTTCGGTCTCCGCCGGTTTGATAATATCAGGCACCGCTGCGATCTGCTCCAGCGCAACGGGGCCCTCTATGTTCAATGCGTCCCGAAGCTGCACCAGCGCCTGATAATAGGCAATCGCTTTGGGACGGTTGATCTCGAAGTGAACCGGGTCCGAAGGCTCTCCGGTCACCTGCATTTTCAGTTCAACGCGTCCCCGGGCTATTTTTTCTACGATAACGGGCCTGATGCGCTCCTCCAGCGGAAGATATTGCTGGGGCAGCCTCAGGACGATATCGAGGTAGCGGTTGTTGTAGGATCGGATCTCCAGGCTCAGCGATACCGGGTCTCCCCTGCTCTCGGCCTTGGCAAAAGCTGTCATGCTCTTGATCATATTCGACTTCCCCGTTGCAGGTCATCGAGGTATTTGCGGCGTGCCGCGCATAAATAGTTGCGCATCCGATCCTCGCGGTAATCGGGGTAGGTCCACTCCAGCGGATGAAAACCGCCGCTGCGGTATATCAACGTCAGGTCGGCATATATTCCTTGTCCGATGAAGATTCGGTGGCTGTAATTTTTCCCGGTGGCGAGCACGAACCGTTCGGGCAGCAAGTACCCGGGATCGATGTTCACCCGCCGTCGTCCGCCGTCTGCGAATCGCCGTTCGACCCGGTTGGTAAAATGCTTGATCTCCGCAAGGCTCTGCTGCTCAATGAGCTCCTTGAAGACCACCATTCTTCTGTGGAGGGGCTCACCCATCTCGGCCGCATAGTAATTGGTGTGGCCGAATCGCATCCATTGGCTGATCATGTCCACCGGCCCCAGGGCTGCGCACAGGTCACTGACCACCGGGGCAGCCGCTTGCCGATCGCTCATGAACATGCTGATGACGAGTTTGGCGGGCTTGGGCGGTCTGGGTTGGCTCATGAATCCAAGGGCTTGGCTTCTTCTATGAGCATGATGGGGATATCGTCTCTGATTTCATACAGCAGACTGCAGTTGTCGCAAATCAAGCCGTCCCGGGATTCGTTTAAGCGAATATCCCCTTTGCATTTGGGGCAGGCCAAGATGTCGAGCAGTTCTTTGCTGATAGCCATGAATTTTCTCCTCGCATGCGAACAACCACCGAAGTTCGCGCCGCAGCCCTGTCCGACCGGCTCAACTGGTTTCCAGCACTTCGTTATCGCGCTGAAGTTTGAGCCATTTTGAAATTTCCTCTTTGATAGCTTTGTCCATTTCGAGAAATGAAATCGATACCCCGATATCATACTGATTCTCGGCGTAGGATTCCACCCGAACGACCGTTCCGATTATAAACAACGGCTTTTTCCGATCCGTAGGGATGTGCACTTGCACCCTCGTGCCGATGGGGATCGGAAACTCGTTTTCAAACAGAATACCGCCGATGCAAATGTTCTTCCCCCTGGCGGTCTGGGTCTCGCCTTCATTGAAACCGATTTCGCGCACCTTGACTTTTCTGTCGAGATCGATACGCAAATATCTCCGCTTGTCTTCCGAATAAAAGGATATGTTGTTTTTGCCGGATCCCTTGGCGCGATATAGAGCGCTGTCGGCACATTTGATGAGTTCTTTGGACCGGATTGCATTGAGCGGAAAGGATGCCAGCCCGCCGCTGATGGTCAGGTGCACCTTTTTGTCCTTGAAACGAAATACGGCTTTTTCGACTTTTTGGCGGATTCTCTCTCCCAGGACCAGAGCGCTGAACTTGTCGGTCTCGGGCAGAATCATGATCATTTCTTCACCGCCATAGCGGGCGGCGATATCCTCGGATCGCTTTTCACCGCGCATGATCTGGGCCACTTTTTTCAGCACCTCGTCGCCGGCCTGGTGCCCGAAAGAATCATTGATGTTTTTAAAGTCGTCCAAGTCGAAAAACAGTATCGACAAATCGAGCCCGTGGCGCCGGGCCCGATGGATCTCCCTTTCCAGCGTTTCATCAAACGCCTGCCGGTTGAACAGCCCCGTCAGGCTGTCGTAGCGCGATGCCCTGACGGTGTTCTCGAATATGTGTATCTCCACTACTTTGGGGTTTTCCAACGACTTGTGGATAGAGCAAAAATAGTCGCAAATCGCCGTTCTCAGGCTTACCTTGCGTCCGAGCTGTACGCTCATATTCTCGTAGTGCGCGATGATTTCGCGCCAGTTTTGTTCGGCATCGGCGGGCTCCATCATCAAATTGGTCAACACATTGAAAATCACCGGGTATACCTGCTGGCCCTGTTTATCGATAATAACGTTTAATGCTTCGATGAGGCGGTCTTCATCCCTGTGGGTATCCAGACAAGTCAGCACCGAGTCCCGGATTTGCTCCATTCTCACACTCCCATGCGCTGCGATAGCAGGAAAGGGGTTATTATATCGAGGTGCCCACAGGCGCCGCAAAACCGTCTCCAACCGGCTGCCAGCGCCTTTTTGGCCCAGTTTTGACCCATAACATGCAACGGCCGGAATGGCAAGTTCATACCATTTATAATTATTTTCATACGGTTAGCCGAGCGGCTCTGCCGGCAAACCCTGCCGGCGAAATCCGCTCGGCCGACCCAAGGTCTCACCGGTCGTCGGCAGTCCGACTTATGACCGGGTGGCGGCCGGCGGCGCGGGGGCAGGGCTTTCGGATTCGCCCCGCTTTCGATAGGAATCGGGCAAATTGGAGGGCTTGTCCGATCCGGGCAACTGCAGTTCGAAAAGTTTCGCTTCTCTCAAAAAACTATAATAAGAGGAAACCACAGCGATGATAAAACCCTGCAACCCGTCCAGCAGGCCCAGCCGGATCAGGTAGGTTTCGATAAATTTTCCGGCCGGCTTGAACAGCAGGCGCATAAGGGAAAATTTCTTCCCCTTGTGATAGCGGTCCAGCGCCGCAATGCTGGAAAACTTATTAACGTTATCCGCGTGGTCGGACAGATCTTTCACGGTGTAGTGAAGTAAATCGCCTTTCAGGCTTACCCCTTTTCCCTGCAGCACAACCCTTTCGTGTATTGCCCCCTCGTAATGGGCAGCTCCTTTTCTCCACACCCGATAGCGCTGGTTGGGATACCACCCGCCGTGACGGATATCTCTTTGCATGTAGGGAGTCAGACGGGGGAACATGGCGCCCGAAACAGCCGGGTCGCCTTTCAGGAAATCGAGGATCGAACGACTCAATTCCCCAGAGAGGCGCTCGTCGGCATCGATGATCAGGATCCATTGTGAGGAAGCGTACTCCATGGCTCGATTTCTCTGGGAGCTGTAGTCATCAAAGGTGTGCTGATAAAATACAACTTTGGGATGGTGTCTGCATATCTCCGGGGTGGCATCGGTGCTAAAGGAATCGACTACAATGATCTCATCGACCGTGTCGCTGACCGAATCGAGGCAAGCCCGGATATTATCCTCCTCGTTATAAGTGATGATGATGGCGGACAGCGTCTGTCTTTCAGACATGTCTCTCTCCTGCATTGATGGTATCAAATGACTTTTTCCAGATCCTCCAACGTCTGTTGGATCGTGAAATGCGCTTCCACCCGTTTTTTCCCTGCCTGTCCGTATCTTGTGATTAGATGTCGATTTTCGGCAATATGTGTAATTTGGCGGACAAATTCGTTCAGATCATTGCGCGGCACAAGGATGCCGGTTTTTTGATCCTCTACGATCTCCGGGCTGCTGCTGTCGTCGAAGGTAATCACCGGCCGCTCTGCGGCCATGGCTTCAACGAGGACATATCCAAATCCTTCATAATGCGATGAAAGGACAAAGATGTCGATACCGGCCATAAATTCCGGCATATCACTGATAAACCCCAAAAACCGTATCTCTTCACTGACACCCAGCGAGGCGGCCAGCTCCTGCAGTTCGCTCCGCAGTCTTCCTTCACCGGCGATCAGCAGCTTGAAGGCTACGCCGCGATCTTTTAGCAACCGGGCGGCTCGGATCAAAAACTGCTGGTTCTTGACGGTTTCCAGCCGACCGGCGGTACCGAGAATGACTTCACTGCTTTCGCGCAGCGTATGAGATTTCCGGGATCGAATGCGGTAACGTGTCATGTCGATGCCATTGTAGATGACATAAACATGATCTGGATCGATGAGACGGGTATTGTTTCGTAAAATGGCTCTTTTGGTTTCTTTGGAATTGGCAATTACCCCGGTCAAAATTCGTCCAAACAAAAAGCGGTTTGCCATTGTGTTGTTGATCGGTTTGGCGATTCCCCGTGCATAAAGAATTTTTTTCAAACCGGCCAGCTTCGCTGCAATACCGGCAACTTTCACATCCGTGGACAGGTTTAAGATGATGGTTTCGATCTTCTCGCGTTGCAGCAGGCGATAAATCTGAAAAACCTTGGCTGGATTTGCAGGGCTGAGATTGGATATACCGACCTGCAGCCGCTTGACACCGCTTTTTCCTAATCGATCGTACAATTCGCTTTTACGGTTGGCTACGACGACAACCGCATGCCCCCGTCCAGCCAGCCGGGTTGCCATGTCAACATTCCACTTCTCGCCTCCTCCCCATTGCCGGTAACTGTTAAAGAAGCAGATGGTTTTTCTTCTCATTGAGATCCAATCGAATGCTTGGAAGTGCTGATGGTTTCGCGTTTTTGCGTGTGGCAAGAAAACCCGCACGTTTGCTGCAGGCCGCAAGATACCTGCCGGTTACTGAGGCGTCTCCGATTTTCGCCGCTGCTTTTCCTCGCGGCGCCGAAGCTTTTCAAGATCCTCGCTGTACAGGTTAGGGTAGTAGATCTTCCATCGTTTGTGAAACCAGAAATACTGTTCGGGATATTTTCGAACCGCAGCCTCGATGGCGTCCATGATCGACTGTGTGTTGGTTTGGATATCGGTGCGCAGATCCCCGGAGCGCTTCATCTCGAAAGGCTCTGCCAAGATCAGTTTGTACCCTCTTTTCCCCCTGACACAAAATGCAGGCATAACCGGCACCCGGGCGCGCATGGCCAGCATGGCAATGCCGGGGGTCGCCATCACCTTGCGACCGAAAAATGTGGCATCGATCCCCTCATGCGGCATCGTCCCCTGATCGATCAGCGTCGCCAGCACCTTGCCGCTGCGCACGGCCCGGGTCATATCCCCCAGCGCCCCTCTCTTGTTGACCACCTCACCGCCGAAACGGGTTCGAAAGCGGTAGACCCAGCGGTCGAGCGGGGCAAAATCGATTTTGCGGGCAATGGCAAAAATCCGATCGCCGAGATGGCTGGCGGCAAACAGAAGCGCCAGCTCCCAGTTGCCCAGGTGTCCGGATATGATGATCATCCCTTTTTCGCTCACCAGGTGCTTGATCTTCTCTTGGTCTTCAATCCGGACCTTGAACTGCATGTCTTCTCTGGTAAAACAACTGACCTGCAGGATCTCCAGCAGGGTGATCCCGAAATTCTCGAACACCTGCCGGGTCACCTTCAGAACGCGCTTCCATTCCCACTGGGGAAAAGCGAATTTCAAATTCCGCCGCACGATACGCCGGTGTCGGGCATCAACAGCATAAAACAGCCGGCCTACCAGCTTGCCCAGAAAAACGATCTTGTGGTGGGCGATGGAGGCGATGAATTTCTGCAGAGGCTTTGCGGCTGTCGGGGAAATCGCAGACGGTGTCAACGGATCGGTTTTCTCTTTATCGCCCATAGTGCAGCAAACTCCTGTCTATCATCACAGGCGCGGCGGAGCTGGCGCAACGTTGCACGAGCCGCCCGCTTGTTGGTTCTCATCCATGATCACACAAAGCATAAAAATTAGCAAACGCCCCGGTGTCTGTCAACTGCAAATCCCTTTGATATATTTACAATTTTTGACCTTCCGCCGTCACCCCGCCTTTCGCTGCCCCCCTTGTCGGTCCGGTGATGGCAGGTGCGCTGCCGGCCGTTGGGTCCATGCACCAAACGCGCCCGTCGGGCCCGACCTCAGCCGGCCCGGCGTTGTATTGACCAGCGGGGGATGAAGTCATCCGCTGCAAATCCCCGTTGACAACCCGGCGCACCTTCGCTATTTTGCTGCCATATGTAACGGCCGGAAAAGAATGGAGAAATTTTTCGGTACCCAAACCCATGTAAGGAGAGCGGTATATGGCTGGAACGGAGTTGTTTGGCCCCGAAGAGCGGAAAGAAGTCAATGATGTTCTGGAGACGGGCATTCTGTTTCGATATGGTTTCGATCAGGAACGGATGGGACACTGGAAGGCGCGCGAATTCGAGGCGGAGATCGCCGGTTTCACCGGGGCAAAACACTGCCTGGCCTGCTCCAGCGGCTCCGCGGCGGTATCGATCATGCTCGCTGCGGCAGGCGTGGGGGCGGGAGACGAGGTGATCGTGCCGCCCTTCACGTTCATGGCTACCATCGAGGCGGTCCTGTGGGCGGGAGCCATCCCGGTGTTTGCGGAAATCGACGACACGCTGAATTTGTCTCCCGAGGGCATCGAGGCCGTCATCACCGAGAACACAAAAGCGGTCTGTCTCGTGCACATGTGCGGTTCGATGGCCCGAATGGATGACATCGTTGCTATCTGCGATCGTCACCACATCACATTGCTGGAAGATACGGCCCAATCCCTGGGCGCTTTTTACAAGGGGCGTCACCTGGGACTGTTCGGCAAAGCCGGCACCTTCTCTTTTGATTTTTTTAAGATTATCACAGCCGGAGAAGGCGGTGCGGTCATTACCAACGACAAGGACGTGGCCGAGAAAATGCCCTGGATCTCCGATCACGGTCATGATCACATCGGCGACAACCGCGGTGCGGAACGTCACCCGATTCTCGGGTTCAATTTTCGGATCGGTGAGCTCAATGCAGCTGTGGGGCTGGCGCAGGCAAGAAAGCTTCCCCGAATCCTGAAAGCGCAAAAGGAAAACAAAAAGCGCATCAAATCCGCCGTAGCCCGATTTGCCCCCATTACCTTCCGTCACCTTCCGGACCCGGACGGCGATGCGGCCACCTTTCTCAATTTTTTTCTGCCGGATCATCGCACGGCGGTGAAAGTCGTGGATGAATTCAGCAGCGCGGGGGTGTTCGGCCTGCAATACTGGTACAACAACAACTATCATTACATCAAAAACTGGGATCATTTGATAGATTTTTCGGTCGCAGCCAAACTGCCGGTACAGGTAATCGATCCGGACCGATCCTACCGCGACGTGCAGCTGCCGAAATCCGACGATCTCCTGAGCCGGCTGATCTCCCTGATTATCAAAGTCAGCTGGACGGAAGACGAATTAACCGAGCACATCAACAAGGTCACCGGCGCATTGGACCGGGTGTTGGGCTGAATGCCGGCGGATAAGAAGACCCCGGCGGAATAAGGAAGCGGCAATGGACTTTTTGAAAAACATCCAGCTTGTCGGAAAAATGATCTTCGGGGCCGGCAGCTTCGATCGGCTCGACGGTATCCTGACTGAAAAACGCTCGGATTCCTGCATGGTTTTTCTGGTGGACGACTTTTTCCAGGGCCGGGACCTGGCAGATCGAATTCCCGTTCGAAACCAGGACAGGGTCCTGTTTGTCAACGTCGATGTGGAGCCCAAGACCACAGTCGTGGACGATCTGCGCGACAGGATTCTGCAGCTCAACGGCCGGGCCCCGGACGGGGTGATCGGGATCGGCGGCGGCTCCGTGATGGACTATGCCAAAGCCGTGGCGGTGATGCTGACCAACCCGGGCCCGTCATCGAAGTACCAGGGGCTCAATCTGGCCAAAAACGCTTCGGTATATCATGTCGGCATCCCGACGCTGTCGGGGACCGGAGCGGAGGTGTCCACCACGGCGGTGCTGACCGGACCGGAAAAGAAGCTGGGCATCAAGGGCGAATTTACGCCATTTCATCAGATCGTTCTCGATCCGCAGCTCATCGACGATGTTCCCCGCAACCAGTGGTTTTACACGGGTATGGACAGCTACATTCACAACATCGAATCGCTGACGGGACACTACGCCAACACTTTAGGCAACGCGATGGCCCGGCAATCTCTGCATCTTTGCCGGGAAGTATTTTCGAACGGGGACCCCACCGATCTTGCCAGCAATGAGAAACTGATGGTCGCTTCGCTGTTGGGCGGCCTGAGTCTTGGCTTCTCGGAAGTCGGGGCCTGCCACGCATTTTCCTACGGTCTGTCCTTTGTGCTGGGCACCCGCCATGGGATTGCCAACTGTATCGCTTTCAACCAGCTCGGAGATTACTATCCCGAGGGGGTGGCCGAATTCAAACAACTGGTGGCGCGACTCGGCATAGACATCCCCGCCGGTGTCACCAAAGGCCTTAGCGAAGCGCAGATGGACAAGATGATCGACACGACCCTGGCCCTGGAGCACATGTGGCGGCATGCGCTGGGCGAGGGGTGGAAAGACCGGATTACCAGAGACAAAGTGCGGGAAATCTACCAGAGAATGTGATTCCGATTATTTCATGCCAGCATTTTGTGTGCGGCAGATAACCTGATGCGAGAGATTCCGATAAAAGCCGCATTTGCCTTGTACCGACTGGCATGGAGTATCGGTCTGCCGTTTCTGCAGCGCAACCAGCGCCTGGCGGAAGGCTACAGCCAGCGGTGTTTTCGATCGAGCCTGCCACCGCCTGCCGATATCTGGATGCAGGCCGCTTCCGTCGGCGAATCCTTTCTGGCCATCGAGCTGCTCAAACAACTCCGCCCGCATCGATCGATCCACACACTGGTGACCACCAACACCGGCCAGGGCATGCAAGTTCTCCAGCGGGCCCTGGTCGACAACACCCCGGCCGACGGCAGCCCCAGCGCCACCGTGGCGTATTTTCCTTTTGACAAACCCGACATCATGAAGCGGGCGGTTGCGCACATACGCCCGCAGGTCGCCATCCTGCTGGAATCCGAAATGTGGCCGGCGCACTTGGCAGCCCTGAAAGAATCGGGCAGCGCGGTTCTGGTCATCAATGGAAGGATGACGCCGCGAAGCCTGAAAAGATACTCTCTCTGGCCTTCGTTCTGGCATCGACTCCGCCCGGACAGGATTCTGGCAATCTCTTCGGAGGACGCCATGCGATTCGGCAGGCTCTTCGGGGAGGATCGCGTCGAAGTGATGTCGAACATCAAGTTCGACCGGTTGGGTTTCGATGCGCCGCCATCATCGGATACAAATCCGCTGGCTGCCCTTTTCCCACCGGACGCCAAGCTGGTTGTGCTCGGCTCCGTTCGAGGCGCAGAGGAAGAACCGGTCCGCCGAATCCTGCTCGAACTGCACCGCAAGCAGCCGGAGGCAGTCATCGGGCTTTTCCCGCGCCACGCAGAGCGCGTACAAGGCTGGTCTGCCTTTCTGACCGATCGCCGCATACCCTGGCAGCTGCGCTCACACACCGCTGAAGCAGTGACCCCGGGCGCCGTTGTCCTTTGGGACACGTTTGGTGAAATGGGCCATGCCTATCAACTGGCCGTTGCAGCCTTTGTGGGTGGCAGCCTGGCCCCGCTGCGGGGACAGAACTTCCTGGAACCGTTGGCCAGCGGCGTTCGGCCGGTGATCGGACCGTCATGGGAGGATTTTCACTGGGTCGGCACACAGATCATCGAACGCGGTCTGGTCCGGGTGGCACGGGATTGGGAGGAAACGGTTGAACTGCTGATCGATGACATCGCCCGACCGAAAGACCGTGAAGCCGTGCGCCGGCAGGCCAGGGAGTACGTGAAAGACCGCCAGGGAGGCACGGCCCGTGCGTGCAGCCTGATTATGGAAGTTCTGGAACGCTGGGGCCGCCCGGCGATATCATGAGGATCCCTCGTCCATTCGGTGAGATTCGACGATCTCATCATCCGCCTGTCTGAAAAACAGGGAAGTGATGGTCTGCCGCCGGTCGAAATAATCCCGGTAAGACGAATCGAAGGCCATACGAGAGCCCACCACCTGCGCATGTTGACCCAGCAGGCCGAGGACCAGCTCCGATACTTCACGAACCGCGCAGTGTCCCGACCGGCTCCCGCTGACATAATCACACAGTCCGTGTGTGCGTGCATAATCAGCGAACAGCGGACTGGCCGGCCGACGAATCATAAACCGCACTCCGCAGGCATCTGCCATTGCCAGGTCGTTGACATCGTCAAACACGCAGCCGATAGTGGAAGGTTCCAATTCAAACAGCGAACAGAGATGGTCGATGGCCGCCCGCTTGTTTTTCACCCCGGTATACAGGCAGTCGAAATGTTCGCGCAGCACAAATTCGCGGGCTGAGTGGTTTTTCTCTCCGCTGATGACAGCTGCAACCGGCATCCGCTGATGATGAAGCCGCAGTCCGTATCTGAGCAGGTTCGTTCCCATCGAATCCGCCTCGCTGAACGAGCTGGTAACCCCGGCGCCCTTGCTTCCGTCGTTGAACACGCCGTCCCAATCGAAAACCACGGCCCGGATCTTCAGCAATCGATGAGCGAGCTGATCGGCGGCAATAACGAACTCAGCGCCCAGGTCGGTAAAGTGGCGGTCGATCGATTCGATGTGCGCCCCTGTCTGTTTTGTATTTTGTTTATCCAACGAGGCCCAGTTGCACGAAATCCTGGATGTCCACCATGCCGATCGGCAGATTGTTCTCCAGAACGATAATGTTGTCGATTTGGCGATCCTTGAAGATCTTGACCGCCTCGTATAGCAACGCATCCGAGCTGATGGTGATTGGATTCCGGGTAATGCCGAGTTCGGACAGTTTCTGGTCGAGGACATCACGGCCTTTTTCCTGCAGTTTGCGGCGGATATCCCCATCGGTGAATATGCCTGCCAGCTGGCCTTTGTCATCGACCAGCGTCACGGCACCCATCGCCGACTCTGTCATTTTCACCAGGGCGGTGGTCACCGAGTCGTCTATGTTGCACGTCGGGTTCACAGCCTGAACCATCTCTTTCACCCGCATGGTCATCAAACGGGTGTGTTCGAAGAACTGCTCTGTTCCGACCGCAGTGAGTGAATTGTCGCACAACCGTTTCATCACTCCCCACGGAACTGTGCAGACATGCACACCGGCAAGCAGCGCCTGGCGGATATGGTCGGGATGGCGTACCGAGGAAAACATGATCTTGGTGGGATAGCCATACATTTCAACCACCTCGACGCATTGCTCGAAAAGCGAAACCGCGTCGTGTCCCTGGTCCTGCAACCGGCCGGCCAACGGACAGACAAACGCGGCACCGGCCTCCATGGCCATGTAGGCCTGATTGAGGGTATAGATGAGGTGGACATTGACGCGATGTCCTTCGTCGGTGAGGGTCTTGCAGGCCCGCAGTCCACTCAGGGATACCGGCACCTTGAATACCGGTGTTTTTTTCAAAGGAAGCGTCAGAAGCCGATGGGCTTCCTCCACTATTTCCTCATATGTTTCCCCGAGAGCTTCAACCTGCAGTTCCGGCACCATGCCCGACAGCTTGACAATGGCACCGTCGATGTCTGTAATCCCGTGCCGGTGCATGAACGTCGGGGTGGTGGTCAATCCCGTCAGGAAACCGAGTTGAAATGCCTCCTCGATTTCGTTGAAGTCGACTGAATCCAGATAAAGTTCCATAGTGCCTCCCATGTTGCGGTGAAGTGGGCTGCCCACACACCTGCCGTAAAGCACATTGCCTCGACAGAAGATCAACCCGGGTCAGACCTGCATCGTATCTTCGGCAAAGCCACTGACCAGATGATGAATCTCCATCAGGGGCTTCAGGAATTCTTCGAGCCGGTCCAGTGGATACTGGCTGGATGCATCACACAGTGCAGCGGGCGGATTGGGATGCGTTTCGATAAAAATGCCATCTACACCGGCCGCCACACCGGCCCGGGAAATTACCGGCAAGAATTCCCGCATGCTGCCCTTGGGATCCTTGCTGGGAATGCCGTATTTGCGGATGCTGTGGGTGATGTCAAACACCACCGGATAGCCGATCTGATTCAGGTGGTAAAAACTGCGGGGATCCACGACCAGGTCGTTATAGCCGAACGTGTAGCCGCGTTCGGTGAGAATGACGTTATCGCAGCCGGCATCCTCCAGTTTTTTTACCGGTTTGGCAAGATTTTCCGGCGCCAGGAACTGTCCGTGTTTGAGGTTGACAACCTTGCCGGTCTTTGC
>LJNK01000028.1 GCA_001303025.1 Deltaproteobacteria bacterium SG8_13
AGGTAATCGTTGACTAATGTTTGCCAAAAACAGAAAGAGCCGGCTTTTTACACCGGCTCTAACTATCTGAAATTATTTGGTGGAGATGATCGGGATCGAACCGACGACCTCAGCGTTGCGAACGCTGCGCTCTCCCAACTGAGCTACATCCCCACGCAACCGTTATATCTATCACGGCTGGTCCCACCGGTCAATTCAAAAAATCTGTTTTCTCCAAACCGATTTTCTGTTAATGGGTGGCGCTGTTACTCTGTGGTATGAAACTTGGGTGCCACAGGCCGCCGGCACCTTTGCCGGTTCGTAAAAATACCGGAGAAAGAAGGGAAACCAGCGATTGGAAATCAAACTGCAGGACGCATACAAAGGCTACACCCAGGATCAGGATAAGATTTGGCCTCCGGCGGAAACCGTTCGGCGCCTCAAAGCCAAACTGGCGGACCTGGATCTGGACATCCTGGAGCAGACCGTTCGCATCGACAACGGCCGGCTAGACATCCCGGTGTTTTTCAGCTACTGCGGCCGGGACGCTGCGGCGCTTACCGGAACCCGGAAACAGATGGGCAAGGGCGCCACACCCGAACAGGCCGAGGCCAGCGCGGTAATGGAGCTTGCCGAAAGGTATAGCTTTTTCAGTTTCACCGCCAACGCCCGAAATTTCATCACTGCGAGATACCCGGAGGTCAAAGACAGGGCCTTGCCTTTCGAGTCGATCGCGCGATCGGTCCACGACGAATCCGAAGACCTGGAAGCTGCCCGGCGAATCTTCGACACCCTGACGTTGCAGTGGACCCCTGCCTACAACCTGTCCACGCAGACCGAAACCCTGGTTCCGTTCAGCTGGTTTTATGCCATCAACGAATTCAACGGCCCATCGGCGGGCAACTGCGTTGAAGAGGCGCTTTCCCAGGGAATCTGCGAAGTGGTGGAGCGGCACACCTCCTCCATCGTCAGCCATTCGCGGTTGAACCTGCCGGCCATCGATCTGGATTCGGTCGACGATCCGGTTATTGAAGATATGATCCACAAATACCGACGCGCCGGCGTAAAGTTGTTTGCCACCGACTTCACATTGGGCATGGGGATACCGACCGTCGGTTTGCTGGCCTTCGATCCGGCCACTTTCCCTGAAAAAAGCGAGATTGTCTGGACCGCCGGGACCACCCCCGACCCCCGGAAAGCGCTGAGCCGCGCATTGACGGAAGTCGCCCAGCTTGCCGGTGATTTCAACAGCGGTTCCAACTACGTCGCCAGCGGTCTGCCGAAATTCACCCGCCTGGGACAGGCCGATTTCATCACCGACCCTCCCGAGACGGTGGCGATCACAGCACTGCCGGACATCTCCGACGACAACATCCGCATCGAGGTGGAAAACTGCCTGCAGGCGCTGTCGCATCAGGGGCTGGAAGTGCTGGTGATCGACACCCGCCACCCCGTCCTGCAGGTGCCGGCTTTTTACACCATCATACCCGGAGCGCATTTTCGCGAGCGCGCTTTAGGCACCAGTGTCGGGATGTTCACCGCCAAGCTGACCACCGAAAACCTGCCGCCGGCCCAAGCGCTTGCAGCACTGCAAGAGATCGACCGGCAGCTGCCCGGTAAATATTTTGTCAATTTCTACATGGGCACCTGCCAGATCGCCCTGGACCGACCGGAAGAGGCCCTGAATCACTTCCACATGGCCCTGCGGCAGCAGCCGACAGACCAGGACCGGGCGGCGATTTATTCGTACATGGGCGTCGCCCACAAGGATCTGGGACAATACCGCAGTGCGCTGGAAGCGCTGGCGGAGGGTGAAAAGCTCGACAATGAGCGAACCGATATTTACAACCTGATGGGTTTTTGTCATTTCAAGCTCAAAGATCACGAAACCGCCATCGAATGTTTCAAGCGGGTGATTTCATTGGATCCAACCTCGGCCATCGATTATGCCAACATCGGTTCCAATTACAGAGATCTCGGGAAATCCGAACAGGCTGCCCGGTATTATGCCATGGCGCTGGAACTCGACCCCACGATAGCATTCGCGCGGGAGAACCTGGAAAAACTGCAGAAAGACGGCGGCGGGCGGCACAAACCGTAAGGGGGAGAATTGCGGTGATTGAAGTTACGCTCTGATGCGAGATACGTTTGACCGCAGATCCGCTATCTTGCGGCCGAGTTCACCGGCCGAATCGGCCATTTGCGTCAGGGTTTTCACCGTGCGTTCCTTGTCGCTATGATGCTGCGAGATGCCCTCGCCGGCCGTCTGGGCATCGTCGCCGTAGACCTGGAAGCCCTCCAGCAACGACTCGGTCAGCCTGGCGGCCATCAGGTCCACCAACTTGTATAAGTAGGCGAATTTCAGATTTTCCCGGTAATTTTTACACTGGTGGAGCAGTGCGTCCTCTGTGAGCTTTTTCATGCGCCGGACATTTCCTTGAAGCGCCCGCCGCCTGCCACTGCGAGCCCGCTGCTCTTTGTTGGGCGCCAGCTTTCCGACCAATTTCAAAAATGAGACAATCCCGAGCTTCAGCAGTGCATCGGTTCTCAACCTGGCCGAATAGCGCAGGAACGCCACCATTGGCGGGGGCTGAAGGTTGGCTGCCGCCTTTATACTTTCCAGCGGCGGCAGTTCCATCCGTCGGTCTCGCATCGATACCGGGCCTGCGATGTCGAAGGATTGCATCGAGCCGGCCAGTTCCTCCAGAGCGCCGTTGACGATCGACTCGAACGGTTCGAACAGAGAGGCAAAAAACTGTTCGATTTTCCCCTCTTGCTGGCGAGCGAACTGCACAACGTCAGGATAGACCCGCTCGGACATGGCAGTGGTGAGGTCCTGCTTGAACTTTTGAAAAACCATGTACACCGTGGGCATAAATCCGGTGTTTTCCAGCATTGCCTCGGTTTCCCTCCAGTCGACCTGGTAGCCGCGAACGTAATCGATCACCGACCCGATACAATGCCCCGATCGGCTGTCAAAAAAACGGTTGCTGTCGTGGTTGAGTTCGGACTTGATTTTCGGCACGGCACCGGCAGCTGTGGTTTCGATCGTCGATCGGATCTGATTCATTCTCTGTTTCTGCCGTTGAAAGCTCTCGCGTATCTGCCGGACCTCGCCCTCCTCCCTGACAACCAGCTCTCGATTGATACTGATCCAGCTGTCCATGCCGGCCAGAATTGCCCCGTGGCGTTCAACCTGGTTTCTGAAAAGCAGGTGTGTGCGTTTGCGGATCAGATGGTCCTGGAGGTCTTTTTGAAACCGTTCAAACTGCGCGGTGCAATAATCGGCAATTTCCGTCTGCCCGGCCCACTGGTCCAGGCGGAGGCGCTCTTTGTCCGGCAGGCGGTCGCCAAGCAGTCCGAAAAGCCGGTAGAGGGCGGAAAAAGCGTACAGGTGGGCTCCGGGCGTGATCAGGGACAACTCATCGGTTGCTTTTTTCCGCAGCGATTCCAGATCCTGAAGCGTCGCGTGTTCGCTGATGTCGCAGTTGAACACGAACAAGACGTTGTCGATGATTCCCATCCGGCGAATTAAATTCAGAAACCGGATGTCGGCCTCTCTGAGGCCGGTCCGGCTGCTGATCAGGTAGACGGTAAGGTGGCTCAGGTTCAAGTAGTCCTGAATCATTGCCAGATGAAGGGGATTGGGGGAATCGCTGCCCTGGCAGTCGGCAAACTCGGTGTTGCTGTCCAGGGCCGGGCTGTTTACCGACAGCGTGACATCTTTCAAATAAACGGCAAGGGCGTCGTCACCCACATACCGCCAATGTTGACGGAATTGGCGGCCGCTGAATTCGAGGTTCGAAGTGGTCTCCGTCAGCTGCCGGCTTACCTGATCGAACCCGTTCAGGTAGCAGGAAAGCAGAACCGTGCTTGCATTGCGAAGATCCTGCAGAAAAAGCTGCTCGGTCGGAAGGCCGTTGAGTGCCGCCTGCAGATCTTGCCGCAGTCGATCATCACGGATGTCGACGGATTCCTGTTCGCGGTCGGCAAGTCCGGGCAGCAAGGTGGCGGCATCGCTGATTTCGCGGTTGATCTCCTCCCAGTCTTTAAACGCCAGATCGGCTTTGAGCCTGCCGCCCCTTCGGATGCGGGTGACAATGGAGGTGACAACACCCGCACCCCTTTTCAGGTACTCGCCGCCCAACAGAGCGTTCAAAAAGGTGCTTTTGCCGGATTTGATCGCCCCGACTACCGCCACCCTCATGATGTCTTTTTCCAGTTGATGCTGCAGAGAATCGCAGGCCTTGATCCAGGCACCCAGGGAGTTGGAGCGCATCCCGGCCAGTGACTTACCGGTGGTAAGCAGCTCCTTGATGTCCTGATTGATGGTGAGCAGATCTTTTTTGTAATCGGAATGTGCTGCCATGGAAAATCCTGTCGGGCAAATGACCGATCCCTACACCGGTTCACGGAGATTGTCAAAACGAAATGTTTGCCCAATCCTTCCATGAAAGCGGCAGATCCGGGTCGCTGACACCGCGGTCGGAAAGGTTGTGTGACCCGCGGAACTGTGTTATGAAATGTTTTCCGGTCGAACCGGCCCCTGCAGCAACAACGGCCCCCAAAACCTGTGGTGCAAAGCGGCCACGAGGAATCCGTGATGTCCGAGAAACACCCCGAATGCCCTTTGTACAACCCGTTGAACTGCAGGGAGTACTACAATCCCAAGCTGTGTGCATTCGTGAGGAAAGATCGGGTCTGTCGGAAAAAGAAGAAGCCGAATGCTGCCCAAAAGACAAAAGCCCGGGCCTGACGGCAGTTTCGGCCATATCGAACCGGGTCCTTTTTGCCGGGCCGCCCCCCTGCCGTGCTGCAATGTCGATCTGCCACCGCGGCATGCAACTCTGCGGTGAGCCGACTCACGCATTGCCCGCCGTATTTGCCAGAAGGGCGGGATCGATCCCCATCCGCTTGACAGCTTCTTCCCAGCGATGCTCCACCGGCCAGCCGAACAAAACGTCTTCGATAGCCGGCAGCGTCAACCAGGCATTTTCCATAATTTCCGATTCCAGCTGTCCCGGCCCCCAGCCGGCGCATCCGAGTGAAAGGATCAGCTTCGGCGGGCCGCTGCCCCGGGCAATCGATTCGAGGATGTCCCTGGTGTTACTCATGGCAATGGTCGGGGTGACCATCAGGCAGGAATCCCAGTGAAATGGCGGCCCGTGCACCAGAAAGATCTCACCGTTGTGGACCGGGCCACCGATATGTACCGGAAGTGATTCAACCGCCGGTACCTGCTCGATTTTCAGCTCGCTGAATATGTCCTTGCCCGAAAGATGGGCATGCACGCGATTGATGACGATACCGAAAGCACCGTTGTCATTGTGTTCGCAGATCAGGCTCACCGTCTGGAAGAAATTCGGGTCCTGCAGTCCGGGCATTGCCAGAAGAAAATGGCCTTTGAGGGAGTTGAAGCCGTTCTCCATCACTGGACTCCGTTGTCTGATTGATCGGCGAAGGAAGTTGCCCCTTCCGTTTGCGGCACCGAGCACCGTCGGCCACACGGGGGGGGGGCACGCCAATGGATGAAAGCGAGCTTAGCGGCAACTTCCAGGTCTTGTCAAGAGCGCACTTCCGACCGTCATTTGCGGACCTATACGACAATGATGGGGATAACGACCGAGGGGTCGGTCAGTGGGGGAGTGGCGGATGGGGATGTCACCCGGCGGGCAGGTGCGGATGAATTGTCACGCCCTGGCCATGCCGACGAGTTCGTATAGCTTCAGCTCGCCCAATGCATTGTTGATGTCGTTGACCTCCAGCCGGCTCTGGGCGGCTTTGCGGGTGCGTTCCCCGATGATGATTCCGTTCGGATAGGACTTGGTGAGTTCCTGCAGCCGGAAGACCGTGTTCACCGCATCTCCGATGACGGTGTAATCCATCTTTTTGTCGAAACCGATGTTTCCCACCACCACGTCACCGGTGTGCACGCTGATGCCGATGCTCATGCCCAGGCCCAGTTCTTTTTTAAACATCTGATTGATATCCGCAACCGCTGTTTTCATCTGCAGTGCTGCGCCCACGGCGTTGTCGGCATCTTGAATGCTGGAAACCGGAGCACCGAAAACCGCAAGAAAACCGTCGCCGAGGTATTTGTCGACAATACCGTTGAAGTTGAAAACGATGCCGCCCATCACCGAGAAAAAGTGGTTCAACAACGAAACCGTCTTCTGGGGTCCCATCTCGATGGCAAGTTCGGTGAATCCGCGGATGTCGATGTTCAGCAGGGTGACAGTCTTGATCTCGTTGACCTGTGCGGCCGGTGCCTGCTCTCCGTGAATGATGTTGTCCAGCACCTGCTTGGGCACGAACTTCTGAAACATGCGGCGCACGTTGCGCTCGTGCTCGGCCATCGAAACGGTTTCCCGGTACAAGCGTGCATTTTCGATGGCAATGCTCACCGATGCAGCGATGGACTGGAGCAGGTCTTCGTCGTTGGGGGTGAAGTCCCCGCTGGTTTTATTGAGCACCTCCACCACGCCGATGACCTTGCCCTGGGTGATCATCGGCACGGCCAGGGCCGACAGGGTGCGGTAGCCGGTGTACTGGTCCACGCCAGGGAAGAAATGGGGAGACTTCTGGGTGTCGTTGACGATGATCGACTCACCCCGCGCAGCCACGTAACCGGCTATCCCCTGCCCGATCTTCAGACGGAACTTTTTCATGGTCTTCAACCGCGTGTTGAATGCCACTGCCAGCTCCAGTTCTCCGTTTTCGAGAAACAGCAGCGATCCGGCTTCCACGTTCATCAGGATGCGGACCATATCCATGGTGTATTTGAGCACCTTCTTGATATCGAAGGTCGAAGAGGCCAGCGCACTGCCGATCTGCTTGATGGTCTCCAGTTCCTGGTTGCGCTTGAGCACGGCTGCCGATAGCCGGTTTCGGTCAATGGCTATCGACAACCCGTTTGCGATCCATTCCAGCAGGCTCTGCATCCCGCTGAACAGCCCGGGAGATTTCGCGGAAAGCGCCAGCAAACCGGTCACCACACCGTCGGTCCGAAGCGGTGTAAGCAGGCAGGTACGACGTCCGTCGCCTACGAACAGCTCTTTTTCCAGGACGCTGCAGCGCGAGCGGGTCTTGCCTTTGGCCAGATCTGCCAGCAGCGATGGGGTGTCCTCCAGCAGCACGGTGGATTCCTGCCGCAACACCTTTTCGATGATGGTGCCCTTGCAGGAAAACTGAGTGCCCCGGCTGATGTTTGTCGGCCCCTGGGCAAACATGTCGTAAACAGTGAACTGGTCGAGTTTATGTCCGTTCTTGGTCAGCACCAGGGCCAGATCAAACGGCACGACCCCGCGAATTTCGGTAAATACCGCCTGGAGCAGCTCGCTGTCCCGGAAGCTGGAATTGATGATCTTAAAGATTTTCTCAATCGACCGCAGCTGCAGCGCCCCGCGGTCGTTTTCCTTGATCAGGCGCAGGTTCTCGTAGGTGAACGCCGCATTGCTCAACAGCGGCGTCAGCGCCTCGACATCCTCCTGGGTGTACACGCGGGAGTCGTCCTTGCGGGACAGGGTGAGCACACCGATGATGTCCTTGCTGGTTTTGATCGGCATGCAGACAAAAGACTTGGTCCCGTAATGGGGCAGGTTGGAGCGGCCGAATCGCCGGTCTTTTTCAACGTTTTTCACCACCAGCGGGGACTTGTTGATAACGGCGTATTTGGCAATGCTGGTTTCAAAATCGATGCGGTCACCCAGTTTGACATACTGGCCCAGCCCGACGCTGGCCTTTACGACAAAATGCTTGCGGCCTTTCTTTTCAAGCGTCAGCACCGACCCGAGATCCGATCCGGTCAGCATCAGAGACCGCTCCAGGGTGACGTAAAGGATCTCCTCGGGATCGAAGGTCACATAGCACAGTTCAGAAAGCTCCTTTAGTATCGAAATTTCCGAGGCTTTCTTCTCCAGCTGGTTGAACGTGCTGCCGAACTGCTTCTGCAGCGTGACGAAGGATTCCACGATGTTCTGCAGCTCGTCCTTTCCGGTCTGCAGCGCATCGCCGGTGACCTCCGTGACGACGTCCTGGGCGATGGTGTTCGAGATTTCGGCGATTTTGTCAAACAGGTTGCGCAGAACGACAAATCCCACAAGCGAGAATATCAGCACACCGATCAGATACAGCGGTACGTACTGATCCGACAGCATGTTGTGCCTGTATATAAAATAGAGAAATCCGAGGACCGGAAATAGAAAAAAGAGTCCGAAGATGATGTTAAGTTTGTAATATAGGTTACGGTGCTTCAATCAGCCCTCCGGCGTCGACAAGAACCTTACGTAAAAATACACCACCAGGGCTCGGGGCAATGCCGCCAGCGGCAACCCCGCCGGCGCGGCCATGATTCTTGGACGCTTTTTGATGATCGGCTCTAAGTAAGATCTTAAAATTATACACGAAATTCGTAAAATCTTCAACCATATCCCCCCGGACGATCCTTGACTTTCAGCGAACCCTCGCCTATAGCTGCCAGAGCCGGGGAATGGCTGTCTCCGGTGGCAGCAGTGGCATTCGGCGGTCCTGTCACACCGGCGTCAGACTGTGAAAGGGAGGATATATCCGGGCATGCGAGCGGTGGTGCAGAGGGTCAGGCAGGGATCGGTCAGCGTCGGCGGCGAAACCGTGGGCCGGATCGGACCGGGCCTGCTGGTGTATCTCGGTGTCGCCCGGCAGGATTCCGTCGCCGGGGCCGATTATCTGGCTGACAAGATTGTCCACTTGAGAATATTCGAAGACGACGCCGGCAAACTGAACCGATCCCTTCTGGAGGTCGGCGGGGAGATGCTGGTGGTATCGCAGTTCACGCTCTACGGTGACTGCCGCAAGGGCCGGCGCCCGTCTTTCGTGTCTGCGGCAGATCCGCAAACCGCCAATGCCCTCTACGAGCACTTCGTCGCGAAGGTCGGCGAACAAGGTGTGCGGGTGCAAACCGGCCGATTCCGCGCACTGATGGCGGTTTCATCGATCAATGACGGGCCGGTGACCCTGATTCTCGAATCCCCTTAGGCGATTTCCGACCGCGCATCCGGATTCGCTTTACGATGCCGACTGGTCCGCGTAGAGCAGCTCCCCTTCCCCGAAGACCGCTGCGGGATGCGCGGTCATATCGAAAGGGTCTCCGCTCCAGCCGACAAAAGAAGCCCACTTGCCCCTGGCCAGGCTTCCCAGCACCTTTTCGATGCCCAGAATGCGTGCGTTGCAGCGTGTCACCAGCTCGATGGCCTGCTGCTTGCTCATGCCGGCACGGATGAACCAGCGGGTCTGCAGCAGCAGCTGACGGGCCAATACCACGGGATGGTCGGTCATCAGGCCGAAACTGACTCCGGAAGAGATCAGGTGACGGATGTTGCGCCAGTTTTCATGCTTGAGCTCGACCTTGTAAGCGAAACTGTCCACCGGTCCGTAGACCACCGGTATGTTTCTTTTCTTCAGCTCCCGGAACATGGCGGGTCGGTGGACATCCATGGCGTGCTCTACGCAAACCCGAAGCTTGTATTCGTCCGCCAGCCGCAGCAAGGCGGCAATGTCATCGATCTTGTGCACGTGAGCCCGCAGGTAGGTCTGACCCGTCAGCAGATCCCGGTAGATGCTTTCCTCGGCCGTAAAAACGATCTCCGTCTTTTTGGCGCCGCGGGCGGCATTGCGCTTGACGATCTTCTGACGGACCTCGTCGAGCTTGCTTCGCAAAAGGGCGGCAGCTCCCATCCGGGTCGACGGCCGGCTGCCTTTCCAGTCGGTGGTCGATTTCGGGTTGTAGCCGAACGCCGCCTTGATCCCCGCGCGGGCGACCAGGGCGCTGGAACTGTCGGCGGCAAAGTGGCGTATGACGGCCGCACGCCCGCCAACGATGTTGCCGCTGCCGGGAACAACGCAGGAGTAGAGTACGCCCATTTCAAGGGCATCCTGCAACGCACTGTCGTCCATCTGCACCGAGTCGAGCGCGTCGGGCAGCGCCATGATGGAGTCGAGCCGATCGTTGGCCTCCCCTTCCGCGGACGGCTCCCCCGCGCGGTGCATGCCGATGTGACTGTGGGGATCGATCAGCGCGGGGGTGACCACGGGATATTCGCCCACCGACTCTCCGCGAGGTGATTTGGTGATGCCGGTGATCACCCGACCGTCGAACTGCAGGTTGGCATCGCGCTTGACTGCCTTTCCGGTGTAAAGGATTTTTGCGTGTACGTACTTCATCGACCCGTTTCCTCTCTTGGATCCTGCCGCCGCCGGCAGCTGTGGAAGATAACGATTACTGCAGGCCCATATGATCAACCAGGGCCCACTGCAGAAATTGCGTGTAAACCTGCCAGCTATAATCTCCGTACCCACCGGCCATCAGATATGCCCTGGGAATCCGTCTTTCCTTCAAAAAGCGATAGACCAGCCGGTCGCGTTCGAAGAGTTGTTCGAGGCTCAGCCTCAGCGGGGCGGTAGACGGCAGGGCATCTTTTTCGTACGGGTCCGATCCGGAAAGCACAACGGCAATGTCCGCTCGCGGGTAGGATTCCAGTTGTCGAAGCCCGTCGGCGAGTTTCTTCACATACAGGTGCTCCTGGCCTGCAGCGACGGGTATGTCGATGTCGCTGGGGATAAACGACGGATTCAAACGACCGTGCTCATCATGTGAGGGGCCGTCCAACGGCCATCCGGTCGCCATGTGTGCGCTGAGGGTGACAACGGTGTCATCGCCCTGGGTGAGCGCGGCCGTGCCGTCGCCCTTGTGAGCATCGATGTCGATGATCCAGGCGCTGCGGATGCTGTTTTCGGCCTGCAGCTTGCGCACCGCCAGCACCACGTCGTTGACGATGCAAAATCCCTTGCCGAAGTTTTTCTGCGCATGGTGCATCCCGCCGCCGAAATAAAAGCAAAAGTTTTTCTCCAGGGCCGCTCGGCAGCACTGGACGGTACCGGAAGCCCTGTCGAGGATGCGGTCAAAAAGCTCCGTCAGCGGGCGGGTGGCCTGCCGGGGGTCGTAGCGGTTGTAGCTGCCCCGGCTGTCGACCAACTCGAAGGTTTTCATGATCTCTTCCTCGAGTCCCGGGGAAAACAGCTTCCGGACGTAAGCCGGATCGTGCACCCGCTCGAGATCTTCGATTGACAGGTGGTTGCCGTCTCTGTGCTGATGCCAGTCGGTTATGCGCGGCCCCAGCAGGGGGTGAGACGTCAAATTCTGGAAAGTGCGCGAAGCACGGCTGTTCATAACCGGTATTTGGATGCCGAATTCAAGCAGCGTAAACTGGTGTTGTGGGTCGTAAAGAATCATCTCAGGCAGCTTTTGTTACTGGGTTCGTCGAATTCCCGGCAGGCCGGGTGCTTTCGGTACCCCGAAGGGAGCATCGATCTGACGAAGGATATGATAATCACGGATGGGGAAAATCCAAATGCCCGTTGCCCCGGCCAGCGCAATTGAGGGCCGCATTGAACTGCCGGGCTGTCTGCATCACCCCGCCGGATGCAACGACGCCGGCTCCCGGTACCCGTTACAGTCCGGGGGCATATGCAGTGATGCTTTTCAGATCAGGGCTTCACCCGGCGACTCGCCGGAGTTAACGGCCTCGTCCATGCGACGGAGCCCCTCCAGCAGTATTTCCATAAATGCGCCGAGCACCGGCAGCTCATTTTCTTCCTTCGACAGCTTGGGGCGAAACTGGAACCTTCCCTCTGATTCGGCAAGGATGGAGAAAAAGGCTTCCAGGCCTTCCTGGGCATTGCAGCGGGCTTGCACCAGATCCCCATCTCGGAACACCAGCTCGGCGGGCCCCTGCGGCAGGGTCAGGGATAGTTTGCCGGTTTTCTGGTTCAGGTTCAGGGTCTGGGCCAGCTCGGAGGGAGGCATTTCCGACAGGCGACCGGCCATGCCGGAGGCGATCTCTTCGGCCCGCACCAGGTTCGATTTCGCCAGGCGCTGGGCCAGCAGACGCGCCAGGTACATCTGGATGGACGGGAACCGGTTCAGCACACGCCGGAAATCCTGACCCTTGATGAAGATAACGGTCGCCGGCTGCACGACTTTGACGGTGGCACCGACCGGATTGCCGCTGATCAGGCTCATTTCGCCGAACACGTCCCCTTTGCGCAGAGTCGACAGGCACACGCCTTCCTCATCGAGCACATCGACCTCACCGGCCAAAACGATATAGAGGTGCTGGGCGGGCGTTCCCTTTTTCAGGATCACCGTTCCCCGGGGGTATTTCTTCAGTTTGAGCAACGAAACGATGTCGCGCAGGTTGTGGCGGTCAAGGGACTGGAAAATGGAGAAATTGCTCAACAGCCCGGCGATGATATCGATGTTCTCACTTCGCGACTTGTGCAACCCGCCACCAGCGGCGCGTTCGTCGAACCGAGGCACGACGTGCACCGACCCGGTGCATCCGCTGCAGCAGATTTCGTCGGCCGGAATTCGATCCACGCTGCCGTTTTCGATCAGCAGCCGGGTGAGATCGGCGAGCAGGGTGCGGCAGGTTTTCTGGTTGAATGGAGGGGTGATGATGGCGGTGCTGATGAAGGTCTTTTCTTTTTCCAGCTCCAACAGGAGGGCGTTGCCCGACAGCCGGAACTCTTCTCCTGTTTCGTAGCAGGGGCACTCCTTGCTTATCGTGATTCTGAAAACGACCTCGGATCGGCTCATGGAAGTAAGTATAGCATTATTTGTCCGGCGTCAGCAACGAGCTCGCTTCCACTTCGGCTATCAATTGATCCACCAGGTGGTCGAAATGTTCCGCGGTCATCTGCACCGGCCGGGCAGAACGCATGTCCACCCCGGCCTCCTGCAGCTGCTGCAGCGGGAAACTGCTGCCGCCGAGCTTGAGAAAATCGATATAGGCCCGCCGTTCGTCATCGCCGCCGCTGCAGACTTTTTCGGCCAACGCGATGGCCGCACTGATGCCGGTGGCGTATTTGTAAACGTAAAACGACGCGTAAAAGTGGGGGATCCGCAAACACTCCAGCTCCAATTCGGGGTCGATCACCATCGCGTCGCCGAAATAGGCTTCCAGCAACTCGCGGTAACTGGAGATGATCTGCTCCAGGGTCAGGGGTTCGTTTTGCTCCACCATCCGGTGAGTGCGCACTTCGAACTCGGCGAACATGGTTTGCCGGTAAAACGTGGCCCGTATGTTGTCGATTTCACGGTTGAGGATAAAGGCCTTCATCCGCGGGTTGTCGGCGTAGTATTCCAGCAGGTAGCGGCTCAGCAGGCTTTCGTTGAAGGTGGAGGCCACCTCCGCAGCGAATATCGTGTACTGGTGATCGACGTAGGGCTGGTGGCGATTGGCGAAGTAAGAGTGCATCGAATGACCGGCCTCGTGCACCAGCGTGTAGAGGCTGTTGAGACTGCCCTCTTCGTAGTTTAGAAGTATATAGGGCGGCGAATCGTAACAGCCGGATGAATACGCACCGCTGCGTTTTCCGCGGTTTTCATAACGATCCACCCATCCTGCTGAAAGTCCCTCTTGCAGAATTTGGGTGTATTCGCTGCCGAGCGGTCTGAGCGCCCGGATGGCCACCGCTACGGCATCTTCATAAGACATATGAAAGTCCACCCCGGCAACGATCGGAACGTAGGTGTCATAAAAATGAAGCGCCTCGAGACCGAGCGCTTTTTGCCGAAACCGGAAGTACTTGAAGAGCGGGGCCAGATGGGCGCGCACGGTTGCGACGAGGTTGTCGTAGAGTGCATCCGGCACGTTGTCGTCAAATAGACCGGCCATCCGGCAATTTTCGAATTTCCGCGCCCGGGCATAGAAGAAATCTTTTTTGGCCGAGCAGCTCAACGCGGTGGCCAGGGTGTTCTTCAGTGCTGCATAAGTGCGGTAATAGCGGTCGAAGGCCCGTTTTCGAATATCGCGGTTCGGATGGATCAGAAAGACCATAAAATTTCCGTGACTCAGCTCGACCTCGCTGCCGTCTTCGGCGGCGATGGTGCCGAAATTCAGATCGACGTTGTCCAGCTGGCCGAAGATCTGGGAAGCCGTCTGACCGATCTCCCCGCTCATGGCCAGTATCTGCTCCTCTGACTGGCCCAGGGTGTGGGGCTTGTAGCGAAGAATTTTCTCCAGGTAGAACCGAACCGGCTGCAGGCAGGGATGCGACAGGAAATCTGTCATGGTTTCATCGGCAATCGCCTGTATTTCGGGCGTCATGAAACTCGCCAGTTCGCAACAGCGGGTTTGCAGGTTTACCGCCCTGCGGTAAAAACCGAGATAGCGCTGATGGGACTTGTCTTCGTCACTGCGAAGGTGGGCGTAGGTGTGGAGTCGATCGAGCCGCCGGGTGACATCGAAGTGATAATCGAGCGCCCGCTTCAGGCCTTCGGCAGATTCTGCCAGCTTACCCCGGAACCTGTCGTAACCCGCCAGATGGCCCTCGAGCGCTGCGAACGCTTGCTCCCAGGATGCATCAGAGGCAAACAGGGGGCTCAAATCCCAACGGTGCCGGTCGGGCACATCTTTTCGGTGGGGTATCTTTTTCGTCGTCATCCGCCAGCCTCCATTGCCTGCGAGCGTTTCAGTATTGTGGATGCCGGCTGCATTGTCAACCGGTTTGCCGCCGGAGCACCTTTGTCCGCAAGGCTGATTTATGATATAAAATACCGGAACCGACACAACATTTAAAAGGACGCAGCTTCATGCGCTATGGTGCCATGAACCACCCTGCCCGGCCGGTGCTCGACGAACTGGCGGAAATCGCCGGCCTCGGTTTCGACTATCTGGAGCTGACGCTCGATCCGCCGGAAGCCCACCATAGCCAGGTCCGCAAAATGGCTGCCAAGCTGAGGGCGGAATTGCGTCGGCGGCAGATGGGCCTGGTGTGCCACATGCCCACCTTCGTCTCGCTGGCCGATCTGACCGACAGCATCCGGCGGGCCTCCGTCGGCGAAGTGCTGGCGTCACTGGAAGCCGCTGCCGAACTGCAGCCTGCGCATGTAGTACTTCATCCAGCCCACATCGCAGGGATGGGGCCCTATGTGATGGATATGGCCCGGCAGCATGCGCTGGACAGCCTGGCCGCCATCGCGGACAGGGCCGGAGAGCTGGGGCTGGTGGTGTGTCTGGAGAACATGTTTCCCCGCACTCTTTTTTGCGTTGAACCGGACGATTTCCAGCTGGTGTTCGAACAGTTTCCGGCCTTACAGCTGACACTGGACATCGGGCACGGCTGCATCGGCAGCCCGCGGGGAAACCGGGTGCTGCAGTTTATTCAACGATTTGCAAAGCGGGTCGGTCACCTGCATGTAAGCGACAACTTCGGCAAGCGCGATGACCACCTCCCGCTCGGCACGGGCAGCATCCCTTTTGCAGCCATCCTGAAAGAGCTGAAAAAAACCGGATTCAGCCGCACGGTTACCTTTGAGGTGTTCACTGACGACCGGCAGCAGCTGCTCCACAGTAAAGGAACATTCGAAACCCAATGGGCTCGGTTTTGAACAATAGGATAACGGCCTTTTACGTGTCCGGCAAACGGAGGTTTCGCACCGCTCTGCTGCCGCTGGTCTTGCTGTCACTGGTGCTAACCGGATCGCTGCCGGCCCCACCGGCCGGTGCCGGTCCCGACAGCAGTGAACTGAACGGCGTGGAGCGGCTGATCGGTAAAAACGATGCCGTGCTGGTGATAGACAGCCTCGGCAGATCCCTTGTGTCGCGTCATGCCGACCGGATGCTGATTCCGGCGTCGACCCTCAAAATTCTCACCTCGCTGGTAGCCATCCACCACCTCGGCCTCGGCTACCGGTTTCCCACCGAGTTTTACACCGACAGCAACCGCAACCTGAAAATCAAAGGCTACGGGGATCCACTGCTGGTTTCCGAAGAAGTGGCCGACATCTCCCGCGAGCTGGCCACCCGGCTCGAGCGGATCGAACATATCGTTCTGGACGATTCCCATTTTGCCCAACCGCTGGTGATCCCCGGTATCTCTTCTTCCTCCGAGCCCTATGACGCGCCCAACGGAGCGCTGTGCGTGAATTTCAACACGGTCAATTTCACGACGGAAAACGGCGCTTACACCAGCGCCGAACCGCAGACCCCGCTGCTTCCCTTTGCCCTGCCGCGGGTAAAACAATCGGGCCTGGAAACCGGCCGCATCGTGTTTTCCCACAAGGGAAACCAGTGCACCCTGTACGCCGGTCATCTGTTCGCCTACTTCCTGGACCAACAGGGCCGCGCACCTGCCGGAGAGATCCGGCTCGGCAAGGTCGACGAAAAAGCCGATCGGCTCGTGTACCGTCACCACTCCCGGTTCACGCTGGAAGAGATCATCACCGGGCTGCTGGAGCACTCCAACAATTTTACCACCAACCAGATCCTGATCGCAGCGGGTATCGACGCCTTCGGCCCTCCCGGCACCCTGGCCAAGGGCGTGCAGACCGCCACGGCCTACGCCGAGGGCGTGCTGCAGCTGGAGAAGTTTTACCTCGCCGAAGGCTCGGGGATCTCCAGGGACAACCGTATCACGGCCCGCGGAATGGACCGGATCCTGGAGAGCTTCGAACCCTACCGCTACCTGATGCACCGGGAGGGACGCTCGCATTTCAAGACCGGCACACTATATGGTATCAGCACCCGCGCCGGATACATCAACAGCGAGGACGGCAGCTACTACCGATTTGCCGTTATGATCAACACCCGGGGCAGATCCACCGACCGCGTTATGCGCGAGCTGCTGAAAGCGCTGCCCTGACGTGCTGCGCCCTGCCCTTCACTTGCTCCTGCACTTCGCCGCACCGGCCGCTGTTGCCCGCCTCGCCTTCTCCGACCGCTGGCAGCGGGCCTGGATGATCATGGTCGCCACCATGATCGTGGATCTGGACCACCTGCTGGCCGATCCGATCTACGATTCCAGCCGTTGCGGACTCGGTTTTCATCCCCTGCACAGCTGGCCGGCGATCGCCGGCTACCTGGTGCTGGCGGCCATCGTCCCGACCCGGCTGGTCGGCCTGGGGCTGGTGATCCACATGGCCCTGGACGGGCTCGACTGCCTCTGGATAAGCCTTTCACAAACCTGGTAGCCAATCGGCAAGGTGATCGGCAGTAGGCAGTTACCTTACAGTCGGCAAATTGAAACAGCGGCCCCTCCGCCCTCCGGTGGGGGGATAGATGAAAGCGACCCGGCAACCAACTACCCCAACAGGAGCGCGACACGCTAAACAAGGCATTGCTGGGTGACAAGATTCGAGAAATGTACCCCGACATGGGGGATTGCGATACGGATTTGAACGTCGACCGGGATTCGAGGCGGCAGGTCCGGGCAATCGATATCAAAAAGGGACCGCTTCGGATCCGGCATTACCGGGAGCACGAGGATGCGGCCGCCTGCCAGGACCGCGGGCAGTGGGTCAGCCTTGTGGACGGGTTCGCTCAGTTCCGGTGGCAGGGACCTTGGGTCGGGAAACAGTTCGCGGGCCCGGCTGCAGACGCGGGTGCTCAGGCCCTGTCGCCGCTTGTGATGTGGGCGTAGGCGCTGTGGTTGTGGATCGACTCGAAGTTCTCGGCGCTGACCGAAAACCAGGTGATGTTGTCATCGGATTTCAGGCGCAGGGCAACATCGCGCACGATGTCCTCGACGAACTTGGGATTGGTGAAGCTGCGTTCGGTGACGCATTTTTCGTCCGCCCGTTTGAGCACCGAATAGACGTCGCAGGAAGCAGCCTCTTCTACCAGGGCGATCACGTCTTCGATCCAGATGAACTTTTTAAAACGGGTGCGCACCCGCACCTCGCCGCGCTGATTGTGGGCCCCGTACTCGCTGATCTCCTTGGAGCAGGGGCACACCGAGGTGATCGGCACCGCCACCTCCACCACCAGGTCGATTCTGCCGGACGGGTCGCTGGATCCCTTGAAACTGCAAGCGTAATCCATCAACCCCGGTGAATGGGTCACGGGGGCTTTTTTTTCGATGAAATAGGGAAACGCCACCTCCAGGTGCGAAGATGCCGCATTGAGGTGCTCTTTCATCTGCTGGAGCACTTCGGCGATTCTCTTCAGGGAGATCTCCGGGCGGAACAGGTGCAGGATCTCGACGAAGCGGCTCATGTGGGTGCCCTTGTTGCGGTGGGGCAGGTCCACGTACATGTTGATGGAGGCCACCGTGTGCTGATACCCGCTTTGCCGGTCCAGTACGGTGATCGGATACTGGAGGTTTTTGATACCCACCTTGTCGATGGGCATGTTGCGGTGGTCGGGCAGGTTCTGTACGTCCTTCATGGTGCGGTTCTCGGCGGCCGGATTCAACGGTCGAATCGATTCTGCTGACGACTTCATGTGAAGAGGTACTCCGGATTCACGTGCCGTATGGCCCGGAAAATATTTCCCCTGATCTTTTTATTGGTTTTGTAGAGCCCGTCAAGTAAATTCTTTATGTCGCTGCGCTTTGATCCGGAAGCGCTCGGACACGGGTTCCGAAACCGGGGGAAATTCTGCTGCCGCGCAAATCGTCTGATCAGATCCTCTTCCACGAGAGCCAGGGGCCGGATGACCGTGAAAAGGCCCTTGAAAAACGGTTGCACCGGCTTCATGGTGCTGATCTCGCCGGCATAGCAGATGTTGAGAAACAGCGTCTCGATGATATCGTCCTTGTGGTGGCCGAAGGCTACCTTGTTGCAGCCAAGCTGCTCGGCGATTTCGAATATCCGCTTGCGCCGGTTCCACGAGCACAGAAAACAGGGGTTCTCCCGGTTTTCCGGACCATGGGCGCGGGGTCCGTGATCGGTGCGCTCCCAGCGGAAACGGTACCCCGCCTGCCGGCAGTAGACCGCCAGGTCCTCACCGAAGCTGCCGTCAAACCCCGGATCGATGTAAACCGCATGCAGCTGGTAGTCGACGGGCACCCGCTGAAGGCGTTCGCTGAGCGTCCACATCAATGTCAAGCTGTCTTTGCCACCGGACATGGCGACCAGAATGCGATCTCCGTTTGCGATCATCCCGTAGCGGCCGATGGCTCGACCAACCTGACGGTTGATCGACCGGTAAGACGAGCTTTTCGGTGGCAGCGGGGTCATTCTTCTGTCGCAGTATTTTCAGCGGCTTCTTCCAGCTGGGGAGGGGGGTTTTCTTCAAACTTGAGCCGGATCCTCCCGGCGGCGACTTCCCGCAGGGATACCACGATATCCTCGTTTTTCGGCGAGCTGACCAGGTATTCGGAGCCTTCGCGAATCTGGCGCACCCGCTTGGCAACCATATTGACAAGCAGAAAACGATTGGGAACCTGTTTCAGACAATCTTCCACGGTGATACGTGCCACTTTCAAACCTCCTCGCTCAACGCGAACCTGCTCGCTGTTGATTTCTGTATTATGGGCCGGGATTCCACCGGCTAACGGATCTCGATAACCTCGTAGCTGCGCATGCCGCCGGGAGCCTGAAGCGTGAGGGCATCGCCGGGCTTTTTACCCATCAGGGCCCTGCCCAGGGGCGAGGAAATCGATATTTTTCCCTTTTCGACATTCGACTCGTCGGGTCCGACGAGCTGATATTCCACGTCCTCGCCGGTATCGATATTTTCGACAAGAACCCGACTGCCGAACATGGCCCGGCTGTTGTCCAACTTGCGGGTGTCGATGACATCGGCGTGGGCAATTTTGTGTTCCAGTTCACCGATGCGGCCCTCCAGGAAGCCCTGCCGGTCTTTGGCGGCCGCGTACTCGGCATTTTCGGACAGATCCCCGTGCGCCCGGGCTTCTTCGATCGCACGGATATTCTCAGGGCGCTCCACCCGTTTCAATCTCTCCAGCTCTTGTTTCAGATTTTGATATCCTTCCCTGGTCAGCGGTACTTTTTCCACTTCGTAAACACTCCTCGTCATTCCTGCCAAATTCCATCTGAATCGCCCGCAGCCATCCATCGGGCGGCCGCAGTCAATCTATAGATATTCCTTCACCAGCAATTCGGCGATTTGAACCGTGTTGGTGGCCGCTCCCTTGCGAATGTTGTCGGCCACGATCCACATGTTGATGCCGTTTTCAATCGACTCGTCCTGGCGGATGCGGCCCACCAAGGTCAGGTCCTGGCCGGCGGCATCGGTGGCCAGCGGGTAAACATTGTTGCCCGGGTCGTCCATCACCTTCACGCCCGGCGCGCTGCTCAGCAGCTGCCGCACGTGCCCGGCGGAGATGTGCCGGCTGGTTTCGATGTTCACCGCTTCGCAGTGACCATAGAAAACCGGTACCCGGACCGTGGTGGCGGTAACGGCTATGGAATCGTCTTCCATGATTTTGCGGGTTTCATTGAGCATCTTCATCTCTTCCTTCGTGTACCCGTTTTCCTGGAAGACATCGATGTGGGGCAGGCAGTTGAATGCGATCCGGTGGGGGTATACCTGCTTGGCGTAATCCAGAAAGTTAATCATGGCCCGGGTCTGATCGAACAGCTCGTCGATGGCCTTTTTGCCCGTACCGGACACCGCCTGATAGGTGGACACCACGATTCTTTTGATACCGCAATGCTTGTGAATCGGATTCAGCGCCACCACCATCTGAATGGTGGAGCAATTCGGATTGGCGATGATTCCTTTTTTGGTGTAATCTTTTATTGCATGTGGGTTTACTTCCGGCACCACCAGCGGCACGTCCGGGTCCATGCGCCAGGCACTGGAGTTGTCCACCACCACGCAGCCGGCATCGGCGGCAATCGGTGCAAACTGCTTGCTGGTGCCGCCACCGGCGGAAAAAAGTGCGACATCCAAGCCCTTGAAAGACTCCGGCGTCATTTCCTCTACTGGGAGCAGATCCCCTCTAAACCTCAGCTGCCGGCCGACACTGCGTTTGGAGGCCAGCAGCTTGACGGATTTCAGAGGAAGGTTGCTCTCCTCCAGGCAGGTGATCATCTGGTTGCCGACGGCGCCGGTTGCACCGGCCACAGCCACATGGACCGACTTTCTACTCATTTCCTGGCTACCTCTTCGCTGAATGTAATCGTGATTTCTATTGTTTCAAGTCCCCTGGCAGAGCGGTCAACCGGCCGGGGCTCGTCTCGACATGGAGCCCGCCGGTGGTGTGGGGTACTAACCGTATGATTCAAGGAAGCGGTCTGGGCTTGTTTGCCTCGCGGGACTCGGTCTTGACGGTCTTCGCTTTTTTTATCCTCCAGAGGGTCACGACAGGACCGGAGACAACGTACATCGACCCGATGGAAAAGAGGGTGATGGATGGTTGCGCGGCGATAAAAATCAACACCAGGATGGCGGCAACCAGAACGTTGAAATTCATGCTGCGAAACAATTCGGCATTTTTAAAGCTGGGGTACTTGATACTGCTGACCATTAAAAATGCCAGCGCATAAAGCATCAACAGCATCAGCAGCCGCTGGCTACCGGCATCCAGCCCCAGACGGTGGAACAGCAGCAGGGTGGCTGCGGTCATCCCGGCTGCGGCCGGTATCGGCAACCCGACGAAATACTTGCTGCTGACAGTGCCGACCTGGGTGTTGAAGCGGGCCAGCCGCAGGGCGCCACAGACCATAAACAGAAACGCTGCCAGCCAGCCGATCCTGCCCATCGGTTTGAGCGCCCAGAGATACATCATCAGACCCGGAGCAAGGCCGAAGGAGACCAGGTCGGCCAGCGAGTCGTACTCCACGCCGAATCGGCTGGTGGTGTTGGTGGCCCTGGCAATCTTACCGTCCAGCAGATCGAAAACAGCGGCAATGTAGACCGCATATGCCGCTGAAACGAATTTGCCGTTCACCGAGGCGATAACGGCGTAAAAGCCGAAGAAGATGTTCAGCGAAGTAAAGATGTTGGGCAGTATGTAAATCCCCCGTCGCAGGCGATCTTTCCTGCTTCGTTTGCTACGTCTCATGGTAGCTCTCCCAGTATGGTCGTGCCGGACTGAACAGTGTCGCCCACCGCTACGGAGGCATCAAACTCCAGCGGAAGGTATAGATCCACTCGGGATCCGAAGCATATCATTCCGAAACGTTGTCCTTTGGCAACTGCATCCCCTTCGGCAACCCTGCAGATGATCCTGCGTGCCACCAGACCGGCGATTTGAACGACCGTTATGGGCCTGCCGGACTGGGTTTCGATAAACAATGCATTGCGTTCATTGTCACTGGATGCCTTGTCCCGGTTGGCAGCAACGAATTTCCCCGGATGATAATCAACCTTGCGAACGACGCCTTCGAAAGGGATCCGGTTGACGTGAACGTTGAAAACCGACATGAATATGCTCAGTTTGCGGCATTCGCCGTCGAAATACGCTCCCCCGTCTACGGTTTCGAGTCCGATGACTTTGCCGTCGGCCGGCGCCACGACCGCTGCCGCCAACGAGGGGACGGCGCGGTCCGGATCGCGGAAAAAATAAACGATAAAAACCGTTGTCAACAGCCCAAGCAGCGCCAGTGCGACAATTCCAAGCAGTGCGAAAACCGCTGTCGCAAACGCGGCGGCGAATATGAACGGATAGCCGGGTTTGGCCACAGGAAAGGCCGTCTCATTCGGACGATCAGGCCAGGAGTAATCGCTCATCTAGGTCCCTTTGAAAATTCCGGTCCTGTCTGCATAGTGGACTGCGGTTGCGGGCCAAACATTTTTTTATAACAAGATTGAACCCAATAGTCAAATTACGCGCCGCCCCCCAGGCCAGCCGGCTAACCGAAATCGAAACGGGTGCCGATTGACCGACGCATTCGCTCATCAGATGGGATCCGCACCCGTGTCTGCATGCCGCAGCTCGGCATCGGACCTGCGCAGATAGGTCGGCACAAACCGCTCAACATCGTCCGGATCCCCGGCCGACAGACGCCGGGCGCCTAAAATGGCGACGGCTGCCGCCCGGATCGAATGAAAACCGGCCGGAACAAACAGGGCACGGCGACCTGCCGCAGCCTCTATTCGACGCCGGTATGCCGCCGCCCCGCTGCCAATGAAAACGCACGGCTGCTCTATCGCTGCCAGAACGGCTTCCGGGGTTGCCACCTGTTCGGCTGTCACCTGCACCGGTCCGTCCGGGCTCCAGTGATACAAAGCCGCATATACTTCTTTTCTGCGCGCATCGATCATGGAGCAGATCGTGTGATCGGTGGGACCCACCTGCCAGGCCAGGGCTGCCAGGGTGGAAATGCCTACCATCGGACGATTGCCGGCAATCGCAAGACCCTTGACGGTGCTGATACCGATCCGCAGACCGGTAAAGGAACCCGGTCCCTGTGAAACGGCAAAACCCTCGACCCGTTCAAGGGAAAGTCCGGCGGTTTGAACCAGGGTTTCGATCAGTGCGGCCAGGTGGCGCGAGTGGGTCTCGCCGCTCACCAGGGTTATCTCCGACAACAGCCGGTCGCCATCGGCAATCGCCACGCTGCAGCTCGAAGTAGCCGTATCGACCGCCAGAACCATCATTTGCGAGGGGTCTTTTTCCGGGTGGTTTTTTTCACCGGCCGCGTTTTCTCAAAGGCATGTTGCAGCACTTCGTCCATCCCGGATACTGGAACGTAATTGATCTTGCGGCGGATACCCTGGGGTATTTCACTCAAGTCTTTGCGGTTTTTCTGCGGAATAATGATCGTTCGCACTCCAGCCCGCAGGGCACCGAGGGTCTTTTCCTTTAATCCGCCGACCGGCAGGACCCTTCCCCGCAAGGTGATCTCGCCGCTCATGGCCACATCGCTCCGCACACACCGACCCGTGGCCGTCGACACCAGCGCGGTCGCCATGGCAATCCCCGCCGACGGGCCGTCTTTTGGTATCGCACCGGCCGGCACGTGGATGTGGATGTCCGCGTTGTCGAAGATCGTCTCCTTGCCGCCATGGGCACGGATATTCGCACGGGCGTAACTCACCGCAGCCCGTGCGGATTCCTGCATGACTTCGCCGAGCTGACCGGTGATGATCAGCTCGCCCTTGCCCCGAATCAGCGAGGCCTCCACATACATTACCTCCCCGCCGGCATGGGTCCAGGCCAGGCCGGTGGCCAGCCCTACCTGGCTTTGCTCCTGGTCCATCTCGGGATAATACCGGGAGACCCCCAAATAGCGGTGCAGGTTGTTGCGATTGATGCGGAATCCGCCAGTTTTGCCTTCCGCGATTTTTCTGGCTACCTTGCGGCAAATCGATCCGATTTCGCGCTCTAAATTCCGCAGGCCGGATTCTGAGGTGTATTCGCTGATGATCAGGTCGATGGCTCCCGGACTGATCTCCAGCGTTTTCGGTGTGATGCCGCTCTCTTTGAACTGACGGGGTATCAAATGACGCTGTGCGATCCGTCGTTTTTCATCTTCCGTGTAGCCCGGCAGGGTAATGACCTCCATCCGGTCGAGCAGGGCGGACGGAATGGTGTCGGTAATATTGGCGGTCAGGATGAACATCACTTTCGAAAGGTCGAAAGAAAGGTTCAGATAGTGGTCGCTGAACTCCCTGTTTTGCTCCGGATCGAGGGCCTCGAGAAGCGCTGATGATGGGTCTCCCCGGAAGTCGCTGCCCAGCTTGTCGATTTCGTCCATCATGAACACCGGATTGCGGCTGCCACACTGCTTGAGTCCCTGAAGGATGCGTCCCGGAAGTGCCCCGATGTACGTGCGCCGGTGGCCGCGGATTTCGGCTTCGTCGTGAATGCCGCCCAGCGATATGCGCACGAACTTGCGGTTCAGGGAGCGGGCAATCGCCTGCCCCAGGGAGGTTTTGCCCACGCCGGGCGGTCCCACAAAGCAAAGGATCGGTCCCTTCATGTCCGGATTCAGTTTTCGGACACTGAGGTATTCCAGAATGCGGTCCTTGATCTTTTCCAGACCGAAGTGCTCCTCGTCGAGCACTTTTCTGGCTTTTCGGATGTCGATGACATCCCGGGTGGTTTTGTTCCACGGCATGTCGACCAGCCAGTCGAGGTAGGTTCGCACCACGGCCGATTCAGCCGAATCCGGGTGCATCTGGTCCAGCCGGCGCAACTGCTTGGTGGCTTCTTTTTCGGCCTCCCGGGACATCTTGGCCCGCTTGATTTTTTTACGATACTGCTCCACTTCCTGGGCTTTGTCGTCCTGCTCCCCGAGCTCCCGGTGAATCGCACGCACCTGCTCCCGCAGAAAGTAGTCTCGTTGATTCTTGAAAATCTCGTCCTTGACTTCCGACTGGATTTTGGCCTGCATGGTGGAGAGTTCGACTTCCTTGGAAAGAAAACGATTGACCCGCTTCAGGCGGGCCAGCGGATCGGTTATTTCGAGCAGCTCCTGGGCTTCGTCGATTTTCAACTTTAGATTGGTGGCAACCAGGTCGGCCAGCTTTCCGGGGTCTTCGATGCTTTCGAGTACCGTGGTCACGTCGGCGGACATCTCGCCGCGCAGGGAAAGGATCTGCTCCGAATGCTCCCGGACGCTGCGCATCAGGGCTTCGGTCTCGAGAGTGACCTTTTTCGCCGGTGTTTCACTGATCGTTTCGATTTTCACCCGGTAAAAAGGTTTGCGGCCGACATAGCGCTTGATCCTCGCTCGGGCTAGACCCTGAACCAACGTTTTGACGCGTCCGTCCGGGAGCTTCAGCATCCGCAACACCCGATTGACAGTTCCGACACGGTATATGTCCTTGGGCTCAGGATTTTCGACGGCCGGATCTTTCTGGGTCGCCAGGAACAAAAACCCGTCATCGGCAACCGACTCCTCCACCGCTCGCACCGATTTCTCTCTCCCCACAAACAGGGGCAGCAGCATGTCGGTAAAGATCACAATGTCTCGGACCGGCATCATGGGAAGCGTCGAAGGGATTTCCGATAACAAATCATCTTCTTCGAGGATGCTGATCAGGTCGTCCTTGTCGGTTACAGCCATGGATTCTCCACTTGATCGGAATTTGCCTGCCTTGACCGCTGCGAAAAGAAATGTTCGCCGCGGGTTTACGGGCAACTAGGCTAAATATTATAAAGCTTTCTGCCCTATTTACAATATCAATCTTGATTTTTTCACCCAACCTGGTCTAATCTTTAATCTTTTGCGTACAAGTCACGGCAGGGTGAAAGCGGGACAATGCAAGCGTTTCCTTTCCAGGTGATCATCATCGTTTTCGCGTTCGGTTTGTGCGTGGGCAGCTTTTTGAATGTCTGCATCTACCGGATTCCCGAGTCAAAATCGATCGTTACTCCCGGTTCGATGTGTCCGCGCTGCGGGGTGAAAATACGATTTTATGACAATATACCGCTGTTGAGCTATCTGCTGCTCAGGGGCCGCTGCCGCAATTGCCGGGCGTCGATCGCGGTGCGCTATCCCCTGGTGGAGCTGCTGAGCGGAGCGCTGGCCGTGGCCGTGCTGATCAAATTCGGACTTACCCCCGAAGCGGCGGTCACCTATGGTTTTGCGGCTGTTCTGATCGTCATCACCTTTATCGACATCGATCACCGCATCATTCCCGATGTGATTTCCCTGCCGGGTATTGCCGCCTTCTTTCTGGCTGCGAGGCTGGTACCGTCGGTCACCTGGCTCGATTCGCTGATCGGGATCCTGGCCGGGGGCGGGAGCCTGTTTCTGGTCGCCTGGTTCTATCATCTGATAACCCGCAAGGAAGGGATGGGCGGCGGTGACATCAAGCTGCTGGCGATGATCGGAGCGATGATCGGCTGGAAAGGGGTGCTGTTCACCATTTTCGCATCCTCGGCCTCCGGCACCCTCGTCGGTCTGATCGTAATGCTGATCAAGCGCCAGAACATGAAGCTGGCCGTGCCCTTCGGTCCCTTTCTGGCTTTGGGGGCCGTGATGTATCTCTTCTACGGCCCCCAGGTGATCGCGTGGTATCTGCAATCGGGCGCCATGTGAGTCTCGTACAAAACCGACGACAATGCAGCGAGCCCCACAGTCGACAGGAACCGGCGACACCGGAGCTGGTATCGGACCAGATGACTGGAAATCCATGAGACTGGCTATTATTTCCGATATTCACGGCAACTGGGATGCCTTTCAGGCCGTGCTGAAAAACATGGACCGGGCGGGCGTCGATGCCGTCGTGTGCCTGGGTGACAACATCGGCTACGGGCCCGAGCCCAACGAAGTGATCGCTGCCCTCCAGCAGCGTAACATTCCATCGGTGCTCGGAAACCACGAACTGGCCTTTCTGCAGCCCGAGCGCCTGGCGTGGTTCAACCCGACGGCACGCCAATCCCTGTCGCTTACCTTCGAACGGCTGTCGGAGGGCTCCCGCAGCTACATCTCCCGGATGGAAGCCGTGCTGGTGGACCACGGATGCCGCTTCGTGCACGGATTTCCCCCCGATTCGGTTACGACCTACTACTTCGAGCTGGCCGAAGAGGCTACTTGCAAAACGTTTGACACGTATGCCGAAACATACTGTTTCATCGGGCATTCACACGACCTGGTCCTGCTGGCTTGCCGCCAGGGGCGGCTGGAAAACCGGCCGCTGACGGAAGGGCTGCTGGAACTGGAGCCCGGCAACCGCCATATTGTCAACGCGGGCAGTGTCGGCCAGCCGAGGGATGGCGACAACAGGGCCAAATACCTGATCTGGGACTCGACCGGCAGCGTACTGGAGGTCCGCTACGTCGCTTACGACATTGCAGCGGTTGCGCGAAAAATCATCGATGCCGGCCTGCCGGAAATCCATGCCAAGCGGTTGTGGTGATGAAAACCATCGGCAAATATACCATCCGCGGTTTGCTCGGTCGCGGTGGCATGGGAAAGATCTACAAAGTCGAGCATCCTGTCATTGGAAAGATTTCGGCCCTCAAGCTGCTGGCCCCCGACCCCTTGCTGATAACCCTGATGGGGCTGACCAAGCTGCAGGCGATGTTTACCGCCGAAGCGGTGACCCTGGCCGGCCTGCGGCACCCCCACGTCGTCGAAATCCTCGATTACGACCTGGACGGCGGCCAGCCTTACTACCTGATGCAGTACTACCCGAACAATTTGGGGACAATGATCGGCGAGGGGGCCCGCACCGATCGACCATCGCGGCGAATCGGCATCGAAAAGGCCGTCGACTACGCCCGGCAGACCCTGGAGGGATTGGCCGGCCTCCATGATGCCGGAATCATTCACCGGGACATCAAACCCTTCAATCTGCTGGTCACCGACCAGGACAGCATCAAAATATGCGACTTCGGCCTGTCGAAGCTGCGCGGCGACAAGTACGCCGGACCGGCCAATCTGAAGGTCGGTTCGGCCTGGTATGCCCCGCCCGAACAGGAGCAGGATCCCGACAGCGTCGACTTCAGCGCCGACCTCTATTCGGTAGGCGTGACCTTTTACCGCATGCTCACCGGCCGGATCCCGGCGCGTGAATACGTGCCGGTGCGCCGGTTCAACGCGCAGCTGGATGCGTCCTGGGATCGCTTTATCCGCAAAGCGATCGCCCCGAAAAGTCAGGATCGCTTCCCCACCGCCGCCGGCATGCTCGCCGGCCTGCAGGAGCTGGAAACCGCCTGGGAAGAACAAAAGGGGAAAATCTGCGGCCTGCCACGGCCGAAAGCGGGCAAACCAGAGGGCGCTTCCAGCGGCAAAGCGGATCCGCGCAGCAGCCCCGCGAAGATCGAACCGAGCAAGGCCCGGGAGTTCTTTCCGGTTGATGACCTCTGGCGGCCGGTTCGCCGGGCGTCCGAAACGTTTGAAGTGCACCGGCACGGCGTTGTCTCCGACCGCAGCACCGGCCGGCTCTGGCAGCAGTCGGGTTCAGCGTTTCCGGTTACCTGGCCGCAGGCCCGCGACTATGTCGAAGCGCTGAATCGCAGCCGCTTTGCCGGCCTCCGCCACTGGCGGCTGCCCACTGTCGAAGAACTGCTGACCCTGCTCACCGACGACCCCCAGGGAGAGGATTTCTGCATCGAGCCGATTTTCGATCGAACCCAGAAATGGCTGTGGAGCTGTGACCGGCGCAGCTTTACGGCGGCCTGGTACGTGAGCGTCGAGCATGGGTTTGTCGGCTGGCAGGATTTCACCGCCGCTTACTCGGTGCGAGCGGTACATGTATCCTGACCGGCAGCGACCAGACTCCGGCCACCGGCTTCCTGCGGCCGGCCGGGGCCGAACAGATCCGGCTCTTTATAAAAGCGGTAAGAAGGCGGTCAGGCCGATGCGGTGAGGTGCGCGTCCTTTCAGAATGCTGGGCCCTTGGGCTGCAGCCGTTGAAGGCGGCGGGCATCGCCAACATCGATCCGGAAATGACCTGAGGGGAGCTGCCGGCGATGACGACAGGCGCGGCTAGATTTTCAGCCCCGCTCCCAGTTCGATCCCCACGTCCAGGGCTTTCTGATTCATCTCCAGAAATCCCTTGGGGATCCGATCTTCCAGCACCTTGAGAATCGATTCCGGTTGCACGACCCGGGTCAGGCTGATCGTAACGCCGAGCATGCAGATGTTGAACACGATCGGTTTTCCGATCTGCTCCATTACCGAATGGTACATGGGCAGCTCAATCTGGCGCGCGTCCACCTTGTCTTCCGTTTTCACGAAACGGGAGTCGGTGAGCAGCAACCCGCCGGGGCGGATGATCGGATAATAGGTATTGTAGGCCGGCTGGGTGAGGCAAACCAGGAAGTTGGGCTGTATGACTTTCGGATAGTGGATCACCGACTCGGCAATGATGACGTCGCTGCGCGTGGCTCCTCCCCTGGCGGCGGCCCCGTATGTTTGGGACTGTACGGCATTCAAATTTTCGACGATAACGGCCGCTTCCGCCAGGATGATGGCTGCGGTTACCACTCCCTGACCGCCGGAACCCGAAAATACCATTCTGCATCTTTCCATCAGCGATATCCCGTAGTTTTCATTCGTCAAATTCGTTCATGAACAGTTGCCGGCCGCAATGACAAGTTCGTGCAACGTGCGGGTCAGCTCCCCATCGCTTTCTCGATGATCTTTTCGTATTCCCTGCAGTATTCCGGTTTATCTTCCTGTACGAAAATCCCCCGCTCGATCAAATTCGGGTTTTCCTGCTTGGCCTTCGAACCGATGGGGGTGGTGATATCCCGGTAAAGTTTCATCATGTCCACCGCACTGCCCTGCTTGTTTTTCCGCCCGAAATGGGTGGGGCACTGTGTGAGAATTTCCACCACGGAGAATCCTTCGTGCAGGATGGCCTGCTTTATGAAATCGTCAATCTGTTTGACGTGATAGGTGGTGGTGCGTGCAATGAAAGTGGCCCCGGCGGCTCTGGAGAGCTCGACGACGTCAAAGCTGGGATCGATGCTGGCATAGGGGGCGGTCGTTGCGATGATATCCTGCCCGGACAGCGGCGAATACTGTCCGCCGGTCATCCCGTAGATGCGGTTGTTCATCACAATGGCGGTGATATCGATGTTTCGGCGTGCAGCGTGAATGAAGTGATTCCCCCCGATGGCCAGGGCGTCCCCGTCTCCCATCGGCACGATCAGGTTCAGCTCCGGTCGGCTCATCTTCACACCGGTGGCAAACGCCAGGGCCCGGCCGTGAATGGTGTGCAGGGTGTGAAAATCGACGTATCCCGATATGCGGGCCGAACAGCCGATACCGGAAACCATGACGATTTCGTTTTTGCTCATGCCGAGCTTGTCAACCGCCCGCAGCATCCCGTTGAGCACGGTGCCGTGACCACACCCCGGGCACCACAGGTGCGGGAAAAACCGTTCCCGCAGGTACTTGTTGATGGCCATCGATCAGACTCCCTTTCCCTGAATCAATCGCAGGATATTCATGATGTCGATCGGGGTGATGAACACACCGTCGATGCGGTTGGCCAGAAACACGCGTTCGGGGTTGTTAACCGCCATCTTGACCAGCTGCAGAACCTGGCCCAGGTTCAATTCCACAACGATCACGGCCTTCGCATTGGCGCACTTTTCGCGTATCATCTCTTTGGGAAAAGGCCACAGCGTCTGCAGTTCCAGCAGGCCGAGACGCTCGCCGCGCAGGCGTCGCTCCTTGACCACGTGCAGCGCCGATCGGGCGGCGCTGCCGTAAGACACCAGCACGTATTCGGCGTCTTCCAGGAAAAATTCCTTGTAGCGCGCAAGGTGGTTCACGCGGTTCTCCAGCTTGTCGAACAGGTGCCGGATCAACTCGTGCACCACGCGGGGTTCGCTGGAAGGAAACCCCCACATGTCGTGATAGAGTCCGGTGACATTGAACCGGTGCACGCCTCCGAAGTCCGACATCGGCAGACGGCCGTCCTCCCGCGGCAGGTAGGGATGGTAATCGATCCCTTCCCGCACCGAGGTTCGCAAGCGATCGACCAGTGGCAATTCGCCGGTTTCCGGGATCACCAGCCGCTCGCGCATGTGGGCCACGACCTCGTCGAAAAGGAGGATGACCGGTGTGCGGTAGGTTTCCGCCATGTTGAAGGCGGTGACCGTCATTTCAAAGATATCCTGGTGGTTGGACGCGGTAAACGCCAGGATGGAATGGTCTCCGTGGGTTCCCCAGCGGGCCTGGTTGATGTCCCCCTGGCTGCCGTGCGTCGGAATTCCGGTGGAAGGCCCCCCCCGCATGACATTGACGATCACACATGGGATCTCGGCCATTATGGCGTAGCCGAGGGATTCCTGCATCAGCGAGAAGCCCGGACCGCTGGTGGCGGTCATCACCTTGTTGCCGGTCAGCGATGCGCCGATGATGGCACACATGGAGGCGATCTCGTCTTCCATCTGGATGAATTTCCCACCGATCGCCGGCAGCCGACCGGACAGCAACTCGGCTATCTCCGAAGACGGCGTGATGGGGTACCCGGCGTAGAAATTCAGTCCGGCGTAGACAGCGGCTTCAACACAGGCCTCGTTGCCCTGAACGAATTTGACATTTCTTTGCATGATACCACCTTATTTGCATTCAACTTCTATGGCCAGGTCCGGACATCGCAGTTCGCAGAGTCTGCAGCAGATACAGTCCGGCAGCCGCGCTGCCACCGCCCGTTCGAACTCATCCAATTCGAGCACCTTTTTGGGGCAGAACTCGACACAGATCCCGCAACCTTTACACCAGTCGCTGCGTATTTTATGGGCCTTCAGGATCGGTTTTGCCATCTGTTTCACCTCGCGTGTTCAACATATCTCTTTTGCCGCCGTTGCGTCCCAGGAGAGCATCGGATGATGGCTTTAGTGTGGAACCCTCGTCTTGTCAAGGCGATCCGCCGTGCCGGCCGGGGTGGGGCAGAAGGCGCTCCCCGGCAGATCGAAACCACCTGCCATCATTGGAAAAATTAAGAGGCCAGCGGATGCCTGACCGGCATGAACGCTTTCCGCAGCCGTAGATCGCACCAATGGATCTTTGACAAAACAGGGAGTTTTACCATAACATATATAGTGTGAAAGTCAAAAAACTCCTCACCATATCATCCGCGATTTTCTTTCTGACGCTGCTGGCCATCTTCGGTATTTATCTGGATATGGTATTTTACGCAGACCGGCCGGCAGCGGACAGCAAACAGCAGACCATTTTCAGCGTCGTGCGCGGGCAGAGCTTCCAAACCGTTGCCGAGAATCTGCACGGCCGGGGATTGATCTCCCATCCGTACAAGTTCCGGATCCTGGCGCGCATGAAAGGTGCCGACAAAAGCATCCACACCGGAGAATACCTTTTGGCGGCCGCCATGTCCCCCAATCAGATTTTGGAGATGCTGGTAACGGGCCGGGTGCGGTTGCACAAATTCACCGTTCCGGAAGGATACCGGATGAAGCAAATCGCAGCGATCGTAGAGGAGGCTGGCCTTGTCTCTCAGGCGGATTTCCTGCAGGCGGCCACCGATGGCGCAGCGGCGAGGCGAATCGGGATCGAAGCAGACACCTTCGAGGGGTACCTTTTTCCGGACACGTACTATTTCCCCAGGGACGCAAGCGCTGCGGAGATTGTCATGGCCATGGTGGAACGGTTGCGTTCGCTTTTCTCGGACCAATGGAAAGCGCGGACCGTCGAACTCGACTACACGGTCCACCAGATCCTGACGCTCGCATCGATCATCGAAAAAGAGACCGGAACGGCTTCCGAGCGTCCGGTCATTTCATCGGTGTTTCACAACCGGCTGGAAAAAGGGATGCGGCTGGAGACCGACCCTACGGTGATATACGGCATCGAGGACTTTGACGGCAACCTCACGCGCAAGCACCTGGCCACCCGCACCCCGTACAACACTTACAAGATCAAAGGGCTGCCTCCCGGCCCCATCGCCAGCCCGGGGCTGGATGCCATCGCGGCTGCTCTGTACCCTGCCGACACCTCTTATCTGTTTTTTGTGTCCCGCGGGGACAGCACCCACCAGTTTTCGTCCACGCTGGCAGAGCACAATCGGGCCATTCGAAAATACCAGCTTGGCGGCAGGCGCGCCGGGCGGAAAAATAAGACGGCCGATCGCGAAAATCTGTCACACCAGCCGTCCGGCCTGATCCAACCAAAGGAGGAGCGCAGCGCTTCATCACCCTGATCCTGCGGTGGCGAATCGCGCCGGAAGAAGCCGTTGATCATAAAATAAGGCAAGGGCAGCGAACGAAATCGAGCAAGCAGGGAGTGTAATCTTATGGGCGTAAACAACCTCGTCTTTCTAGAAAACATCGAGTGGTTCGATGAAACCGGCGCAGAGCTGGTCCACCGGATTCCGGAAGAAGGCTCCGGGGAGATCAAATACGGGGCTCAGCTGACCGTGCGGGAAAGCCAGGCGGGCATTTTTTTCTACAAGGGCAAAGCCGTGGGAGCCTTCGGAGCCGGGAGACACACACTGAAAACCGGCAACATCCCCATACTGACAAAGTTGGCCAGCCTGCCCTGGGCCATGAACAGCCCGCTGCGGGCAGAGGTGTACATGGTCAACCTGAAGGTCTTTCCGAACCTGAAATGGGGAACCCGCGATCCGGTCGCCTTCAAGGACTCGGAGCTTGGCCTGATTCGCCTGCGGGCCTTCGGGGTGTTCAACCTGCAGGTGGTCCAGCCGGTGCTGTTGATCAACACCATGGTGGGTACCAAGAACATGTTCAGCACCGCCGAAATCGAGGAATACCTGAACCGGGTCATCGTCTCGCGATTCAACGATTATATGGGGCAGACTCTCGATTCGATTCTCAACCTGCCTGCCAAGTACGATGAGCTGTCGGAGGGCCTGTCCGATCGACTGACAAAGGACTTCGGCCACTTCGGAATTCGGCTAACGCACCTGTACATTAACGCCATCACCCCGCCGCCCGAGGTGCAGAAAGCCATCGACGACCGCAGCCGCATGGGCGTGTTCAAGGACATGGAAAAACTGATGCAGATGAAGGCGGCCATGGCCATGGAAAAGGCTTCGGAAACCGGAGAGGGCGGCGGCGGAATGGGCATGGGAACCAGTCTGGGGCTGATGATGCCGGCCATGTTTGCCCAGTACTTTGCCGGCAGCCGCGGCGAAGCGCGCCGGCAGCCCGACGCGGATGGCTCCCGGTGCCCGGAATGCCAGCAGCCGGTTTCCATGGATGCCAAATTCTGCCCCCACTGCGGACATCAGCAGGTGGTGTTCGACCAGTGCGCCCAATGCGGAAAGAACCTGACTCCCAATGCACGGTTCTGCAGCCGCTGCGGACACGCAGTGGAAGAAAAACCGAAACCGAAATCCTGCGTCAAGTGCGGCACGGAAAACCTGGAAGACTCGGTGTTTTGCAATCAGTGCGGTGAAAAACTATAACCTGCTCATCGAACATCAGTGCCCGCAGTGCGGCGCTCCGGCAACTCTGACGGAAACCGACCGGCTGTTCAGCTGCGAATTCTGCCGGGTCCGCTCTTACCTGATGCCCGGCGATCATTTCCGCTACTGCCTGCCCAGCCGGGCACCGGCCGGTAAATCCGTTTTCTATGTTCCCTACTGGCGGTTCAAGGGGATGCTGTTTTCCTGCGTGTCCGAGGGCGTGCGCCAGCGGTTTGTCGATATCAGCCATCAAGCCGTCGACAATGCGCTCTTTCCCCATTCGCTCGGATTCCGCAGCCAGACGCTCAAGCTGCAATTCGCTTCCGCGGACAGCGAGGCGCAGTTTTTACCGCCGGAACAATCCCTTGCCGCTGTCATGCGCATCTTCCAGACTCGATTCCGTCTGCGACTGCCCCAACCGGTCTATCACCAGGCCCACGTCGGTGAAAATATCAGCATGATCTATGCCCCCTATTATGCGGAAAGCAGCCTGTACGATGCGGTGCTCAACGAAACTACCGGCCGGCAGCCGCCGGCCGGCTTCAGTGAAACCGTTGCCGGCTGCCCCCGCCTGGACTGGCAGTTGCGTTTTCTGCCCACCCTGTGCCCTAAATGCGGCTGGGACCTGGAGGGACAGACAGACTCTCTGGTGCTGCTGTGCCGCAACTGCGCTTCCGCCTGGCAGCCCGGGCGACAGCGCCTGCACCGGACAAGGTTCGGACACGTTGCCACCGGAAACCAGGAAGAGGTGATTTTCCTTCCCTTCTGGCGAATCCGCGCCGATGTGGATCAAGTGGTTCTTGACTCCTATTTCGATCTGGCCAAAACGGCCAATTTACCGAAAGTTCCCAGGGAAGAATGGCGGGATATACCGTTTCGATTCTGGAGCCCGGGTTTCAAGATCCGACCGCAAACCTTCCTGCCGCTGGCGACAAAAATGACCCTGACCCATCCGCCGGACCTTGTCGCGGACCAGCTGCCCGACGGTGAGCTTTACCCCGTCACGCTGCCGCTGGTCAGTGCGGTGGAGAGCTTGAAGGTTATCCTGGCCAATTTCATCAAACCCCGCAAAACCCATTTTCCCAGACTGCCGGATATTACCATCGCGGCTGCCGGCTTTCGCCTGATCTACGTGCCCTTCGTTCGCCGACACCACGACCTGACACAGCCACAGTTCCGGTTCACCATCTTGAAAAACCAGCTCAAGCTGGCCAAATCCCTGTAGCGCAGGAGACCGCGGATAGACACTGCCCTGTACAGCAGCCGAAATATTCATTATATTGCTGGTGCACAACCTATCACGCAAGCGGGAGGTACGAGCTTGGAACCGACCATCGATCATCGAATTCGGCAATTGCGGCTGACGCTCCCACCGGCCGGCGTCGACGCGCTGCTGGTCATGGTGGCGGAAAACCGCCGCTACCTGAGCGGGTTTACCGGGGAGGACACCCAGTTCGACGAATCCGCCGGTGCGTTGATCATCACAGCTGAAAAGCTGCTGCTGGCCACAGATTCCCGCTACGAACTGCAGGCCCGCCGCGAGGCCCCCGATTATGAAGTGGTGTGCTACAAGGAAGGCCTGGCCAAACAGCTGCCCGCACTTGTCGAGCGCCTGAACATCTCGCGGCTCGGATTTGAAAGCGTGCGGCTGACGGTCCAGCAACACGAGAAGATCAAGGAGGAATTGAACAAGAGCGGAAATTCGATTCGGCTGCTGCCGGTCGAGGATTTGGTGGAAACACTGCGCATCGTCAAAGACGAAACCGAAGTCCAAGAAACCCGCAACGCGCTGAGGCTGGCCGAGTCGGCCTTCACCGCTTGCCTTCCGAAGCTTCGGCCGGGAACCACGGAAAAAGAACTCGCCTGGTTGATGGAAAAAGCAATGCGGGAAGCCGGGGCCGAAGCGCTTTCGTTCCCCACCATTGTTGCCGCCGGTGCCAACAGCGCCCTGCCCCACGCTATCCCGGGAGACCGTGCGGTCCAGCCGGGCGAACCGATCCTGTTCGACTGGGGAGCGCGACTCAACGGGTATTGTTCAGACATTTCCCGGACGGTTATCATCGGCAAACCGGACAGCCGCTTTGAAAAGGTTTTCCAAACCGTTCTCGACGCCCAGCGGTTTGCCATCGACGCGATTCGTCCGGGCGCCAGTTCAAAAGCCGTGGACAAAATCGCCCGCGATCACATCGATCGCAAAGGCTACGGCGGTTTGTTCGGCCACGGCCTGGGCCACGGCACGGGGCTGGCTATCCACGAAGCCCCCCGACTCAGCCCTCTGAAGGAGTTCCGTCTGGAGGCCGGCATGGTCTCCACGGTGGAGCCGGGAATTTATGTTCCGGATTGGGGCGGCGTGCGGCTGGAAAATATGATTGTCGTGCGCGACGGCGGCGCCGAAGTTCTCAACGAACTCGATCCGGGCCGCTGCCGCATTTGAATTGACTGCCGCCGCAGGCCCGGCGGATCGAACCGTGTCGAAGTGCGAGGAGCCGTGGACACCATCGACAACCTGGTAGACCGCTACATCAACTACCTGCTTGTGGAAAAAGGGCTGTCTGCAACGACCATCGATGCGTACAGTGCCGATCTGAGCCGCTATACGGCCTACCTTACCGCCAGCGGTGCCGGCGGAGTTTCCGATAACGACACCCAGCTGCTGCTGCGCTACCTGATCGACATGCGTGATGAGGGTCTGACCCCGCGCTCCAGAGCGCGGCACCTGGTAAGCATCAGGGGTTTCTACCGTTTTCTGGTCCAGGAGAAAATCCTGCCGGCCGACCCTGCCGCGCTGATCGATTTGCCCAAAAGCGGGTTGCGGCTCCCCGATGTTCTGTCCGTCGAGGAGGTCAAACGGTTGCTCGACGCCCCGGACATGACAAGGCCGGCCGGATTTCGGGATGCGGCCATGCTGGAGATGCTCTATGCCGCCGGCCTGCGGGTCAGCGAACTGATCCGGCTGAAACTGCTGGATGTCAACCTGGAAGCCGGGTTCGTGCGGGTATTCGGGAAAGGCGCCAGGGAACGGGTCGTGCCCATCGGAAAGCATGCCAGGGACAAATTGGAAGAGTATCTGGCTTCATTCCGCCCGCAGTTGTTGAAGCAAAGCAGCAGCGCTTATCTGTTTGTCGCCCGGGCCGGCAAACCGATGACCCGCCAGGGGTTCTGGAAGCTGCTGAAAAAGTACGCCCTGCAGGCCGATATCCTGAAAACCGTCAGCCCCCACAGCCTGCGGCATTCATTTGCCAGCCACCTGCTGGAGGGCGGTGCCGACCTGCGAACCGTGCAGATCATGCTGGGGCACGTGGATATCGCCACCACACAGATATACACTCACGTGGCGCGCGATCAGCTCAAGAAGATGCACCGCAGGTATCACCCCCGCGGCTGATTGGCGCGTGTTTCATGACCGTCGGTCGGCATCCCGGTCAAAAAAACAAACAGGGGTTTCGGTCGCCTTTTCATCCGTGCTGACACGCATGTGCTTAACCGGTCCATCTTTACGCTAAAAAAGTGGGTAGCGCCCCCCTTTGCGGGCGCGTCCGAAGCGCCCATTTATATCGTTATCAGCGGCTTGCGATACGCAAAGCGCACCTGCGCCGCCGAATGCCCCGCAGATGACCGCCGCGAACACGTGACATATCCGGACTGCCCTGAGCAGTTTAACGACAATCGATCGATGGGTCCTTGACTTGACGATCATTTTTGCCTAGAAGCTGTCTACATTTACCGAAAATGAAACTCTCCGACAGACAACATATGAAGGCCATCGGCTGGTGGCGGCAGGGCGAGCTTGCTCCGCAAACCGGTACTGCCGCGCTGCAGGAGGCGCTGCATCGGGTGAACGATTCGATATGCCTGATCGACATGGGCTCGGAGGCGGGTGTCGGCCGCGGCGGAACCGCCACTATCGGCCCGATCGATGCCGCTGCCGGCCACCTGCCACTGCTGGCTTACGTGCCGCCGCTTCACCCGCAGGACCTGGGAGACCCGCACTTTAGAAAGCGCTTCCGGCTGCGCTATCCTTACGTGATCGGGGCCATGGCAAACGCCATAACTTCCGTTCGGATGGTCGAGGCGTCCGCCAAGGCCGGGCTGCTGGCTTTTTTCGGCGCCGCAGGCTTGCCGGTTCATCAGATCGAAGACGCCATCGATCAGTTGCAGCAGCGCCTCGATCCGCTTCCTTACGGAATGAACCTGATTCACAGCCCAAACGAACCCGATTTGGAAACGGCCACCGTCGACCTGTACCTGAAAACGGGGGTGCGCCTGGTGAGCGCTTCGGCATACCTGGATCTGACCTTGCCGCTGATAACCTATCGGGTCACCGGCATCCGCCGGGAACCGGACGGATCCATCGTGTGTCCCAATCAGGTCATCGCCAAGGTATCCCGCGTCGAGGTGGCCAGGCGCTTCATGTCACCGCCGCCGGAAAAGATGCTGGCGCGCCTGCAGGCGCAGGGCCGGATCAATGCCGAAGAAGCCGCACTGGCGCTAAAGGTGCCCATGGCCGATGCCGTCACGGCGGAGGCCGATTCCGGCGGGCACACCGACAACCAGCCGGCCATTTCACTGCTGCCGACGTTCCTTGCACTGCGCGATGCCATGTCGGCGCAACACGGCTTTACGCGCCCGCTGTGCATCGGTCTGGGTGGCGGCATTGCCACGCCGCAGTCGGCCGCTGCCGCCTTTTCGCTGGGGGCGGCCTATATTCTCACCGGCAGCGTCAACCAGGCCTGCATGGAGGCCGGCACATCGCAGACCGTGCGCCAAATGCTGGCAGAAGCCGGACAGGCCGACGTGACCATGGCCCCGGCAGCGGATATGTTCGAAATGGGCGTCACGCCAAACTCTACGATCTTTACAGCCGGTACCAAAGCCTTGAGGAACTCCCCTCCAAAGACAGGGCCATTTTAGAGCGGGATTTTTTTCGAAGAAGCCTGGAAGAAGAGTGGGCGCATACAAAGGCTTTTTTTCAGCAGCGGGATCCGGCGCAGATCCGACGCGGGGAATCCGATCCCAGGCATCGCATGGCTCTGGTGTTTCGATCCTATCTCGGCCAATCTTCCCACTGGGCCAACAGCGGAGATGCCGAGCGAAAGATCGACTACCAGATTTGGTGCGGGCCGGCCATGGGAGCCTTCAACCAGTGGGTGAAAGGCAGCTTTTTAGAGGAGATGAAAAACCGTCGCACCGTGACCGTGGCGCTCAACCTGCTGGTGGGGGCTGCTGTCGCGACACGCTGCAGCTGGCTGCGGAGCCAGAGAATATCCCTGCCACCGGAGGTCGGCTCCTTCGTCCCGCTTCCACTGGATCAGCTGGAAAAACTGCTGGACATCGACGCCGATCGTTAAAGGCGCACCCATTCGCCACTCCGACCGCTGCCGTCACTCAGGGGAATTTGGACCGCTGCCGAAGTGCCGCGAAAAGGTGGGGGTTGAGCTCGAGGCATTCGACAAAATGCTGCAGGATCCGGGTTATCCAGATCAACCACTGTTCCAGTGGTTGGGGATGTGTCCCGTCCTCTGTTCCACTTTGCAGCCGGATGGTACGATATTGTTCCTCTTCAATCTGCCGGCCCGGCCGGTTGTGCAGCTGCCGCGCCAGGATTCCGCGAATCGTGTAGCCGAATCCCGGCGACAGGCCGCTGTCGGATGGACGACGTTCGATAAGCACGAGATGTTCGTGCACCGCCTCGGTATCGCCATTTTCACCGGGGCTGTCAGTGGCAGTCCCGGCGCGGTAGCCTTCTCCGGCAAGCCAGTGGTCTAAATCCGAAAGAATCTGCCTCGATTCCGGAATGCTGAACCGGGACCGGGAAACCAGGTGCCCGGCCAGGTACACGGTAAAGGCTTCATCGATACTGTAGTGACGCGCATAACCGGATTGTAGCCCGCCGAGCGGATCCGGGGGGAGAAACTCCCTGGCCCAGCGCTTCCAGCGTGCCAGCGGGACATGCAGCCGGTCGGCCAGGTCCCGGCCGAGAAAATAACGAATCATGGCAGCTTCCTTCCCCGTTCGAGCTTGTTCAGACCTGTTTTCATGCAGGGGGATCCATTGACGGCAACCGAGATCCGAATGAAAGCGAAAAACCATAAATATAGCCGGTTGTTTATTTGTACTATCAATAGTACAACTTAAATCCGCCGTCAAGTCCTTGCAATTTAGTTGGAAAAGCATTATAAATACTGGTTGCATACACCTCCTTCGCAGTGAACTGGATGCCTCCACCGGTGAAAAGAAAATCAACACACTCCAAACGGGACATTCCCATCGCCATCATCGGGATCGGATGTTTTTTCCCTGGCTCGCCAGGATTGAAAGGATACTGGCGCCTGCTGTTTCACGGCCAGGATGCCATCACCGAGGTCCCGTCAACCCATTGGTCGGCCGCCGACTATTACGACAGCGACCCGGCAAAACCGGACCATACCTACTGCAAGCGCGGCGGATTCATATCCCCGGTGAACTTCGATCCCGTCGAGTTCGGCCTGCCACCCAACACGCTCGATTCCACCGACACGTCACAGCTGCTGGGATTGATCGCGGCCAAAGCGGCCTTGCAGCACGCCGGGTACGGGGAAGACCGGGACTTCGACCGTCAGCGGGTCAGCGTGGTTTTAGGCGTTACGGGTACCCAGGAGCTGGTCATTCCCCTCAGCTCCCGGCTCGGTTTTCCCAAATGGCGCCGGGCATTGAACGAATCGGGCATCGGTGCCGAAGCGGCCGAAGCGATTATGGCCCGTATCTCCGATTCTTATGTTCCCTGGAAAGAAAGCTCCTTTCCGGGACTGCTCGGAAATGTCGTGGCCGGAAGAATCTGCAACCGGCTGAACCTGGGGGGGACCAATTGTGCGGTTGATGCGGCCTGCGCAAGCTCCATGAGCGCCGTTCACATGGCTTTGCTCGAACTGTATTCGGGTCGCAGCCAGATGGTGGTCACCGGTGGCGTGGACACCCTCAACGACATTTTCATGCACATGTGTTTTGCCAAAACCCGGATCCTCTCTCCCAGCGGCGATGTGCGCCCGTTTTCGGCCCAGGCCGATGGGACGGTGCTCGGCGAAGGCATCGGCATCCTGGTTTTCAAACGGTTGAAGGATGCCGAGCGGGATGAAGATCGGATCCTGGCCGTGATACGCGGTATCGGGTCTTCCTCCGACGCCCGGTCCCAGAGTATTTACGCCCCCCGTGCCGAGGGCCAGGCCCGGGCGCTGCGGATGGCCTACGAAAGGGCCGACGTTTCTCCCGCAACGGTGGATTTGATCGAAGCACACGGCACCGGTACCCGGGTGGGAGACAAGGTCGAGTTCGATGCCCTGTGCCGGGTTTTCGGTGAAAAGGGACGGGGTACCGGTGATCGAAAATGCGCCCTGGGTTCGATCAAATCGATGATCGGGCACACCAAGGCCGCTGCCGGCGCCGCAGGATTGATCAAAGCCGCACTGGCGCTTCATCACAAGGTCCTGCCGCCGACTTTGAAAGCGGATCCACCGGACCCGGAGCTGGAAATCGAAACCAGCCCTTTTTATCTCAATTCCCGGACCCGTCCGTGGTTTTCCGCCAAACGCCGGCCCCGCCGGGCCGGTGTCAGCTCCTTCGGATTCGGCGGCAGCAATTTCCACCTGGTGCTGGAAGAATACCGCCCCGCAAAAACGGAAATTGCCTGGTCCGGATCCACCGAAATTATAGCCTTCTCCGCCCCATCGACCCGGGAGCTGGTTGAAAAATGCCGCCGGTTTCAGCAACTGGCAAAGAAAGACCCCTCTGCCGACGCAATCGCCGTGGCCGCCGCCCGGACCCGGCAGGCGTTTTCGCACAGCGATGCCCATCGGATGCTATGGTTCTTCGATCCTCAGCAGACCGCCGACGACCGGTTGGACGAGCTGCTGGATCGCGGAGTAAAGCGGCTTGGAAATGCGGCACAAAAATGGGATCTTGGAGCCAAAGGGCAGCAATTTTGCCATGGCAGCGGCCGTCCATCCGGCGACATCGCCTTTTTGTTCCCCGGTCAGGGCAGTCAGTACCCGCAAATGGGACGCGATCTGGTCTGCTGCTTCCCTGAGGCGTTTGACACCCTCGGGGTTTTCGACGCCGCATACGGCGGAAAGCAGCGGCTGACCGACCGGATCTATCCCGTATCCGGCACCGGCAAACACCAGCAGGAAGCACTCCGAGCCACCGAAGTCGCCCAACCGGCTATCGGTGCCGTCAGCCTGGCCCTGTTCAAGGTCCTGACCGAATTCGGTCTGGCGCCGGGTGCCGTGGGCGGGCACAGCTTCGGCGAACTCACCGCCCTGCACGCCGCGGGGTGGCTGGATGAGCCCTCCTACATCAAGCTCGCAGTGAAGCGGGGCCGCCTGATGGCACAGGACGGTAAAAACCGCAGCGGCGGCATGCTGGCCGTCAAGGCTGGACCGGATGAAATCGAAGCGGCCATCCGTAAAAACCGGATGGAAGTGGTGTTGGCCAACCGCAACAGCCCCAACCAGGGGATTGTTGCCGGAAAAACGGCGGCGCTGGCCCTAGCGGCGGAATTGTTCAGCAGCCTGGGCTGGCCGGTCGTTCCCCTGCCGGTGTCGGCGGCTTTTCACAGCCCGCTGGTGCGGTTCGCCCTGAAGCCGTGGGCCGCCGCACTGCAAAAGGTAACCTTCACTCCCACCGGTATGAAGGTGTACGCCAACACGACCGGCAACGCCTATCCGAACGATCCGGCAAAGACGGCTGCGCTGCTCACCGACCACTTGCGCAACCCCGTCGATTTTCTCAAGCAGATCGAACAGATGTACAAAGACGGTGTGCGCGCATTTGTCGAGGTCGGCCCCGGGCGCGTACTCAGCGGCCTGGTGCAGGACACGCTGGGCGACCGCGACTGCCTGGTGACGGCTGTCGACCGCAGCGCCGGCCGACAGCCCGGCCTGTTCGATCTGGCCGGGGTGCTCTGTCGCCTGGCCGCTGCCGGCTATCCGGTGGCACTGGACCGGTGGGAACAACCACCGGCCGAGAAGCGGCAGCCGCGCATGCAAATACCGATCTCCGGGGCCAACTACCGTGAGTCCCGACTCGATCGCCCCAAGACCGTCCGGCAGCGGCAAGCCCGCGTGCCGGTGCCCTCTGTGCCGGACCCGCCGGCACCCGAAACCGCCAACTCCCCATTCGTCGAACCCCGATTGTCACCACCGGCGGGATCGACGAGTGACAACCGGAACGACATGAAAAAGAACAGCACACCCGACCCGCAGGCAGATGTCATCAGCCGGGCGCTGGAAGCGGTCCAGCAGGGGCTGCAGTCGATGCAGGCACTGCACGAACGAACCGCCGAAGCGCACCGCAAGTTTCTGGAAACCCAGTCCGAAGCCAGCCGGACACTTCAACAGATGATGGACAGCACCCGTCGGCTGGCCGCAGCCTCCCTCCTGAGACAATCCGGCGGCATCGACCCGCTGCCCCCTCTGCCGGTCCAGCCGGAACCCGCAGCGCCGGTGCAGCCACCCGCAACGGGGGCAATGCCGCCCGATCTCCCATCACCGGACACGGTGGTCGGAACCGTTGAACGCCCGGCCGGTGTCAACAGGGCCGCTGCAGAAGAAACACCGGGCGTTGCAGTGACCGTGCCGCCGCCGGCTGCACCGATTGCCGAATCGGTTTCGCTGGATACGACCCGACTGGAAAACACCCTCCGGGAGGTAGTGGCGGAACTGACCGGATATCCTCTGGAGATGATCGAGCCTGAGATGGACATGGAGGCCGACCTGGGTATCGATTCCATCAAGCGGGTGGAAATCCTCTCCTGCCTGGAAGAAAAACTCCCCGAACTGCCGGGGATCTCTCCGGAAGAGCTGGGCAAGATGAAAACCCTGCGTCAGATCTTGGCCGCCTTCGGCGATTACCAAAACGGCGAACCTGTCCCGGCACCACAACCACGCGAACCGGCGCCGTCGACACCACCGCCGGTGGAAATGCCCCCGGCCGAAGATGTTGACATGTCCCGACTGCAAGCGACCCTTCTGCAGGTTGTCGGTGAACTGACCGGCTATCCCCCCGAAATGATCGGTCTGGAAATGGATATGGAGGCCGACCTGGGTATCGACTCCATTAAGCGGGTGGAAATTCTTTCCGCGCTGGAAGAAAAAATACCTGAAATGCCATCCGTGGCGCCGGAGGTCCTTGGCGGATTGAAAACCCTCAAGCAGATCCTGGCAGCCATCGACGACACGAGTTCCCTGCCGGACCGGGAAGCGTCACCGTCGAAATCCCATCGCCTTCCGGATGCGGACACGGAGCGGAAAGCCCAACCGGAAACGGCCAGCGACTATAACCGGAATCTGGACAGGCGGGTGGTTCGATGGACTGAAAAAAATCTGACCCCGGGAAGATCGATATCGCTGCCGGCAGACCGGAAAGTTTTCGTCATCGATGACGCATCCGGCTTGTCTGCCGCCATCGCCGATGAGCTGGATCGGAGGGGAATCCACACGGTATTGGTATCTGCGGACATCCTCCGCCACAAAGCTTCGCTGCCGCCGGCGTCGGGATTGATCCTCGTGGTGAATCCCGACACACCGCTCGACACCGCTCAACTGAAATCGATGTTCGGGCTCACCCGCCACCTGGCCCCCCAACTGATGAAATCCGCTGAAGAGCAGGCCGCGCTTTTCGCCAGCGTGATCCGCATGGACGGGGCGTTCGGATTCAACGGCGGTGAAATCGGCGACCCCCTGCAGGGCAGTCTTGCCGGGCTGGTAAAAACCGCTGCCGTCGAATGGGAGGCGGTCACCTGCCGGGCACTCGACATCGCCCCTTCGTGGCGCGATCCAGGCGCGATCGCCGCTGCCGTTGTGCAGGATCTGCTCGGCGCCGACCCGCGCGATCCGGTGGAAATCGGATTGCATCCGGACGGTCGGCGCATCGCGCAGCTGCAACCGGAACTCATTGCGACCGAAAGCGCGGTTGCCGCTCCTTTTGATCCCGACGACGTCGTGGTTGTCAGTGGCGGCGCCCGGGGGGTGACTGCGGCAGCCGCAGTGGCGCTTGCATCGGCCTGCCCCCTGAATCTGGCCCTGCTGGGGCGTTCCCCCGCGCCGGAGAAGATCCCCGGTTGGCTGGAAACCCTGGAGGGGGAAGCGGCCGTCAAGAACGCGATCCTCGCAAACGAATTCAACGGCAAGCGCCCGTCCCCCCGGCAGCTCGAAGCGGCCTACCGCAAACACCAGGCCAACCGTGAAATCGCCGCCACCCTGGCAAAAATTGCCGCAGCAGGTTCAAGCGCCCGCTATTACCCGGTGGATGTCCGCGACCGCCGGGCGGTTGAAGGTGTTTTGGACAGCGTGCGCCGCATCCAGGGACCGATCCGGGGCATTGTGCACGGTGCCGGAGTACTGGAAGACCGGTTGATCGTCGAAAAGACCGACGAGCAGTTCGAAAAGGTTTTTGGCACCAAAGTCGATGGGCTGCGTCACCTGATCGCCGCAACCGAATCCGATCCCCTGGCCCATCTGGTGGTGTTCTCTTCGGTAACGGCCCGGTTGGGCAACCGGGGACAGGCAGATTACGCCATGGCAAACGAAGCGCTGAACAAGCTGGCCCGCAAGTTCGCCGCCCAGCGGCCACAGGTCAAGGTTGTCAGCCTCAACTGGGGCCCCTGGGATGGCGGTATGGTCACGCCGACGTTGAAGCGCGAGTTCGAACGCCAGGGGATTTCCCTGATACCGGTCGAACAGGGCGCCCGTCACATGGTCCGGGAGATGTGCTGCGGTAATGGCAGCGAAGTTGAAGTTGTGATCGGTGGCGGCTTCGAACCGGCAGTGCAGGCCAAAACCGCGGCGGCGGCAGCGCCGCCGTCCGCCGGCGCCAACCACAACGACCTGTCACTGACGTTCAAACGGCAGGTCGATATACAACAGATGCCGGTGTTGCGCTCCCACATGCTCGCCGGCAAGGCCGTGGTACCTCTGGCACTGATGGCCGAATGGTTCGGGCACGGCGCCCTGCACGACAATCCCGGACTGCGCCTCCACGGTCTGGACGACCTGCGCGTGCTCAGCGGCATCAAACTCGAAGGCAAGCCGCGGCAGGTGCGACTGCTGGCGGGCAAGGCTCGTAAAAACAACGGGTTTTTCGAAGTGCATCTGGAACTGCGCGACGGGATTCAGGACGACCTGGAAGTCATCCACTCCCGGGCCAGGGCGGTTCTGATCGGAAAACCCTACGATCCTCCCGGTTACCGGATACCCGAGAACCTGCAGAAAAACAACTTTACCCGCAGCACCAAGGAAGTCTACGACCAGATCCTTTTTCACGGCAGCGACCTGCACGGTCTGCGGGACATTTCCCACTGCTCGGTGGACGGCATGACCGCCCGCATTTCGCCGGCGCCCTCCCCGGACCGGTGGATGAAACAGCCGCTGCGCAATAAGTGGCTGGCCGACCCGCTGGTGCTGGACTGTGCGTTTCAAATGGCCACCGTCTGGTGCTACGAGAACACCGGAAACGTCTCGCTGCCCAGTTACTGCGCCAGCTATCGCCAGTACTGCGACCGATTTCCCCCCGAGGGGGTGACGGCGGTGCTGGAAGTCAAAGAGGCCGGCGAGATGAAAATGAAAGGCGATTTTCACTTTCTCGACACCGCCCGGGTGGTGGTGGCACGAATTACCGGATACGAGGCCATAATGGATCCCGAACTCTACAAGGCCTTCAAACCGGACACGGCCAAATAGCGGATCGGCCCGATCCGACACCCGGCTTTTATCCCGGCTGCGGGTTGGTTTTGTGCGCCGGGTCGGGCACTTTTTTTGAAATCAACACCTCGCTGCGTACAGCGGGGTGTTTTCTTTTCAGTCGACATGGTAGCGGCGGCTGAAGCGATCGACGACCTCCAGAAGTTCTGCTGGCAGGCGCCTGCGAGCCTCCCGTCGGATGACTTCCGGCATCTCTCCATAATGAGCCTGGGCCACTGCTCCGGTGATGCACCCGATGGTGTCGCTGTCGCCTCCCAGCGATATTGCGATTCGAATGGCATCTTCATAGTTTTTCGACTCCAGGAAAGCAATGATCGCCTCGGGAACGGTTCCCCGGCAGGAGATGTCGAAGCGATAGGCGGGACGAATATCGTCTATCCGGCGACTGAGATCATAGTGAAAGCGGCGCTCGATTTCCCAGCGAATCCTTTCTTTTCCGGCACCGGCGCGCGCGAGGTGCACCGCCAGGGCAGTGGCCTGGGCACCGGCGATGCCTTCGGGATGATTGTGGCTGACCACCGCGGTTTTTTCCGCCTGCCGGAGCACCTCGTCGAAACTGACAAAGGCAAATCCCACCGGGCTCACCCGCATGGCCGAACCATTTCCCCAGCTGTTGTAAGGCCGGCTGTCCTCGGCCAGCATCCAGCGGAAAAAGGACGCACCGTATCCGGCGTCAGGGTAGCGCCGGGCAAACGATTTCAGCGCGATTGCGTAATCGATGTTCTCCAGGATCGCGTGGGCCACAGCAACGGTGAGAACCGTGTCGTCGGTAAACGTCGACCGCCGGCTGAACAGCTCGAACTCGGTGGTTTTTACGGGAATATGTTCGAAAACCGACCCGATGATGTCTCCGGCTATGGCGCCGAGCATACGGACACCTCCCGGCAAGGCAGACTAGCGTGGTTGGCCGTGGGCGGCAAGACGCCCCCCCTTGCCTCGTGAGTCAAGGCGGGCCAGCCGCAATATATCGGTCACGGTCGAACCGCATCAATCGCTGTTTCTCATGGGTTGTCACGTGTTGAGGCCTGACCCCTTCTTTTCACCCGCAGCAGCCCGGGAGAGTTGTGCAGGTACATCAGCGGCGAGCTGCAGCCGAGGTCGATAAAAAAAGCTTCCAGGAAGTCGAACAATACCGGGCGGTCCGGCCAGGTGAAAAGTTGCTTGCGACGGCAAAGTTCCTCCCATCGGTTCCGCAGCGACGGCCGGTCTTCGAAAACGGTTTTCGCCGCCCGGTTGCACAGAAACATGGCGCACACGATGGGTCTCACCCGCCAGTGGCAGCCGCGGGCTGTGAGGTAGACACATTTGTGCTCGTTTTGGATGCCCAGCAGATCCCGCTGCAATTTGTCCAGGTCATCGCCGGTGGACTGCAGGCAGTTGATCACCACATCGGCGAAAAACGTGATGATGCCCTCCCGTGAACAACAGGCACTTCGTCGGCTGGTATAACAGGTGCGGTTGCACAGAGCTGTAAAATGCTCGTGCAGAAAACCGTCCACATCGCTGCGAAACTGCAGGTAGTCCGCAATCTTTTCCTGCAGCGCCCGTTGTGGCTCCTGCCCGAGGACCGCCAGGCGCCTTCTGACCATCAGCAGCGTGTCAAGCTGCTCCCGGTTGTATTCACTTAATTGTTTCGTTGCTGGCATTACCGAATGGTGTATTGTATCGTCCGCTCCCGGCCGCCTCTTTTCAGCTGAACGGTAACCTGGTCGGATTCCTTGAGCTTCTCGTAAAACGACATGGCATCGTCGACACTTTGAAGCTGCTGTCCGTTCACCCCGTTGATCACATCGCCGTTTCTCAGCCCCATCCGCATGAAAAGGGAGTTGGGTTTCACACGGGAAAGCATCAGGCCGTCGGGTTGGCCGTCCTGGAAGTGCGGACGGATGCTCACATCGCTGAGCAGCTGGTTGACATCCTGCAATGCCTCGTCGATCTGGTTTCGCCGGAGGGTGATCTTCTGGCTTCGCGGCGCGCGGGGCTGCCGGCCGGCTCCCGGCCGTGCGGCATACGCGGCTGCCGGACGGGCACTGGAGGCCCGGTCGGTGGGTTTTTCGATTTCGAGGACTTCGTCCCGGCCTTTCACGCTCAGCACGACCTTTTCTCTCAAAATCAGCTTCAGGGTGGCGTCCTGGACGCTGTCTCCGATGCGGTACAGGTTCTGAATTCGTTTTCCGGTTTCTTCGATGACGGCATAGGCCTCCTTGTCATCACCGGTCACGGTTCCCCAGAGCTTCAATTTCAGATCGGTCTGCTGCAGCCCCTCCACGTCCACCACCGCCTGGGGGATGACGGCGGCCGTCGCTTTGGTTTGAAACAGGTTGCGCTCGACCACCGGCTGGTAGTGGGACAGCGGAAGCGGCTCGCTTGCTTCGGCCCGGGCGGACGGGGCCACACGAAATGTCTCCGGCTCTGCAGGGTCCAAACGCGATGAGGTGTACAGGTAAAAAGCGTTCACGCTAAAGTAGACACCCGCGGCAATGAGCAAAAGATTGAGCGCCGTAAATGCATTTTTCACCATGTTATCCACCTGCTCATGGGGTTATCGCGGTTCGACCGGCTACTTTTTTGTCTTCCTGCGAAACGGTCAGCACGGCTCACCGCAGCGAAACTTTTGGATTTCCCACGGTGCCCTCGATCCGCACCGGTACCCTTCCCGCAAGCGAAATGCCGCCACCGCCCGGATTGCCCGGCAGGGAAGTGGCGTCCGGCCCTTCCGCCCGCAAGTTGAGCCGAAGGGTTCCGCCCAGCAATACGGTGCTGTCCTTCAGCCGTCGGCCGAGAGCAACCTCACCGGTTAACTCGCCGCTTACCTGCTCCCCTGAAAGGGCCACACGGATGATCTTGACGTTGCGGTTCACCAGGGTGGCATCGGCGCGAACGTTCTCGAAATGCAGCTCGCGGATGCCCATAACCGGCCTGGGCGGCGCCACCGTCATGTCGGTGACGTTCATCTGTGCGTCGGCGGTCCGATTTGTGCCGAGAGTGCAGGCGATCGCACCGGAAACCGAGCCTTCGAGACGGTAGTCGGCAAAGGCCTGCGCCACCTCGAGCTGCTCCAATCGAACGTCTTGAAGGTCGGCGCCCAGGCGGATCTGCCGACCGCTGGCGGCCTCGGCCACGGATGCCGTCCCCCGGATTTTCCCCTGCCCGGCGACAGCGGTGTATGCCACCGCGGGCTGCTTTCCCAACAACGACAGCCAGCGCGGATAGAGCCGGACCTCCGGCGCTTTCAGCGCATCGCCGTCGGTTTGACCGATCGTCACCCGGTGCAATTTCAACCCGGGAGGCAAGATCGGTGAGACATCGCCGATCGAAATGCGCACATCCGGATAAACAGCAGCCACCCGCGCAACGATGTATCGGCTCACAGCTTCAGCCGGAAACAGGAAGTAAACGAATAAGGCCCCTACAACAAGAATATACAGGCTGTATGCCAACCAGGCACGGAGTTTTTTCATGTGATAGTTTACCACTCAACCAGCCGCCGCGCAAGCGGCATCCGGCAGCGGACCGCCGGAGCCGGATGTCCCGCGGGGTTCAATCCCGCTGTTCGGCAACAAAAAAAGCCCTCGCCGACAGATGCGGCTCGCGGGGCGTGCGGGATCGGATGTTGACCTGACGGCGGATTTGTGGTTTTAATTAGCGTTTTCACCAGCGATAATCCGGACTTTTACCCCGTTCGGTCAAAGGCGAAGTTCTTCTCATGGACATCCGGTCTTCCATCGCCGTAGTCGGCATGGCTGGGATATTCCCCGGTGCGTTCGATGCGGATGCTTTCTGGACGAATATCCTCAGCAAATTCGATGCCACCATCGATGTGCCCGACCATCGTTGGATCGAGCCCGTCGGGCGGGTGGTCCGCCCCGAGCCGGCAATCGATCGGGCCGTCTCGCGCCGCGGCTGCCTGATCGAGGGATTCCGGTTCGATCCTTCGGGGTATCGGGTTGCGCCGGAGCTGCTCACCGGCCTGGATCCGGCCCATCACCTCGCGCTGCACGCCGGACGGGAGGCCCTCTCCCGTCCCGAACCGCTGCGCCTCAACAAAAAACGCACCGGTGTGATCCTGGCAGCAATCGCACTGCCTACCGACGCCTCATCGGCGATCACGCGCGAACTGTTCACCGGGATTTTCGAGCAGCGCCTCTTCGGCCGCCATCGATTCGAACCGCCTTCGCGCATCCAGTGCGCCGCCGCCCGGGTCACCGCCTTTCCGGCCGCGCTGCTGGCCCGCGCACTTGGCCTCGAGGGCGGATCCACCACGCTCGATGCAGCCTGCGCGTCATCGCTTGTTGCCGTCAAGCTCGCCTGTGATGCGCTGCACGCCCGCCGGCTCGATGCCGTACTGGCCGGAGGGGTGTCCAGACCCGACTGCCTGTATACCCAGATCGGCTTCAGCCAGCTGCGTGCGCTATCCCCGAGCGGTCGCTGCGCCCCGTTCGATCATCGGGCCGACGGCCTGGTGGTGGGAGAAGGAGCCGGCATTCTGGTTCTAAAGCGGCTGGAGGACGCGATTGCCGGAAAAGACCGGATCCTGGGCCTCATAAGGGGAATCGGGGTGTCCAACGACATGCGCGGCAACCTACTGGCACCGGACAGTGAAGGGCAGGTCCGCGCCATGCGGTCGGCCTACGAGCAGGCCGGATGGGATCCCGGCGAGGTGGATCTGATCGAGTGTCACGGGACCGGAGCGCCCGTCGGTGATGTCACGGAACTGCGAAGCCTGCTGCAGCTCTGGGGCAGGGGCCGTCGAAAAACCGGCAGCTGTGCCATCGGGTCGGTAAAATCGATGAT
>LJNK01000125.1 GCA_001303025.1 Deltaproteobacteria bacterium SG8_13
TACCCGCTCATATTAAAACCGGACGAAGGGGTCGGTGCCGGCGGCATCTACAGGGTGGATAATGCAAACCAGCTCCAATCCTATCTGCGACAAATTAAAGAGGATTATCTTATCGAGGAATTTATTGAAGGCGACGTGGTCAGCTATGATGGCTTGACCGATTATGACGGCAACATTGTCTATGAAAATTCGCTGGTATACGGCGACGGCGTTCTCGAATACGTTCGGGGCAAAGACACCTTTTTTTACGTCAGCCGCCACATTCCGGCGCAACTGCGGGATACCGGGTGCAAACTGGTGCGGCTGTTTGACATCCGCCGCAAGTTTTTCCATTTTGAATTTTTCAAAACCGGCGAAACCTATATGCCGATTGAAATTAACTGCCGGCCGCCGGGCGGGGCGATCGTGGATATGATGAACTACAGTGTCGATGATGACCTCTACCGGGCTTATGCTGTCATGATTACCGGGGGGCAGGCGGCCGTGCGCGTACCGAAGAAATATTATTGCGGCTATATCGGCCGCAAGGACAAGCCCTACGTTCACAGCCATGATGAGATTGTCGAAACCTTCGGACACCGTCTGGTCGAACATGATCTGAACCCGCCCGTTTTTCGGCAGGCCATGGGAATCGAAAGATATATTTTCCGTTCACCGAATGAGACCGAAATATTCGATATGGCCGCGTTTGCGCTTGAGCTCCGCGATCCGGCAAAGGCCGCCTAATATCCCGGTCGCCATTTCGCACGGAAACCCAGAGCTGCCCCAAAAGGTTATACGCCGGACGCTTTCAAATTTCAGTCCCGCTAAAAATCCGATATGGATAAACCCCTGATAAAAGGATTCACCTATGAACGTTGTTTTCCTGTCGCCTCATTTTCCGCCCCAGTACTTCCGTTTTTGCCGGAGCCTGAAAGCGGCCGGAGCCAATGTACTGGGTATCGGAGACGAGCCCTATGAAAACTTGTCGCCGGACGTGCGCAGCACGCTGACCGAATATTACCGGGTTGATGACATGCACCGCTACGAATCCCTGTTGCGGGCCGGCGGCTTTTTCACCCACCACTACGGAAAAATCGATCGTCTGGATTCCCTCAATGAATACTGGCTGAGCACCGAGGCACGCCTGCGGGACGATTTCAATATTGACGGCGTCCGGGGCGGAGAAATCGATTTCATTCGACGTAAATCCCGCATGAAGGCCAAATTTCGCGAGGCCGGGGTTCCGGTTGCACGCGGAAGACTGGTCCACACCGAGGCGGATGCCCATGCCCTGATTGATGAAACCGGCTATCCGATTGTTGCCAAACCCGACGATGGGGTGGGCGCCCTCGCCACTTATCGGCTTGACAGCAGCGAGGATCTGGCTGCATTTTTAGAGACCAAACCCGACACCGATTACATCATGGAAGAATTCATCTCCGGTACCATCTATTCATTCGACGGACTGGCGGACCGCAGCGGCAACCCCGTGTTCTGCACCGCCCACACGTTCAGCCGGGGGATCATGGAAACCGTCAATGAAGCCGATCACCTATATTATTATTCGCTGCGCGATATCCCGGCCACCCTGGAAAAAATGGGCCGCGAGTGCCTGCGGACTTTCAATGTGAGGGAACGGTTTTTTCACATCGAATTTTTCCGGACGGCGGCCGACCGGTATGTGGCGCTCGAAGTCAATATGCGCCCGCCGGGTGGTTTTACCACCGATATGTTCAACTATGCCTGTGATATCGATATATACCGGATCTGGGCCGAGCTGCTGGTTCACAATCAAGCCGCCGTTAATTACACCCGCAATTACCACTGCTGCTATGCCAGTCGCAAATTCAACCGGCGCTATGCCTACAGCCATGAAGACATCCTGGCGCGATACGGCAGCTGTATGGTCCAGATAGAAAGCGTTCCCGGTGTTTTCAGCAGCGCTTTGGGAGATATCGGGTATATATTCAGATCGCCAAGCCTGGATGAGATTCTCGAAATTGCGCGGTTGATTCACCAGTCACCGGATTAACCACCGTTTTGCGCGTCTCCATGGTTTGAGACAGAGCCTGACTCAGTGGATGTCAAGAAAGGACCGCACGATGCACATCGAACACCACCAGTGGTGGAGCAAACATCTCAATCGCGACATGGCCCTGAAGGTCTACGGACACTGGGGCAAACCCTTTATCGTGTTTCCCTGCTCGCGGGGCCGTTATTTCGACTATGAGGGGATGGGGATGATAGAGGCCATCGCCGGTTTTATCGACGCCGGCAAAATCAAGCTGTTTTGCGTGGACAGTGCTGATGAAGAATCCTGGTATAACTTTGCCATTTCCCCGGCTGATCGCAGCGCACGGCATGAGCGCTATGATCGTTACATCGTGGAAGAGGTGGTTGCGTTTATCCGCACCCAGTGCCAATCAGCGCAGGAGCGGGTGATGGTCAACGGTTGCAGCATGGGGGCTTATCATGCCGTAAACTTTTTTTTAAAACATCCGGATATCTTCGAAGGAACCATCGCCCTCAGCGGCCTTTATCGCCTTGACCGAGCCGAATTTCAAATTGGCGCGGAGGCGCTGGCCGACTGCTATTTCAACTCCCCCTTGAGCTATTTGCCGGGCCTGACGGATACATGGTACCTGGAGCAATACCGCCGCAGCCGGATCATTGTGTGTGTGGGGCAGGGCGCCTGGGAGGACGAAGCCATTGAGGATACCCGTCAACTGGATCATCTGCTGCGGGAAAAATCCGTTCCGGCCTGGATCGACTATTGGGGACATGATGTCAATCACGACTGGCCCTGGTGGTATCGGCAGATGAATTACTTTTTAGCAACGCTATATGGTTGATCCCTAGGGCTTCGATTCTGCGATCGATTTGGCTGGATGCGGACGTGAACCTGGCCAGAAGGGCATAGGTCAGTGGAACCAGAAACAGGGTCAGCACGGTGGACAGCACCACTCCGGATATGATGACAATGCCGATGGTGAAGCGGCTCTCAGCGCCGGCTCCGGTTGCCAGCACCAGGGGGACGGCGCCGATGGCAGTCGATACCGATGTCATCAACACCGGGCGCAACCGCGTTCGGGCCGACTCCAGGATCGCCTCTGAGATTGATTTTCCCTGATTGCGCAACTGGTTGGCGAATTCAACGATCAGAATGCCGTTTTTGGCCGCCAGCCCGATGAGCACCAGGATACCGACCTGACTGTAGACATTCAGTGAGCTCCCGGCAAGATACAGACCGATGAGCGCCCCTGCCACCGCCAGCGGCACGGTCAGCATAATCGTTAAAGGGTGGACGAAGCTTTCGAACTGGGCGGCCAGCACCAGAAACACGACCAGCAGGGAAAGACCGAACGCAAAAGCCAGCGCTCGGGAGGCATCCACAAACTCACGGGACTGCCCCTTGAAGTCGATGACCGGCGCGCTGCCCAGCTCCTCCCGGGCAATCTTCTCCAGATATTCGAGCGCATCCCCGAGCAAATAGTCCTCCTGGAGGGTGGCGGTCAGGGTGACGGCCCGCAGGCGGTTGAACCGGTTTTTCGATGCCGAATCTGCAAATTCTTTCAACGTTACCAGGCTGGAGAGCGGGATCAGCTCCCCGCTGTCGCTTTCGGACCGGACATAGATGTTGTGGATATCGGTGGGGATAAGCTTCTGGGCGCTTTTGCCTTCCAGGATCACATCGTATTCTTCGCCGCGATCAATGTAAGTGGTTACCTTGCGATAACCGAGCATGGTTTCCAGGGTCCGCCCGATTTGGGCAATGCTGACACCCACATCGGCGGCCCGATCTCTGTCGATAAGAACCTCCAGTTGCGGCTTGGTTTCTTTGTAATCGCTTTCCAGATTGGCAAGCCCGTTGTTTTCTTCGGCCCGGGCAATCAGGATATCGCGCCAGCGGGCCAGCTCATCATAGTCGCTTCCGCCCAGAACGAATTCCACCGGCTTGCCGGTCCCGCCGCCCAGGCCACGACGCGCAACGGAGAAGGCCCGGTATCCCGGCAAAGCCGCCAGCTTGCGGTTGACATCCGCCATGATTGCCTGCATGGAACGGCCGCGCTCCGACCATGGGCTGAGCACCACGATTCCCCGGACGCTGTTGACTTCGTTGGTGCTTGAAAAAGAAGCCGGCAGTCTCAGCAGCACGCGGGTTGCCTCGCCGCTCTCGTACAGCGGCATCAGGACGTCTTCCATGCGCTCCAGCATTTCGTAGGACTTGTCGAAACCGGCGCCCTCGGGGCCGTCGGCAATCACGAAAAAGGCCCCGCGGTCCTCCAAAGGCGCGTATTCCTTATCAACCAGTGTGTATACCAGGGGGATGGAAATCAAAATGATGGCGAACACAACGACGACCATCCACTTGCGTTGCATCAGGCTGGCCAGCAGCTGGCTGTAGCGATTGGCAGCGGCTTCCTGCAGGCGAGTGTGCCGGGGTTGTTTCGAAGATGTTGTCGCCGGTCGCGCCTTCAGGATTCGGGAGCACATCATTGGAGACAGGGTTAGCGCGATGAAACTGGACAGACAAACCGCACCTGCCAGAGCAATGGCGAACTCCGAAAAGAGCCGCCCGGTGTTTCCCTGCATAAAGGTGATCGGCACAAACACGGCCACGAGCACCAGGGTGGTGGCAACCACGGCAAAGCCGACCTGGCGTGTTCCCCTGAGTGCCGCCAGCAGGGGCGGTTCTCCCAGCTGAATGCGACGGAAGATATTTTCCAGCACGACGATGGCATCGTCCACCACCATGCCGATGGCCAGAATCAATGCCAGCAATGTCAACAGATTGATCGAAAAACCCATGATCGACAGAACCGCAAATACGGCGATCAGCGACACCGGCACCGTGACCGCCGGCACCAGGGTTGCCCGCAGGCTGCCGAGAAACAGAAACAACACGGCCACCACCAGGACTGCGGTGATGGCCAGGGTTTTGTAAACCTCCGTAATCGACGCTTCAATGAACACGGACGTGTCGTAACTCTGGATCAACTCCATTCCCTCGGGCAGGGCTGAGTTGACTTTCTCAGCCTCCTGCTTCACCGCATGGGCCACATCGAGGGTATTGGCTTTGGACTGTCTCACGACGCCAAGACCCACCATGGGGATACGGTTGCCCCGCAGCACGCTGCGGTCGTCTTCAGCTCCCCGCTCCACGGTTGCCACGTCCCGCAGACGGATCAGGTGGCCGTCGCTGCCCTGCCGGACCACCAGCTGCCCGAAATCATCCGCGGTGTTGAACAGCCGCGTGACCCGAACGGTGAACTCCTTGCGGGTCGATTCCACGCGGCCGGCGGGAAGCTCCACGTTCTGGCTTCGCAGGGCCTGCTCGACGTCGGCAACGGTAACGTTCTGAGCGGCCATGGCCTGCCTGTCAAGCCAGATCCGCATGGCGTAACGGCGGGCACCGCCCACCCACACCCGGGCGACGCCGTCCAGCACCGAAAACCGGTCGACCAGGTAACGCTCGGCATAATCGGTCAGCTCCAGGCCGTCCATGCGGCTGCTGACCAGGTTCAACCACATAATGACGCTGCTGTTGGAATCGACTTTGAAGATTTCGGGAGGATCGGCCTCATCGGGCAGGTTGTCCAGGATACGCGAAACCCGATCCCGGATGTCGTTGACCGCAGCCTCCAGGTCCCGATCGAGGTAAAATTCCACTGTTACCTCCGAAATCCCGTCACGACTCTGCGAATCGATGGAGCGGATCCCTTCGATCCCACTGATGGCGTCTTCGACGATCTGGGTCACACGGGTCTCGACCACCGCTGCCGCCGCACCGGGGTACCGTGATTCCACCGAAACGATGGGCGGATCGATATCGGGGTACTCCCGCACCGGCAGCCGCCCGAAACTGATGACGCCGAAGACGATCAGCAATAGGCTGAAAACCGTGGCCAGTACCGGACGCCGGATGGATACATCGGATATGAACATGGCCGGCACCTGTCCTATGACCTGGCCAGAGAACCGGAGAGGTGACCGGCCTTGCGAATCTCGACCACGTTAACGGAACTGCCGGGTCTGACGCGTGTCAGGCCGCTGATGATCACCTGCTGTCCGGCATCCAAACCGCTGAGTACCTCAACCTTGCCCGGACTTCGCCGGCCGGTGACGATTTCTCTTTTCTCGACCGTATTGGCGCCGGTTACCACCAGCGTAAACTTTTTATCTTTGTTCAGAACCACGGCTTCCTCGGGGATGATCAGCGTCTGGGAACGATCTTTGACCAGCTTGACGATCAGCAGCATGCCCGGCTTCAACAACCGATCCGGGTTGGGGATTTTGGCGCGGACCGTCA
>LJNK01000073.1:0-12050 GCA_001303025.1 Deltaproteobacteria bacterium SG8_13
CCTGCTTCCCGCAGTTGCCTCTGAAACAAACATCGATTTAATCTCCAGCCTCGGGTATTCCCTGGGGTACCTGGGCGGTGGCCTGCTCTTTCTGCTCAATGTGATCATGACACTGAAACCCGGCACCTTCGGCCTGCCGGATGCGGCAGCGGCCGTTCGGGTTTCATTCGTTTCGGTGGCGCTGTGGTGGGGCCTGTTCAGCCTGTTCACGCTGCTGTGGGTGCCCGACACCGCCGGCAGGGAGCGCCGGACCGGCAGGCGGTGGCACACCGTCGTGGAAGGATTGAAGCAGCTATCGGAAACTTTCAAGGAAATCAGGCATCTGCGGACAGTTTTTCTGTTTTTGCTCGCCTACTGGTTTTACATCGACGGAGTCGATACGATCATCCGCATGGCCGTGGATTACGGCCTGTCGCTCGGCTTTCGTTCCACCGATCTGATCACCGCCCTGTTGGCTGTTCAGTTCGTCGGATTCCCGGCCGCCCTGGCCTTCGGTAAACTGGGACAAAAATGGGGCGTCCGCCGTTCGATATTTCTCGCCATCGGCATGTACATCTGCATCACCCTGTGGGGTACGATGATTTCCAGCAAAACGGAGTTTTATGCACTGGCGGTGATGATCGCACTGGTGCAGGGCGGCATCCAGGCCCTGAGCCGTTCGTATTATTCCCGGCTGATCCCCGTAAACAAGGCTGCCCAGTATTATGGATTCTACAACATGCTGGGAAAGTTCGCAGCCATTATGGGACCGGCCTTGATGGGAGGTGTCGTGCTGCTGGTCCGGTACCTGCTGCTGCCGCCGTCTCCCAGCACAGAAGAGATGCTTGCAGCCGGCCGCCTCGCGTCACGCTGGAGCCTGGGTTCCATCGTTGTGCTTTTTGCGATCGGCGGCCTGCTGCTCTACTTCGTCGATGAGCAAAAGGGGCGCAGGGAAGCGCAGTACCTTTCCCGAACGTAATGAAAACCAATCGTTTCACGCAACATCGGAGGTGGGTCCCCATGCGGAAACCGAGCGCTCGGACAGTTCAGATCCTGGTCCTGTGCACCATGGCACTGGTGGCAGCCGGCTGCCACCATCAAAGCGCCGGGCCCGAACAACCGGTCCCGGACTGGCTGACCAGCACCCCGGATGACGACCGCTACCTGTATGCAGTGGGCATATCCGGGAAAACGCGAAGCGTCAAAGATGCCTGGAACCAGGCCGCCCAGCGGGGCCGCGCAGAGTTGGGGAAAATCATTATTACACGGGTGGCCAGCAAGGACCTGGTCATCAGCACGAACCGCAGCGACTACTCCCGCCAGGTAATCGAGGCCCTTTCGGACACCGAACTGTATTTCACGGAGGTCATCGCCCGCTGGTACGATGCAACCGGCACATATGGTCCGCCCGGCTTTTATTACGTGCTGGTTCGAATGCAGCGCGAGGAAGCCGAACGGATCCTGCGGAAGATGCGGTGAAACCCGCCAGTGAGAGCCCTGCTGCCGCTGTGCGCCTGCAGCCCGCAATTTCCCCCATCCGGATGTTGTGGTTCGGAAAAACCGCGGTCAGCGCCTCGGTTCCCAAATAATACTTGATTTACTAAAAATACTTTCGTATACTAACACCAGACTAGTCCCGACCCCTGAAAACGGGGTCCGACTATTATCGGAGTGTTTTCCAATGGGCATGCACCATATCGAAATCGACGACCAGGTCTGGGACTATCTGAAGCAGTTCGCAGAACCGTTCGTGGACACCCCGAACACGGTACTGCGCAGGCTTCTTCTGGAAGGCACCGATGCCTTCGATCAGGACGAAGAGCCGCTGGCCATCATGAACATCAAGGGTGTACCCAAGGCCCTGTCGCAGATACTCGAAGTGCTCTACGAAATTGAAATCAACAACTGTTCGCGCACCGAGGCAACGCACCGGGTTGCGAAAAAGCGCGGTACCGCCCCCCAAACCGTCATCGATAAATATTGCCGCCAGCTGAACAAAAGGGCTCACGAAATCGACCAGATGCTCAGCGAGCCCACCTATACCGAATTCAGGCAGCTGTTAAAGGAAAAGTTTACGTCTCACCATGGCATCATCGAGATTTACTTCGAAACACTTATCGGAGGACAAGCGCCCCTGCCGGACAATCCCGACCTTACCATGCGCGAACTGGCGCCCTCCCTGGATTCCTGATCCGCTTCCCGCCACTGTGGTTGTCGCCGGCTGGAGCATCATCGACGAGCCGGTATCCTTTCTTCCGGGACAAAGGATGAAAAAATACCGTCCCGCTTTTGTTCGGTTCCGGCGGGACCTTCGGGTTGCGGTTTTTTCTCGTTTAGTATCTTGACATATCATTTATTTCCGTATATTTTAGCAGCTTATGAGTCTTCAGCTGATTTTTCAGCAGTAACATAATCCGTTCAACCATCTGGCCGGATCGGCTTACCACCCGAACAATGTAACTGGAGAGGCTGCAGCCTCGACGTCCATGACGCATTCTCGATACCATAAATGGGGAGATCCTTGATGGCCGACGCAGAGGAAACCGAACTCAAGGCGGAAATCGATCAGATCGTACAGACGATCAACGAAACCATTCGAAAGATCGAGCGGGTGGCTCCATTCAACAAAGAAACTGCCGAGCCGTCCGCTGAAGGGGATTCGACCGACGAGGCGACACAACCCCTTGACAAATCGTAGCTATTTGCCATTGCAGGAAAAATTTCGATTGACCTTACCGGCAAAGTCGATTATTGAGCAAGATCGTTGCGGATGTGCGAACCATGTTCATTGAGGAGGTGCCATGGCACTAACCAAGAACGACATCGTTTCGACTGTACATGAACTCGGATTTACCAAGAAAAAGTCGGTCGAAATCGTCGAATCCCTCCTGGAAATCATCAAGGGCTCGCTGGAGAGAGGGGAAGACGTTCTGATTTCCGGTTTTGGCAAATTCTGTGTCAAGAATAAAGGCCAGAGACGGGGCAGAAATCCTGCGACGGGTTCCGATCTGATTCTCAGAGAGAGAAAGGTGGTCACCTTCAAGTGTTCGGGAAAACTCAGAGACAAGATCAACGGAATCCCATAACCAATCCGCTGCTCCCCCCACTGTCACATGTCAATTTTATAAGTCTTTATCTTGCTCAGCAGAGACGGGTGGCTGATCTCCAGTAGTTTCGCCGCCCGGGTCCGGTTGCCACCGGTCTCTTCAAGGGCTTTTACGATCAGCTTCTTTTCCAGCACCCGCTGGGCCTCCTTCAGGGAAAAACCTGCGATGAGTCCGCCGACCGGGTCCGCTTGCGTCCCCTTGCCGATTTCCGGGGGGAAATGTTCCGGCTTCAGTTGCTTGCCCTCGGCAAACACCATTGCGCGCTCGATGGCATTTTCGAGCTCCCGGACATTTCCCGGCCAGCCGTGCTTCATCAGATGCGACAGCGCCGCAGGGCTCACTTCGGCGATCCGCCGCTTCAAAGACCGGTTGAAACGACCGATGAACGCCTGACACAGCAGGGGGATGTCTTCCGCCCTGTCCCGCAGCGGTGGTATCTGTATCGGCATGACGTTGAGCCGGTAAAACAGGTCCTCTCGAAAATTTCCCCGCCCAATCTCCTCTTCCAGGTTCTTCGCGGTTGCTGCGATCACCCGCGCATCCACCTGGCGCGTTTTGGCGCCGCCCACCGGCCGAATTTCGTTTTCCTGCAGGACCCGCAGCAACTTCACCTGCAACGACATGGGAAGCTCGCCGATCTCATCCAGAAAAATCGTCCCGCCCTGGGCTTCCTCGAACAGCCCTTTTTTATTCTTGTCTGCGCCTGTGAAAGCGCCCTTCACGTAACCGAAGAGTTCGCTTTCCAGCAGGGTTTCCGGAATCCCTCCGCAATTGACCGGCACCAGGGGACCGTTTGACCGCCGCCCCTGAAAATGGATTCCCCGGGCGATCAATTCCTTCCCGGTGCCGCTTTCACCGGTGATCAGCACGGTCGTGTCGTATTGGGCAACTTTTTCCGCCAGCTGGAAAACGGACTGCATCGGCTTGCTTTTGCCGATCATATTGCCGAACCGGTTCTCCCGGCCGATTTTCCGGATCCGCTCCTTCAGCAGCAGGTTCTCTTTCTTCAGGCTCTCGCGTTCTTCGGCCTTTTTCAGGGTCAGGTGCACCTCGTCGCTTTTGAACGGCTTGGAAATGTAATCGTAGGCACCCAGTTTCATCGCTTCAATGGCCGTATCGATACTGCCGTAGGCGGACATGACGATCACGGTGGTGTCCTGCAGCTTTTCCCGCGCGGATTCGAGAAATTCCATCCCTCCCATGTTCGGCATTTTGATGTCACAGAGGATAAAATCGTAATGTTTTTTATCCAGCGCGGCCAATCCCTCCAGTCCGTCGGCGGCCGTTTCCACCCGGTAACCGGATTTTTTCAGCATGACCGAAAGCATGTGGCGCATGTTCTGCTCGTCGTCGATGACCAGCAGCCGTCGCAGGCCTTCGAACTCATCGGTTGCCGTGTGTCGGCTGGTCGTTTGCTTACCGTTTTTCATTATTCGACACAACCCCTGTAACGTTTGCGTCGGGTGCAGTGTCAACATCACCTGCCAGGGGCAAGGTCAGGGTCATGACCGTTCCCTTGCCGTCCCGGCTGGCGGCAGTGATGTGACCGCCGACCCCTTCTATAATCATGAAACTGACCGAAAGTCCCAGCCCGGTTCCCTTGCCCGGCTCCTTGGTGGTAAAAAAGGGATCGAATATATTGACCAGGTTTTCCTCTGCAATCCCGGGCCCGTTGTCACTGACCTCGACAGTCAGCATCGGCGGGTTGCTGGTGCCGTTGCCTTCGGGGTCGCCGTCGACCGGATCCACCGCGCTTTTTATCGCGATGCGGCCGCCGTCTGCCCGGGTTGCTTCATTGGATGCGATGGCATCGGCCGCATTGATCATCAGATTTAAAAATACCTGCCGCAGTTGATTCGGGTCTGCCAGCACCCGGTCATCAGGGGCGTTTAACTGCAGGTCTATGGCAACACCGGACATCAACGGCTGGAACTTGATGACCTCGGTGATGTCGTGGATGATTTCGTGAACCCGGATCGGTTCCACGCCTTCCCTTGACGGCCTCGACAGATCGAGCAATTGCCGGATGATGGTGTTGATGCGGTTGAGCTCATCTTCGGTTCGTTGGATGTATTCCGACTTTTCATCGCCTGCCAGGTCCGGTTGTTTCAGCAGGTCGAGATATCCCATGACGATGCCGATCGGATTGCCGATCTCGTGGGCGATGCCGGCAGAGAGCCGTCCAACGGATGCCAGCTTTTCCGCCCGGATGATCTCCTTCTGGGCGTTTTTCAGATCGACGTTCGCTTTCTCCAGAGATGTAACCGTAAAGCGCAATTTTTCCTTGTCTTCGGCGATTCGCCCCAGCATCAGATTCAACGCCCTGGATAGTTGGTGCAGTTCGTTGTCCTCTTTGCGGACGTTGAACAGCAGGCCGTCCTCCTCGCGGTAATCCTCCGCCCGATTGGCCAACCGCTTCAGCGGGTCCAGATAGATTCTTGATATCCGATGCAGGCCGATGAAGGTCAGGATGACCGTGTTGATGCCGATATAGATCAAAAATATTTTCTGGGAGCGGCGCAGGCGGGTGTAGATGCCCTCAAGCGAAGTGGTCACGCCGGCAGCCCCGACAGCTACCCCGTCGCGGAAAAGCGGGGTTGTGACGAGGACATACCGATCCTGGAGCCAGAAAACGCCCCATGTTTTGCCGACAAACCGTGTGGTTTTGAGACCCTGCTGCAACGATTCGCGCACGTGGGCCACGAGCAGTTCCCCGGTGCGGCAGGCCGCTGAGGAATACATCGGACGGCCCAGGCGGTCGAGTACGGTCAAACACTCCACATCGCTTTGCTGCTCGATGAGCCGGATCGCAGAACCGGCCGCTGTCTGCGGCGAGAACTGGGCGGCAGCTGCAACCTGCGCGGCAAGGGCGGAGAGCAGCAGTTCCGACCGGCTGATCTCCGCCCGCAGCAGATCTCGCTGCACCGTAAGCACGGTCACGAGGTTGATCAACATCATTCCCATAAACAGCAGAATGGCAACCGTGATAAGAATGTTCGATCTGAGCCCGCGTGCAATCAATTCTGCTCCGAAATAATCTAATGGAATCATTACATATTATCACAGACGACCCTAATGCACAATCATCAGACCGTTGAGACCCGATCGTCATACGGGCGATTTCAACCGCCTTTTCACAAGGCGCATTTGCTCGTCTGACAGCTGTTCAGGGACACGCCGGCGGCGGGGGGCCAAGCAGGCCGCCGCAACGACTGCCGCCGTGGCTGAAAAGAAGGGGTTACATTCGTCAAGCTGCACGGGGCAGATGAAAAAATGGAAAACAGGCGCACTTTGGGCTTGCGGTGAAATACGGAAGGCAGTGTTTTCCGGCGGACGCTTCAGCCTGTCGGTCGGGCCCGTCGGCAGGGTCGTTTGTGTCCCCGGTTTAGGAAATGTGACGGATGCCGCAATGGTTCCGGGCCCCGCAAAGACGCATCGATGTCATGCGCGGTGCTTTTTCGAAGACCACCGCCGGCCATCTCAGGCACCCTCTGGCATGCCGGAATTTTTCCAAATTATTTCCATTACTTCATTTTGGCGGGTGCTGCGGCGCGAATCGCTATTTTCGTCCGGATCAATCTGTCGGGCCGATTCGTAATGATGCCGTCCACGCCCATTTCAATCAGGTGCTTCATGGCGTCCTGCGCGTCCGGGGTCCAGACGTACACTTCCATACCCAGTTCATGCGCGGCTCGCAGGCTGGCGACCGTCAACTGTTTGTAATACGAGGCCCAATATCGTCCGCCGGCCGCGCGTATCGCATGCGGAATGGACCCGGAAAAATCATCGATATCCAGCCCGGCCATCCACGGGGAAGCCCCGGGCTGTCCGGACTTGATATTGTTCAGGCGCGAACCTTCCAGGGAGAGGTATACAGTTGGTATATCCGGAGCGATTTTCTGCACATGGACCAGATTGCGCCAGTCAAAGGAAAGAATACGGGTGCGATCTGAAATCTTTTCTCCGCGCAGGATCTCTATAACCATCTCGCTGACGGTTTCCGGGGCAGGCGTCAGGTCAGCTGCTTCCGGAGATGTTTTAATTTCAACCCAAAGCTGCGTTGTCGGGCCACACTGCTGTTTAAGCAGCCGGATGACCTCGCGCAGCGTCGGGATGCGCTCCCCATCGACGGGAGTTTGTTCGGGATAGCGGCGAGCATATCCGGTGCCGGGTTTCAGCCGACCGACATCATATGTTTTGAGTTCATCCAGCCGCAGGTCCTTGATAACGGGAAGCGAGCCGGGTTTCAGCCAATCGCCGTCCGGTGATCGCGTGAGTGCCGGTTTCAGCCTGAAATCGTGATGTACGACAACCTCTTTGTCGGCGGTGAGAAGCGCATCCAGTTCCACCGCATCGACGCCGAGTTCACATGCCCGGGCAAAGGACGACAACGTATTTTCCGGGGCAAGTCCGGCAGCGCCACGGTGTCCGACGACATAGAACGCTCTGTTGCCCGATTCACCGGTTGACGGTGCCGGGTTCTTGGCAGAGGCCCGACAGGAGGCCACGGCCGCCAGACATGCGAGGCCGAATGCGACCATCAGCAGTGTACGATACGGTTTTCCTTTACATCTTTTCATTAACCGCTCCCTCGCATTTGACGCAACCTTTGATTTTCATGTGCAGCGGCAGCGCAGTGTCATGCACAGCCCCAGCACCCTTCAGAAGGTGAACAGTGACCACATCACTTCGACCGGTTGCAGGATAACGCCCCTCTTTCGCCGCATGCAAGATGCATGTTATCAGCATGTTGTCAGGGCTGCAAAGGATTTTTTAAAGGATTTTCTTGACTATGAGCGACAATATCTGTTTAGTAGAAACAGCTGTAATACCGCTGCGATCTGCGGACATTCAAACTCACTTTCCTGCACAACCCGATAGTCACTGAACAGGGCGGTGCCAGTGCCTGTTTTCGTTTACTATATTGCATTTCGAACGCCGCCAACAAGCACGGCGTTCCGACATGGATAGCGGCCGGATCGCAATGCAGTCACCTTTACCCGAAATCATCTTTTTTTCTTGCATGTAGCACAGGTCCGTTGCTCCCTCTGCGGGGGAATTCTAACGCTCCATTATTATCGTCACTCGCAGCGCCGACCTTCATTGAAGAAAAGGAGGACAAAATGACCAATTTGCGGAAATGGATTGTTGTCGGTGTCATGATCAGCTTCGTCGTGTTGCCGGCAAGTGTGCTGGCGGAACCGATCACGATCGACTGGTGGTTTGCCCACGGTGGAAGGCTGGGTGAAAAAGTCCAGGAAATCGTCGCCAATTTTAATTCGATGCAAAGCAAATACAAGGTGGTCGCCACCTACAAGGGGAACTACACGGACACCATGAATGCCGGGATCGCCGCATTCCGCAGCAAAAACCCGCCCCACATTTTGCAGGTTTTTGAAGTCGGAACAGCGAGCATGATGGCCGCCAAAGGGGCGATTAAACCGGTGTATGAAATTATGGCCCAATCCGGACAGCCATGGAGCCCCGATGCCTACCTTTCCACCGTAACCGGCTACTACACGACACCGGAAGGCAAAATGCTGTCCATGCCGTTTAACAGTTCGACGCCGGTTCTCTATTACAACGTGGAAGCGTTCGAAAAGGCAGGCCTGGACCCGGACAAACCACCGAAAACATGGCCCGAGGTCGCCGAATACGCCAAAAAGCTGGTAGCGGCCGGATATCCCGGCGGATTCTCCACCGCCTGGATTTCCTGGATTCACATCGAAAACTTCGGCGCCTGGCACAATGTGCCGATCGGAACCAAGGCCAACGGATTTGAAGGGCTGGATACCGAGTTCGTGCTCAACGACCCGTTGCACGTCAAACATATCCAGCACCTGGCCGACTGGCAGAAAGAAAAAATATTCGTTTACGGTGGACGGCGCAACAAGGGCAATGCGTTGTTTTCTTCCGGTGAAGTGGCCATGTATACCGAGTCTTCGGCGGGATATGCCGGGTTCAAAAAGACCTGCAATTTCCCCTTCCGCACCAGCATGCTTCCGTACTGGCCGGATGCGCCCGGCGCCCCGCAAAACACGATCATCGGCGGCGCCAGCCTCTGGGTGATGGCCGGTCATCCCCAGGCGGACTATGAAGGTGTTGCCACCTTTTTCAGTTATCTGTCCTCGCCGGCGGTTCAGGCGGACTGGCACCAGTTTACCGGGTATCTGCCCATTACCACCGATGCGTACTACCTGACCAAAGGCCAGGGGGTATACAACGAAAATCCTGGCATGGAAACCGCCCTGAAGCAAATGACCCTCAACAAACCAACGGCCAATTCCAGAGGTTTGCGTTTCGGTAATTTCGTGCAGATGCGTGCCATCATGTACGATACCCTGGAAGCCATTTTTTCCGGCCAGCAGACCGCCCAGCAGGGCTTGGACGAGGCCGTGGAAAAAGGGAACAAATTGTTGCGCAATTTCGAAAGCGCCAACAAATAGCCAAACCAGAGTGCGCAGGACCCGCCGGTACTCGCCGGTGGGTCCTGCCCCTTCCACCTGCCGGGTGAGACGTATCCCATGGAAAAAAGAGTCGTCTTCAACAACAGAATCCTGCCCTATCTATTGGTTACCCCCCAGATCATCATTACCCTGGTTTTTTTCATCTGGCCCGCATTTATGGCGCTCTATCAATCGGTCTTGCAGCAAGACCCCTTCGGGCTCAAAACGGTCTTTGTCGGATTGCAAAACTTCAAATACATCTTCACCGACCCCATTTATCTGAACTCGATCCGGGTTACGATGATCTTCAGTTTATCGGTGGCGGCCATCGCCATGTCGACGGCACTTCTTCTGGCAGTGATGGCCGATCGCGCGATTCGCGGAGCCACAACCTATAAGACGTTTATCATTTGGCCCTATGCAGTGGCGCCTGTGGCGGCGGCAGTGATATGGTATTTTCTGTTCAACCCGACCGTCGGAATGATTTCTTTTTTCCTCAAGGCTGTCGGCGTTGACTGGAACTTCACGTTGAAAGGCGGGCAGGCGATGTTTCTGGTGGTCATCGCCGCGGCGTGGCGCGAAATCTCCTATAATTTTCTTTTTTTTCTTGCCGGTCTGCAAACCATCCCTAGGTCGTTCATCGAAGCCGCTGCCATTGACGGGGCTTCTCCGGCAAAACGGTTTTGGACCATTGCATTCCCGCTGCTTTCGCCGACGGTGTTTTTCCTGCTCGTAATGAATATGGTCTACGCTTTTTTCGATACCTTCGGCGTGATTCACGCCATAACCGAAGGCGGTCCCTACGAGGCCACCAATATCATGGTCTTCAAGATTTACCACGACAGTTTTGAAAGCCTGGACCTCGGCGGCTCTGCCGCCCAGTCGGTTGTTCTGATGATCATCGTTATTTCGCTTACGGTGATCCAGTTCCGCTATATCGAAAGAAAAGTCCACTACTGATGAGGAGTAGAAGATGGTCGAACATCGGCCCTGGCTCTCTTTCCTGACCCACGCAATCCTGGTGCTGGGCTGTCTGGTTATCGCCTTTCCGATATACACCACTTTTGTCGCCTCCACCCACAGCCTGGAGGCAATCACTTCGTCTTTTCCCTTTTTTCCGGGCCGGCACCTGATCGAAAATTATCACCAGGCTTTGACCGTCGGAAGTGGCGAGGTCGGCGCATCCGTGGGCACCATGATGATCAACAGCCTGATCATGGCGCTGGGCATTACGTTTGGAAAGATATCCATCTCGCTGCTGTCCGCCTTTGCCATCGTCTACTTCCGATTTCGTTTTCGCATGTTTTTTTTCTGGATGATATTTATTACCCTGATGCTGCCGGTGGAGGTTCGAATCCTGCCGACCCACAAGGTGGTGGCGGATCTGAAAATGCTGGACAGTTACTCCGGCCTGATCTTTCCGCTGATCGCCTCGGCTACCGCCACGTTTCTGTTTCGCCAGTTTTTCATGACGGTGCCCGACGAATTGTGCGAAGCCGTCAGAATTGACGGGGGCGGTCCCCTCCGGTTTTTCTTTGACATTCTGCTGCCCATGTCGCGCACTTCCATCGCGGCGCTGTTTGTCATTCTTTTTATTTACGGGTGGAATCAGTACCTCTGGCCGCTGCTGATCACCGGAGACGAGAGCTACTACACGCTGTTGATCGGCATCAAAAGAATGCTCGATGTCGGCGAAGGCCAGGCCGATTGGCAGATTATCATGGCTTCTACCATGCTGGCCATGATACCGCCGGTGCTGGTGGTGATCTTTATGCAGAAGCAGTTTGTCCGGGGTATGACCGAAACCGAAAAGTGACGCATTCGAGCTGCAGCCGATTGCCCGTCTTTCTGAAAAGCTACCAGGAGGATCTATGGCGGATGTGAGCCTGAAAGATATTTATAAATCGTTCGGCCCCAATGAGGTCATTCACGGCATCAGCTGCGATATCCACGACGGTGAATTCATCGTCATTTTAGGCCCCTCCGGGTGCGGCAAATCGACCGTCCTGCGCATGATCGCCGGGCTGGAAGTTATCACCAAAGGCGATATTGCAATTAACGGCAAGGTGGTCAATCAGCTGGAGCCCGCCGATCGCGATATTGCCATGGTTTTTCAGAACTATGCCCTCTATCCGCATATGACCGTTTTTAAAAATATGGCGTACGGCCTCAAAATTCGGAGGATGCCCAAAGCGGAAATCGAAAAAAGGGTTCAAAGGGCAGCGGAGATACTGGAGCTGACCGAATTTCTGGACCGCAAGCCGCGGCAACTCTCCGGCGGACAGCGCCAGCGCGTAGCCATGGGTCGCTGCATCGTACGGGAACCCAAGGTGTTTTTGTTTGACGAACCATTGAGCAACCTGGATGCCAAACTGCGCGTTCAGATGCGCCATGAGCTGAGAAACCTCCACGAAACTCTGGGCATCACCAGTGTGTATGTCACCCATGACCAGGTGGAAGCCATGACCTTGGGGGATCGGCTGGTTGTCATGGACGACGGATATGTGGAGCAAATCGG
>LJNK01000073.1:12069-15087 GCA_001303025.1 Deltaproteobacteria bacterium SG8_13
CACCCGCCATGAATTTCTTCGAAGCCCGGACCAGCCCCGACGGGCAGTCCGTAAAAATTTCCGATCCCGAGGCCCTGCCCATCCATCCACAGCTGGATCCGGCCTTCAGGGACAAACCGGTGGTTTTGGGCATTCGACCCGAGCATTTCAAGATGGCCGAAGAGGGCGGCAGCACAATGCAGATGCGTGTGGATCACCTGGAAACCCTCGGCGCTGACACCCTGGTGCACGGACGATCAGGTGGCAACGACACGCTTTTCACTTTTCGCCTGCCCGATATCCATCGTTTTGAGAAAGGTCGCTCCCTGCCGTTGAGCGTTTCCCCGGAAAAACTGCACCTGTTCGACACGCAGAGCGGAAAAAGAATCGGGTCGTAACAAGGGGATTTCAAACCCGTAAAAACGGCAAGCCGCCCAGGGCCTTTCCCGGTCTCTTTCCACTGAGCGCTGTGGCCCGGTCCTGCTGTACAAGATTCTCCGCACCAAATGTGGTAACATAGTATCCGTACCCAAAAGCGAATACCTATTTTTTGGTTTTACGGCCGGCATGAAAAAATCCTTTGTCATTTTTCCGGTATTATTGCCTGCAGACACGCTGATGGCTGCCGAAACGGCGGGCAGCGATCCATCCGGTATCTCCTGGGGCTTTATGATCATCGGCTTGCTGGGCGGACTGGCATTTTTCCTGTACGGCATGGAGAAACTGAGCGAGGGCATGAAAAAAGCCGTTGGCAGCAAAATGCGCGCGATTCTCTCCGCCCTGACCAACAACCGCGTCATAGGGCTTTCCGTGGGCGCATTTGTCACCATGGTTATCCAGTCCAGCAGTGCCACCACCGTGATGCTGGTGAGCTTTGTACAGGCGGGGTTGATGCGCTTTGCCCAATCATTGGGAGTGATTCTGGGGGCGGATATCGGCACCACCGTCACCGCTCAGCTGATCGCTTTCAAGCTCACCGATTATGCCTTGCTGATGATCGCTGTCGGTTTCGCCACGCGGTTGTTTGGCAAACAGAACAAAACAAAAAATATCGGCGAGATTCTGCTGGGCTTCGGCATCCTGTTTTTCGGCATGAAACTGATGAGCGATGCCATGCGGCCGCTGCGCACCTATCCGGAGTTTGTCACCCTGATGAATGGGTTGGAAAACCCGCTGCTGGCGTTGCTGATCGGTACGCTGTTTACAGGCCTGATCCAAAGCAGCGCCGCATTTATCGGCATCATTATCGTGCTGGCCCAACAAGGCCTGATTACGCTGGAGGCCGGCATTCCACTTGTTTTCGGGGCAAACATCGGCACCTGCATTACCGCCGGCCTTGCCAGCATCGGCACATCCCGGGAAGCCAAGCGGGTGGCCCTGGCGCATGTGCTGTTCAAGGTCGGCGGTGTGATTCTGTTTATTTTCTGGATCCCGGCCTTTGCCGATATGATCCGGGGCATCGCCGAAAGGCTCGGATCGGACGCCGCCCGGCAGATCGCCAACGCCCATACGATTTTTAACGTGAGCCTTGGGCTGGTGTTTCTGCCGTTTACATCCCTTTTCGCCCGGCTTCTGTTAAAAATCCTGCCGGAAAAAAAACCCCGTGAGGGTGTCCCACCCACCGAGTGGCATCTGGACGACAGTATGATCGCCACCCCGGAATTTGCCATCGATCTGGCCCGCACGGAAATAGCGCGCATGTCCAAAATACTGGGGCGCATGCTGCGCGCCATTATCATCCCGTTTATCTCCGATGCGAAGTGGATCAACCGGGATGCGCGGCACAAAGACGAAGCGGCCCTTCTGGTAAAGGAGATCCCGACCAGGGATGAAATATATCCGGAGCTGACCCTGCTCGAGGGGCTCGACATGCGTGAGGAAAAAATCGATTTCCTGGATGAAAAGATCGGTGAGTTTCTCATCCAGGTTGCCCGTCAGGAACTCTCCGACGAACAGGCCAGTGAGGTCTACGGCATGATATCCATTGCCAATGACATGGAAAGCATCGGCGATATTATCCACCGCAGCATGCTGCCGCTCATCGATAAAAAGCGGGCGCTGCGGTCTGATTTTTCCGAGGAAGGCAAGGAAGAGTTGATGATTTACCATGTGAAAGTGTGCAAGCAGATCAGCCGGCTGCGGGAGGCATTCTTGGAACGCAACCTGGCAACCGCCCGCAGAATCATGACCAAGGAAAGAAAATATCTGGACCTGGAATCGATGTACCGGCTCAGGCATCTGGACCGGCTTCACCAGCAGCGCAAAGAGTCGGTGGAAACCCATGAAATTCACACGCACCTGATGGATTACCTGAAGCAGATCAACGTATACACTGCCAATATCGCAAAAACGTTTCTCAGCACCAGCAAGCCGGCGTGATGAAGCCGCAGGCAGCGGCCAAAGCAGGGCAATAAAAAACCCGAAGTCATCGCGAGGATGATTTCGGGTTTTTGTAAGAATCCGGCGGCGTCCTACTCTCCCACTCAGCTTCCCGAGCAGTACCATCGGCGCTGAAGGGCTTAACTTCCGTGTTCGGGATGGGAACGGGTGTGGCCCCTTCGCTATCGCCACCGAAAATCGGTTTTGCTATATGTCTGACAATTTGTTTGCGAGTAAAGCCCGGACAATCGATCCGGTTTTGTGCGATTTGTTTTGTGGCCAAGCCACACGATCGATTAGTACCGGTAAGCTGAGTGCGTTGCCGCACTTACACATCCGGCCTATCAACCTTGTCGTCTACAAGGGATCTTCAGGAAGTATGTTTCCATACTTGCGGGAGATCTAATCTTGAGGTTGGCTTCCCGCTTAGATGCTTTCAGCGGTTATCCAGTCCGAACATAGCTACCCAGCAATGCCGATGGCACGACAACTGGAACACCATTGGTTCGTCCACCCCGGTCCTCTCGTACTAGGGGCAGCTCCCCTCAAATCTCCTGCGCCCACGGAAGATAGGGACCAAACTGTCTCACGACGTTTTAAACCCAGCTCACGTACCACTTTAATCGGCGAACAGCCGAACCCTTGGGACCTGCTCCAGCC
>LJNK01000029.1 GCA_001303025.1 Deltaproteobacteria bacterium SG8_13
GCTGCAGCGCGGCCTGACGATTACGGTACACGGGCCATTTTTCGACATGTGCCCGGGATCCCTGGATCCCCAGGTTCGAGCCGTGACGCGCAATAGATTTGAGCAGTTGCTCGAATTGGTTCCGCTTTTCGAACCGAAAACCGTCGTGCTGCATGCCGGCTATGATTGGAAACGCTACGGATATGTGCGGGATGCCTGGTTGGAGAACAGTGTGCAGACATGGAGTTGGGTGGCCGAACGGGTGACCGGGCTGGGCAGTCGTCTGATGCTGGAAAACGTCTATGAAAGCCGACCGGAGGAGATCCGCCCCCTTTTTGAGCAGTTAGCCGGGCAGGGTGTCGGGCTCTGTCTCGACACGGGACATTTGACCGCTTTCGGCAACGCCACTGCCGTCGAGTGGCTCGATGCCATGGCCGAGCATCTGGGGCAGCTGCATTTGCACGACAACCACGGAGAAGACGACCAGCACCTGGCCCTGGGAACCGGCGGCATCGATTTCCCCGCGCTGTTCGGACGGCTGGCGGTTCTTTGCCCGACCCCGCCGGTGATAACCCTGGAGCCCCACCAAGAAGATGCCCTGGAGCCGAGCCTGTCTTTTCTCGAAAAAATATGGCCTTGGTAACCGATGCGCAGACCGAATGCGAAAGGGGTTTCCTGAAATCGAAGTGGCCAATTGCATTCAGAAAGTTCGACCACGTATGTGGTAAAACCTGATGTCGGTTCTCAGAGAAATAGAGCAGGAACTCGGCCGGCTGACCGATCCGCAAAGGGCGGCCCACCTGCAGCGTTTTTTCAAAACCGGACCCGGCGAGTATGCGGAAGGAGATCGTTTCCGCGGCATCCGTGTACCGGTGCTGCGCAAACTGGTCAACCGCTACGAGCACGTTAAACTGGCGGATGCCGCAGCTCTGCTCGAGTCACGCTACCACGAGGACCGCCTGCTGGCCCTGCTGATGTTCGTGCGAATGACTGCCGCTGGAGACCGTGAAACCAGAGAGGACATTTACCGTCTGTATCTGAAGAAAACAGCGTTTATCAACAACTGGGACCTGGTGGACACATCGGCGGAGCACATCATCGGAGCGCACCTGGACGGAAAAAGCAAGACTCCGCTGAATCGCCTGGCCCGGTCCGAATGCCTTTGGGAGCGGCGGATGGCCGTAATGGCTACCTTTTACGACATCAAGCGCGGTCGATTCCAGCAAATCCTGCGACTGGCTGAAATGTTGATCGATGACCCGCACGATTTAATTCACAAGGCGGTGGGCTGGATGCTGCGGGAGGTGGGCAAAAGAGACCTTCGGGCGGCGGAGGGTTTTCTGCGGGAGCACTGCCGCCGGATGCCGCGCACGATGTTGCGATATGCCATTGAGCGGTTTCCGGAGACGAAACGGCAGGCCTATCTGTCGGGCAGTGCGGAATATGGCAAAATGAAGTGTACGCAGGGCCCGTCCGGAGCAACCGGTTTAACAGGATGACGGGTAGCGGGCGGCAAGCCGGTCGAAGTCTGCCTCGGAAAATATCTGGGCAAACCGCCTGCCACCAGTGCTCCTTTGTTTGTAAAGCGTCAGGCAGTCCTTGACGATATTCAGTACCTGTTTTTCCGTGTAGATTCCGGGCAGTTCCCTGGCCAGCTGTGGATGGCGTCCGAGTTTACCGCCGAGCTGTACCCGGAATCCCCGGCAGCCGGTCTCCAGGCTGCCGGTGGGGCACACCGCCATGCACTGACCGCATGCAAGGCAACGCTCATAGTCGATCTGCGGTCCCATGCCCTCGGTTTTCAGCTCAATGGCCGCTTCTTTGCACGCGTCGATGCAGGCCTCACATTCGGTGCACTGCTGGTCCGTCACCCCCGGAACCGCTGCACCGATGATACCGATATCCTTGATCTGTGGCTGAGAGCAGGCATTGGGGCAGTCAGCCAGAGTCACCCTGAATTCATGGTGAAACTTCAGATCTCCATTTACCGATTGTTGCAGAAAACCGAGCAGGCCTTCCTCCTTGAGCAACCGTTCGATGTTTTCCAGCAGCCGGTCGGCGGGATTGGCACGGTTGGGGCAGCCGTTGGGGCCAAAACAGATGTCGATCTGGTATCCTTTCACCTCCGACTTCATGCTTCGCAGGTATTTCTGTTGGGTCGCTCTCACTTCCGCCAGAGACACCACCTTTCTGCCGGCTTCCTGCGCCTCTTTCTCCACCCGGGCGCGTACTTTCTTGCGAACAAAGAACGGGATTTTTTTTACCGCCGTTCTCGACAGGCTGTCTGCATCCCGACCGCCTTACAACCGGGAACCCAGGTGGTCGAACCTGGCCGTTGTCCATGAATGTAACAACGGTTGCCGGTCGGAGGAATTGACCTAAGCTAAATTGCCGTTACCGGACAACAATCAGTTCACCGCAGCGGTGCTGTTGGGCGACGTGCAATTGCGTTTGGCTGCCGATCAGCGCCGGTGCGATGCTGCGCAGGGCCTCCTCCGGAGTGTTGTTGGTTTCACTCAGGTGGGCCAGTATCACATGCTGGAGGCGGTCGTGCAGTATGTCGCTGAGCAGTGTGCTCGAGTCGTTGTTGGAAAGGTGTCCGATACGGCTGCGGATGCGCTGTTTCAGGGGCCACGGATAGGGTCCGTTCAGCAGCATGTCATCGTCGTGATTGGCCTCCAGAATCAGGGCGTGGCATCCTTTCAGGTGCTCCCGGACCATCGATGTGACGACTCCCAGGTCGGTTACGATCCCCAGTTTCAACCCGTTGCTTCGGATGGTGAACCCGGCCGGATCTTCGGCATCGTGTGACAGGGAAATCGGGTGAATGTCGAGCCCGGCAATTTGGAAGGCCTCCCCGCACTCAAAATAGACCGTATCTGCCACCTTGCCGAGCCGGTAAGCGGCTTCGGCGGTTTTCCGGGAGATGTAAACCGGCAAACGATACCGGCGGGAAAGCACGCCGACTCCCTGGACATGATCTGCATGTTCATGGGACAAAACCAGTGCGCAAAGGTCTTCGGCATGCAGGCCGCGGGACTGCAGTCTCCGTTCGATTTCCCTGCCGGACAGGCCGGCATCTACCAGGATGGCTGCCTGTCCGTCGGATACGTAGATGGCGTTTCCCTTGCTGCCGCTGGCCAGCACGCAAACCGTCAGATGGTAGTCTTGGACGTGCTTGTCCACTATTCCAACGCTCCCACAACCGGTTGTTTACAATCATGTGCCGGGCAATAGGCCGGGTCCGCATGTGAACGGCCGGGCGGGAAAGGAGCAGGAAAACCGAGGTCCGGTTACCTTCCCGTATGTCCGAACCCGCCGTCACTGCGGTCGGTTCCATCGAGCCGATCCACAAGTTTTGCCGCGACCCGATACACCCGGTTGATTACCATCTGGGCAACCCGCTCTCCCCGGCGAAAGATGTACGGTTTTTTTCCGAAATTGATGACCGCGATTTTGACCTCACCGCGGTAGTCCGCGTCGATGGTGCCGGGTGAATTGATCAGTCCGATGCCGTGCTTGACTGCCAGCCCGCTGCGGGGGCGGATCTGGGCTTCGAACCCCTGGGGCAGCTGCATGGCAAATCCGGTTGGCAGCAGGGTGATCTCGCCCGGATGCAGGGGAGTTTCATTCTCGACTGCCACCCGTATATCCATGCCGGCGGCTCCCGAGGTCATGTAGGACGGCAGGGGAATATCACCGTCTCGTTCCGGACGGATACGGATAAACTGGATGATCAGGGGCTGGTTCATGCATTCACTGCGCGGGGGGGGCGATCGGACAGCACTTGTTTAAACGGGGAGTCTTCTGTAATCGGTCCCAGGCAGGTCAGGGCGATCTGATCGTCTCGCAGCAAATTGACGGCCAGTTCCATTATCTCCCGGGCGGAAACGGCATCGATTCTCTCCACCACCTCCCGCAAGGGAATGTGTCGACCGAAATTGATTTCGTTCTGGGCCAGTCGCACCATCTGGTTGTCCACGCTTTCAGATGCCAGCAGGAGGTTGCCCTTGGTGAAGTTTTTGGCATCCTCCAGTTCACTCGAGGCTACCGGCCGGGCTTTCAGTTTGCGTATCTCCGAGACGATCAGCGCAACAGTTTCATCTGCGTTATCCGGGTGTACGCCGGCATAGGCACCGAACATTCCGGTGTCTTCGTAGGAAGACGTGAATGAATAGACCGAATAGGCCAACCCCCGTTCTTCCCGAATTCGTTGAAACAGCCGGGAGCTCATGTTGCCGCCGCAGATAGTGTTCAGCAGGGAAAGGGCGTAGCGGCGCGGATCGGAAATCGCGATGCCCGGAGCCGCCAGGCAAATATGAGCCTGCTCCAGGGTGCGGTGGTGCAACCGGATTTGAGGGTTCCCCGAGGGGGTGGAGCGATCGGTGAGATGCTTCCCCGGTGCGATACTGTCAAAACCGGGTCCGATCAGGTCAACGAAGCGATGATGATCGATTTTGCCGGCCACGGTGATCACGATTCGGCTCGGCTGGTAAAACCGCTTGAAGAAGCCTTTCAGCGTGTCGGAGCTGAACGTCCGGATGTTCTCACGCGTACCCAGGATGGAGCGGCCTAGCGGATTTTCTCCCCAATACGCGCGGCCGGCAAGCAGGTGGATGTACTCTTCCGGATTGTCTTCCACCATGCCGATTTCCTGAAAAATGACCGGTCGCTCCTTTTCGACTTCCTGCGGATCGAAAACCGAGTTGAGAAAGATGTCGGTGAGGATGTCCACCATCTTTTCCAGATGGATATCCATGACCCGGGCGTGGTAACAGGTGGCCTCGAAGCTGGTGAAGGCATTGGTGTGCCCGCCGATGGCATCGAATTCTTTAGCGATCTGAGAGGCGGAGCGCAGACCGGTGCCCTTGAATATCATGTGTTCGATCATGTGGGAAAGGCCGTTTTCAGAAGCAGATTCATCCCGGGCACCGACGTTGACCCACACCCCCATGGAAACACTTTGGGCATAGGGCATGGTTTTCGATAGGATGCGCACCCCGTTTGGCAGGGTGGTTCTGTTTACGGCCGAACGCATAATTTTATTCCATCACCGCCTTGTGGCTCAGGCGAATCTTGCCGTCTCGGCTGATCTCCAGAACCTTGACCTTGAGCGGATCGCCTTCCTTGACCACATCGGAGACACTTTTCACCCGGTGGTTGGCGAGCTGGGAAATGTGGACCAGTCCATCGGTGCCGGGTGTGATCTCCACAAATGCGCCGAAATCGGTGATCCGTACAACTTTGCCCTCGTATATCTCACCGACTTCCGGCTCCACGACGATGTCTTTGATCATCTGTTTCGCCCGGTCCCCCTCTTCCTGGGAGAAAGCGGCGATCTTCACCACTCCGCTGTCGTCAATTTCAATGCGGGTGTTGGTCTCACTCTGGATGCCGCGCACCACTTTGCCGCCGGGGCCGATGATTTCGCGAATCTTGTCCGGATTGATTTTGATTGTGAGCACCTTGGGGGCATAAGGGGAAATATCCTTGCGAGGTACCGGAATGGCCTCCAGCATCTTGCGCAGAATGTACAGCCGGCCCTGGCGGGCCTGTTCGAGGGCATTTTCCATGATGTCGCGGGACAGTTCATGGATTTTGATGTCCATCTGCAGTGCGGTGATTCCCTCGTTGGTGCCGGTCACCTTGAAATCCATGTCTCCGGTGTGATCTTCATCGCCGAGGATGTCCGACAAAATGACCACCTGGTCGCCTTCCTTCACCAGTCCCATGGCGATTCCGGCGACCGGGGATTTGATCGGCACACCGCCGTCCATCAGGGCCAGGGTGCCGGCGCAAACGGTTCCCATCGAGGATGAACCGTTGGACTCCAGAACCTCGGAGACGATTCGGATGGTGTAGTCAAAATCCTCTTTGTCCGGAAGCACTTTCTCAATGGCGCGGGTGGACAGGCCGCCATGACCGATGTCGCGTCGACTTGGCCCGCCGATGCGTTTGACCTCTCCGACGGAGAACGGCGGGAAATTGTAATGGAGGATAAAAGGGCGGAATTCGTCGCCGCTCAGGGTTTCTACCCGCTGCTCGTCCTGACCGGACCCGAGGGTCAGCACGCCCAATACCTGGGTTTCACCCCGGGTGAACAATGCACTTCCGTGGGTCCGCGGCAAAACACCGACTTCGCAGGCGATGGGACGAATTTCGTCGAACTTGCGGCCGTCGATCCGGGTGCCTTCCTGCAGAATCAGGTTCCGGGAAGTATTTTTTTTCAGTTCGTCGAAAACAGCCGATACTTCCTCTTTTCGTTCGGCATAGGCTTCACCGAGGCTTTCGAAGTATTCATTTTTCAGTTCCCGCAAACGGGTCCCGCGCGCGATCTTTTCGGGGATAACCGTTGCCTGCCGAATGGCAGACAGCAGTTCGGCTTCCATTTTGGCTGCCAGCTCCGGATTTTTTGCGGGAGGGTGGAAGACCCGTTTGGGCTTGCCCACCGCTTCGCGCAGTTTTTCCTGCAGTTCGATGATCGGTTGCATTTCCCGGTGCCCGAAATAGATGGCTTCGAGCATGTCGGCCTCTTTAACGATCTTGGAGCTGCCTTCAACCATCACGATGCCGGTCTTTGACCCGGCGACGATGATGTTGATATCGGCATTTTCCCACAGGCTGATGCTTGGGTTGATGATCAATTCGCCGTCGATGCGCCCCACCCGTACGCAGGCGATCGGGCCTGCAAAGGGGATGTCCGATATTCCCAGAGCCGTCGAGGCACCGATCATTGCCAGGGTGTCGGGATCGTTTTCCTGGTCCATCGACAGCACCATTGCGATGACCTGGGTTTCGTGTCGCCAGCCTTTCGGAAACAGGGGCCGGATCGGGCGATCGATCAGCCGGGCGGTGAGCGTTTCCTTTTCGCTGGGACGGCCGATTTCGCGGCGAAAATAGTTGCCCGGAATGCGACCGGCGGCATAAATTTTTTCCTGATATTCGACAGTGAGGGGCAGAAAATCGATTGCCCTTTCCTCCTGTGCCGAAACGACTGACACCAGTACGCTTGTGTCGGCGTACTCAACGAACACAGAGCCGGAGGCCTGCTTGGCGACCTTGCCGGTCTGAATGCTCAACGTTTTTCCGCCGAGCTGGGCATTGTGTGATATTTGCATTTGTTACTCCTGGGAAGTGAGCCAGTGACGGTTTCTGGTTGCCCGAGACTCGCTCATTTCCGAATGTTGAATTAAAATAAAGGATTCGCTATGAACGGGAACCCGGCGACTGGTGAAAGCCGGTATTTCGAACCGGCAGGATTGTACACGCAATCGCTTACGAGCCTACCGCTTGAGGCCGATGGTTTCGATGATCGTCCGATAGCGATTGACGTCTTTGTTTTTTACGTAATTGAGCAGTCTACGGCGTCTACCGACCAACATCAACAGACCTCTTCGGCTGTGGTGATCCTTTTTGTGCATCTTCAGATGTTCGGTGAGGTAGGATATCCGGTGGGTCAACAGCCCGACCTGAACTTCAGGAGACCCGGTATCACTGTCATGCAGCCGGTACTTGTCAATCAGCTTTTTCTTGTCTTCGGTTGAAAGGACCACTTTCTTTTTACCTCCTTTTGTCAGTTGAACACGCAGTGATATTGCATTTCCTGGCGCTGTTTCTGAAAACCGAGAACCGCGATCAGATCTTGGTGTTCATCCAAAATTTTTACCAGACCTTCCCGGTTGCGTTCCGTGGAAGGCAGAATCTCATCTTTGGTTACCACTCTGCCATGTTTTATATTCGCGGTCAAAGCCTTGTTTGCAATGATTATCGGCATGCCGCGCAGAGCAGTGCCCATGGGCAGAATTCTTTCGGCGGCCTTGCCGGCCTCTGCCGCCTGCTTCAGCCGAAATAAAGAAATGGCTTCCTGCAGCGTAAAACCGCTGCTTTCCAGCCGGACGAGCTCTTGCAGGTGGCCTCCGCACCCCAATGCTTTTCCCATATCGTGGCAAAGGGTTCGGATATAGGTGCCGGCGCCGCATGCGACTTCAAACCGCACCAGCGGCGGGCGGACACTTTGCAGACGGATCGAATCGATTTCCACCCGCCTCGGTGGTTTTTGAATCGGTTCCCCTTCTCTGGCATATCGATAGAGCGGTTTGCCCTGGTGTTTGAGGGCCGAGTATCGTGGTGGGGATTGCCAGTATTCTCCTTCGAACTGTCGGCAGACCCTGTCCACCTGTTGCCTGGACACCGAAATCGGCTCGCCGGTGGAAACGATGCGACCGGTGGCATCCTGTGTGTCGGTTTCGATACCCAAACGCAAAACGGCCTGATAGGTTTTCCTGCTGCCCAAAAAGAAACGGGAAAGCCGGGTGGCCCGATTGATGCAACACACCAGAACGCCTGTTGCATATGGATCGAGTGTGCCGGCGTGACCTACCTTGCGGGCAAGCAGGAGCTTCTTCACGGTCGCGACCACTTCGGCCGAACTCATATCCGGTGCCTTGTTGATAATCAGAACGCCGTCCATGCGGGATGCGTCGGCCATCGACCTTACAACTTTTCCGCCAGGGCAGCAATTTCGTATTTAACTTCTGCAAGGCTCGCTTTCATGCCGAAACCAGCTGCCGTTCGGTGGCCGCCGCCGCCATAACCGGTAGCGATGGCCGCAACGTCCACTGCTCCATCCGAGCGCAGGCTGACGTGGAACTGTCCCTGGGAGCCGGCCGGCTCGTTTCCATTGCGCAGCTCCTGGATCAGGGCTGCAACTTTAACGTTTTGAATCCTTCTGGCATAGTGTATCAGCCCGTCCACATCCTCCTGCTGGGTGCCGGTTTGATTCAGCATGGCCTGAGTGACCGTCATTATCGACAGCTTGCGGTTGGCGGAGATCTCGATCGAATCGAGCGCCAGGTTCAACAGCTTGATCCGCTCGAGGGGATAGGGCCCGTACACGTGCTGAGCAATGTCGTACGGGTCTACTCCCAGAGCCGTCATTTCCGTGCAAATGGCGAAAGCTGCCGAGTTCGTGTTCGAAAACCGAAAAGAACCCGTGTCGGTAAGAATACCGGTGTATATCGCCGTTGCGATGTCCTGGTCGAGGGAGATCCCCATTTCCCCCAGCAGCCGGTAGACCAATTCCGCTGTCGCGCAGGCGGTCGGATCGACGTATCGCAAATTTCCGAAGCCGGTGTTGGTGGCGTGATGGTCTATGTTGACAACCGTCGGAGCCATCTCGATGACAGCCGCGGCGCACCCGATGCGTTCGGTGTCCCCGCAATCCATCACGACAGCTACATCAAAGGGTTGATGAGTGTCGGCGGTCTGCGAAATCCGATCGACGGATGGCAGAAAGCGGTAGACCGCCGGGATCGGACTTTCGTTGAGCCAGACGATGTCCTTGTCGATTTTCTTCAGGGCCAGTCCCAGGGCGAGCATGGAACTGACGGCATCGCCGTCCGGGTTTGTGTGGGATGTCAGCAACAGACGGTTGCTTGCCTTCAACTGATGTGCAATCTGGTCGATCATGATTCCGTGCGAATGGCGTTCAACAGTTTTTCAATATTCGAGCCGTAATCGAAAGATTCGTCGTAATAAAACTCGAGCTTCGGCATGTAGCGAAGGTCCAGTCGTTCGGACAGGGCCCGTTTCAGATAACCGGCCGCGCTCTGGAAGCCTTCGGTTGCCGTCGCGGCCTTTTGATCACCGCCCGGCACCACGAAATAGATCCGCGCAATTTTCAGATCCCGCGTCATTTTGACATGGGTGATTGTGGCCATTTCAAGACGCGGGTCCTTTACCTGTTTGAACAGGATCTCCGATACGGTTTGCTGGATCAACCCGCCGACTCTTTCTGCCCGGGAATAAGCGTTCAAAGGTTTATTATCTCCAGATCGGTGTCGATGATTTCCGCCAGCCCCAGCGAATCGACCATGTTCAGCAGTTTGTCCATTTTCGAATTGAGAACCTGTCGGTTGTTACCCACCAGCGCGAATCCGATCTCGCTGCGTTGATAGACATCATTGGACCCGACTTCGGCAATCGAAACGTTGAACTTGTTGCGGACCTGGCCGACGATGGACTTCACAATTTTCCGTTTGCTTTTCAAAGAGCGGCATTCGTGCAGCCTGAAAGTAATGTTTCCGATCCCGACAACCATGAAGAACCTGCCGAAATTTACTGGAACCTCGAAATTTTCATCCTGCCGGGAGGCCCGGAGAACATCAAATTACAGCTCGGGTTTAATTTCTTCCAGGTAATAGCATTCCAGGACGTCACCGACTTTTATGTCGTTGTAGTTTTCGATACCGATGCCGCACTCGTAGCCGCTTTGAACTTCCTTGACGTCATCTTTGAAGCGCCTCAGGGAGCCGACCTTGCTTTCGTAATCAACGATTCCATCGCGGATAACCCGCATAAGCCGGCCGCGCTCAATTTTGCCTTCAGTGATGTAACAACCGGCGATCGCACCGATCTTCGGCACATGGAATACTTCCCGGACTTCTGCCCGGCCGAGGGGTCTTTCCTTGAATGTGGAGGCCATCATGCCGGCAATGGCATCTTTGACTTCCTTGATGACGTTGTAAATCACGTTGTAAAAGCGCATGTCCACCCCTTCTTCATGGGCCATGGCAGTGACCTTGGAAGTGGGACGAACATTAAAACCGATGATGATGGCATCCGAAACGGAGGCCAGCGAGATATCGGATTCGGTAATGGTTCCTGTGGCTGAATGCACGATGTTTATCTGAACTTCTTCGTTGGAGAGCTTTGTCAGCGAATCCGCCAACGCTTCAATGGAGCCATGCACATCGGCTTTGATGATCAGGTTCAGATCCTTGACCTCACCCTCCTGCATTTTCTCATACAGCTTGTCCAGGCTGAGCCGGCTCGATTTGGCCAACTCTTTGGAACGCTGTTTCTGGATGCGATGTTCGCTGATCTGTTTGGCGTTCTTTTCATCATCCAGGACGACGAGCTGGTCACCGGCCATGGGGACACCCGAAAGGCCGACGACTTCGACCGGAATCGATGGTCCTGCGGTTTCCATCAAGTCTCCCCGATCATCGAGCATGGCACGCACTTTGCCGTGATAAACACCGCAGACCACGGCATCGCCGACCTTCAGCGTACCTTCCTGCACCAAAACGGTGGCGACCGCACCGCGGCCCGGGTCAATTTTGGACTCCACGACATAACCGGTGGCGCGCTTGTCCGGGTTTGCTTTTAATTCGAGGACTTCGGCCTGCAGCAGAATCATCTCCAGCAGGTCCGATATACCGGTTTTTTTCTTGGCAGACACCTTCACAAAAATGGTGTCGCCGCCCCACTCTTCCGCGCTCAGCCCCTGTTCGGCCAGTTCGCGGTATACCCGCTCGGGATCGGCATTGTCCTTGTCGATCTTGTTCACCGCCACGATGATCGGCACATTGGCAGCCCGGGCGTGGTTCACGGCTTCAGTGGTCTGCGGCATGACACCGTCATCTGCCGCCACGACCAGTACGACGATGTCGGTCACCTTTGCGCCCCTGCCGCGCATGGCCGTGAAGGCTTCATGACCCGGTGTGTCCAGAAAGGCGATCTTACCCTTTTCGGTTTCCACATAATAGGCCCCGATGTGCTGGGTGATGCCACCGGCCTCGATATCGGTGATTTTGGTTTCGCGAATGACATCCAGCAGAGAAGTTTTTCCGTGATCCACGTGGCCCATGATGGTGACAACGGGCGGTCTTTCGACCATTTTTTCGGGGGCGTCCTTTTCGACCTTTAAGATGGTTTCTTCCTCAAACCGCGCCTTTTCGACTTCATAATTGAACTCCGCCGCCACAAGGGTCGCCATGTCGAAATCGATGGTCTGGTTCACTGTCGCCATTACGCCCATTGACATCAGCACCTGGATCATTTCACCGGACTTGATGCCCATGCGCTTGGCCAAATCGGCCAGAAGGATCGAGTCGTCAATTTTGATCCGGCGCTTGATGGCCTTGGCCACGGTGATCTGGGTTTTCTGGCCGTATGCACCGGATTTGGCTTTTACGCCCTTCTTGCCCTTGCGGGCGCGATGACCCCGGCCGTAAAGGGCTGCTCCCTCTACGATCTCTTTGCGCCTGAAAGCGGCTTTTTTCTTTATGAGGCGCCGGTCCCGATCATCTTCTTCGCCTCGTTTCTTTTTCTTTTTTCTGGCGTCTTTGGCGGTTTCGCCGGCAGCCGGTGCTTCCCCCGGGACCGGCAGCGGCCTGGCGGCCTCGAACTTCACGGCCTGTTTGGACGGCCGGGCTGTTTCCTGCTCCTCCTCGGCGGGAGGCGGCTCTTTGGGGGCAATCGGAAGCTTGATTATTTTGGCTGCGGCCTCTTTTTTCTTCCGTTTCCGGGCAGGTTTTTTCAGTTTCGCTTCTTCAGCGGCAGCGGATGGTTCGGCCGTGGCCGTTTCTGCCGGCATCTCCTCGGGTGGTGTTTCGGAAACTTGCTGCTCTTCCGCGGTTTCTTCGGGCACAGGGGCGGTTTCCTCGGTACCGGGGACCTCAGCCGGTTCTGCCGCGGCAGCTTCCATATCAGCATCCGCTTCGGCTTCGGGCGGACCTTCGAGCTCAGCCGGTGGCGCGGTCTCGACGGTCTCACGGCGCCTGCGGATGACCGTCGGTTTAATCCGGGTCTCGACAATGGCTTCCTCTGTTTTCCCGAACAAGTTGGCCTTGATCCGCACAACCGCCTCTTCATCCAGCGAGCTCATATGGCTTTTCACGCTGATATCCATGTCTCGAATCTTGTCGAGAAGAACTTTGTTGGTCATGTTCAGATCCCTGGCAAGTTCATATACTCTGATTGCTGCCATTAACCCCCCCATATCAGACCGGGTCCTCTTGCGGGTCGGCACCCTCAGCTTCGGTCGGTTGCAAGGTTTCGGGCGTTCCCGCGGTATCGGTTTCCAGTTCCGGTTCGGTCTCGGCCGCAACTGGAGTTGTCTTTTCTCCCTTTTCCTTATCAGACAGAGCCTCCACCTCGGCTGCTTCCTCTTCCTGCTCCTTTTCAGCCGAGGCTTCCGCCTCTGCCGCGGCTGCCTCTTCTTCCTTTTTCCGTTCGGCCTCCGCCGCAGCCTCTTTTTCTTCCTCTTCCCGTCGTACTTCGCGGTCAATGACGGCGCTGCGGGCTGCAGCGATCAGTTTCTTGGCTGTTTCTTCACCGATGCCCTTGATTTGCGTCAGATCCTCTATCGTCGCCACCTCCACTTCGTCAATGGAGAAAAGCCCCTTCTCATAGAGTGCATCGGCCGTGCTGGCTCCGATTCCCGGCAGGGCGATCAAAGAGTTGTAACCGGTTTGCATCGCCTCGTCATAGGAGGTTTCGCTTTTCACGTCCAGGTGCCATCCGGTCAGCTTGGAAGCCAGGCGAACATTCTGTCCCCGTTTTCCGATGGCAATCGAAAGGTATTCATCCGGCACGATAACTTCCATGGACCGATCCGTTTCGTCGATGACCACCCGGGCGATTTCGGCCGGTGCCAGGGCATTGCAGACAAATTTGGCCGGATCGATGTGCCAGGAGATGATGTCGATTTTTTCGCCCCGCAATTCCTGCACGACGTTTTGGACCCGGCTGCCTTTCATACCGACACAGGCGCCCACCGGATCGATGTCGGCATTGGTCGATGACACGGCGATCTTGGCCCGTACCCCCGGTTCCCGGGAAGCCGCCATAATCTTAACTACCCCTTCGCTGATTTCCGGCACTTCGGTCTTAAACAGGCTGATCAGAAAATCAGGATGTGTGCGGGTTAAAATAATCTGGGGCCCGCGGCTTTCGTGAAGTACATCCAGGATCTGCGCCCTGATCCGGTCTCCCCGACGATACATCTCTTTCGGAACCTGTTCGCGGGCCGGAACGACGCCCTCCGTGTGGCCGAGGTTGACAATGATGTCGCGTCGGTCGATGCGTTGGACGATGCCGTTTATAATTTCCCCCTTGCGATCGATGAAGCTGGCATAGACTGCGTCTTTTTCGGCATCCTTGATTTTCTGGATAATCACCTGCTTGGCAGATTGGGCGGCAATGCGGCCGAAGGTGGTGGTATCCATCTTCGTGCCGAGACTGTCTCCGACCTGACACTCCGGATCGAGTTTGCGTCCTTCTTCAAGGCTGATCTGCAGAGCCGGTTCGGTGATTTCTTCGGCAACATCTTTGAACTGGAAAACTTCAATTTCCCCCAGTTCTTCGTTGTAATGGACTTCGATGTCCATTTTACTGCCGAATTTTTTTCTGGCTGCAGATTTCAGGGCTTCCTCCAGCGCACTGATCAAAACATCGCGGGAGATGCCTTTGTCTTTGCTTACTTGCTCGACGACGCGTTTGATATCTGAGATAAACATCCGTCTTCTCCGTGGTTGACGAGTCGCGCTTTATTGATGCCATCATAGGGGATGGCCATGGTTTTTTCCCCCATCGACAGGGTCACCAATCCTTCCGATATACCGGTCAATACGCCCGTGAAGTTCTTTTGGTCGTTGATGGGTTCAAAGGTTCGTATCTTGACTGTTTGGCCGCTGAACCGATCAAAGTCGCTGACTTTGCCCAATGGGCGCTCGGCTCCCGGTGACGAGACTTCCAGGCTGTAGGAACCCAGGTCATCGAGAGAAACATCCAGCAGATCGCTGAGCTGGCGACTGAGGTCAGCGCAGTCATTGAGGGTGACCCCGCCGGTCTTGTCGATGTACAGACGCAGAATCCTGCCGCGGGCTTCCGATTGGAATTCCACATGGACCAGCTCCATGCCCTTCGCCGTGCAAACGGGCTCTGCCAGCAGTCGAACCTGTCCGGTGATTTCCGCGGTCCGCTTTCTGGACAGACGAACGGCTGCTGATGGCAATCGCTTTGATTTTGCTTTATTTTTATGTCCCTTCATCGTCGGTTTCTTCCGGCTTTCCAAAAACGCAAAAAACGGGCGTTCCGCCCGTTTCTTGAGTCCGAGTGTGGTAATTGTGGTGGAGTCGCTCTACATGTTCATGACCATACCCATTGGTTTACTCCAAAACACCTAAACTCAAGTCACCACCCTAACTCAGCCTTTGAAAAAGGCGGAGATTAGATGGAGCGGGCAACGAGATTCGAACTCGCGACACCAAGCTTGGGAAGCTTGTACTCTACCAACTGAGCTATGCCCGCCCACCAGATCGAAGAATAGTTAGAACAAAAAACCACCTTTGTCAATATATTTAATAAAAGACTTGATATTTACATACGTGCTCATTAATGGATTTGCCCCATAGCCGAGGTTTGCCCGAACGCAGGTGCGGCGCTTTACGGAAAACAAACCGATTGGGGGCTCCGGCAGCCGGCGGGTGGATACCGGCATCGAGAGACTGGACGAAATCGGCCGGCTCTGGTACCATTAGACCCTGTGGTGATCGATCTCCAACAGGCGCCCGGTGTTGAGGAGGTTCAGGGGCGCCGTCGTGCTTGGGTACAGCCCGTGGCTGTTATCCTCCTGGGGTTTGCACCCTTAGCGGCAATGATTCAAATCGACTGAAGCGGGCTGCCGCACGGCAGCCCGCTTCGGGCCCAATTGGGTGAATACATGAAAAAAGGCCACAACATCCGGGTTCGATTCACCGACAAGATGGTCTTGATCGGCTGTACGATTGCCGTCGTGTACTGGGTGCTCGACTCGTTCGTATCGATTTTCCTGTCTTCCGAAGGCCCCTGGCTGCAGAGGATTCTCGGTTCGGATATGAATGAGATCTGGACACGGTTGATCGTGCTGTGCCTGTTTGTCATCTTCGGCTCTCATGCACAGTTTACCATCAACGAGAGACGTGAGGTGGCCAAAAAAATCGAACGGGACCGGGCAACCCGTGAACGCTTTCAGCGACTGCTGTCACCGTCGCTGGCCGAAATGGTCGTATCCGGCCAGTTGCTGGTGGAGAAGGGAGGTGTTTCCCGGGTGGCGACCGTCATGTTTGTCGACATCCGTGGATTCACGCCCATGAGTGAAAACACCCCGCCGGACGAGGTGCTGCAGATGCTCAACGAATATTTTGAGATGGTCGTGGGGGTTGTATTCCGGCACGAAGGGACCGTGGACAAATTCATGGGCGATGAGATCATGGTGATTTGGGGAGCGCCGGTTGCCCATTCCGATGATCCGAAAAGAGCCGTCCGGGCAGCCCTCGAAATTCGAACCGAACTGACAATATTCAACCGCAATCGGGCGGCTGAGGGCAAGGCGGATATACAGGTCGGTATCGGCATCAATTCCGGAAGCCTGGTTGCCGGTTATATCGGTTCCACTCAGACCATGAGCTATTCGGTTATCGGCGACACCGTCAACACGGCATCGCGGCTGTGCGCCGCTGCACGGGCGGGACAGATTATTGTCTCGCAGGAAACGTTTGAACAGATGAACGGGCTTTTTGAAGGAGAGGAAATCGAGCCTGTTCAGGCCAAAGGCAAGTTTAACCCGATTCGGGTCTTTAACGTCATCGGCGAGAAAGCGCCCCCCACATCAACCTGACCGCTGCGAACCTACCCTTCCGCTATCAGCGGTCTAGCAGATCCCGAATGTCTTCCAGGTCTTCGCGAACCGCTTTCAACAGCTCGGCAGAAGTAGAACCCGTAGCCGGTTTTCTCTTTGCGGAAAGATGCTGTCGCGCCCCTTCGAGGGTAAATCTCTTTTTATGCACCAGGTGCTTGATCTCCAGGATCGACTCGACGTCCGAGCGGCGGTAAAGGCGGTGGCCGGTGGGGGTTCGCTTGGGCCGGATGGATTTGAACTCTGACTCCCAGAACCGAAGTACGTAGGCCGGAAGGTCGGCAATTTTGCTCACCTCACCGATTTTAAAATAGAGTTTGTCGGGGATGTTGCCATCCGCTGGAAGGTTTTTTTTTCCCATGTTTCAAGCCGGCAGCAACGCGTTGAATTCTTCCACCAAACGGGCGGTTGTCTCTGCATGCAGACGGTTTACGTACTCATCTTCCAGGGTCCTGTCGGCAGCCCGGTAGATGACCCTGAAAGAGAGGCTCTTTTTGCCCTCCGGAATCGGCTTGCCCTCGAAAACATCGAAAAGGTGCAGGCTTTCGATCAGTTCGTCACCGACCTGCATGACGCGCTGCAAAATGTCCTGGGCTTGCATATTCCGGTCGACGATCAACGTGATGTCCCTGGGCACCGAAGGATACCGCGGAATCGGCCGGGACGACTTCCGCTCGGAGATCAGCGGCAGCATCTGATCGACATTCAATTCGAAGATAAAAGCGGTCTGTTTGAGTTCGAACTGCTTTTGCACCCGGGGATGAACTTCACCCAGAAGCCCGAGATGTTGATCCCCACAATGGAACCGTCCGGTGTATCCGGGGCGCATATAGCGGCAGAGATCGTCGGGTGCCCCGGAGAATTGCACCTCTGCAACCCCCAGCGCCTGAAGCAGCGTTTCCGTCGCGCCCTTCAGGTCGAAAAAATCGCATTCGACCTCCCGTCCGTGCCAGGAAGGGTGGCGTCTTGCACCGGTCCACAAGCCGGCGAGCATCTCGGTTTCCCCCGGCAACTGGTCGGCACCCTGCGCCAGATAGGTTTTCCCGATTTCGAACAACTTCAGGTTCTTCTCCTGATGCGCCAGGTTGTGGCGCATGGCACCCAGCAGCCCGGGAATCATGGAGCTTCGCATAACCGCCTGATCCTCGGAAAGCGGGTTGAGCACGGCAACGGTTTGTCTGCGGGGATCGTCACCGGCTAGATTCAGCATGTCGCAGGCATTGCCGGAGATGAAGCTGTAAGTGATTGCCTCCGAAAACCCGAAACCGGTCATCAACTGCTTGATCCGGTTTCTTACCCGCAGGAGCTTGGGCATCGGTTTGCCTTCCGCCGGCATCTTGGGATGGGTCAGCGGGATGTGGTCGTATCCGGAAAGCCTTGCGGCCTCCTCCATCAGATCTTCGGGACGGGTGATGTCGACCCGGTAAGAAGGCGGCACAACGGTGATTGTCCGGGCCGTTTGCTTCTCGATCGTAAATTCGATTGACTCCAACAGAGACCGGATTTGTTTTGCGTCGAAAGAAGTGCCGAGCAGCCGATTGGTTTTTTCGGCGCTCAGTTCGATCGGTTGCGTCACCGACGGTCGGGGGTTTTCGTCGATCAGTCCGCTGACCAGCTTGCCCCCGGCAATCTCCACCATAAGGAGGGCAGTACGGTTCAGGGCGCTGACCGTTCCCTTCGGGTCCACTCCTCTTTCGAAACGGTATGAGGCGTCCGTTGCCAACCCGAGGGTTTTAGCCGTTTTGCGGACACTGCCCGGATTGAAGTATGCACTTTCGATCAGCACCCGCCGGGTAGTGGGCTCAATTTCGGAATTCAAGCCGCCCATGATCCCGCCGATGGCCACCGGTTTTTCGCCATCGCAGATCATGAGCATCTCGTCGGTGAGCTGCCGATCCTTCTGATCCAGGGTGACGAAATGTTCGCCGTTGTGCGCTGTTTTCACCACGATTCGATTTTCCGCCAGTTGGTCGAAATCAAACGCGTGAAGTGGTTGGCCCGTTTCCATCATCACAAAGTTGGTGATATCCACGATGTTGTTTATCGGGCGCAGGCCCACCGACAGCAAGCGATCCTGCAGCCAGTCCGGTGAATCTTTGATTTCGATATCGGTCACCAGGCGGGCGGCATAGCGGGGGCAGAGCTCGGGAGCTTCGATGGTCACCGAGGTCATTGCGGCAATGTCGTTGCCGTTGTCGGAGATAGAATAATCGGGATAGCTGATCCGGGCCTTCTGAATGCCGGCAATTTCGCGGGCAATACCGATGATGCTCGTGCAGTCGGGCCGATTGGGGGTCAGATCGATTTCCAGCACCGGGTCATCCAATCCGAGGGCTTCGGGCAGTTGCCGGCCGACAGTCAACGCATCGTCAAGCTCGATGATCGTACTCGCTTCCGGGCCGATACCCAGCTCTTTTTCACTGCAGAGCATCGCCTCGGATCGGGTGCCGCGGATCACGCCGGCACTCAAAACCGTACCGTCCGGGAAAACCGTTCCCGGCAGCGCCACCGCAGACAGCAGACCCTTGCGGACATTCGGTGCCCCGCAGACGATCGGAAGCTGCCGTTGTCCGGTGTCCACACTGCACAGGGTCAGTTGCTTCGATTTGCGATGACGGCCGGTCTCCACAATTCGGCCGACCACAACGCTTTGCAGGTAGGCAAAACGGTTTGTCACCGACTCGACTTCCAGCCCGACCATCGTCAGCGCCTTCGCCAGCTCGTCGGCGCCCCTATCGATGGAGACATAATTTTTCAGCCAGCTTAGACTTACCTTCATGTTAAAATTGCCTCAGGAAGCGGGCGTCGTTTTCAAAGAATTTGCGGATGTCGTCGATGCCGTATTTTAGCATGGCGATCCGTTCGACCCCCATGCCGAAGGCGAAGCCGGTGTACTTGTCCGCATCGTATCCCACGTTTTCATACAGCGCCGGATGCACCATCCCCGAGCCGAGAATCTCTAGCCAGCCGCTGTTGGAGCAAACCCGGCAGCCGCTGCCCCTGCACATGACGCACAGAATGTCGACTTCCGCACTCGGTTCGGTAAACGGGAAAAAGCTGGGTCGGAACCGCAAAGAGGTATGCGGATCGAACATTTGATGAACAAAAGTTGTCAGGACCCCTTTCAAATCGCCGAAGGAGATCCCCTCGTCGACCAGCAGCCCTTCGACCTGATGAAACATCGGCGTGTGGGTCAGATCGGAATCGCAGCGGTAGACCTTGCCGGGAGCGATAACGCGGACCGGTGGCGGTTGCTTTTCCATGGTGCGGATCTGAACCGGCGAAGTGTGGGTGCGCAAGACGATATTTTCCGAGATATAAAAGGTGTCCTGCATATCCCGGGCCGGATGGTTCTTGGGGATGTTGAGCGCTTCGAAATTGTAATAATCGAGCTCCACCTCCGGGCCCTCGGCAATATCGAACCCCAATCGGGAAAATATGTCGCAGATTTCTTCGGTGATCCGGGTGATCGGATGCAGCGTTCCGTGCCCTGCCGGGCGGCCCGGCAGCGTAACGTCGATCCGCTCTTTTTTGGCGGCGCCGGTGTGCTCCAGCCGTTCGGCGACATCTTTGAACGAACGCTCGAGCTCCTGCTTGACCTGGTTGGCGCGCTTGCCGATGGCGGCTCTTTCTTCCGGCCGGTACCGGGAGATGTTGCGCAGAAACCGTGTGACCTCGCCTTTGCGGCCCAGGTATTTGACAGAAAGTGCCGTGACGGCCTGAATGTCCGCAGCAGCGTCAAGCTCGCTGATCGCTTTGGCGTGAATCTGGTCGATCGTCTCTTCCACTGCTACCCCCTCCTGCAGCCGGTTGCTTGTAGCTGCGATGCTGCAGGACAACTCAACGTGGTCGGGATCGGCTTTTCAGGCCGGTGGCGAAGCCGGCGGTAAATCTCGTCCGGATTCGGTGCGGTTACAACTGTTGGGCGGCGAGTTTTGCGATCTGGGCAAAGCCGGGCGGATCCGATATGGCCAGCTCGGCCAGTACTTTCCGGTCGAGCTCGACACCGGCCAGTTTCAAGCCGTGCATGAACCGGCTGTAAGACAGTTCGTTCAATCGGGCAGCCGCGTTGATGCGCGCAATCCAGAGCTGGCGGAAATCTCGTTTGCGCCGCCGCCGATCGCGATAAGCATACATGAGTGCCTTGTCCACGGAATCCGCTGCGGTGCGATAGAGCTTGCTGCGACCTCCCCTGTAGCCCTTGGCGAGCTTCAACACCTTCTGCCGACGTTTCCTTGCTTTGGTTCCTCTTTTCACTCGCATGATCTTACTCCTGAATCACTCACCCATTGGGCAACAGAAGTCGGACTTGTTTCCGATTTGCTCTGGTGAGGAGTTGATTTTTTCGCAACTGCCGTTTTCTTTTTGAAGATTTTTTCGTCAGTATATGACTGGCAAAAGACTTGGAAAAGACCACCTTGCCGGATCCGGTTTTTCTGAATCGCTTGGCAGCCGCACGGTTTGTTTTGATTTTCGGCATGTTCTTTCTCCTGTGTCACCTGATCTTTTGACCGCATGTGTTCGCATCGGCCGGGCTGATCCGAATCGATGCCGTCAATGATAATACCGTTTGAAGGAAAAACCAAAAAAAAAGAGATGGCGTGGGAAAAGGTTCGCTTCCGTCGCACGCCACCTGCACACGGTCAATGCACTGTCGCGGTCAATTGGTTCCCGGCTGTAAAGTAAAGGACACCGGATCGCAGGGGGCGATCTGTTACTTGGGCGAAAGTACCATCACCAGTGTCCGGCCCTCGAACTTGGGGCTCTGCTCGATAACGGCGATATCGGCCGTCTCCGCGGCAATTCGCTCGAGCATTTCGTTTCCGAGCCGGGATAAGGTGATTTCCCGTCCCCGGAACATGACAGTTACCTTTACTTTGTCCTTTTTGCCGATGAACTTTTTTATGTGCCCGAGTTTTACCTGCAAGTCGTGCTCGCCGGTTTTCGGCCGGACCTTAATCTCTTTCAACTGAAAGGTAGACTGCTTCTTTTTCGCTTCCTGCTTTTTTTTGGTCTGTTCGTACTTGTATCGACCATAGTCCATTATTTTGCAGACAGGAGGAGTTGCGTTGGGGGAAATCTCGACCAGGTCGAGGCCAAAATTGCCCGCAGCGGTAAGTGCCTCGTCAATCGGTACGATCCCGACCTGCTCTCCATCGGGATTGATCAGTCGCACTTCCTTTGCCCTGATGGTTTGATTGATACCGACTCGAGGGGTCCTCCGTGGCTTGTATGTTTTACCTCTTAGCGCTATTCCCGCACCTCCTGCGTGAAAGGGTTTGCATCATGCGCCGACCGCAACGGGCCAGACAAGAGACTTGTGCCAGCAACTGCAGCCGGTCGACGAAATTCAGAACTGTGGACTAACCAATAACATTAAGAAATGCAACAAAAAAATTCAAGGAAAAAAACCCTGGATCGAATCCGTCCACAACCTTGACACCGGTTGGTCGCACCGCTTATAATTTTCGGCACCCGTTCGGGCCATGAAATATGCGTGTGGCGCTTCAACCGTGAGCCACTGCAGGTGAAGGTAGCACCGCACAACCCACAAAAGGAATTCTTCGATGAATTGTCGCCCGATTGCACTATGTTGCCTGTTGCTGGCGCTGCCCGGTTTTTCACTGGCCCAGGACGCCGGCGGCCTCCTGGTGGCCGTCAAAGGCAGGGTCTGGGTCCAGCCGCCGGGTGCTGAAGAATACCGGGCAAGGGCCGGAGAGCAGCTGGCAGCGGGCACGCGCATCCGAACGGGTGCCGATGGGCAGGCCGAGATCGAACTGGAAGACGGCTCGACGCTGGTTGTGCGGGATCGCAGCTCCATTCAGCTTTCCGGTATCCGGCGACAAAAAGAAAGGAAAACGTCTCTGCTGATATTCTTCGGCCGGGTTTGGAATAAGATATCACGTGCGGTCGGCAAGCAGGCCCGTTACGAAATCCATACACCGGTTCTGGTGGCCGGCGTGCGGGGCACCCGATTCGAAGCCGGGGTTGGAGACGACGGGTCAGTGCGCATTGTTGTCCAGGAGGGGGTTGTGGCGGTGACCGGTGACCGGCGTGGGGAAACACTTCACCGGGACCAGGAGATCGAAGCTGATGCAGACGGTCTGTCGCCGCTGCAGGCGACGCCTGAGCAGGTGAACTGGTATCAGTGGCGCGCGGGCAAGCGTGACCGTCTGCGCTCCGAAGGCCGCAAGATCGTGAACAGTTTTGCCAGGCGCATTGACAGCCGCCGGGAAAAGCTTTCCGCCGATCGGGCCCGTCAAAAAGAGATTGAAGGCTTGCGCGCTGCCGCCCTGGCAGCCGCCCGGGAAGGAGACCCGGAAGCCGTCGAACAGGTGCGGCGATACAACGATGAACTTGTCACCATTGCCGATCGGATTGCCGACTTGGGCGATGCTGCCGGAAGTCAGTTCGGGCTGGTGAACCATTTTGCAGAGCTGGCACAGGATCCGGATTTTCAGATGGTCGAAGGCGATTACGTTAAGGCCGAAGCCGCTCGCATGCTGCGGATCAAGGAAGAGTTCGACCGAATGGTTGCCGAAGGAACCGACATTTCCATGGAAGCGATGGAAAAGATGCTGCAGGAAATGAGTGATGGTCGTCGCGGCAGCCTTAGGTTTAAAAAAGGATCATCCGCCCAGGATTTGTGGGGGGACGAACAAAAAGAGACCACCCCCTGAACGGTCAAAGCCTGCAGACGGTATCGTCGCAGGGACAACTGCCGTCCACTTCATAGCAGTAAAGGATCCGCGACTCCATTTCCACCCGTAGCGAAGATATTTCTTCAAACCGTAAGCCCGATATGATCTCCGCCAGTTCGACGCCTGTCGGAATCGCCTCCAGCCCGCTGCCGATTATCTCTCCGCTCGCTCCGTCGAGGATTTCGGCGTCCTCCCCGTTGGTCACCACAACGATGGGTACCTGGTGTCCGGATACCAGCCGGGATGCGGCAAGGGCACTACGGTGCCGGGTGGTCAGCGAACCGGGTCCGTACTTGACGATCATCCCCACTGCCTGCGCTGAAGAGAGGACGAAATCGATCGGGACAATCGCCCGGTTTTCACCGGCCCGGCACATCAGCGGAAACCGGGCCCTGATCTGACTCCGGTCATATCCCTTCTGCTCGACCAGCAGCCGGCCCAGCTTCTGACGGTAGCGTTCATCGTGGGTGTCGGCAATCGTCTCGCCGGTGATGATATCGATCAGTTCACCGAGTACCAGGTGATGTCCATTCATCGATTTTGCCTTTACATGAAAAGCGTCAACCGCTATCAAGTGCTCAGCCGTTCCCCCGCCCGTGTGAGCTTGACCCGATCATATACGTCGATCCCGGGCGGTGAATGGTCTGTTTGCGGTTTTGTTGCGCCTGTCGACAGTATAGTGCCGTTTTCACCGGAGTTCAAAACAAAAGCAGAAACCGAATGAATGTTTCTGATCCAGCATTTCCGATCCGCCAGGCAGCGGATCGGTTCGCACCTTATGTCCCAAGGCTGCAGGCGGTGTTCTCGGCCATGGATCTGGCCTATGTCGAAGTTGCCGGAACCTACCGGTTTCGATGTTCGGGTTGTGAGGACAACTGCTGTCGAACGCGCTTTCACCACCACACGTACCTGGAATTTTTCTACCTTCACCATGGATGGGAGAAACTCGAGAAGCAGCGGCGAGAAATACTGATGTCCCGGGCAGACGATGTTTGCCGGGCGATGGATGCGCTTGCGCCGGGCAGGGATACGCACCGGCGGATGTGCCCGCTGAATGTGGATGGACTGTGCGAGCTTTACGAACACCGGCCGATGATCTGCCGCCTGCACGGCATTCCCCATGTTCTGCAGCGCCCGGACGGCAGGAAAACCACCGGTTCAGGCTGTGACGCTTTTCATCGCCACTACGGCGACCGCAGCGATGCGGTGTTGGAGCGGACGCCGCACTATGGCGCCCTGGCCGCTCTCGAGCAGGAATTTCGCCGTACGGTGGGACTGGCAGATAAGCTGAAGATGACCGTGGCGGAGATGATCGTTCGGTTTACATTTTTATGTATAACACATTAATTATATTGATAAAACAATGATTTTTTCATAGATATCATGGGCCGCCATAATTGAAAGTAACACATTAAGTATATGAAATCTGTTGCCATATCCGACATCGAGACCCTGCCCGGCGTTCGGCTGAAATCCGGTGACACCTTCCGGTTTCGATGCCATGCCGACATCGCCTGTTTTAACCGGTGCTGCCGAAATTTGAAGCTTTTTTTATATCCCTACGACGTGGTCCGGCTGAAAAACGCCCTCGATATGACCTCGGATCGATTTCTGGACGAGCACGTCGATGTGGTGTTGCGGAAGGAAAACCATTTTCCGGAAGTGATTCTGCGCATGGCCGACAACGAGCAGCAAACCTGTCCCTTTTTATCAGACGCCGGTTGCCGGGTGTATGCGGATCGTCCGGATACGTGCCGGTTTTTCCCGGTGGAGCGTGGTTTGCTGTTCGATGCCCATCGCCAAAAGCCTGTTCCGGTCCACTTTTTCCGCCCGCCGGATTTTTGCCTCGGCCAGCACGAGGAGCAGCAGTGGAATGTCGCCGGCTGGGCCCAGGACCAGCAGGCGGCCGCCTACGACCGGATGACCACCCGCTGGGCCCAGGTCAAGCAGCTTTTTCAGGTCGATCCGTGGGGAGCCGAGGGGACCGAAGGGCAAAAAGCCAAAATGGCTTTTATGGCCGCTTTCAACATTGATCGTTTCCGGCAGTTCGTGTTTGAAAGCACTTTTTTATCCCGGTTCCGGGTGAAGCCGAAACTGGTGAGAAAAATCCGAACGGATGACGTGGAGATGATGACATTCGGCTGGGACTGGATCAGGCTTTTCGTTTTTGGATTGCCTTCCAGCAAGATTCGGCCGCGATGATCCCCCCTCCCCGCTAATTGCGACCGGACTGGCCGGATCCCAAAACCGTATCGTGGCAGAAGAATCCGGACCCTCATCCGGCCGGATCATTTGATCTGTCTGAATCCCTCCGACGCTGCTGCCCGGGCCGGATTTTCCCGAATATCTGGCGGGACACGAATCGATGGCCGAAGGCAAGCAGCTCCACCTCTTCGACTTTCAGACGCTCCAGGGTTTCGACCGGCAGGTGCCAGTCTGCCAGCAGACCCTTGTGCAGGATGTGATCCCGGAACGCATCGATGTCGTAAAGTGCGAGCAGGAAGAGCTGCTGGGAGCGAAGGTCGAGCGGTCCCGTTTCTAAATGGTTTTTCAGTCCGATGATTTCCAGGAACCGGTCGTTTTGTTCCAGATAGCCATCTAGCTGCTGGCTGTGCAGCCATTGGGAAACGGTCTGGCGCCGTGTTTGCTGAAATCCGAAGCAGTGGGGTTCCCGGATCAGGGCAAAGTGCTGTGTCAGACGGCCGGTCTGCCGGCAGCGGGAGACCGCTCTGGCCAGCGGATAGATCCGGCAGGACGATGGCCGATTCGGGTATACGCCGCAGCCGGAGGTCGTGACAAAAGGGCACACCCGCTGGGCGCCGGCTTTAGGCCGCAGGGTGATCACCGGAAGGCCGGTTTCCGGCCCGATGTGCCGGGAGGTGTAGGTTGCTAAGAACTCACCGGAACGGATTCCCAGGTGGTTTTTCAGCTGCAGGATGTCGTAGGGGGTCAGAAACTGGTTCAGATCCCGGCAGCAGTCGTTGAAACACGGCACCGCACTGCTGCAGTGAAACGCAAAGCTTTCGTTCTCCGATATCGGGATCAGCCCACCGTTGGGTGGGGATGGTTGTTCTGCTTGCATGGCGGTTTTTCCATGGTTGCGAGTTCTGTCCGGAAGGGCGGCAGCTTATCACATCTCGCAGATTTCATGAAACAGTTTCGGCTGATTTGCAAAAGGCCTGCAATGTAAGCAAAACTGCAGGTTGCCGGCAGGCTTCACCCTCCTGATCGACCCGTTTCGCACCGGACGGCAATCGACCGGTTGTTGCCGGCCGGCAAACCGTCGATTGGAGCCGGATCTTCCGGAAATCGACACCGAAGGATTGTACAACATGTTGTGGGGGGCTTTGCGGTCTTGACAACATCTTGTTGCTTGCCGGAATTGACCGGAACCATTTGACTATTTTGGATTTGGGACCCTCAAAAGTTCTTGACAAGGGTCATGTTGGATGATAAATGTTCTACCTTGTGACAGATTATATCTAATTGATTTTACTAACTATTTTTCAGGCCCTTCGCGGCGTTCGGGGACCGAATCGGTTTATCGTTGTCGATTCCTCCTAATTCGGAGATCGACGAGAAAATATCATCTGATTGTGCCGAAATATTGTTTGGCCAATTAAGAGAAGGGAGGTGTGGAAAGCGGAGTTTTGTAGTTTGAGGGTTTAGGTTCTTAGAGTCTGAAATCGATTGAAAACTCAAACAGGAGGTATGCTAGATGCCAAGCTTTGTAATCGATGAAAAATGTGACGGCTGCAAAGGCGGCGACAAGACCGCATGCATGTACATTTGCCCCAACGATCTGATGGTGCTCGATCCTGATGCCATGAAGGCTTACAACCAGGAGCCCGATCAGTGCTGGGAATGTTTCTCATGCGTCAAGATTTGCCCCACGCAGGCTATCGAAGTGCGCGGCTACGCTGACTTTGTTCCACTGGGAAGCAGCATTATGCCGATGCTGGGTACCGAAGACGTGATGTGGACCTGCAAGTTCCGCAACGGCGTCATCAAACGCTTTAAGTTCCCCATCCGGACGACTCCTGAAGGCGCTGCCAATGAATATCCGGATCTGAAGGGGCAGGATCTCGAGAGCCAGCTGCTTTCGACAGAGGAAGCCGACGGCTTTGCGATCCCCACCCCCCAGGCGACGGTTTAGTCGGCGCCGGGATTTTTGATGTCCAAATTGAAGAGCAACTGCGAAATCTAGCTTAAGGAGGATGGAATATGGCATTACCCAATAAACCCAAAGGTGAACTTAAAGCCGTAAAGGATCCCGAATTTGAAGAAAGGGAAGTCGACGTTCTGATCGTCGGCGGCGGAATGGCTGCTTGCGGCGCGGCATTTGAGGTAAAGAAGTGGCTGCAGCCGGATCAGACGGTTCTGCTGGTGGACAAGGCGGCCATGGAAAGAAGCGGTGCCGTCGCTCAGGGTCTGTCGGCCATCAACACTTACATTGGCAAGAACTCCCCCGACGACTACGTCCGGATGGTCCGCAACGACCTGATGGGCATCGTTCGTGAAGACCTGATTTTCGATCTGGGCTGCCACGTGGACGACTCCGTCCATCTGTTCGAAGAGTGGGGCCTGCCGATCTGGAAAAAAAGCGCCGAAGGCAAAAACCTGGACGGCAAAAAAGGCCAGACCATGGGGACCCTGAAGGCGGGCGCCGAGCCGGTGCGCACCGGCAAGTGGCAGATCATGATCAACGGCGAATCTTACAAGCGGGTGGTAGCCGAGGCCGCCAAGAAAGGCATCGGCGAAGACAACATCCTGGAGCGGGTGTTTATCGTCGAGCTGCTGGTCGACAAAAACAAGCCGAACCAGATCGCCGGCGCGATGGGTTTCTCCGTTCGTGAAAACAAGGTCTATCTGATCAAATGCAAAACCGCCCTGATCGCCTGCGGCGGCGCGGTGAACATCTATCAGCCGCGTTCGGTCGGCGAGGGCAAGGGCCGGGCCTGGTATCCGGTGTGGAACTCCGGTTCCACCTATTACCTTGGCATGCGGGTCGGCGCGGAACTGTCGATGATGGAAAACCGGTTCACCCCGGCGCGCTTCAAAGACGGCTACGGTCCGGTGGGGGCCTGGTTCCTGCTGTTCAAGGCCAAGACCCTCAACGGTCTCGGCGAGGCTTTCGCCGGCAGCGATGCCGCCAAGGCGGAGCTGGAAAAATATGCTCCGTACGGAACGGCCGCCATCACGCCGACCTGTCTGCGGAACCACCTGATGCTCTTTGAGATGAAGGAAGGCCGCGGGCCGATCATCATGGACACCGTGAGCGCACTGGCCGCCCTCGGCGAGACCATGGACAAAAAAGAGCTCAAGCACCTCGAATCCGAGGCCTGGGAAGACTTTCTGGATATGACCTGCGGTCAGGCCAACCTGTGGTGCGCCACCAACACCGAGCCGGAAAAGAAAAACTCCGAGGTGATGCCGACCGAGCCGTATCTGCTCGGATCTCACTCGGGCTGCTGCGGCTTCTGGGTATCGGGTCCGGATTTGGACTGGATTCCGGATGCATACAAAATCAAGGCCGCCAACGGCAAGGTTTACAACCGCATGACCTCGGTTAACGGTCTGTTCACCGCCGGTGACGGCGTCGGCTGCTCCGGGCACAAGTTTTCGTCCGGATCTCACGCCGAAGGCCGCATGTGCGTCAAGCAGATGGTCCGTTACGCCAAAGACAACGCCGACTTCAAACCCGAGCCGACCATGTCCGGCAGTGAAGTTGTCGACTATGTCTACAAGTTCGTGCGCACGTACCTGGAACACTGCAAGTACACCACTGCCGACGATGTCAACCCGAACTACATGAAACCCGAAGGCATGATGTACCGGCTGATGAAAGCCACCCACGAGTACGGTGCCGGAACGGCCACCTACTACCAGACCAGCAGCAAGAACCTGGAAATCGTCATGGATCTGCTGGCGACCATGCGCGAAGACTGCGAGAAACTGGCAGCCGGCGACCTGCACGAACTGATGCGGGGCTGGGAAATCCTGCACCGCATCTGGACGGTGGAATCTCATCTGCGGCACATCCAGTTCCGCAAGGAAACCCGGTACCCCGGCTTTTACTATCAGGCCGACTTCCCGGGCCAGGATGACGCGAACTGGTTCTGCTTCGTCAACTCCAAGTTCGATCCGAAAGAACAGAAATGGGATATCTTCAAGAAAGACTATGTCAAGATCATTCCGGACTAATCGGAGCGAACCGGTGAGTTAGGTGAGCGACAAACAAGCCTCCAGGCGTCGGCCGACGCCTGGAGGTTTTTATTAACTTCAGGCGATATCCATAGTTGAAACACGGAACACGGAACACGGAACACGGAATTCGGAACGTGAAACCGGAAACTGGAAACGACGACGGTTCCGACCGATGTGCCGGTCGCGTTTGCAGTTTCGGGTTTCAGATTTCGACCTCAAGGGTATCGCCTGGAGGCAGGAAAATTCGGTTTAACAAACTATCGCACGGAGGAATGGCATGACAGAAAACACAGCCCTGGCTAGTGGCAGCATTATGGTTGTTGGCGGAGGGATCAGCGGGTTGACCACGGCCCTCGAAGCCGCCGAAGTGGGCTACGAGGTGTTCCTGGTGGAAAAGAACCCCTACCTGGGCGGCCGCGTGGCTCAGCTCAACCAGTACTTTCCCAAGCTGTGTCCCCCCACCTGCGGATTGGAAATCAACTTTCGCAGGATCAAGGACAACCCGCGAATCACAGTGCTAACATTGGCCGAAGTCGAAAAAGTCGACGGCGGTCCGGGCGCTTACAGCGTTACCGTCAAACTCAACCCCCGCTACGTCAACGAAAACTGCACCTGCTGCGGTGATTGTGCGCAGGCCTGCCAGACGGAGATCGACAGCCCATTTGATTTCGATATGCGCAAGATCAAAGGCGCTCACCTGCCGTTTGAACTGGCGTATCCAGCGCGTTTTATCATCCACCCGTCCGTAAAGGATTCGGCAGAGGATGCCCAGCGGGTCAAGGCGTCCTGCAAATACGACGCGGTCGATTTTGACATGGAGACCAAATCCCTCGAGCTGCAGGTCGGAGCCGTTGTCTGGGCCACCGGCTGGCAACCGTACGATGCGAAAAAGATCGACAACCTCGGTTTCGGGACCTATCCGAACATCATCACCAACATGATGATGGAGCGGATGGCCTCTCCCAACGGGCCGACCAAAGGTCAGGTCCTGCGGCCTTCCGACGGCAAGGGACCGGACAGTGTGGCCTTCGTGCAATGTGCCGGATCCCGTGACGAAAACCATCTGCCCTACTGCTCCTACATTTGCTGCATGGCGTCGTTGAAGCAGGCCACCTATGTCCGGGAGCGGTATCCGGATGCCAAAATCTATATCTTCTACATCGACATGCGGGCACCGGGCCTTCGCTACGAAAAATTCTACAAGAAGATCAAGGAAGACGAAAACATCTTTTTCATCAAGGGAAAGGTGGCCGAGGTCAGCGATGCCGGGTCTGGAAACGTCACGGTGACGGCCGAAAACGCCGTAACCGGGGAGAAGATTCACCAGACCGTGGAGATGGTGGTGCTGGCCACCGGGATGCAGCCGACGGCTGCCGGCGCGAAGCTGCCCGCAGAGCTGCAGTATACCGAAGACGGATTTGTCATCAACGATTTCGATAAAGGCGGAATGTTCGCCGTGGGGTGCGCTAACAAACCGCTAGACGTGGTGACTTCCAACCAGAATGCAACCGGCATGGCCTTGAAGGCCATTCAAACCCTGGCGGACAAGTAGGAGGAATCTAATGGATAAGAAATATGGTGTGTACATCTGCACGGGATGCGGGATCGGAGATTCCCTCGACATTGACGCGCTGGGCGATGTCGCCAAGGAGGAGGGGTTTCCGGTTCAAACCCACCCGATGTATTGTGGCAAGGAAGGTGTTGCGCAGATAAAGCAGGACATCGAAGCCAACGGCATCAACACGCTGGTGATTGCGGCCTGCAGCCGGAGAGTGAATTTCGACATCTTCCGTTTTAAAGGTTGCCAGGTGGACCGCGTGAACATCAGAGAACAGGTGGTCTGGTCTCATCCGCGCAGCGAGTTTCCGAAACTCGAGGAGGAACAGAAAGATGACGGTATTCATTTCGACCGGGTTCAGATGCTTGCCGACGACTATCTGAAGATGGGCATGGCCCGGGTGAAAAAGATCCAACCGCCGGAGGCCTATCAGGTGGAAAGCTTCAACCGCAAAATTCTGGTGATCGGCGGCGGCATTACCGGATTGTCGGCAGCACTGGATGCAGCCAAAGCCGGCTACGAGGTGACCGTCGTTGAGAAAACCGCTGAATTGGGCGGGCATGCCAAAACCTGGCGCAAACAGCTGCCGTTGGGCGCGCCATACGAGGAGCTGAGCCTGCCGGTGATCGACGACAAGATCAAGGCGGTGAAGGATCATGCGAAGATTACCGTGAAAACCGAAACAGTGGTGGCGCGTCTGGCCGGTGAGCCGGGCAATTTTGTCGTTACCCTGAAAAAGCCCGGCGAAAACATCGAATTCGACGTTCCGTATCCGCTTCCCGAAGAAATGACCGTCGATGAGAACGGCAAGGAGCTCAACGCCGAGCAGCTCCATCAAAAATTCATGGAATACAACAAGGGCAAGCTCGACATCCTGAAAATCGATCCCAAAGGCGAAGCGTTCGGGGCCGTCATCCTGGCTGCCGGGTGGAGCCCTGCGAAGCTCGAAGGCGACCAGTACGCCCATCTGGGCGTCGGCCTGCCGGATGTGGTCACCAATGCCGAATTCGAGAAGATCGCCAAGGAAGGCAGCATCAAGCGGCCCTCTGACGGCAAAGAAGCCAAGTCGGTCGTATTCATCCAGAGCCCGGACAAAGAGGACGACAACGACTTCGCCTACAGCGGGGCGGTAACCAGTCTGGTCGCGCTCAAGCAGGCCAAGTACGTGCGCGAGGATTTTCCGGCCGACGGCAAAGCTTTTGTTTTTTACCAGCACATGCGAACGGTCGGGCTGACCGAGAACTTCTACAAGAGCATCCAGCAGGATGAGGGGATCTTTCTGACCAAGGGGACCGTGACCGAAGTGACCCAAAACGGCGACGGGCTGACGGTCAAGGCCCAGGACACCCTGTTGGGAAAGAACGTACAGGTAAAAGCCGACCTGGTGGTGCTGGCCGCCGGCATGGTGCCGGCCACCCAAAAGGATCCTGTTGTCAACATGGCCTATCGACAGGGACCGGCATTTAGAGACATCGATCTGTTCGACAGCTACGTCGACTCGAACTACATCTGCTTTCCCTACGAGACGCAGCGAACCGGCATTTATGCAGCCGGCGGCATCCGCCGTAGCATGACGGCCGAGGAATCGATCGAAGACGCCTCCGGCGCGGCCCTGAAGGCCATTCAGTGCCTCGCATCGGTCAACCGGGGGGTGGCCGTTCATCCGCGCTCCGGCGACATGACATTCCCGGATTTTTTTATGCAGCGCTGCACCCAGTGCAAGCGCTGTACCCAGGAGTGTCCCTTCGGGGCCATCGACGACGATGAAAAAGGGACCCCCAAGCCGAACCCGGCCCGCTGCCGACGCTGCGGAACCTGCATGGGGTGCTGCCCGGAGCGGATCATCAACTTCTCCGACTACAGCATCGACAGCATCGGATCGATGGTCAAGGCCGTCGGCGTACCCTCCGAAGACGACTACGAGGAGCCCCCGATGAGAATTCTGGGGCTGGTGTGTGAAAACGACGCCTATCCGGCCCTCGACATCGCCGGGCTCAACCGCCTGTCGTATTCGGCGGATGTGCGCTTTATCCCCATCCGCTGCCTCGGCTCGATGAACGTCATCTGGATCAAGGACGCCCTTTCCCAGGGAATGGACGGCGTGTTCCTGCTGGGCTGCAAGCACGGAGACGACTATCAGTGCCACTTCATCAAGGGCAGCGAGCTGGCGGAGATCCGCGTCCAGAAAATCGGCGACGCCCTGGCCAGCCTGGCGCTGGAGAACGAGCGCGTTGCCCAGTTCGAACTGGCCATCGATGACTACGACAAGATTCCGAAGATCGTAAACGAATTCGTCGAATCGATTGAAGCGCTCGGACCGAACCCGTTCAAGGGATTCTAAGCGCTTTTACAGATATTGGAGCGGAGCCGGCAGCCGGCCGGCGCCGGTCACAATGGAGGAGGTAAATTATGGCGGAAACAATGACGCTTGAACCGGATGTTGGCTTTATTCGCGAGTTGGGCAAGCTGGGCGGCGCGGACCTGAAAAAATGCTATCAGTGCGCCACCTGTTCGGTGGTATGCCCGATTTCGCCGGACAACCAGCCCTATCCGCGCAAGGAGATGATCGCAGCATCCTGGGGCCTCAAGGATCAGCTTGTGGCCGATTACGATATCTGGCTGTGCCACAACTGCGGTGATTGCACCACCAAGTGCCCGCGGGGCGCCAAACCCGGTGAAGTATTAGGTGCGCTGCGCGCCTATGCGGTCCGTGAGTATGCCACGCCCAAAGTGGTGAGCAAGATGGTGGCCGATCCGAAGATGCTGCCCATACTGCTGGCCGTCCCGGCGGTCATATTCATCGGGCTGGGCCTGATCCTGAAATCGATCGGTATCAACTGGCTGAATTTTGCACCGCACGGCGGTGAAATCTGGCAGAGCCACTTCATCAACAACTACCTGGTGGACATCATCATGATTCCCACCTTCTTCGCTTCTATCGGCGTCTTTGCCCTCGGTTTGAAGCGGTTTCTGGCTGACATCCACGCCAGCGCGCTGGCTGCCGGCAAGACCAGCACGGATAAGATTGATGTCGCCGGGATCGCTAAAGCCTTGCTGGCGGTGGTGTTGACCGTTTTTAAACACAAAAAATTCGATGAGTGCGGCGAAAACAAGCAGCGCTCGGTGGCGCACATGCTGGTTCTGTTCAGCTTCATCGGGCTTTTCATCGTCACCAACTGCTTTTTCGTCGCCGAATGGATACTGCACATCGAAGGACCTTACAGCCAGCTCAACCCGGTTAAATGGCTCGGCAACGCTGCCGGCGTTGCGCTGATTGTCGGCTCTGTTCTGCTGTGGAAAAACCGGTTGGCGAAAAAAGACCAGAGTTCCAGTTACTGGGATTGGTACCTTGTCGTGCTGGTGTTTGCTCTGGGGGTGACCGGGATGGGGACGCAATTACTGCGCCTGGCAGGGCTGGCCGGCCCGGCCTACTTCGTCTATTTTTTCCACCTGCTGTTCATTTGGAGCCTGTTTGCCTACACGCCGTTTTCCAAACTGGCTCACCTGGTATACCGGACGGCCGCCATGACCTACGCGGAATACACCAAGCGGCAGTAGCCGTAACAACCACAGCAAAACTCGCTGTATAAAACGAAAAGGGGGCTTTGGTGCCCCCTTTTTTTCGTGCAGCCATGGCGGGTTTTCGCGACGCTTTTGTCTGCGGTTTTCGAGCTGCGCTGCGGGTCTGCCCCAGCAAACCGGACAGCTGACGGAGATCGCCGCTGCCCATAAAAAAGGGGTGCCCCCCCTGAAGGGGCACCCCTTTTCAGGTAAAAACCGCTTGCGATGAATTAATCGCCGGTGGCTGCCTTGTGGGTCTTGATCTCGACTTTTTCCGTCAGACCCTCGTAGTATTCGCGCAGAATAACGATGACTTCGTCGCGGCCGAAGTGATCGGGCAGGTCACCGCCTTCCGAGAGCATCTTGCGCAGCATGGTACCGGACAACAGGACCCGGTCTTCCTTGCCGTGGGGGCAGGTGCGCAGGGACGCCATGCCGTCGCACTTGTAGCAGTAGAAGGTCCAGTCGATCTTCAGCGGGTTGCACAGCAGGGCCTTGCCCCCTTCAGGCTGGGGTATCTTGTCGAAAATGGTCTGGGCTTCGAACATTCCGTAAAAATCGCCCACGCCGGCGTGATCGCGGCCGATGATCATACGGGAGCATCCGTAGTTCTGGCGGAACACGGCGTGCAGCAGGCCCTCGCGCGGTCCGGCATAGCGCATATCGAGCGGATAGCCGCCCTGCACGACGTTGTCTTCTACAAAGTAGTTTTTCACCAACGCGTCGATGCATTTGACCCGCACGGAGGCCGGAATGTCGCCGGGCTTCAGGTTGCCCACCAGTGAGTGAATATACACACCGTCGCAGACTTCGACGGCGATCTTGCATAGATATTCGTGGGAACGGTGCATCGGGTTTCGCAACTGCAGGGCAGCCACTTCACTCCAGCCTTTTTCCTCGAAGATCTTGCGGGACTCTTCCGGGCGGTGGTAGATGCCCTTGTATCGGGTGGGGTATTCGCCTTCGCTGAGAACCTTTACCGGACCGGCCAGGCAGAATTCTTTCTGGCCCATCACCATCTGGACACCGGGATGATCTTCCTCGGCAATCTTCCAGAACTCTTCGGCGGTGGGAGTGCCTTCACCCATGAAAACTTTTTCGCATTCGTATTTCTTGTCGGCTTCGGTCAATTCAAACTTTTCGGTGACTTTCATGGTGGCCATGATCGCACCGCTTTCGGGGTCCTGCAGGGCGATCTCGCTTCCTTCATTGATCTCAGCGGCCTGGGCAGCGCTAACGTCCAGGGTTACCGGTACCGGCCAGAACGTGCCGTCGGCCATCAGAAAATCGTCGCAAACACCTTTCCAGTCCGCTTTGGTCATGAAACCGGTCAACGGGCTGAAACCGCCGATACCGATCATGATCAGATCGCCTTTTACCCGCGGGGAAACAGCTATCTTCAACAGTCCTTCGGCTTTTTTCAGCTCCGCATCACGCTCTGCTCCTTCCAGGAGGCATTTGGTCAGTCCTTTACCGCCATGGGGAGGAATTAAATTTGCCATGTGCTCACATCTCCTTTCATCCTTGTTTTTCATCTGGGATTAGACCGGTGCTTGCCCCGGTCCTTGGTGGTTTTGGTATTAAAGAGGCTATAATTAGTAAGGAAAAGCCGATTTGTCAAGCGCATTTCACCCGCCAGCTATCTACCTAAAATAATAAGAATTTCAATTGCTTTCCCACGGTTTCCCCTCAGCTGCCCCGCCAACCGCACACCGACTGGTGGCAGGTGGGCAGTACCGCTTCGCCTTGATTTTCCCCAAGCCGCAGTCTATAATGAACCCGCTTTTCAGGTTCGACCAACTTCGTATCGGGGAGCGATCTATGAGCGGAAGACGCATCAAACCGGAGAGAACAGGCCTCCGGCAAACTGCAGACGATAAAAAGCGCCGGGTTTCCGACCGCAGACGGAAAAAGCGGTACAGGGTTCGCCGCGGGGCTTTTGCGGCCCTGGTCAATGGCACCCAGCGGTTGGGCCAGATAAAAGACATCAGCCTGGTGGGATTGTCTTTTCGCTACATCGACAGCAGGGAAAAAACCACTTCGCAGGGCGTGCTGAAGATACTGCTGGCCGGCGGAGGGCTGTTTATGGACAATTTGCCTTTCAAGCCGGTGTTGGATGTGGAAGTCGAAAGCGAATCGCCCTTTAGTACCGTGAGGATGCGGCAGATGCACATCGCTTTCGGAGATCTGAGCCCCCGGCAACTGTCCCGGCTCGACGAATTTATCCTCAATCACACAATGGGCGAAGCATGATCTGAAAATCTGTAAATTCGGAAAGAAATATGCAAAAAGGGCTGCCGCAACGGCAGCCCTTTTCTAATTGGCGGAGAGAGAGGGATTCGAACCCTCGATGGAGCTTTCACCCCATACTCGCTTAGCAGGCGAGCGCCTTCAGCCGGCTCGGCCATCTCTCCTTGCGTTATGGCTGGCTGCAACCGGCAGATTGCAGACAGATGGTAACGAAAAGCAGGTGAAGAACATTTTTCGGGCCGGCAGCGTCAGCTGCGGGCCTTTTGTCTATTGCCCGTCAAATGGTTTGGCGGAGGGAGTAGGATTCGAACCCACGGAGGTGTTACCCTCAACGGTTTTCAAGACCGCCGCTTTCGACCACTCAGCCATCCCTCCAAGGCCACAGCGCTGTTTTTTACCATCTGGAGATTTGATGGTCAATCAATTTGTTGGCAAGCGTTCTCCCATTTCCCGCCCCCAAACTCGATTTGCACCCGAACCGGGGAATTCAAATGTTGACAGGGGTAAAAAATCGTGTATTTTACCCTCGTTTTGGTTGTACAATAGAACTTCGGCGATGCGGTCCGACACGGTTCCTTTGACCGGGGAGCGTGCCGGCCGGGCCTGCAGCGGCGGGCAGACAGAATCATACACAGCAGCATGGGAAACATACGCATGGCGAGGTGTTGAAATGAAGCAAAAATACCAGATCACCCGGGACGATGAAAAACAAACCCTGACGATTCGCGAATACGCCGAGCTGGACAAGGACACCCTTTCGCCGCTCTGCGAAGAAAATTATCCGATGGAGGCCATCCAGAAGGCCGTGCAGGAGAAAAAGGAAGTGCTGATTGCGGCGTTGCGAACGAAAAACATGTATCCTCCGGGCGTGTACGCCGAGCGGATCGCCGCCGGCGTGACCGCACTGCTGGAATCGCAGGATCAGTCCGTCGAGTTGTTTTTCGACGATATTGAACTGCTGGCTGCCGAGGAAGAGGAGATGGAAAGCCTCGTGGAGGAGGAATCCGACGGAGACCTGGATGAACTGCTGGAAGACGACTATGAAGACGGTGACCTCGATGACAAGGAGGGGTTGAAGAAATTGAATTCCTCGTTGAAGGTTGCCGATGACGAATACGGCGAGGCCGACGGGGAAGGGTAAAACTGCTCGTAAACCGGCTCCGAAAGCCGGTATCTGCACACCGGATATTCCGCTTGCGCGCAATTTGGTCTTGACTTAGCCATTGGTATAATCTACAAATCATAAATTGGATTCATCGCATGCAAGCCACCATTTGATCCAATAGCGCAGCGGTATATCTCATTGATAAAATTGAATAAAAGAATAAAGCCTTTTTGGCGGCGAACCGGTCCCCCTGCAGGATGTAACGCCGTTCCAAAAAGGCTTTTCTTGTCTGAATGAGAGGTTGTTTGCGTTGGAGTGTCGGGACGGCGCTATTCCGTCCTCAACAGCATCAAGGAGGTGCCGATGGAACAGGAAAAAGCATTTTATCAGAGGCTGGCAGAGAAGGGTGTATCGCGAAGAGATTTCATGAAGTACTGCACCTTTCTCACAGCGACGATGGGGCTTTCCTCATCGTTTGTCCCGAAGGTGGCGGAGGTCTTCGCCGCTCCCCAGCAGCGCCCGGCAGTGATTTGGCTGCATTTCGGTGAATGCACCGGATGCTCCGAATCGGTGCTGCGCAGCCAGTATCCCTACGTGGACGAGCTGGTGCTGGAAATACTGTCGGTCGAGTACCATGAAACCATCATGGCTGCGGCCGGGCAGCAGGCGGAAGATCAGCTGCACATGGCGATGAAAAAGTACCAGGGGAAGTACATCTGCGTGGTGGAAGGCTCGATTCCCACCAAGTTCGACGGCGGCTACGGTAAAATCGCCGGCCGCACCTTCCTGGAAATCGCCAAAGAAGTGGTCCCCAACGCCCTGGCCACCATCGCCATCGGTGCCTGTGCCTGCTACGGCGGGGTCCCGGCGGCCAAGCCGAATCCCGGCGGGTACAAGGGTGTCAGCGATGCGATCGGGGTCCAAACGGTCAACATTCCCGGCTGTCCTCCCAACCCGGTGAACTTTGTCGGATCCGTAGTCAACTATCTCCTCCTCGGCAAACTGCCGGCGGTAGACGATCTGGGTCGGCCGCTGTTTGCTTACGGAAAAACCATTCACGACCAGTGCCCGCGAAGAGCCCACTTTGAAAACGACGAGTTCGTCGAAGAGTTCGGCTCTGAAGAGGCGGCCATGGGGTATTGTCTTTACAAGGTCGGCTGCAGGGGACCGGAGACTTACAACAACTGCCCGATCGTCAAGTTCAACGACGGAACCAGTTGGCCGGTGGAAGCCGGACATCCCTGCCTTGGCTGCAGCGAACCCAATTTCTGGGATCGGTTTACCCCTTTTTATGAAGAGCTGTAGGCGAGTCGGCATGCAAATTCATACCAAAATTTTGGTTATAGAATAGGGAGGAGATCTTATGGCACAAAGAGTCGTGGTTGATCCGATTACCAGGATTGAGGGCCATCTTCGCATTGAAGTGGAGATTGCCGGCGGCAAGGTCGTCAATGCCTGGAGCTCAGGACAGATGTTTAGAGGAATCGAGTTGATTCTTCAGGGGCGCGATCCGCGCGATGCCCACCATTTCGTGCAGCGCTCCTGCGGAGTCTGAACGTACACACATGCTCTGTCCTCGGTGAGGGCAGTCGAAGATGCAGTCAACGTCCAGATTCCCCCGAATGCGCGCCTCATCCGCAACCTTCTCCACGGTGCGCAGTTTCAACACGATCACATGGTCCACTTTTATCACCTGCACGCGCTCGACTGGGTCGATATCGTCAGTGCACTGAAAGCCGATCCCAAGGCCACCGCTACGCTGGCCGACAATGTCAGCAACGCCACCGTGGGCGGGGCCGCCTATTACAAGAGGGTGCAGCAGCGGCTGCAGACCTTTGTGGACAGCGGACAGCTCGGTCCCTTCAGCAACGCCTATTGGGGGCACCCGGCCTACAAGCTTCCCCCGGAGGCCAACCTGATGGCCGCCGCCCATTACATCGAGGCCCTGCGCCTGCAGGCCCGCTCGGCCAGAATGCACGCCATTTTCGGCGCCAAGAACCCCCATCTGCAGTCGTTGGTGGTGGGCGGCGTTACCTCCGTGAAGGACCTGACGCCGGATCGCATTGCCGAGTTTCTCTACCTGACCAAGGAAACCCAGGATTTCATCGAAAACGTCTACCTGCCGGATCTGCTGGCGGTAGCCTCGTTTTACAAGGAGTGGGGCGGTATCGGCGGCACCACCAACTTCCTGGCCTGGGGCGACTTCCCCTTGAGCGAAAAAGAACCGGAAAGCCTTTACATGCCGCGCGGCGTCATCAAAAAACGCGATATCGGCGGCGTGAAGATGGCCAAACAGGAAGCGGTCACCGAGCACGTCGCCCGCGGATGGTACAAGGGCGATGCCGCCCTGCATCCGTTCAAGGGCGTGACCGAGCCGCTCCAGGAGAACCCCACATACCAGCCCGGCAACGGGATGTATTCCTGGTTCAAGGCCCCGCGCTACGAGGGCGAGCCTTGCGAGGTCGGCCCGCTGACCCGGGTGCTGGTAGCCTACGGTTACGGCCACAAGGACATCAAGCCCATCGTGGACAAGGTGGTCACCACCCTGGGCATCCCCACCAGCGCGCTGTTCTCCACACTCGGCAGAACCGCGGCCCGCTGCATCGAAACCGTCGCCATCGGTCAGGCCATGCAGGGCTGGGTCATGGAGCTGGAGCGGCAAGGGATTCGGGCTCAACGACGTCCCCCGGGGTTCTCTGGGGCACTGGATTGAGATCGAGAACAAAAAGATCAAAAACTACCAGTACGTCGTGCCGTCCACCTGGAACCTGGGTCCGCGGGATGAAAAGGGCAAGCTGGGACCGGTGGAGGAATCGTTGATTGGAACACCGGTTGCCGATCCGAAGCGACCCCTGGAGATCCTGCGAACGGTGCACTCGTTTGACCCGTGTATCGCATGCGGTGTCCATGTTATCGATCCGGACTCCAACCAGGTCTATAAGATCAAGGCACTGTAGCATCGGAAACCGAACCGATCCTGCGCCTCCTTGCATTCAGCATTGGCAAGGGGCGCAGGACTCGCTTCCCGCCGCTTCCCGCTGTCGTGGGTGGGAGCAAATGCCTCCCGCCTGTCGCATGCAGACCATTCCCCGGAGACGATCCGTGCAGAAGCGATAGTTGCGATCGCCTCGGGGAATGCCGGGCAGTTGGCGTTTTTACCACCCGGGGCGGAAAGACCGGCAGCCGAATGTAAAAGGCGAAACATGGAACCAAGCACCAGACAGGTGATGATCCTGGGCGTCGGCTGCATCCTGTATTCCGACGAAGGCTTCGGCGTTCGGGTGATCGAGGAAATCCAGCGACGCTATGAATTTCCCGATTATGTGTCCGTGGTGGACGGAGGGGTTCTGGGGGTCAACCTGCTGGGCGTTATTTCCCAGGCCGACGACCTGATCGTGGTGGATGCCGTCCGCAACAAGGGCGAGCCCGGCCATATGTATCGTCTGGCCGGCAAACAGATCCCGGAGCGGATCCGGGCCAAAAATTCCCTGCACCAGGTCGATTTTTTGGAAGCCCTGACCCTGTGCCAGGCCCTGGACAAGGTGCCGGAAACGGTGATCGTTGGCATAGAGCCAAAAGACATCGACACGATGAGTATCGAACTGACCCCAACCACCCGGAGCAAGGTCGATGCGGCCATTGATATGGTGCTGGCCGAGCTCGACCGCCTGGGGGTCCCCTATAAAAGAGGAAAAACTGAGGATGTGCCTCGCTATCCCATCTAAAATCGTCAAGATCGAAACCGGTATGGGCACCATCGACGTGGACGGCGTGCAGCGGACCTGCAGCCTGCTGCTGCTCGACAATCCGCAGGTTGGCGATTGGGTGATCGTCCATGCCGGCTTTGCGCTGCACAAAATCGATGAAACCGCTGCCATGGAAACCCTCCGGCTGCTCAAAGAAGCGGCCGCCTTCGCGGAAGGGCCGCCGCCGGATGAGCCACCGCATGAGACCGACTAGGTGACACCGCCCCGAAAGCCTCGCCGCCCGCATGAACCGACCGATATGTCCCCCGATATGTCAAAACAAGTCGTCGCCCGCAAACTCGAAGTCAACGGAATCGTTCAAGGGGTCGGTTTCCGTCCCTTTGTCTACAACCTCGCCAATCGATGCGGCCTGAAAGGAGAGGTTGCCAACACCTCTTCGGGAGTGGTGATTTGCGTGGAAGGCGCACGGTCTGCGGTGGAAGCCTTCACCCGCGATCTTGCCGAGCAGCCCCCGCCCCTGGCGCATATCGTGGAAGTGACATCCACAGAGGTCACACCGGCCGGGTACACCGATTTTTCCATCACCACCAGCAGGGGCGAAGCGGCCATGGCGACGCTGATCTCCCCGGATGTTTCCATCTGCGACGATTGCCGCAGCGAGCTGTTCGACCCGGCCGATCGCCGCTGCGGTTATCCCTTTATCAACTGCACCAACTGCGGCCCGCGCTATACCATCATTGACGATATCCCCTATGACCGGCCCAACACTTCGATGAAGCATTTTACGATGTGCGGGCCCTGCCAGTCCGAGTACGATGATCCGCAAAACCGGCGCTTTCACGCCCAGCCCAACGCCTGTGCGGCCTGCGGTCCCCGGGTGACGCTGTTCGACAACCGGCGCAATGAGGTGCAAGCAGCCGATCCGATCGCCGCTGCCGCCGAGTTGCTGCGGCGAGGCAAGGTGCTGGCCGTCAAGGGCCTGGGCGGGTTTCACCTGGCTGCCGATGCGCAAAACGACGCTGCGGTAACCCGCTTGCGGCGTCTCAAGCATCGTGAGGAAAAGCCGCTGGCCCTGATGGCGGCCGATCCGGCCTCCATCCGATCCTTTGCCGCCATGACGATAGAAGAAGAGCGGCTGCTGACTGCCATCCAGCGCCCCATTGTACTGCTAGTGAAAAAAGAGCCGAATGCGATCTCGAAGGCGGTTTCCCCCCGCAACCGTTATTTCGGCGTGATGCTGCCCTACACCCCGCTGCACTATCTGCTGCTGGCCCATGGCTTTGCAGCCCTGGTGATGACCAGCGGCAACTTGAGCGAAGAGCCGATTGCCATCGACAACAACGACGCCTTTGAACGGCTGGCCGGCATCGCCGACTTTTTTCTGATTCACAACCGCGACATCTATTTGCGCAGCGACGATTCCATCATCCGGCATGCGGCCGGAGAGGCCCGTCTGGTGAGGCGCTCCCGGGGATACGTGCCGGTGCCGATTTTTTTGAAAAAAAAGGTGCCGCCGATCCTGGCCTGCGGGGCCGAGCTGAAAAACACGGTCTGTATTACCAAGGGGAAAATGGCGTTTGTCAGCCAGCACATCGGAGACCTGGAGAATCTGCCCACCTATGACTTTCTGGATCTGACCATCCGGCACATGAAGCGGATCCTGGCGGTCGAGCCGGAAATCATCGCCCACGACTTGCACCCCGATTACCTGAGCACCCAGTGGGCCTTGCAGCAGCCGGATGTGGAAAAAGTCGCGGTGCAGCACCACCACGCCCACATCGTCAGTGCCATGAGCGAAAACCGGATCGACGGTCCGGTGATTGGCCTGTCTTTCGACGGCACCGGCTACGGGCCGGACCACAGCGTATGGGGCGGAGAGGTTCTAATCGCCGACGCAAAAGGGTTCACCCGTGCCGCCCACCTCGACACCGTTCCGATGCCGGGCAGCGCGGCGGCCATCAAGCAGCCATGGCGCATGGCGCTAAGCTACCTTCACCGGGCATTCGGGGAGCAATACCGCCGCCTGGAGCTGCCGCTGCTGCGTTCGGTCACAGCCGAGCAGGTGCGCATTATCGACGAGATGATGGAAAAAAACGTCAATGCTCCCCCGACCTCCAGCCTGGGGCGGCTGTTTGACGGTGTGGCGGCCCTTGTAGGGCTGCGCACCGAGGTGGCTTTTGAAGGCCAGGCCGCCATGGAACTGGAGATGATCGCCGCCGACACCGTGGTCAAGCCATACCAGGCCGGGTGGACAGCAGGCGATCCGCTGCGGGTCCCGACCGGGCCGATCATCGAAGCCGTGGTTTCCGACGTGCTGGCCGGACAAGACGCGGCAGTGATCAGCGCCCGCTTTCATCAGACCCTGATCGGGCTGTTCGCCGGGCTGTGCGACGCCCTGCGCAAAGCCAGCGGCCTGCAGGCGGTGGTGCTCAGCGGCGGGGTGTTTCAAAATGCGATCTTGCTCACCGGCCTGATCAAAGCCCTTGAACAAAAGCGCTTTGCGGTGTACACGCAGAAGCTGGTTCCCTGCAACGACGGCGGGATCAGCCTGGGGCAGGCGGCGGTTGCCGCCGCCCGGGCGAGGCGATGACCGCGGCAACCGACATGCCGCAGCAGTTCCGGCCGGAACCGGTGCGGATTCAGGCGCTACCGTGACGGCGGCAACAGATAAGGGGCTGACAGCATGGCTCTGAAACACATCGACGAATACCGAGATGCAGCGCTTTCCCGACCGTTGATCGACAAGATCAACCGGATCAGCCGCACCCCGGCGCGCCTGATGGAAGTCTGCGGCACCCACACGGTGTCGATCTTTCGAAGCGGGATCCGGTCCATGCTGCCCGACACCGTTTCTCTTCTTTCCGGTCCGGGGTGCCCGGTCTGCGTGACCGACCAGAAAGAGATAGATGCCTTCATCGCCCTGGCGCGACTCGACGATGTCATCGTGACCACCTTCGGGGACCTGATGCGCGTGCCCGGCACGCTGTCTTCCCTGCAGAAGGAAAAAGCCGACGGGGGCGACATCCGCATCGTATACTCCACCACAGATGCGGTGGAGATCGCCCGAAAAAACCCGGAAAAACAGGTGGTCTTTCTGGGCGTCGGCTTCGAAACCACGGCGCCGACCATTGCCGCATCGATTTCCACCGCCCGCCGGCTCGGCCTGGACAACTACTCGGTTTATTCGGCCCACAAGCTGGTGCCGCCGGCCTTGGACGCCCTGATGGCCAACCCGCAGGCGCAGATCGCCGGTTTCATCCTGCCGGGGCACGTGTCGGTGGTCATCGGCCTGGATGCCTACCGGCCCTTTTTCGAAACGCATCGGATCCCGTGCGTGGTTGCCGGGTTCGAACCGGTGGACCTGCTCCAGGCCTTGGCGATGCTGGTGGAGCAAATCGAAGGCGGCGCTCCCGCCCTTGCCAATGCTTACGGACGAGCGGTTACCGCCGAGGGCAACCCCATCGCCCGCAAACTGCTCGATGAGATATTCGAGCCGGCCGACGTGGCCTGGCGCGGGATCGGGGTGATACCGCAAAGCGGGCTGAAAATCCGCGAGGCCTTTTCCGATATGGACGCCGAGAAGATTTTCGACATCCAGCTGCCCGAATCCCGCGACCCCAAGGGCTGTGCATGCGGCGAGGTGCTCACCGGCACCAAAACTCCGCCGGAGTGTCCGCTGTACAAGACGATTTGCACCCCCATCGATCCGGTGGGGCCCTGCATGGTGTCGACCGAGGGGACCTGTGCGGCGTACTATAAATATTATGACGACCGGTAATATGAAACGGCGGGCGGGACTGGGATCTGTTTTGGGGCCAACGGCAACCCATCGGCCATAACGCGGAGTGCGTATGAAGTTCGATAAAATTTTACTGGACCACGGCAGCGGCGGGAAGATTTCCCACAGCCTGACCCGCGACCTGTTGCTGCCGATATTCGGCAACCCCATACTTGACGATCTCAACGACGGGGCCATAGTCGAGCTCAACGGCCTGCGGCTGGCCTTTTCCACCGACTCGTACACGGTGGATCCGATTTTTTTCCCCGGCGGCAGCATCGGCGATCTGGCCGTCAACGGAACGGTCAACGACATCGCCATGTGCGGCGGCAACCCGCAGTATTTGAGCGTCGGGCTGATCATCGAAGAGGGGTTTTCCCTCGAAGACCTGGAAACCATCCTGCGCCAGATGGCCGCAGCGGCCGAGAAAGCAGAAGTGACGGTGATCACCGGAGACACCAAGGTCGTGCCCAAAGGAGCGGTGGATAAGATCTTTATCAACACCTCCGGGTTCGGGATCATCCCCGACGCTGTGCGGGTCGGCAGCACCAGGGCTGCGGTCGGCGACAAGATCATCCTCAGCGGCACGATGGCCGATCACGGCGCCACCATCGTCACCCAGCGGGAAGGCCTGAGCTTCGAATCGGCGGTGGCCAGCGACAGCGCGCCCTTGAACCACATGGTCGCGCGGATGTTTGCCGCCGGCCCGCAAATTCACGTGCTGCGCGATCCCACCCGCGGCGGCGTGGGCACGGCCCTGAACGAGATCGCCGAAAAATCCGCCGTGGGGATCCGGATCGTCGAAGAGGCCATGCCCGTGAAAAAGGAGGTCGCCGGCATCTGCGAGCTGCTCGGATTCGACCCGCTCTACCTGGCCAACGAGGGCAAACTGCTGGCATTTGTTGCCCCTTCCGACGCTGAGCGAGTCCTGGAAGCGATCCGGGCGGATGAGTTCGGCAAAGATGCGGCGATCATCGGCGAGGTGATCGACGGTCGGCCCGGCCAGGTGGTCATGCTCACCCGCATTGGCGGGCAGCGGATCGTGGACATGCTCACCGGGGAGCAGCTTCCGCGGATTTGCTGAAAACACCGGAACATCGATACAGACGATATAACCAGGGAGATAACTTGAAAAAGATCGTTTCAACCGCAGCGGCGCTGATGCTTGCCGCCCTGTTTTTCTCCTGCGATCTGCTGCGGGAGGAAATTGCATTCACCGGCAGCACCATGGGCACCACCTACCAGGTGAAGCTCGTCACCGGGTATTTCAGCGGGTCCGAAGGCTTGCAGCAGAAAATCGATGCGCGGCTCAAAGAGATCAACCAGAGCATGTCCACCTACCTGCCGGACAGCGAAATCAGCCGGTTCAACAGCCTGACGACAGCCGGGGAAAGTATTCCGGTGTCCGACGATTTCCTGCAGGTGATGCGCACCGCCCGTAAGATCTTCGAGATGAGCGGCGGTGCCTGGGACGGCACGGTCGATCCGCTGGTGCGGCTGTGGGGGTTCGGGCGCGGGCCCAACAGCCCCGGGATTCCGGATGAAGAACAACTGCAGCAGCAGCTGCAGCATGTCGGCTTCGATTTCATCCGCATCCTCGACAGCGGCGAGCTGGCAAAGACACAGCCTGCGGTCACCCTGGACCTGGGCTCGATCGCCAAGGGCTTCGGCGTGGACCAGATCGCCGCGCTGCTGCAGGCTGAAGGCCACACGGATTTTCGGGTGGAGATCGGCGGGGAGGTCTATGCGGCCGGCAGCCGTATCGACGGCAAACCCTGGCGCATCGGCGTGAATCATCCCGGCAAAGATGCCCCCATCCACAAAATCTACCGCGTGGCCGAGCTGAGCAACCGGGCCCTTGCCACCAGCGGCGACTACCGCAACTTCTTCGAAATCGACGGCCGGCTCTATTCTCACGTCATCGATCCGCGGACGGCCTACCCGGTAGCAAACGGCGTGGTGAGCGTTACCGTCACCGCCGAAAGCTGCACTTTGGCCGACGGGCTGGCCACCGCGGTGATGGTCATGGGCCACCGCCAGGGACTGGCGCTGGTGCAGCGCCTTGAGGGCGTGGAGTGCCTGATTGTGGTCCAGGCCCCGGACGGAAGCTTCACAGACCATGTCTCCTCCGGATTTCCCCCGGATATCTTCTACAAAAAGCCTTCCGAATGACGGCTTCTTTGCCCCTGGCATCGCCGCGGGTTTTTTGATTTGACACAGCCGGGCTAGTAACGTAAGAAAATTACCTAGTTGAATTTCTTTCCCCCCTGAACTTTTTCCCATGTGACCGGATTGCCACGAGGCGACCGGCCTGAACATTTTCGATTCTGCGGTGAGGTGCTCGAATGCTGACGGCTTGAAACCAGCCGTCCAATTCTCAAAGGAGGTGACCGGCCATGTTGAACCTTCAGAAAGTAAAAATCGATTACTGTATGGACCAGCTCAGCCGGGTGTATGAGCGCAATTACAGCGACATCGAACAGCAGCTGGGCAACATCATCGTCTGGTCGGCCCACCTGGCCCTGGAGAACATTGCCAACTCCGATGCACTCTACCATGACGTGGAACACGCAGTGATGGCCACCCTGGCGGGCCAGGCCATCCTGGAGGGCCGGCATCTGGCCGAAGGGGGCGTAAAGCCCAAGGACTGGGCCCATTTTATCATCGCGATGCTGTTTCACGACATCGGGTATGTGAAAGGGATCTGCAAGGCGGACACCGACGGGGTGGTGTCGACCGGCATCGGCAAAAAAACCGCCAAAGTCCCAAAGGGGTGCACCGATGCCGCCCTGGCCCCCTATCACGTGGATCGCAGCAAACAGTTCGTGCGGGAGCGGTTCGGCAAGGGGATGATCACCGAGGGGATGATCGACGTGGAGCGCGTCGCCGATTATATCGAGATGACCCGTTTTCCCATGCCCGATGAAGACTGGTACAAAGATACCAAGAGTTACCGGGGACTGGTGCGTGCCGCCGATTTCATCGGCCAGCTGGGCGATCCCAACCGCCTGCAAAAGTGCACGGCCCTGTTTTACGAGTTCGAGGAGATCGGGCTCAACAAAAAGCTGGGCTACAAGCGTCCCGGGGATCTGCGCAACGGCAACGCCCGTTTTTACTGGAAGGTGGTCAGCCCCTATATCCAGGAAGCCCTGCGCTACCTGCGCGTCACCCAGGACGGCAAGCAGTGGATCGCCAACCTGCAGGCCAACGTGTTCGGGCAAAACATGGAGTCCGACACCGAATCCGAACCGGCACCCTATCCGGCCTAGTGCAACCGGTGACCGATGAAGCCTGCTTTCAAATCGATCTTCTCCATCAACCCGTTCACCCTTACGGTTGCCGCAACGCTGCTGACCATCGGGCTTTTTTTTACCGGCATCTCCATCCTCGACCTGGTCGAGTTGAAAACCTATGATCTGCGCTTTCGGTCCCGCGGGCCGCTGAATCCCTCGCCGGTCGTGGCGCTGGCGCTGATCGACGAAAAGAGCCTCGACACCGAAGGCCGTTGGCCCTGGCCTCGCTCCAAAATCGCAAAGCTGGTAAACATCTTGTCTGCCGACGGGGCGGCGGTAATCGGCTTTGACATTGGCTTTCTGGAGCCGGACGAAAACTCCCAGCTGGAAATCATCGGACAGTTCAATCAAAAAGTCGACGAGCTGCGTATCTACGACTCCCGGTTGTACGGTTTTCTGGAGGAGAGCCGCAAAAAGGCCGACCACGACCAGGTCCTAGCCGAGGCGATCGGCCGTTCTTCAGCCGATGTGATTCTCGGCTATTTTTTTCACATGACCGAAGCCGGGCTCGATTACCAAATCACGGCCGAGGAGATCGGCCTTCAGCTCGCGCTCATCAAAAAGTCGAAGTACCCTTTTGTTCTTTACTCGGATCCGGATATCAAGAGTGCCCCTTTCCCGCAGGCCTTTGTGCCGGAAAGCAATCTGGAGATTCTTTCCTCGGTCGCCGAATCGGCCGGCTACTATTCGGTAAAAAGTGATCCGGACGGCGTGGTGCGCTGGATGCCGCTGATGATCCAGGCCGGCAAGCACATCTACCCGCCCTTGGCGGTCTCCTGCGCCTGGCACTTTCTGGGCAAGCCCCAGATGATGATCGAGGTAGCCCCTTACGGAGTGGAGGGGATCCGAATGGGGGAGTGGTACATCCCCACCGACGAATCCGGTCAGCTGCTGATCAACTACCTCGGCCCGCCGAAAACCTTTCCCCACATCTCCATCAGCGATATCCTCGCCGGCCGGATTCCCAAGGGAACCTTCAAGGACCGGATCGTGCTGGTGGGCGCTACCGCCATGGGAACCCATGATCTGCGCACCACACCGATCAGCCCCCTGTATCCAGGTGTGGAGATCCACGCCACGGTCATTGACAACATCCTGCTGCAGGAGTTTATGACCAAACCCCGCTGGTCGGAGGTCTTCGATCTGCTGGCGATCGTTGTGCTCGGTGCGCTAACCGGTGTGGCTCTGCCGCGCATGAGCGCGGTCAAGGGACTGCTGTTCACCGCCGCCCTGTTTGTGCTTTACATCATCGCTGCCACCTGGCTCTTCGTTCAGTGGCGGGTGTGGCTCAACATCGTCTACCCCCTGCTGGTGGTGGCTCTCACCTACACGGTCTTGACCGTTTACCACTACGTCACCGAAGAGCGCGAGCGCAAACGCATCAAGGGCGCCTTTCGTCACTATGTCGCACCGCTGGTGATCGAAGAGATGCTCAAGGACCCTGACAGCCTCAAGCTCGGCGGAGAGGAAAAGACCCTCACCGTTTTGTTCAGCGACCTGGAAGGATTCACCCGCTATTCGGAGAAGTACGCGCCCCATGAGATGATCGGTTTTTTAAGCGAATACTTCGAAAAGATGTCCGAGCAGGTTTTCCAGTATTGGGGCACATTGAAAGAGTATGTGGGTGACGAGCTGATGGCCATCTTCGGTGCCCCGCTGGAGCAGACCGACCATGCCGAGCGGGCCTGCGCGGCCGCACTGGCCATGCGCGCCCAGCTGCAGATCATGCGCACCGAGTGGGCAAAAGACAACCGCCCGCAGCTGCGGGCCCGCACCGGCATCAACTCCGGGCCCATGCTGGTGGGCAATTTGGGTTCCCGCTACCGCTTCGCCTACGGCGCCCTGGGCGATCACGTCAACCTGGGCTCTCGGCTGGAGGGGCTCAACAAGTTTTATGGAACCGATATTCTTCTCGGGGAGAACACCGCCCGGCTGGTGGAAAAAGCCTTCCGCCTGCGGGAGGTCGATTCGGTTCGCGTGGTGGGCCGGCAGGAGTGCGTGGTGGTCTACGAACTGGTCGACAGGATCGACACACCGTTGTCTAAAGGACCAGCACTGGGACGACGCGCTGGGGCTGTTTGGCCGGGCGCTGGAGGCCGACCCCGGCGACGGGCCTTCCACCACCATGGCCGAGCGCTGCCGGCAGTTCAAAAACCAGCCGCCGCCGGAAGACTGGGACTGCGTGTTCAACCCGGACAGCAAATAAGGACCACCGCTCTTTTTTTACTGCACGGATAAAGAGGCAGGAGGAAAGTGCATGCAACCGTCATCCGGCAGATTCATCGGCTTGTGCCTCGTGGCCTTGGGCCTCTGCTGGGCAGCGCCCCTGCAGGCTACCGGTGAAACAGACGCTGCATCCCATAACCGATTGGCGGCTCCTGGATCGCTGGCCCTTCAGTCCGACCCGGCACCCGAGTCTTCATCCGCAGATGGTGACAAGGACCGTTTCGGACAAAGTGCACTCATCGGTCCGGCGACCAAGCGTCATTTTGCCACCTTTGCTCTCGGCGCTGTCTACTGGCCGAAACTGGCCGATGTCGATCCTTCCCAGGCAGGCTTTAATCCCGAGCAGTTCGGCCGGTTCGAGCAATGGGGCTACAACTTCGAAATTGCCTACCACTACCTGGCAACGACCCTGCTGGAGCGGGATCTGTGGATCGGTTTCGATTTTGGGCTGTTTTACAACGAAAACAAGGGAACGGCGACCGCTGTTATCCTACCCTCCGGCGAGATCATCACCGGCGATATCGGCTCCCGGGGCCTGTACCTCACACCGAGCCTGAAATGGTTCGTGCTGGGACAAAGAGGCTCCACCCGCATTTCCCTGGGTGCCGGCGCCGGCTACTACATGCTCGATTTTGCGGAACTGTTTGGCTGGGGCACAGGCGGGGAGCTTTACGAAGACAGCACCCTCGGGGGCTATGTATCGGTTGGTGTCAGATTCCCATTTGCGGACAACCCGTCCGACAGCGCAGCGGTCGTGCTGGAAACCAAAATCCACTTTGCCGACTTCGGCGAATTTGCCCCCAACACGGGTCAAATCAAAGGCCCTATCTACCTATTCCAGGTGGGGATCTCCTTTTAGATTCGGATGCCGCCATCCGCTGCGATAGGTGGGCAACAGGCAGATGGAGCCGCCCTTTCAACCATCGAAGCCCTAACCGACATGCGGCATCATTGATGGACCTGCACTGCTCCCACGCATTCGTAACTTGCCAACCAGCAGACGGCCGTCTCAATGGTTGGAGGTTTTCATCACCATCCCGGCTTTCTCGATTTTCTGTTTGAACTCTTTCATCAGCCGATCCAGCTGTTTCTGCTGTCCGGCCTGGTGCAGGATGGAAAAGGTGGTCCGGTTGTTTCCCTCCGGCGCCATCGGTCCGCTGGCAATGTCGAACACCTCCAGCAAAGGGGAAAGCTCATCGATGATTTCATCGATGGTCTGGTAGCGCTTTTCCGGATCCCGGGCGCAGGCCCGAAGGATCATGCTGCGCAGCGGATCGGGGATGTCGGCAACGATGCCGGCCGGATCCGGGATGTCCTCGCTCACGTGCAGATCCATCACCTTCCAGGCGTCTTTTTCCGGAAACGGACGGGCGCCGGTCACCATTTCATAGGTCATGATCCCCAGGGCAAAGATGTCGGCCCGAATGTCCACCGGCAGGCATTCGATCTGCTCGGGCGACATGTAGTAGGGCGTGCCGGTCATCATCGCCTCGGTGCCGCAGGGAACCGACAGACCGAAGTCGACGATCTTGACCTGATCGTCGGGCATGACAAAGATGTTGCCCGGCTTGATGTCCTGGTGGACGATCTGCTGCCGGTGGGCATACTGCAACCCGCTGCAGATCTGCTGCACGTACTTGACCACTTTTTGCGGCGGCAGCTTGCCGTCTGCCTCCATGATCTTTCGCAGCGGGTTTCCTTCCAGGTACTCCATGATGATGAACACCGTGCGGTACTTTTCCTCGATGTCGTAAATCTTCACGATGTTCTCGTGGCGAAACCCGGCAATGGTTTTGGCCTCCTGGTGAAAACCGTCTATAAACTCGGCTTCCATGGCCATGTCGTGGCGCATCATCTTGATGGCCACCTGCATGCCCAGGTCCCGGTGCAATCCCTTGTAGACGATCGCATAGGCCCCCTGGCCGGCAACATCGGTCAGGGTGTACTTGCCGATGTGCCGTTCGGCGATCACCTCGCGGGTGTCGAACCAGCGGGTCAGCACTGCGGTCAAAAAGGCCCGCAGCTCCGGATAGTGGGGATCCAGCTGGTCATATCGGGCCCGGGTCAGCCCCCACAGCTCCATGTCGGTTTCGGCCACCACGTGCGCGCTTCGCGGCTCACCGGTCAGCAGGGACATCTCCCCTACGATGCTGCCCTCTCCCAGCCGGGCCACGGTTTTCACCTGGCCTTGTTTTTCCACCCGGGCGACGCATTTGCCCCGCTCGATCAGAAAGCATGCATCGCCGGGCTCGCCCTGGGTGATAAACTGTTCTCCGGCTGCAATCTTTTTGTGAGACACGTTGTTGATCAGCGGTACCACCACCTCCCGCGGCAAAGAGCGCAGCAGTTCGGTCCGCCGGAAAAAGGCGAAATCGTCTTCTCCGGGAACCCTTTTTTGACGCACCATTTCAAACACTGCAACCGGTGCATCGCTCGAGTCCGGGACCAGGGAGGCTCCGATCAGGAAATAATCCGCCTTGCCGACGGTTGTCGGTTTCACCCAGGCAGCAGTGCCGGTAAATTGGTCCCAGGTTTTGTCAGCCGGGTTGTAAACGCTGAGATGAAAAGTAGAGGCTTGATCGATTTCGATGGTCGATTTGAGCAGCGCCCCACCAAGGCTTCGGTTCAGCAGATCAACGAAAAACTGCTGGGGGTGATCCACCAGGGTGGTGCCATCCACATAGCCGGCTCCCCCGATGCGCACGATAGCGATATCCGGGGTTTCCAGGGAGGTTCTTGCCTGTTGCCGTCGTTCCATTATCACAGGTCCGGTTCAGCCGGGCTGGTATATTCTGCTGGGGGAGCGCAAGTCCAACCAGGATGCGGTGTCGGGTTGCTGAATCGCTGCGATCGGCACAAGAGATGACTGCTTTCAACGGTTCAGTTTGGCAAAGACAACAGCTGGCTGTCAAGATAAAATCGAAATGCAGCCCGTTCTGCTGCTAAAAAACACTGATCATCGTTTGGGTGTCCGTCCGATTATATGCAATTCGTCAATGGAATTGTTCAATAGGAGGAAAGATTTCTATTGATTTAATTTAATTTTCTACACTATGAACCATTTAGCAGAGTCCGTCGATGTTTCCTTCCAGCCACTTGAACAACTGAGCGTTGAAACGGTTGCCGAAAGCATAAGAAGGTGTGTTTCAAATTCGTATTCAATCAAATCTAATTATGCTGGAGTTCTTCATATAAGCTTATTGCTGCGTCAGGTGTATTTATAAAAAGTTCAACCGCTTATTTATAAGCGGTAAAAAGTAGCAGAATAAGCGTGGTTTCTTTTCATTAGGCATACAGGAAAGATGGTGATAGGAATAAGTGGCGAGGGCATTGATTTTTGATGACAGGAATGCCCAATATTGCATTAATACATGAGAGGAGGTGCATCATGAAGAAAAACGGTTCGAAGTATATGAAAATCAAGATCAGCACAGAAACCGGCGAAGTTGTAAAAATCAAGGACGAAAAAGGAGTGGATGCGACAGAGGTGAGTGCAGAAGAACTTGAGGAAGTTCAACAAAATCCCAATACGGATCAAATTGCCACTATCTTACATGCCCATTCCAGCCCAGGTTGTATTTATGTTGTTATAAGAGGATGGGCAAAAAAGATTTGTTATTAATGGATAGCTCTATATAAAATATGTTGGAATTTTTTGGATGTTTTTATGATTTTAAAGTGGTTGGAACCAAAGCGATTTGGTCGGTAATTATCACCAAATATTTATTAAGTAATTTTAAGCCATCCCTCTTTTTTATAAAGTCAGGCAAAATACTGAAATGAAAAAATCCACATTCTTTATTCTACGATTTATTATAGTCATTGTTTCTCTATTCATAATTTCAAACGCTACATTTGCTCAAACAGCAATCTCGAATATTTCAGAGGTAGAGTCAGCGGTTGTGGCAATTTGCCACACAGAGCCATTGCTGAAAAACCGTATTGGAACAGGATTTTTAGCTTCTCCCGACGGGATGGTTATCACCGCTGATCATGTAATTCATAATAGACGCAAGATTGTATATGACAGTTTATATTGCATTCGACCGAACTATCCCCATCACGAGAAATATGAATTGGTTTTACTGAAGAGACTGCGCCGCGGGCACACGGGGCGAGATGTCGCAATACTGAAGATAAAGACTGAAAAAAGAGTTGATAAACTACCGTATCTATCCCTCGGTGAAACCTTTCAAACGGGTCAGCAGGTGGTGGTGGCAGGTTTTCCTAATGTTTTTAAAGCAATTTATTTATGGCCATTGTTTCGAAAAGGGTCCGTAAGTTCTATTCGTTATAAATACGAAGATGCTGATGTGGTCATTTTAGATATCAAGTCACTAAATGGTTACAGTGGTGCCCCAGTAATTGCCGAAAAAAGTTTGCACGTCATTGGCGTTATGAAAGGACAAAACATCAAATCATCTCCAGGAGATTTTTCGGTGGCCACCCCGATTAGTCAAACAGATATTGAATTCCATAAGTAAAATTCTTGGGTCAAAGATAGTAGAAGTAAAAAAAAGAGGCAGGGAATAAGATCCCCTGCCTTCTTTTAGTAGAGTTTACTTAGTTCTTAAGCAAAGTAATCGGTTAAGCCTCTATGGACATGCGCATTTAAGATAACCACGTATAGAATATTTTATACACGGGGGGCAGGTGCATTGCTGAACTTGGGTATCCAACACGGACTTGTCGATCAAATGGTCCGTATAACTTGCTGCAATTGTACCTCCCCCGTTGAAAAGTGCATCCAAGTATTCTTGAGGAGGAACGTCCAACGTCTGGTCACAGGCTTCCGAAGCTATTGGTGTGCCCGTGTAAATGGGATTCTCCAGCTCATATGGAGGGTCATAAGGTTCAAATTCTACCCAATTAATAGAATCTACATCTGTACAGTCCCCACTTGCTGGCAACTGAGCATACCAGGCGTCAGTGATGCATTTTGTTAATACGTTTTGCATGGTTTTGAGACAAA
>LJNK01000074.1 GCA_001303025.1 Deltaproteobacteria bacterium SG8_13
CTAAAGCAGGATCAGTCGTCGTGGCAGTCGTGGCATGTGTCAGGTTCGTTGCCGTACGTTCTGTTTAGGCTGTGACACTGGTTGCAGATGCTGCGAACCGCCTCGAAGCTGCGGTGCTCTTCATTTCTGCCGTGATTCCAGCCCGATCCGAGCGGCGCCTTGCTGCCGGAAGGACCGAAATGGCACTGGGAGCAGGTCGCATCCAGGTAGTGACAGCTCGCGCAGTCGGTCAGATCGGCGCTTCCGTGAAACGCGACGCTTTTGGTGTCGAGCCACGGCTGCCCCAGCGGATGATTGGATACCAGCCCGTGGCAGTCATGGCAGGCGGTCGGGCCGTTGCCGTAGCCGCGGTTGAGGTCGTGGCACCGGTTGCAGACGTTTTGAAACGCACTGTAGCTTTGGTGCGCGGCGTTGTTGCCGTGCTGCCAGCCCGACGCGGGCGGCGCTTTGCTGCCGGAGGATCCGAAATGGCATTCGGCGCACTTTGCACTCAGGTCGTGGCAGTTGTTGCAGTCGGTAATGCCGGCAGTACCGTGAAAATCGGGGCTGTTTTTGTCCAGCCAGGGGCGGTTGAGAATGTGGTTCAGACCCGATCCGTGACAGTCGTGGCAAAAGGCCGGCGGCAGGTCGAACCGGCGGACCGTTTCGTGACAGCGGTTGCAGACCGCCCGGAAATCGGCATAATCGAGATGCAGATCCCGGCCGTGGGTCCAGCCCGATCCCGGCGGCACCCGGCTGCCCCAGGCATCGAAATGGCAGTCCGTGCAACCGGGCACGGTGTCGGTTCCGGCCAGCTCGCGCCCGTGGCAGCTCATGCAGCCGTCGGTGCCGGAGGCGTTGACCTCGGTGCCGTGAAACGCGGCAGAGGCCGAATAGGCCGGGTTGGCGTATTTGCCGGGGTGGGTCTGCTCACTCGTCGGTGCATCGCTGTTTTGACTCGAGCAACCGGCCGGCAGGACTCCCAGCGCTGCGATTACCAGGACCACCGGAAAGTGTTTGGGTACCCTGGGCATCACCGCCTGGGATACATCCATCAACGCGTTTGCAAAAACCGAAAATCGCAACAGAACGCATCGCAGGCGACGGCGGGGGTGCAGCTGATTCAATCCGTGTTTCAACCGTGACAGGGCTTGCATGTTCTGCTCCTTTCCGGATTGCCGTGACACCGGTAGCAAGAGGTCGGGTTGATGCGACCGTCGATGGCATGCCGGCTCAGGTAATCGCCGCGATGGGGCATCCGGCGGTAATTGTCGGTCTGGTTTTTGATGGAAGGCTTGAGCTCCACCCGGACCCCGTGACAGTCGTCGCAGTCGCTTTGCTCGTGGCACATGGTGCACACGGCTGCCTGCTGGCGGACCACCTGCCCGTGGTTTTGCGCAAAATAGACGTCGTGGTTGAACCGCTCGTAGACGATGGTCTCGGAGCTCGACTCGTGGCAGTTGCTGCACATCTTCAGCTCGTCTCCCCCGTCCTCGGGGTGCACCCGCGGCGGTGAATAGGCGGTTTGCATGGCCGTGCAGGCCACAAACAGTCCCAGGGGGAGAAAAACGCAGAGGATGACCGCTATCTTGTTTCTCACGAACAATATCTCCAATTTCAGGTGCCGATACGGTTTGATCCGTTTTGCATGCGACATCCGAGCCGCTTTACAGTAAAATCAGTGCCGTCAGCATCAGCCGCAGGTCGGAGTCAAAAAACGGGTCCGAGCTGTAGTCTCCGGAAAGCCGCATCTCCAGACGGTCCTCGAAAAATCGCCTTCCGAGTCCCAGCGAGGAGAAAAACGAATAGCTCTTGCCGAAGATGTCCTGGTCGTAGGCCACGTAAACGACGTCTCCGGTGAAAAAGCCGTTGCGCAGCACTCCGCTGCTGCGGTCCCAGTAAAAATATGCCCGGGTCAGAAGGTAGCTGTTTTCGGGCGTATCGCCGTCCATTCGGCCGATCTCCGCCCCGGTCTGCACGGCCCCGAACGGACAGTCGAGCAGGCCTGCGACGTAATTGGCGGATTCCTGCCGCAGGGTGTAGCGGTAATGGTTGTATTTGGCTCCCAGGTTCAGGCCGCCGTAGCGCCGCCAGGTGAGCTCGGCGCCGGTCAAACTCAGGGTCTCGCCGGTCTGGGCCAGAAATCGAAACGGCTGAGAGCTGATGCTGCCGGGGGTGAAGAAATCGTCGTAGTTGAAATGTTGATAGACCGGTTTGATGTACAGATCCGACAGGTTGAAGCTCAGCTCGTAGGCGTGTTCGGCCCAGCCGCGGGTGACCAGGTTGTAGGTGGAGAATCCGGAAAGCAGAACGTTGCCGGGAAAATAGAGGAAAATATCTCCGCCCAGCCGCTCTTCGTCTTCGCCCTGGTCTCCGGAAACGGTTTTGTAGGAGACGCCGATCTCGTAGTGGGCGTCGGAGCCGTGAAACACCCTGCCGCCGTATGTGAGGTCGCCGCTGCGGCCTTCGGTCGACTTCAGGGCGACCGGCAAACCGCCGTATGCGGAAAAGCCGATCCAGGGGGCCGGTTTGGCGGCCAGCCAGATGCCGTCCACACTGTCAGAGATCAGGCCGTTGAAAACCGTCTGGCGGCCGAGCCGTGTCTGAAAGTTCGCGTCCGGATGAACATATTCCATGAACGCATACAACAGGGCGGATTCCGGGTCTTCGGCGAAAAAATCCCCGTCCCCCAGGTCCGTGCGCCCCCAGCCGTTGAAGTGAAACGAGAAACTGTCGCCTTCCGGCCGGCCGTAGTCGAGCTGCAGGTACTGGTAGACGGGCAGCACCCGCACGTCGTTTTTGTCGACCGTGTCCCGCTCGAACCCGCGGATGATGGTCTCGGATACCAGGCTCAGGGTACCGCCGAAACCGCCGCTGCTGCCGCCTTCCGGCTCGCTGCCGGCGTCTGTTTTGTTCGACGGGGAAGTGCTCTGCAAAGTCGGCGGGAGGCTGGGCGGGCGGCCGGTGAGTTTGCGGTACTGCTCCTCGGTGATTTCCTTGCCGTTTTTGTCGAAATACCGGGTCGTGCCGGCAGACGACGCGACAGGGGGAAGCGTTGCCAGCAAAAAGAGACACGGCACCAGCCACCGGATGGTCTTGTTGCGAAAAAGGCGCATAAGCATATCGAAATCAGAAGAAGTCGGCGTTCGAAAACAGTTGGCATACCAGCGGCAAGCCAGGCCCTTGCGCTTTCACCGGCCATGCGACCGGCGGCCGTGATGAATCGGCTTTATGGGTGAAAACGGTTGGCATACACGTTTTTATCCACCAGAATCCGTTTTGGCTTAACGGCTGCATACCCCGGTGCCGCGATGACACAAATCGAACCGCGGCCCGGGTCTCGCTCAACCTTGCATAGCAAGTCAGGTGCCAAAAGATGATTAGATCAAATATATTATGATTACAGTAAGTTGTATTTATATTCGTTCGCCCCCCGGATCCGGGCGACCTACAAGTGGAGGCTTTTCTTGACACTTCCGTAATCGGTGCTTAAGCAGTTGATTATACTTTTGGGGCGGATACGGAACGGATGAGATGACGACAGATCAGCGGTTGGAACGATTTTTCAGCGAGATCATCAATGCCTTCAAAGACGGCCTTCTGGTGGTGGACCGCGATGGTGTCATCCTGCTGGTCAACGACGCGATGGCAGAGCTCACCGGGTTTGCAAAGCAGGAATTGATCGGCTCGCCCTGCACCATTCTGGGCTGCGACGCCTGCGAACTGCTGCGATCCGATTGTGAAGACGCCTGGTGCAAGCTGTTTAAAAACCACTCGGTCAGAAACAAGCGCTGTATGTTAACGCGCAAAGACGGCTCGTACGCAGCGGTGCTGAAAAACGCGGCGGTTATCGAAGACTCCCGCGGTCAGGTGTTCGGTGCCGTGGAGACCTATGTCGACACGGCCGAGTTGGACAAGCGCGACATCCGCATCCAGGAGCTGATGCAGCTGCTGGAAAAAGACACCGGCTTTCACGGAATCGTCGGCCGCAGCCAGGCGGTTCAAAACCTGTTCCAGATCATCGAAAAGGCCGCCGACAGTGACGCCACCATCCTGATCAGCGGAGAAAGCGGTACCGGCAAGGAGCTGGTGGCCCGCGCCGTCCACGAACTGGGCCGGCGCCGGGAAGGCCCGTTTGTCAAGATCAACTGCGCGGCGCTCAACGAAGCGCTGATCGAAAGCGAGCTGTTCGGCCACGCCAAGGGAGCCTTCACCGGTGCCTACCGGCACCGCCAGGGGCTGTTCGAAGCCGCCGGGGGCGGCGACATCTTTCTGGATGAAATCGGCGACATCCCCCTGCCCACCCAGGCCAAAATGCTGCGGGTGATGGAAACCCGGCAGTTCACACGGCTCGGCAGCAACCGCTCCATCGAGGTCGACGTGCGATTCATCACCGCCACCAACCAGGATCTGACCGCCATGGTGGCCGCGGGAACTTTCCGCGAAGATCTCTACTTTCGCATCAACGTCTTCCCGATTCACCTGCCGCCCCTGCGCCAGCGCATGGAAGACCTCCCGCTGCTGGTCAACACCTTCATTCACGACTTGCGCAACAGCAGTAAAAAACGCATCAGCGGCCTGAGCCCCGAGGCCATGGACGCATTCATGCAATACGAATGGCCCGGCAACATCCGCGAGCTGAAAAGCGCCCTGGAATATGCCTATGCCGTTGCGGTATCCGGCGTCATCGACACCCACCACCTGCCGGCACATTTTGCTCCCCTTGCCGGCGGCGGTGCCGGCGCCATTGCAGCCGCAAAAGAGCCTGCCGACACTGCAGATCCCCGGGAAAAACAGGAGCTCATCGAGGCCCTGCGCCAAAGCGGCGGCAACCAGACCCGGGCTGCCCGGATTTTGGGGGTGCACCGCATGACGGTGTTCAACCGCATGCGCAAATACCGAATTTCGTTAAAAAAGATTTAGGCCCAAGCCCTTTTCCGGTTTTTTCCGCCTTTCTGCCGTAAATGGCTTCCGCCAAAAGACCGCCTGCCAGCGCGAAAGTCTTGATTCCGCGCAGCGGCTGCGATACACCTGTTACCATACACTTTGCTTCAGCATGTCTCCTGGTGCTGCGACCCGCCACCGTCCGGTCTGCTGATAGACCGGGGATAGTCTGCGGCGCATCACAGCCTACAAGAGGTCCCAGCATGGCCGATCAATGCGTGATCGTCAGCGCCAAGCGAAGCCCGTTCGGCAAATACCTCGGCGCACTGTCGGAAACCGAGCCCTTGGAGCTTGCCGCCCATGTGGCCCGGTCGGCTCTGAGTGCGGCCGGCAAACAGATCGACAGGGAGATCGATCAGATCTTCGTAGGCAACTGCATCCCCAGCGCATTTGAAACCGGCTCGGTGGTCGGCCGTCAGATCGGCCTCAAACTCGCGCTGGACGTGTTCACCACCACCATCGACACGGCGTGCTGTTCGCCCCTAACGGCCCTGCGCATGGCGCTGTGGGGCATGCGGCTGGGCGAGCTGGACGCAGCCCTGATCCTGGGCGTGGAGTCGATGAGCCGGGTGCCGCACTTCAGCCGGAAGTTGCGGGCCGGTGTGCGTGTGGGCCCGGTCGAGCTGACCGATCCGCTCTACCCGATATCTTATCCGGGCCACCGCCCGGTGGCGGTGGATGCCTCCGACGGGGCCGAAAAATACGAAGTTTCCCGCAGAATGCTCGACAGCTTCGCCATGGGCTCGCATCTGAAATGGGAACAGGCCCGACTGGCCGGCAGGTTCGACGACGAGATCGAACCGATCCGGGTGCGCAAACAGCGGCGGGAATTTCTCTTCAGCCAGGACGAAATGCCCCGGCCGGACGGCAGTGTGGCTGAAATCGGTTTGCTGGCGCCGGTATTCGGCTCCAAAAGCACCACGCCGGGCAACGCCCCGGGCCTCAACGACGGCGCCTCGGCCATGGTGATCATGCGCGCCGATAAAGCCGCTGCCCTGAAGCTGCCGCATCTGGGCACCATCGTCGAGCAGGCCTCCGCCACCGACACGGCCGAAGGCATCTCCTGGATTCCGGCGCTGGCCGTCCAACGTCTGCTCGAAAAAACAGGGACCGCCGTCGACGACCTGGATCTAATCGAGATCAACGAGGCGTTTGCCGCCATGCCCCTGGTGAGCACCAAGATTCTGGCCGATGGCAACCCGCAGAAGTGGCTCGAGCTGCTGTCCAAAACCAACGTGAACGGCGGTGCGGTGGCCATCGGCCACCCGGTGGGAGCCTCGGGCCTGCGTATCGCGATGACGCTGGTCTACGAGCTGAAGCGACGCGGCGGCGGCCAGGGAGTGGCGGCCATCTGCGGGGGGCTGACCCAGGGAGAAGCTGTTTTGATCCGGGTGTAACGGACAAAGGGAATGCAGATGACGCAGTCCATTCGCTACCGTTTCGATCGAATCAAGGGCATCGCATCGCTGGAAATCGACACGGCCGGCCCGGTCAACGCCATCGGCGCGCAGTTTATCGCAGATCTCGCCGCCGCTGCCATCCGCGCGAAAAAAGACAGCGCCGCCGGTGTGATCATCCGTTCCGCCAAACCCAGGAGCTTTCTGGACGGCGCCGACCTGGTCGAAATCCGCAAAGACCCCTCCCCTCTCCGGCTCGAGCTACTGCTGCGCGGTTTTCACCAGGCTCTCGACGCCCTGGCGACCGGTGCTTTTCCGGTGGCCGCCGTTGTGGTGGAACAAACCGCTCTGGGCGGCGGGTTCGAACTGCTGCTGTGGGCCTGCGATCGCATATTTGCCACCCCGGGCTCGAAAATGGGGCTGCCCGAAGTCAATGTGGGGCTGTTTCCCGCGGCCGGCGGCCTGCAAACCCTCAGCCGGCTGGTTGGGTTCGAAACCGCCCTGGAGATCGTCATGGGCGGCAAGGTGCTGCCGGCCGAGCACTTCGCCGCATCGCCGGTTGTGCAGATCGTCGAACGGCACCAGATCCTTGCAACCACCGAAAAATGGGTCATCGACAACCCGCACGTCATCAACCGCAACATCGATACCGGAGAACCGCCGGCGATCGATCCGCACCAGTGCCGCACGCTCATCCAGCGGGCCAGAAAGACCTACACGGTCTGCCCGCAGCGGCCGTATTACGAGGCGGCCCTGGCCGCTGCCGAGCAGGCCATAGAGCTTCCCTTTCGCCAAGCGGTCGAAAGCCAGGTCAACCACTTTGCGCCGCTAATCGCCGATGCCGGCGTCACCAACAAGATCGACTTTTTTTTTACGGTAAACGCGGTCGCTCCCCGGCTGCTGCCCGCAGATCTGCAGGGCGCTCTTCCGGTCGACCGGGTGGCTGTCATCGGTGCAGGGCTGATGGGCCGCGGCATCGCCCAGGTGTGCGCTGACCGCGATCTGCCGGTGCTGCTTTTTGACGTCGACGGGCCGTCGTCGGCAAAGGCAAAGCAGGCCATCGCCGACGGCCTCGATCCACTGGTTCGAAAGGGACGCTGGCCGGCGGCCCGCAGGAAACGGCTGCTGGACAACATCGAGCCGACGGCCGATTACCGGCGGCTGGTCGATGTACCGCTGGTAATCGAAAGCGTATTCGAAGCCCTGGACCTCAAGCGACAGGTCCTGCAAAAGGTCCAGTCGGTCAACCCCCGGGCGGTGTTTGCCACCAACACATCGGCGCTGCCGATCACCGACATCTCCGCCGTCGCGCCCAAACCGGAACAGGTGGTGGGCATGCATTATTTTTCCCCGGCAGCGCTGATGCCCCTGCTGGAGGTCGTGCGGGGGCCGCACACGTCACAGGCCGCACTGGCCACCGCCGTGGCCTGCGGCCAGCGCCAGCAAAAAACCTGCATCGTGGTGGGTGACGGGCCCGGCTTTTACACCAGCCGAACCTTCGGCGTCTATGTGCTCACCGGATTTTACCTGGCCGAGATGGGAATCGATCCCTGGGAGGTGGACCGGCTGGCCCTGCGGGCAGGATTTCCCCAGGGTCCGCTGCACGTTTACGGAACTGCCGGCGGGACCGTGATCCATGATGCCGCCGGATTTCTGCAATCGCGCCGCCCGGAGCTGTTTTCCCTGCCAAAGACCCTCACCCGCATGGTAGCGGCCGGCTACGTGGGAGCCGGCAAACCCTGCTTTTACAAAAACGGCCGACAGCCCGACGAATCGGCCCGGCAGTTTGTCACCAAAGCCAAAAAGCAAAAGGCCCCGGACCCGGACGCGGCCGCGGAAATGCTGCTGCTGTCCATGGTCAACCAGGCGTTCTGGTGCCTCGACGAGGGCGTTCTGCAGGACTATTTCACCATGGACATCGGCGCAGTGCTCGGTATCGGCTTCCCGGACTTTCTGCACGGGCCGGCGCGCTACGTCAGTCAACTCGGTGTGAACCGGACCCGGCAGCGACTTCTGGAGGTTCACCAGGCCACCGGGCTGCCTTTTTTCAAACCGGCCCGCGAATTCGACCGGCTGGTGGCCTGCGGGGGCGACGGCAACCTCGTGTGAGGTGCGTGAAACGATAAAACCCCGGAAGGCCCTTTTCGACGGTCTGTTGCCGGATCTTTGCCGCAGTGTCGAACCAAGCCACAGGAGTGAAAAACCGCCATGCTGAAAGTAAAAGACATCATGACCCGTGAAGTGATCACTGTCACGCCCGACACCGAGATCCTCAAGGCGGCAGCACTGCTGCTGGAAAAACGGATCAACGGCCTGCCGGTGGTCGACAAGGCCGGCCAGCTGGTGGGCATCCTCTGCCAGAGCGATCTGGTCGTCCAGCAGAAAAAAATCCCCCTGCCGTCCCTTTTCACCTTGCTGGAGGGTTTTGTTCCGCTGACCTCGATGAAGCGGATCGACAGGGAGGTGGAGAAAATCGCTGCCGTCACGGTCAGCCAGGCCATGACCCCCCGGCCGGTGATCGTCCATCCGCAGACCGGCATCGAAGAAGTGGCCGCCTTGATGGCCGACAAGAAATATCACACCCTGCCGGTGGTCGAAGACGGCCGGCTGGTTGGAATCGTGGGCAAGGAAGACGTGCTGAAAACGCTGTTTTCCTGACCGGCAACCAAAAGCTACCCCCCTCAACCCGACAGGAGGTGGACAATGGGGTGTGCCCTTTCCAGAAGAGAGGTGCTGCGGTTTTTCATGGTCGCGCTGCCGGCCGCCGCCATCGGCTGGAAACGTATCGATTTCTTTGATCGAGAACTTGTCTGCGTGCATGTCTACGACCCTGCCCAGGAGCTGCCGTCTCCCCTGCTCGATCCGGCCGGCACCGCCGTGCGCCGATCGGCGGCCGGTCCGGTCTTTCATGTCGGCTTGCCGGAGCTGGTCCTCTGCCGCACGAAAACCGGGCTGCTGCGTTTCTATCCGTACTTCTGGCCGGTTTCCCGCAGTGAAGTCGATCAGCTGCGCGGATCGGTGCAGGTTTTGCACCAATCCCGGACGATCGCCGGTAAAAAAGACGTCGATACCCTGCTGGAAAAACTGCTGGAACACCGCCAGCCGGGCGACAGGGAAAACGGATCGCTTGCCGTTATCTTCACCCTCAACGATGCCACCCGAGACGCGTGCGCTGCCGTAGTGGACGTCTGCCGCAGCATGCGGGTCGGCGAACTGGTGGTTTTCAAGGATCCGTCCCGGCCGCCGTACCTTTGCTCCTACCCATCCCGGCAGAAGGGCTTCAAGCGGCCGCCGCCCATCGGCTGAGCTTTGCGACGAAAGGAGGTTTCGGAAATGAAACGTTTTTCTTCACCTGCCACCGTTCTGTTGGCCACCGCTTGCCTGGTTGTATGGTCCTGTGCCGCAACCCCGAAGATTCCGCTGGAAGACCAGCACTACATCGAAGGCACCATCGTGGAAGGCGGAGCCCTCAGCTTCATTCTCAGAGACGACTCCGGCAAAGAGCTGCGATTTGCCGCCTACCACGATGCCGTTTACAACCCGCCCGAATTTCATGCCCTGGCCGGTGACCGGCTCGGGGTGACCTACGGCGTGACCGGCGGGACGACTCCCAAAACCGTCGCCCTGCAGGTAGCGCTGCTCAGCCCTGCTGCGCAGAGAACGGAGATGGCCAGCCCTGCGGTCGGCATCATCCGCGAAGCTGGGATGACCCGCCACAAGATCCATCTGCCGGAAAACAACTTCACGGTGGTCATGTTGAAGGGCAAGAATGCAACATCCACACCGGGCGATTGGAAACCGGAGACCGGAGACAAAATCCGCGTTCAGTTCAGCGAAACCTCGGGCCGGTTCATGCGCAAAACCTTTTACGATACCCTGGAGTTGCTGGAAAAAGGTCCGATATTGATCAGGGACTATGAATACACGGGCACAATCGTTGACCGGGATCAAGGCAGCGTAACCGTGCGGTCGTCAGGTGGTCAAATGAACAAATTCTATCTCGGCCCGGAAACCAAGGTCTATCCGGAAGACGATGGGCTCAGTGCCGGCGGCCTGGTTCAAATCGTATATTATAAAAAACTGATGGGAGACCGCACCATTCGCCCCACGGCAACGATCGTCAATAAAATAAAATAACAGGTGACATGAACTACCACTTTGTGATATTGACGGCGGCATAAACTCCTTATAGGAATATTTCGAGCACCCTGGCGCTCAAGCTGACCGGTATCCTGCTCTGCTGCCCGTGCTCGCTCTCGATTTTTTGCTTTCTGAATATTGTACACTGTTCCTTTATCAACGCCGTCCTTAACAGGGGATTATATGAAGGAGCACCGTGAAAATCTCTGCGGCACTGCAAACAAGTGCCGGATTCTCATCGGTGCGGGGGCGCTGCTTGTTGGAACGCTGGTGTACCTGGTCGACCGGCACCCGCAACAAACCTACTTCGTGTCCAACAGCGCTGTGGACATCAGCTTCCACCACCTGCTTCCCAATTTGTTCGGACCCATCGGCAACAGCCTGCCGGCATTTATCCATGTTTTTTCTTTTATCCTGATCACCGCAGGCCTGATGGCCTGCAGGAAAAAAGGCTTCATCGTCATTTGCCTTGCCTGGCTCCTTGTTGATTCTGCTTTTGAACTCAGTCAAAAATATAAATCCCTGGCACATATCGTCCCGGATTGGTTCGCTGGAATTCCCTTACTGGAAAATTCGGAAAACTACATTCTACATGGTACTTTCGACTATTTTGACATGGCTGGTATTGTACTCGGTGCGAGCGTGGCATTCATTGTCCTGGTAAAAACCGAAAATATGGAAAAGGGGTGGAGCCATGAAAAAAAAAAGAAGTAAGTTCATGAAAAATCTGCGGCATCTTTGTGTGGGATGTGTGTGTGTCTTTGGATTGATGACGATTGTTGCCACCGGCGGCGGCGGCGACGAGGAGGGCGGTGCCCCGGTCAACACGGACCTGCCGCTGCCGCTAACCAGCGGCAATGCGGTCGGGGTGGCCGGGTTGACCCTGGAGGCTGCAGAGGGGGCCGTAACGGCGGCGTCGCTCGGCACCGGAGGACTCTTATCGGCGGACTCGCCGGATGGCGGCAATTTCGACGTCAATATCCTGCGGATCAGCCAGGACGTGCTCGACCGCTTCCTGGAGGTGGCCCAGCCAACCACTCTCCCCTTGATAGGAAGAGTGGTAGCGTGGCCCCCCACCAATCCGGCGGTTTTGTCGTGCACGAGCGGTACAAGTGTATCGATAACTTACACCGACGTAGACGGAGACCTGGAGGTAGACGCAGGCGACTCCGCTGTACTGAATTACAACAACTGCGGCGAAATGGGGTTGACATTAAACGGCGAAGTAACCGTGGGCGTGCTGGAGCTGAACGGGGATCCTCCCTCGACGCTACCGTGGATGGTCAAATTCCGCCTGAATTTTAACAGCCTTACTGCAAACGACGGCACCAGCACCATCGGTGTGTCCGGCACCCTGGATGCAACGGTGGATGCCCTTGCAACTGGCACGGTCGTTACCACCATCACAACAGAGGTCAGCACAGGAGGAGGCGGCACGGCCAGCAG
>LJNK01000075.1 GCA_001303025.1 Deltaproteobacteria bacterium SG8_13
CCGCCCCTTCGGCAACGGTCACCGGAAATGAAAAATCCGGCGCTCCGGTCCACCACTTCTCCAGCGCGTCCCAGGGGGATATGCCTTTTTCCTTGAGCATCATGGCGCCGGGCAGCAGCAGGGTCAGCAGGGTCTGCCGGGTGTCGAACATGGCCGGCACGCGCACCTGGTTGGTCTTGCCGGCCGGTATCCACATCACTTCCGGAGAGTTGACGGTATTCACCTCGAAATCTTCAAACATTACCGAAAATTTGAACCCATCCATCTCGATTGGATAGTCGGCATTGTTCGTGATGTCGAAGATAAAGGCCATCATCATGGGGGCACCGTAGTTGCCGGCGCTTCCTTTGGTCGGTTCCACCTTGTTGGAAAGATAGTAATAGCCGACGTAATACGGCACTTCCACGTGGCTCAGGGAAATAGTGGGATCTTTAAAATTCTTTTCAGAAGGTGTTGCAGCGCAGCCGGTCATAAAGGCGACTGCGATAATAACACTCAAAGCTACCATCAGAATCGATTGTTTCCGCATCTTCTTCCTCCCTTACTTGCTTTGAAGGGTTAGGTCAGCCATCTTTTTCTTCGCTTGTAATGCTTGACGTCGCGAAAGCTTTTTCTACTACCGAAGTCGGTCATCCCGAGATAAAAGTCCTTGATGTCCGGATTCTCGCGCAGTTTTTCAGCCGAATCGTCCATCACGATACGCCCATTTTCCATCACGTAGGCGTGCGGGGCGACATTTAATGCCAGCTTGGCGTTCTGCTCCACCAGCAGGATTGAAATTCCTTCCTCCTGGTTGAGCTTGATGATGATGTTGAAGATCTCGTGGATCAGAAGCGGCGCAAGACCCATGGACGGCTCATCGAGCAAAATGAGCTTGGGGCTTGTCATCAGCGCGCGTCCGACAACGGTCATCTGCTGCTCTCCGCCGCTGATAAACCCGGCAGTTTCACTGCGCTTTTCTTTCAGGCGCGGAAAGTAATGATACACCATTTCAAGCCCTTCTTTTACCGAACGCCCGAATTTGCGCATGTGGGCACCGACCTTCAGGTTCTGCTCGACGGTCAGATGCTCGAAGACCCTTCGGCCCTCGATCACCTGCACAATGCCCATCTTGGCGATCTTCTCGGGTCCCATGCGGTCGATGCGCTCTCCCATGAACTCGATCGAGCCGTCGGTGACCTGACCGTCTTCATGCTTGAGCAGGCCGGATATCGCCTTCAGGGTGGTGCTTTTGCCCGCCCCGTTGGCACCCAGCAGCGCAACGATGCCCCCCTTGGGAACCTCGATGGAAACGCCCTTCACGACGAGAATCACCTCGTGATACTTGACTTCGATGTTGTTGATTTTCAGAATGGATTCTGGCGTCGACAAATCGATGACCTCCTTACCATCCGAGCCACTCTTTTTCCCATTTGTCCGGCCAGCGACTCTTCAGATCCACCACCTTCAGCAGCACGATTTTACCGCCCACCACTTCGTAGATCGGGATCTTGCCGGAAATGCGATGGTCATTGGCTTTGTAAGAGAGCGGTGCGCCCCCCAGGCCGAGCTCAAAGCCTTCCATGGTCTCAAACCCGTTTTTCAGGATGCTTTCGCCGCTCAAATCGCCGGCCTTGTCCGCGCGCTTGAGTGCCTCCCACAGCGCCAGGGCGTTGGACCAGCCCTGAATGGCGCGAACGGTGCGTTTTTCCATGGGCACACCCGGGTTGTACTTCTTTCCGTAGGCGACCACTTCTTTCATCAACGGTTGATCCTCACCGTAGAACGCGCAGACCGCCGCTCCCATGGCGCCGTTGGCAGCCTCGCCGGCCAGTCGCGGCAGGTTTTCGTCGATCCCCCAGTTGTTGATGATGTGATCGGCACCCAGGCCAAGAGAGTAAGCATCGCGCAGGGTCGATGCCACCGACATGGTGGTGTTGCCGTGCCAGACCAGATCCGGTGCAAATTTCTTCATGGCCAGAATCTGGCTCTTGGTGTCAATGGCAAACAGGGAAACGTCCTGATCCTCACCGACTTCAAAGCCGAGCAGCTGGGCTTGGTCTTTCACCGCTTTGATGGGAGCGCTGGAATACGGTGAGGCGAACATGTAAGAGCAGACAAAGCGCGGTTTTCTTTTGCCGTAGTCCTTGTGGTTGGGCCATTTCTCATCGAACCAGGCCGTGATGGCCGCCCTCGCATTGGAGGAATAATCGGTTGCGGCAAACAGATTGTACGGCGTTTTTGCCGGGTTGGTGAGATGGGCGGAGTACGACGCCGACACGTACGGCATCTGGTCCTTGGTCACCGTCGGAGACAGGGCTTCCGTGTCCCCGGTTCCCCAGCCAAGCACCGCAACGCACTTCAGACGCTGAAAGAGTTTGTACTTGGTCAAGGCTTCCGGCACGCGGTAACCGTAGTCGAACTGATACAGCTTGATCTGCTTGCCGTTGACTCCGCCGTTGTCATTGATGTAGTGAATCGCCTCGGCGATTCCCAACGCGTAATCCTTGCCGACGTCCGAGGTGGCGCCGGTCATATCGTTCAATGATCCGACCTTGATCACCTCCGCTTCAGCGATCGCCGCAGCGCCCGTAATCAGAGCCAGCGAGAAGAAAATACCGAATACCTTCGACAACATGTTTCGCTTGAACATAGCTTTCCTCCCTTTTCGGAAAGGTTGGTTCCTGCCACCATGGTTTCAGCCGACGTTCTACTGTTGACTGTATGCGGGAAGTTCATCACCTCCTTTGGTCAGTAAGAGAATGGCCAGAGATTAAAATAGTTTTTAATCTGCCACCAGCGGTACGCCAGTCCGTTGGGCTCAAAAATCATGAACGCACAGATGGCCAGACCGAAGGCGGCCTCCTTGACGAACAGAAAATCCATAAACAACGGTTCGGCCCAGGCAAACCCCATATCCATCAAATACATGATGAGCAGCTGCAGGACCTCCATGACCACCACCATGAAGATCGACCCGAATACCGTACCGTGGATCGACCCCACCCCCCCGATCAAAATCACGCCCACCAGCCACAGGGACCAGAACCAGGGAAAGTGTTCCGGGCTGATGGCCGCCAGGTTGCTGATCCAGAAAGCGCCGGCAACCCCGCCGATGAAACCGGCCACGAAGAAGGCCAGCAGTTTGTATTTGACGACATTGATGCCCATCACTTCCGCGGAAATGTCGTTGTCGCGGATCGCCACCCAGGCCCGGCCCACCCGCGAGCGAAGCAGGTTGATCATGACCACGCACGACAGGGTCACCAGCACGATCATCAGGTAGTAGACCTTCAGATCGTTGTCGATCACCCAGGGACCGAACTTGATGGTGCCCGGCGGCAGGGAAAAGGCCTGGCCACGCCCGCCGATCTGGCTGATGTACTGGGTGATGAGAAAATCGACCGTGATGAACTGGGCGGCCATGGTGGTCAAAATCAGGTAAAACCCTTTCACTTTTGCCGACGGCAGACCGAAAATCACGCACCAGACACCGGAAACCAGCGCCGCAACAAGGATGCTGATGGGATATGCAAGGCCCCAGTCCAGAAGAAATTGCGGCCAGGGGAACTCCAGGATCATCAGCGTACTGGTATAGGCCCCGACGGCCAGAAATGCAGCGTGCCCCAGGGTCACCTGCCCGCAGAACCCGATCAGCAGCTGAACTCCAAGGGCCCCTAAAACCGTGTACCCGACCGAGTTGCAGACACTGAGCCAGTAAGAATCGGCATACAACGGGATGCCGACGAACAGCACCAGGAACAGCACCAGCATTTTGCCTTTGATGAAATTGGTCTGCCACCAGGCGTGATCCTGGGCATAGTTTTGGTGATATACACTGCAGGGCAACCAGGTTGTCGACATTTAGATTCTCCGTGAATTCATGTGCTCGTTTCCGGGGTCCATTCCCTCACACCCTTTCGATTCGCTCCCATCCCCACAACCCATAGGGTTTGAAGAGAAGAAAGACCGCCATGAAGACGAACGGGGCGATCTCCTTCACACCGCCGGGAAAGAAGCGGTCCAGGTAGGCGCCGCAAAAGTTCTGCAGAATTCCGATGATCACTCCACCGACGATCGCCCCCGGGACCGAATTCAATCCGCCGAGAACCACCGCCGGCAGCACCAGCAGCCCCAGGTATCCGACCGATATGTTCAGGCCGTTGATGTTGCCCAGCAGCGTGCCGCCCACCCCGGCAGCCATGAAAGCGATTGCCCAGGCGGCCGCGTAGACGAAGCGCGCGCTCACGCCGATGGACAGGGCCGCCATCTCATCGTCGGCGGTCGCCTGCATGGCCAGCCCCCAGCGGGTGTACTTGAAGAAAGAAACAAATACGATCAGCAATATGATCGCTGCCACGAAGCTCCACAGGTAGACCTGCCCGATGACCAGCGGCCCGATGCGAATCGGCTCCAGCGGGAATACCGACGGTTCGAACACCTGCGTATCGGTGCCCCAGATCAGCTCGATGCAGCCCTTGAAAAAAAACGACAGCCCGACGGTGACCATGATCACCGTCAGCACCGGCTCTCCGATAAGCTTGTCCAGGAAAATCCGCTCGGTCAGGACTCCCAGCACAAAGCCGATCACCAAGGAGATGGCCAGCGCCAGGATGAAGGGCACCCCCATGGAGTAAAAGCTCAGCGACACATAGGCGCCGATCAACGTCAACTCGCCCATGGCCAGGTTCAGCACCCCGGAACATTTATAGATGAGCACCCAGCCCAGGGCCACCAAGGCGTAGATGCCCCCTACCAGGATGCCGGTGGTCAGGGTCATAAAAAATAGTTCCATAGCGACTTCTCCGAAGCGATTATCTAACCGGCTGTATGGGTTGATACGTATCGAGCACTTGCTGTTATTGGATAAATGGTTTCGCCAGACAGCGCCGCTGGCTTATTTTACGTCAATTATCTCCTGCGGCGGCCGCCGTCAGTCACCTGTCTGCCTGATCGTCAGGTCCGTCTTGATGTCTGACTGGCGGCCGTCTTCGTATTTAATCGTGGTGTCGATGTGCACCATTTCGGCATCGGAGTACAGGGCGTTGACGATATCTTCGTAGCGCTTTTCAACAAATGATCTGCGCAGCTTGCGCGTGCGGGTCAGCTCGTCATCATCCGGATCGAGCTCTTTGTATAGATTGGTGAACCTGGCGATCCGGGCGGACTCGGGCAGATCCTTGTTGGCCTGCCGAATCTGCCGCTCCACCAGGTCGTAAACTTCGGCTTGCTGGGAAAGTTCGTGGTAACTGGTGTAGTTGATTTTCTTTTCGTCGGCCCACTTTCCGACCACCGCATAATCGATGCACATCACGGCAGTAACATAGTCGCGCCGGTCGCCGATCACCCAGGAGTCCTTGATATAGGGGCTGAATTTCAGGCGGGTCTCCAGATACTGGGGCGAAAAGGGCTTGCCGTCGCGCAGCGTGAACACGTCCTTGGTGCGGTCGAATACCACCAGGTGGCCGTCGTCGTCTACAAACCCCTTGTCGTCGGAGTGCAGCCATCCATCGCGCAGGGCCTTTTCGGTGGCTTCGGGATTCTTGTAATAGCCGAGAAAAACCGACGGGCTGCGGGTGATGATCTCCCCTTCATCGGTAATGCGGACTTCGGTGCCGGGAATCGGGTGTCCGACCGTGTCGAACTTGATGTCGCCGTCGCGGTGAACCACGGATATGCCGGCCACCTCGGTCTGCCCGTAAATCTGCTTGAGGTTGACACCCAGCGCGTGAAAAAATCGGAAATGATCCGGTCCCATGGCCGCCCCCCCGGTGTAGGCATGGCGCACCCGCGACAGCCCCAAGTGATCCTTGAGCTTTTTTTGCACCGTGAGCAGGCTCAGTTTGTGCAGCAGGTTCCAGAACGGCGGTATCGGCTTCTTTTTAAAGCGGTAATCGGCCACGCGGTAGCCGATGTTGTGGGCGATTTCGTAGAACTTGCGCTTCAGCCAGGTGGCGTCCAGATATTTGACCTGAACCGAGCGGGTCATCTGCTCGTACATGCGCGGCGGTGCGAACATGACATGCGGCCCGATTTCGCGGATATTTTCCTGGGCCGTCTCCGGTTCTTCGGGAAAATTGATCGTATATCCGATCTGCAGCCCGCAGGAGATGGACATCATCTGCTCACCGATCCAGGCAAACGGCAGGTAGGAGACATAGTCGTCGGATTCACGACACGGATCGACTTCCATCAGATGCTTGCCCATCATCAGCATGTTGTTGTGCGACAACAACGCTCCCTTGGGCGCAGAGGTTGTCCCGGAGGTATAAAACAGAAGGGCCACCTCGTCTCCGTGCCCCTTGCGCACTATCTTTTCGAACAGATCCGGCTGCTGCGCTTCCAGTTCGCGGCCGCGCTGCTGGACTTCTTTCAGGCTGATGAGAAAGTCCTGGTCGTAGTTGCGCATCCCCTTGGGGTCGTCCCAGATCACCTTCTGCAGCTTGGGGCACTCGTGAAAGATCGATATCGCCTTGTCGACTTCCTCCTGGCCCTCGCCGAATAAAAACTTGGTGTCCGAGTGATCGACGATGTACTTGACTTCATCGATCAGGCAGTCCTGAAACAGCCAGACCCCGACACCCCGGCTGCACAGCGCCGCCATCTCGGCCCACAACCCTTCGGGGCGGTTGTCGCCGATCATGGCGATCTTGTCGCCATCTTCCAGCCCCAGGCTCACCAGCCCCAGGGACAGGTACTTGACCTCATCGAAATACCGCTTCCAGGTGATCGGCCGCCAGATCCCGAACTGCTTTTCCCGCATGGCGACCCGGTCGTCACCGTAGGAACGGGCCTTTTCGTAAAACAGCTTGGGAATCGTCAGATCTTTGGTGATTTCCATTTGTTATCCCTGGTAATAAAGCATTTATGCATATGGGGTTTACGCCCTCGTAGCGTAAAGATCCTCCTCGCCGAGATACGCCTTGATCACTTCCGGGTTGTTCTGCACATCCTCGGGTTTTCCGTCCATGATCATGTAACCGAAATTGAGCACGAACACCCGGTCGGACAGGTCCATGACAACGCCCATGTCGTGCTCCACCAGCAGGCAGGTCACCCGCCAGTGCATTTCCTGGTTTACATCCAAAATGAAGCGGGCCATGTCCTCTACTTCTTCCAGGTTCAAACCGGCCAGCGGCTCATCGAGAATCAGCAGCTCGGGTTCCAGGGCCAGGGCCCGGCCCAGTTCAACGCGCTTCTGCAGCCCGTAGGGCAGCATGCCCACCGGCTTGCTGCGGATATGCTGGATCTCGAGCAGATCGATGATCTGCTCTTCGATGAACGTGCGGTGCTCGATCTCTTCGCGTTTGGTTTTCCCCAGGTAGGCGGCTCCGCTGAGAATCCCCGAGCGGAAGTGAACGTGGCGTCCCAGGCGGATGTTGTCCAGAACCGTCAGACCGCCGAAGACCTCTACTTTCTGAAACGTGCGCGCCATCCCCAGATCTGCCCGTTCGTAAGGTTTCAGGTGGTTGATGCGCTGGTTCTTGAAATGAATGTTGCCTTGCTGGGGCTGGTAGAGACCGTTGATACAGTTCATCATCACGGTTTTTCCGGCACCGTTGGGTCCGATGACCGAATGGATTTCTCCTTTGCGGATCTTCAGGTTGACGCCGATCAGTGCCTGGACCTTGCCGAAGGTCATGTGAACGTCTTCGAGCTCCAGCAGCACATCGCCTTCTTTGATCTCATCTGCTGCGACCAATCTGTCGCCCCCCTTCCCATCGCCCGGCCCGGCTGGCCGGCAAGGTTTATGGCGCTTCGACTTGAATAAATCAAATAAAAATTAACAAATGAACAATATTCATTATATGCGTCTTCAGCAATTATACATACCCGATATAATTGGAAAGTCAAGCAAATAAAACAGTGGGTTAATAGTGGCACAAAACCACTATTACCGCGGCCCTGTGATGATTATTTTTCATAGGAAAGCAGATGCGAGCGAAGGTTTACTTTCTTGTTTTTGATACCGAGCTTTCTGCGGATGTTGTAGCGGTGAAACAGAATCGTGTTTTTCGACACGCACAGCAGCTCGGCGATCTCTTTGTTGGTGCGCCCTTCCTTGACCAGGTTGGCCACCCGTATTTCCATCGGGGTTAGATTCAACCGGGTGGACTCCAGCTTGCTGATCAGCGGTGACAGGATGTTGTCCAGGTTCGACTGCAAAATATTGGCAAGGGTTTGCTGCTCGGTGGTCAGGCGGCTCTTCTGCAACCGCTCCAGATACGGTCGGATCAGCTGCTTGACGTTCGACCAGACGTTTTCGGCCAGCTCGGTTTTATCCTCCTCGCGCTGCTTGAGCAAAACCTTCAGCGCCGTGTTCACCTCCCCTAAGTGCTGGGATTGCGCCTGCAACTCCACTTCCCGCTGGCGCAGCGACTTCTCCGCCCGCTTGCGGTCTTCGATTTCCAGGGCCAGCTGCTCGTTGGTAAGGGCCAGCTCGGCCGTGCGTTCTTTGACCAGGTCCTCCAGCCGGTTTTGATACTCATGCAGCGACTGTTCGGCTTTTTTCAGCGCACTGATGTCGCGAAGTGTCACGATGTTGCCGGTCGGCCGACCGTCGCGGCCGTGGTAAATGGTGGAGCTGAGCTGCACGTCGAGCACCTGCCCGCTTTTAGTCAGCCGGCGGGTTTCGAACAGGTGGATCTTGTCTCCGCTGAGCATGCTTTCAATGGCTGCCCGGGTTTCCGGCCACGCATCCGCAGGGACAAAGTCGATTTGCTTGCCGAGCAGCTCATTGCGCGAGTATCCGAAGGTCTGCTCGAAGGCCGGGTTGACGTAGGTGGCAAACCCCTGCATGTCGTAAACCACCACCGGATCGGGAGAAGATTCCAGCAGCGAGCGGTAGCGCTGTTCGCTTCGTCGCAGTATACTTTCCGTCTTTTCGCGTTCGGTAAGCTCCCGGCGCGCGTCGGTGATCAGGCGCGCCTTTTCCAGGGCGATGAGCGCAAGTTCGGCAAACCGCCCCAAAATCACCACATCTTCATTATTGAACTGCTGGCCTTTTTCGGTTCGCGCCAGCCCGATGATGCCCAGCACCCCCTGATCGGATTTCAGCGGAATGCCCACAATCGGGCCAAGCGGATCGAGGCTTTTGTCGGGCAGCCGGCCCTGCCAGAACTGGTAATCGTCTACCAACAGCGGTTGTTCCGACTGCCAGACCTTTCCGCCCATCCCTTCGCCGATTTTCACCTGCCGGCCGAGTTGACCTTTAAAAAACCCCATGCCCACCTGCATCTGCATGTGCTGCCCGTCAGGGTTGAGCAGGTATATGTAGCCGTGGCTGGTATCGGTGAGCATTGCCGCACGATATAAAATGGTTTCGAGCAGCTCCTCTTTATCCAACAGATCGATCAGCCCGATGGCCGTCTCGTGCAAGGCGGTCAGGTAGCCGTCTCTCCGCCGATAGGTCTGCACCGATTGCTTCAGTTGGGCGTTTTCGTCCTCAAGTTCTTGAACGCGCTGCTCCAGCTGGATGTAGATCGGCTTGGGTTGGGGGATCTTTAGCATGGACGACTCTCTATCCACGGTTTGTTGCAGGCCAAATCAAATACCGGCGTTGGTCTACGTGGTAGAAGAATTGGGTATTTCCGATTCGCAATGGGCTTTTCGATGCCGGCCTTTCACTCACCGCTGCACGCGGTGGGCCGGCAGCAGTGGCTGGCTGTCACCGCTTTTCGCATCAGATGCGCGGAAGAAAAGCCGGCATCAGATCTGGCAGGCTCCTATCTTCGCCGGCCGCCGGCCGGCGCTGAACTTTATACCCCTCAGGTCTGGCCTTCAAAGCCGATGGTCACCTTACCGCCGGCCACAATGACCGGCACCTTGCGCACCCCGTCCGAGTGTTTCAGCATCGAATCCATGTGCTGCGAAGATTCGAGCACATCAATGTATTCGACATTCTTGCCCTGTTTTGCGATGGCTTCCCGAGCCGCACGGGTGTGCGGTCAGGTGTTTTTGCCGAAGATCTTTACGGTATCCGACATCTCTCATTCCTCCTTTTGTGTCTGCCGTGTCGATTCCACCGGACGGCGGTACAGCTGCTGCCGCATGCACCTGTGATACCGGCATTTGCCTTGTGTGTCAATGAATTGCAATTGACAATCGGCTTTGCGGCTGTTAGAAAATCATGTTCTGCTGTCATCAATAAAAATAACAAAGTACCGGAAATGCGCCTGTCCCTTCATCTCGACCACTTGCGAAGGTTATGAGTGCAAAAAAACCAGCGCTTTCAAGACAAGCGGTGATCGTCAATGAGCTGGGGCTGCACGCACGTACCGCCGGATTGATCGCCCGGATTGCCGCACAAGCCCGCGATACGGTGTGGATCGGCCGGGGCAACAGCACCGCAGATGCCGGCAGCATCATCGACATGCTCACCCTGGAATGCACAAAGGGCACCCGGGTAAATATCTCGGCGACAGATCCTGCCGATGGAGCGCTGGTGGATCGAATCGCCCAACTTATCAATAGCGGATTCAAGGAGTAATCCGACTTCCTGCCGGCCTTCCGGCAGGATACAGGTTTTAACTATGCCGGAAACCAAGAGCAGAAAAATCATTCTGACCGGTATCGGGGCTTCTCCCGGCATCTGCATCGGCAAGGCCTACCTGGTGGACAAGGAAGGCGTGGAGGTCGTCGGCAGATACTATATCGAGCCGGACCAGATCGAACAGGAGGTCAAACGCTTCAAGGCCGCAGTCAAAAAAGTGCGAGACGAGCTGCGTGCCATCATCGAAAACACCCCCAAGGAATTTCTCACCCCCACCAGCATTCTGGAAACACAGGAGGTGCTGCTCAAAGACAAGATGCTCTACGGCAAGACCATCGACACCATCGAGAACGAATCGGTCAATGCCGAGTGGGCGCTGAAAAAAGTCGTGACCAAGGCCCGGGAGACATTCCAGGCCATGTCCGATTCCTACCTCAAGGAGCGGGTGGCGGACATCGTGCAACTTTCCGAGCGGATCATGCACAACCTGGTCGGCGCGGTGCCCGTGGACATCGGCAAAATCGCCAAGCGGGTGATCCTGGTGGCCCCCGACCTGTCGCCGGCCGAAACGAGCCAGATCCAGCTCGAACGGATCAAAGGGTTTGTGACCGACAAGGGCGGCAAGGCTTCTCACACCGGTATCCTGGCCCGCTCGCTGGAGATACCGGCCGTGCTGGGGCTAAAAACAGCCACGATGGAGATTAAAAACGAAGACTTGATGATTGTCGACGGCAGCGCCGGCATCGTCATCATCGATCCGAGCGAACAGCAGCTGATCGATTACGAAGAGCGCAAGATCGAGTATGAGCAGCACAAGGCCGAAATCAGCCGCCGCAGCCAGGCTCCGGCGGAAACCCTTGACGGACACCGCCTGGCGGTGCTGGGAAACATTGAACGATCCGAGCAGGTCACCTCGGTGCTCGATTACGGCGGCCAGGGCATCGGATTGTACCGAACCGAATTTCAGTACATGGGCCGGACGGACTTTCCGACCGAGGAAGAGCTTTACGAAAAATATTCGGAGACCGTCGAGGTGGCATCACCACGGCCGGTGACCATCCGGACCCTGGATATCAACGGAGACAAATATATCGCCGCCCAAGGCAGCTACGAGGAGCAAAATCCGGCGCTGGGCCTGCGCGGCATCCGTTACTGCCTGCAGCGGCCGGATGT
>LJNK01000030.1 GCA_001303025.1 Deltaproteobacteria bacterium SG8_13
TCATGCAGACCGGCGGCCCACCCAGTGTGATTGATGGCGATGTCGATGATGATCTTGGCGTGGCGGGCATGGATGGCGTCCACCAGTTCGATGAACTGCTCCAAGGGCGTGGCTGCCGGATCAAATTCGGCCAGGGCGGGATCGACGGCCGTAAAGCTCAGAGCGGCATAGGGGCTTCCGAACCGCCCCATGCGTCCATAGGTGGTGGGGGTGGGGTGCACCGGAAGCAACTGGATCCACCGGCAGCCGAGGTCACCGACGATGAAATCAAGTTCTTGGATCAGATCCCTGAAGGTGCCGGAGGGCGGGATTACACTGTAGCCGGACTGATCCAGGGATTGAATCTGGTCTGAACCGAGCGGGGGTTGAAAACGGCCGGATTTGTTGGGGCCGAACTGCCGGACGAAAGCGTTGTAGATGATATTGGCACAGCAGGTATCGGCCGGCTCCACGTTAATAGCGGTGTTGGTTCCCGACGGCCAGTGTGGAACCGGGTCTTTGGGATCGAGAAAGTAGCACTTGGCCTCGAAGTGCCCGACTTCGACCAACGGCAACGTCGCCTGAAATTGCCGTTCGTTGACCTGTACCATGGGCAAGTTGTACCAGTCGCGGCCCAGCGGTGTCTGCTGGTGATGCACTTCGCGGACAATTTCCCTTCGGGTGATGTCGGCATACCCGATATTGGTCCGCAGCCAACCGGATCCCCTGCAAGGGCGGTTCAGCGTCAGCGTAAACGTTACCGTGTCGCCGCTGAATCGAAGGAGTTTTTTTCCGGGTTCCGGATCCTGGTGAAGCCAATCAGAGGTGGTCATGGTGGAGGCTATTCAATAAATTAGGTCTTGATCGATGATCGAGCCTTCCGCAACGACGGCTTGGGTTGGCCGGGTGTTGGTGATGGTAATGTTGCCGACAATGCGCACGCCGCGCTCGAATTTTACGTCTCCCCGGACGAACAGGCTTTCACAATCGATCAGAGATGGTACACCGTCGCGAAAGCGATTGTCAAATTGATCGATCTTTCCGAAGTGTTCGGGGTCCAGTTCGATGGTGACCGTATCCGGCTTCCCGCTTGCCGATCGCCGGGGATTGATTTGCAGATCCCCGGAGTCGGACAGCAGATACAGATCCGAGCGGACGGCCAACAGGTCGGCGCAGGTTTTGACCGGGAAAAATCGCGAGCGGGGCACCGACACCGCTGTGGAACCTTCGAACAGGGATATGGCCGCTCCCATGGCGGTTTCCACCTGGAACACCATCGGACTGGTCGCATCCCGGGGGTCGAGGTGCTTTGGATTGAGGATCATGGGCAGGTGGAAGATCTTGTCTCTGGCCAGCAATTCCCGCACATATTCTAGATCGACCCAGATGTTGTTGGTGTTAAAGAAACAGTAACGCTCGATATTCCTGAAATCAGCCGTCTCTTCCGGTGGGCATTGCGCCGATTCCCGCAGAACCAACCGGCCGTCGGCATAACGAGCCAGATGACCGCCTTTAACATCAGCGGATGTCTTGCGGGCTACTTCCATCATAAAAGGGAAACGGTTGCTGGCAAAAAAGCCGAGCAGCTCGGGTTCCATCCGGGCGCCGAGGTTGTCGGAATTGGCTATGAAAGCATAGACGAAACCCCGATCCAGCAGCTTGTCTAACATTCCGGATGTATACAGAGCGGTGTATACATCTCCGTGACCCGGTGGATTCCATTCCAGCTCAGGGTTCTGGTGCCATACCGCCGGCGTGAGATCGGCCTGCAGGATTTTGGGGAAACGATGCTGGATAAAGACAAGGGAACGGTTCTCCGGGTCGATTTCTTTGAGGGCCGCGAGGGTAGCGTCGTGGGTGCTGAAACTGTTCATGAAAGCCAGCGCCGCGCCGCGATGTCGGGCCTGCTGTAGGATGATGTCCAGAAAGCAAAGGCCAGTTTTCACCTCCAGAAGGGATTTGGGGCCCATCAGGCCCATGCTGGTCCCCAGCCCGCCGTTGAGTACGATCCGGACCGCCTTTGAGTAGAGCCGCTTTCCGGCGGCAGTGTATTCCGACAGGCTGTCGGCTGTAGGCAGCTGGTCGGGTTCAACCGGCCGAATATCCCGTTCGAATATCCGCCCGGTATGGCCGGAAACCACCTTCCGATAGTAATGTGAGAAGGTGTCGGCAATGATCGGCGGCAGGTTGTCTTGTTCGATCTTGGACAAAAACGCGGACAGGTGGTTCCCCTTTTTAGAGCCGTGCATATCCAACCATCCCTTCCCCAAAGGCGTTAGGCTGTATTGCGCTGTATCGAAGCGATACCGCAGCCAAACCGTGCAAATCAACCTTTATTTTACAAACGGCAGTCCGGTCTTGGCGGATAAAAACAGACCGGGTGACGCTTTGCATGACCCCTGTTTCGTGCGGGTGGACGAATGCATCCGTTGCAAAAAGCCGCATGGGATGCTTGACAAGAGAGAGAGGCTCGGTTAGTACCAGGCAAACTTCCTCAGAAAGGGCATCCTGTAACATGACGACTTCAGACAAAAGTTCTCCGATCGAACCGCTTCACCTGGGACCGGACAGCCGGTTCAAATTCAAATGCCACAAAGGGGTCGAGTGCTTTACAAAGTGTTGCCGGGGCATTCATATTGTTTTGACGCCCTACGATATCATCCGCCTGAAAAACCGGCTGAAATTGTCTTCAGACGAATTTCTGGCAATATACACCCAGCCGCAGATCCTGGAAAAAACGGACCTGCCTATCGTCACCCTGAAACTGCTGGACGATGAACAGAGCTCCTGTCCCTTTGTCAAGGAAGACGGTTGCCTGGTGTATGAAGACCGGCCGTCCACCTGCCGGTATTATCCGCTGGGTGTCGCGACGCTGGCCTACCGGGAAGGGGCGGATGAATCCGGGTTTTATTTTTTTGTCAACGAACCCCACTGTCGTGGGTTCGAAGAGGATCAGGCATGGACGGTTCGGCAGTGGCGCAACGACCAGGGGGTCGATGTTCATGACCAGATCAACGCCGAGTGGACCGAACTGGTCGTGCGCAAGCGTTCTTTCCCGCCGAATATGAAGTGGACCGACCAGACCAAGCAGATGTTTTTTACGGCCAGCTATAACATCGACAAGTTCAGGCGCTTTGTGTTCGACAGCACGTTTTTCGATCGCTACCCGGTCGATACAGCCATTCAGGACAAGATCCGGGACGATGAGCTGGAATTGTTGAGATTCGGTATGCGATGGCTCAAGTGGCTACTCTTCAAGGAGGGAGATTTCAGGGTCCTGGAAGAAGCGGAATAAACGCCCAAACAGAAAACCGTCCCCAGTTCCTGCTGCTGCCAGCATGGGGACGGTTGCCTGCAGATAGATTCCCGCCGCATCAGTATTCGCCGTAATACAATGGTTCCCAGAGGGTGGAATTTTCCAGCCTTTCGGCGATGTCCACTTCAAAGAATTCCTCGACCGGCCTGAAGATTTCCGGATGGTTCGACTGTACGCTGCGAGCAGCCGCCAGGACGGTTTCGACTCCTTTGCGGGTCATCAGTCCCAGCGGAGGCCTGCATCCGCCTGAGGGCATGCCCAGGATGGTCATCAGGGTTTTGAACGCAAGCGGGTTGCGGGCCCGGCAGACCACTTCGCCAAACGGTGACTGTTCGACGGTCTTGACGGTGACCAGGTCGAAAAGAGGCTGCAGTCCTTCGAGCAACCGAGAGGCTTCGGCCTGGTTGCCAGCTGAGAGCAGCTCCACCATACGGGTCACCGCAGCCGGCGCCACGTTGGAAGCCACCGATATCACTCCGGCAGCCGCAATCGACGGGTCGGTCATCATCTCATGGGTCATGCCGTCATCGCCGGACAGGATCGTGTATTCGGGACCGCAGCACTGCCGGGTCCGTTTCATGTTTTCCAGGTTGCCGGTGGCTTCTTTTACCGTAGCCACATTGGCATAGTCCCTGAAAAGCAGCGCGAGGTCCTCCGGCAGCAGCTGGGCGCCTGTGCGGCCCGGGATTACGTACGGAATCACCTGGACGCCGGGAAATGCTTCGGCAACCGGTGCGACGTATTCCCGGCGGATTTCAATGGAGCTGGGACCGTTGTAATAGGGGTCCACCAGCAGAAGGGCGTCCGCGCCGGCATCCACCCCGTGCCGGGCTGCAGCCAGGGCTTCTTTGGTGTTGTTGCTGCCTGCACCGGCGATGCAGACGCACTTGCCCTTGGTGCGGGCAGCTATTCGATCGACCACCAGTTCGTGTTCCTGCCAGGAGAGCACCGGGCTTTCGCCGGTGGTTCCGGCAGCCAGAATCCCGGTAATGCCGTTTTGAATCTGAAACTCGACCAGGGCATCAAGCCCTGCGACATCCACGGCATCCCCTTTGAAAGGTGTGATAATTGCAGTGAAAGCTCCGGTCAGCATGTCGCCCCTCCTTTCCGGTGGATGGGTTGAAAATGCTCCTAGGGAAAAACGGTAGGCAAAAGACCAACAGGTGTCAAGCAAAAAGATCGAACCTGAAAGTCCTTGACATCCATCAACAGGCATATTACGCCCCTAACCGAAAAACTATCGGAGGGAGAAAATAGATACCAATGGCACCAGCCAAAAACGCGGACGAGTTCATCGCCAGCCAACGGGCGGCCATCCAGTCCAACCCGGAGTGCGGAAACTCCCATTATAATCTGGGCGTGGCGCTGATGGGCAAGAAGGAATATGCGGAAGCGGAAAAGGAGTTTTTAGAGGCGATCGAGTGCAGTCCCGGTCTTGCCGAGGCGTATACGCAGCTCGGCGGGATCTGCTTGCAGCGAGGGGATCTGGAGGGTTGCCTGGACTGGAACAGGCGTGCCGTAAAAGCGCGCCCCGGCTTTTCGGAAGGACACGGCAACATCGGCTTTGTGGAGCTTCAGCGCGGCAATCTCGATGAAGCGATAAAGGCCTTGGAAAGAGCCACCTATTTCAACTTCAGATTTGTTCAGGCATTGACAACCCTTGCAAATGCCTACTTGATGAAGGGCCGGACAGATGACAGCATCCAGACCAACCTGAAAGTGCTGGAACTGCAGCCCGACTTTGCGCCGGCGCACAACAATATTGCCATTGCCTACCTGGAGAATCGCCAGTATGCAGAGGCGGTGAAGCATTGCGACAAGGCCGTTGCGCTGGGCTACGATGTTGCACCGGAAATTTTGAAGGAAATCGAAACGCACCGCAGCGTATAGCCCCGGCGGATTTTTTATCTGCAACTTCTGCGCCCGCCAACCGCTGACCCGGCCGGGCTGTGGCACTTTGTGCGCAAGGCAGGTCAACGGTGACCACATTCCGTTATTTTCTGCTCGACCGCAACTCCGCTATAGAGGAGGGCACCGGTGCCTGGCAGAAGTTTCTGCCGACCAGCCGTGAATCGGCTCGCGGTGAAGTCCCCGGCGGTGGACAGGGGACGGTTACCCGGGGTGATTACTTCAAAGCCGTTCGGGCGTTTCTGGAAGAGCCGCCGCATCATCGACTCGCCGATACGGTGTCCCGCCGCATCCAGCGACCCATCTCCAACACCGATCTCGATATTGTCGACATCTTCCTGGAAAAACACGGGCAGTTTTATCATCCGGCAAAAGTGGAGGCCATCGTCGCCGGCAACGCCTTGCGCTTTGTCGTCAATGCGGCTTTCAGCGCAACCGGAAGGACGATTATCGAGACGGATTTCCGAAACATACGGCGAATCAACCGCCACTTTCCCTATCGGTTCCTTCCCCGCGTCTACCATATGGGGGAAGTCCGCACCGAGTCCGGCCGACCGAGCTGGGTTCTGTTTCTCGGTCAGTGGCTGGATGGCTACCATGAGTTCCATCTTCACCGATCATCTCCTGACGGTCCTGTCGGGATGGTGATATGGGATCCGCGCCGGGGGAGCGTTCAACTGACCGAAAAACAGAGCGTGGCCGTCTATCGTCAGGCCGCCCGGATTCTGACCGCAACCTATAATTTCACGACTTCCGAGCAGGTAGGGTCCTGGCACCATGCGGCCGGTGATTTTGTCCTGCGAAGCAGCCCCGATATCGATCTGAAACTGGTGACGGTCCGCCAATACCGACCGCTGTTCGACGGATCGATGGATGACATGGAGACGCTTTTTCAGGCGCTGTTGCTGTTTCTGCTGAACCTGTCAGTGCGGACGCGCATCGATCGCGACAGCGGCACCGGCGACCTGCTTTGGTCGGAAGAGTTGGCCGTGCCGGCCACGATAAAGGGGTTTTTCGAGGGCCTGGAACTCCAGGTGCGTCACGGCTTTATCCCGGAGGAATTGCCCGGCATTTTTCATTCTTATCTGAAGGCCCTGAGCGCAGCGGACCTGATGGACCTGCTGGCCGCACTGGTGGCCCGGCATTTTGCCACCCGCGCAGAATCGACCCTGGTCCGCCAGCATCTCGGCAAGCACGGTCGCTGCCTACAATCTGCCATCGGACGCAACGCCTGAAAACCCACGATTTTTATTGACAAGAAATGAGAATAATTTTATATCTGCCCTTTGCATGCGAAACCATCCCCAATTCAGATATATTCTAAGGAAAACAATAGACTGAGAGGAGGTGAATCGGATCGCCCGCAGGGGCGGAATCGTTTTCGTACCAGCCGGAATTGTAAATTCTACACCAAAATGGAGGTAAAAAGATGGCAAAACACCCAACTCCCATGTTGGACCAGTTAGAGTCCGGGCCGTGGCCGAGTTTTGTGTCCGACCTGAAACAGCTGGCCGAAGCCCGCGCTCAGAACAAGGAGGGCGTCGAGTTCCAAATCCCGGCGGACGTGGCCGAGGATCTTCTGGGCATTCTGGAGCTGTCCTACAAGCACGGGCGGACACACTGGAAGCACGGCGGCATCGTCGGTGTTTTCGGTTACGGCGGCGGCGTGATCGGTCGATACTGCGATCAGCCGGAAGAATTTTCCGGCGTGGCCCACTTTCACACCATGCGTATCAACCAGCCGGGCGGCAAGTTCTACACCTCGGAATACCTGAGAAACCTTTGCGACCTGTGGGATTTCCGCGGCAGCGGCATCACCAATATGCACGGTTCAACCGGGGACATCATCTTCCTGGGCACCACCACACCTCAGCTGGAAGAGATTTTCTTTGAGCTCACTCACAAGTACAATCAGGACCTGGGCGGTTCCGGATCCAACCTGCGGACCCCCTCGGACTGTATTGGCCAGGCCCGTTGTGAATACGCCTGCTACGACACCCAGGCGATGTGCTACGACCTCACCCAGGAATACCAGGATGAGCTGCACCGGCCGGCCTTTCCCTACAAGTTCAAGTTCAAGTTCGACGGCTGCCCCAACTGCTGCGTGGCCTCCATCGCCCGGGCCGACTTTTCTTTTATCGGCACCTGGCGCGACAACATCAAAATCGACCAGAAAGCCGTTCAGGCCTACATCGGTGGTGAAATTCCCCCTAACGCCGGGGCGCACAGCGGCCGCGACTGGGGCAAGTTCGACATCCAGGCAGAAGTCATCGACCTGTGTCCCACCGAGTGTATGGCAATGGACGGGAAAACCCTGAAGATCAATGACAAGGAGTGCAACCGTTGCATGCACTGCATCAACGTCATGCCGCGAGCCCTGCGTATCGGCGATGATCGAGGGGTCAGCGTTCTGGCCGGCGCCAAAGCCCCCATTCTGGACGGCGCGCAGATGGGCACCCTGATCGTTCCGTTTATCAGTGCCGAACCTCCTTACACCGAAATCAAGGAAACCGTGATCGAACCGATCTGGGATTGGTGGATGGAAGAGGGCAAAAACCGCGAGCGGCTCGGCGAGCTGATGAAACGCCAGGGCTTGCAGAAACTGCTCGAGGTGACCGGCTTGAATCCCGATCCGCGGATGGTTCAGGAGCCGCGCTCCAACCCCTACATCTTCTGGAATGAAGACGAGGTGGAAGGCGGCTGGGAACGCGACATCAACGAATTCAGAAAAGACCATCGGAGATAGGAGGGGTATACCATGGCATTTATATCTTCAGGATACGATCCAAAAGAGCCGATGAAAAACCGGATCAGCGACATCGGCCCACGCAAATACGACGATTTTTACCCGCCGGTGATCGCCGCCAACAAGGGTAAGTGGCTCTATCACGAATACCTGCAACCGGGCGTGCTGGTGCACGTAGCCGAGTCCGGCGACAAGGTGTTCACCGTCCGCTGCGGCGGTGCCCGCCTGATGTCCACCATCCATATCCGGGAGATCTGCGAGATTGCCGACAAGCACTGCGGCGGACATCTGCGCTTTACCACCCGCAACAACATCGAGTTCATGGTCGATGAGGAATCGAAAGTCCAGCCGCTGATCAAGGATCTGGAAAGCCGCAAGTTTGCCGGCGGCAGCTTCAAGTTCCCGGTGGGCGGCACCGGCGCCGGCATCACCAACATCGTGCACACCCAGGGCTGGATCCACTGCCACACACCGGCTACCGACGCATCCGGTCCGGTGAAGGCTGTCATGGACGAGCTGTTCGACGATTTCAAGGACCACCGTATGCCGGCCCACCTTCGCGTGTCGCTGGCCTGCTGTCTGAACATGTGCGGAGCGGTTCACTGCTCCGATATTGCCATTCTGGGTTATCACCGCAAGCCGCCGATGCTCGATCACGAGTATCTGGACAAGATGTGCGAGATCCCACTGGCCATCGCCGCCTGCCCGACGGCTGCTATCAAGCCGTCGAAGGTCGAGGTTGGAGGGCAGAAGCTCAATTCGGTGTCGGTGAAAAACGAGCGCTGCATGTTCTGCGGCAACTGCTACACCATGTGTCCGGCCATGCCGCTGGCTGACAAGGAAGGCGACGGCATCGTCATCATGGCGGGCGGCAAGGTCTCCAACCGCATCAGCGCACCCAAGTTCTCCAAGGTCGTTGTGGCGTTTCTGCCCAACGAAGCACCTCGCTGGGAATCGACCTGCAAATGCATCAAGCAGATCGTTGAGGCATATGCAGCCGATGCCCGCAAATACGAGCGTCTCGGGGAATGGGCCGAGCGGATTGGATGGGAGCGATTTTTCGAGAAATGCGAACTCGAATTCACCCATCACCTGATCGACGACTTCCGTGATCCGGCCTACTTCACCTGGCGCCAGACCACGCAGTTCAAGTTTTAGGAGTTCAAACCGGTGAGAGGGGGCATGCCGGACCGTGGCGTGCCCTCCCACCTTTAAGAAAAGAGGGTACAGATGGAATACGAAGAGGCAAAGGAGAAGCTGGTTGCAGCACTCCAGAAAAAGCAGAAAACCAAGTCAAAGTTTTATTTCAACGACTTGGCCAAAATCCTGGAGGCCAAGCCCCGGGATGCCAAAAAGGTAATCAACCGGATGGTGCAGGAACAAGTGCTGGAATACTGGTCCAGCGGAAGCACCTCCCTGTATGGGTTGCACGGCACCGGCAAACAGGCTGCGGCCGAGCACGAAGACTAAACTGTCGGCTCCGGTTTACACGCGACAGTTTCGAGCCATAGACGGTTTCACCGATGTTGCAGGATGGCCTGGATTTTCCCCGCCTGTTAATATCAGCCCTGCGGGGCGGTTCGGGAAAGACCATCCTTTCCATTGGCATCATTGCGGCGCTGCTCCGTAAGGGCAGGGCCGTTTTTCCTTTCAAAAAAGGTCCGGATTATATCGATGCCGGCTGGCTCTCCATGGCGGCCGGTCGGTCCTGCTATAATCTAGACACCTTCATGGTCCTCCCCGAGGACGTCCGGGCCTCTTTCCTTTTCCGCTCCTTTTCGGGCGGCATTGCTGTAATAGAGGGCAACCGCGGCCTGTATGACGGCATTGACCTGGAAGGCAGCACCAGCACGGCCGAGCTGGCCAAGCTGCTTCAGGTGCCGGTAGTGCTCTGCGTGGATGCCACCAAGACCACCCGCACCATGGCAGCGGTTATCGCCGGCTGCCAGCAGTTCGACAGCGACGTTCGGATCGGTGGCGTCGTTTTAAACCGCGTTGCCGGCGCACGCCATGAAAGCATCCTGCGGAGGAGCATTGAAACCCATTGCCGGATACCGGTTTTCGGCGCGATACCCAAGCTGGGCAAACAGGATTTTCCCGAACGGCACATGGGGCTGGTGCCCACACCCGAACACCGCTGGGCGCTGGATGCCATTTCCGCGATTGCCGATGTGATCGAGCGCCATGTCGACCTGGCAGCACTGGAAGATGCGGCCGGAAGCGCGCCGCCGCTTCACGCAACCGAGCACCCCCAAGTGCCCGCCGCCATCCGGGACACTGATCCACCGGCCGGTTCCAAGCCGGCAGTGGTTGGAGTGATCCGCGATGCGGCCTTTCAGTTTTACTACCCCGAAAACCTGGAGGCACTCGAAGCCGCCGGAGCGCAGCTGGTATATTTCAGCCCGCTGGAAACCGAAACCATGCCGGACGTGGATGCCCTTTATATCGGCGGTGGTTTTCCGGAAACCCACGCCGAACAGCTGGCCGGCAACACAGTGTTCAAAAAAACCGTAAAGACACTGGCAGATGATGGGTTGCCGATCTATGCTGAGTGCGGTGGCCTGATGTACCTGGGGCAAGAGCTGGTGCTGGCGGAAAAATCATTTCCGATGGCCGGAGTGTTGCCGATTGTCTACGGATTTTCCAAAAAGCCCCAGGGGCACGGCTACACCATTGTGACCGCCGATCGCAGCAACCCCTACTTTCCCATCGGCGGCGAACTCCGCGGCCACGAGTTTCATTACTCCCGGGTGTTGAAATGGAGCGGCAAAGACAGCGACCTGGTATTTCAAATGAAGCGCGGAGCCGGCATTGTAAATGGACGCGACGGTGCCGTGGTCCAAAATGTTCTGGCCACTTACACGCATTTGCACGCGCTGGGCGCACCGGGATGGGCCCCGGCCCTTGTTCGAAGAGCGACCGCATACCGCCGGTCAAAAAAGCCCTACACCGTCTGATGCCGGGGGATTCCACCGTGCTGACGAAAGACATGGAAGCCGTGGCCGGCTTTGCCATCGAACACCTTTCCGAAACCTGCCACCGCAGCCCGGCCATCGAAGTCGAGAGACTGTTGGCAAAACAATTCGGCCTTGGCCGCCGCCAGGGTCGCGCGGTCATCCGCCATCTGGTGAGAACCGGGGAGCTGATCTACGCCAACGAGCACGGGAGCAGTTTTCTGGAACCTTCCTTTCACAGGCCGGTGCGGATCGGTGCGAGGATCGTGCTGGTTCCGGCCGACCTGCCCTACAGGACCTGCGGCCAAGAAGTGGCAGTGCGAATCGCTCCCGGAGCGTCTTTCGGCAGCGGGCGGCATCCCACCACCCGTTTGGCCCTCCGGGGGCTTGAGGAGGCTGCGGGGAAGATCTCGAAGGCCGGTTGCCCGCCGGATTCGGTGGTGCTGGATATCGGCAGCGGGTCGGGGGTGCTGGTCATTGCGGCCGTGAAGCTGGGCCTTGGTCGGGGTGTGGGAATCGATACCGACCCGTGTGCGCGATGGGAAGCCCGGCAGAACATACAACTCAACCGGCTTTCCGGCAAAATCCGGGTGGGGGATCAGCCCACAGACCAGACAAATCCAACCGGTCGGTTTAATTTTGTCGCCGCCAATTTGCGGACGCCGACACTGATGCGCCTGGTACCGACGATCTGCGATTGGTCGACACCGTCGGGCCGACTGGTTCTCTCCGGTATTCGGACAGAAGAGATGGACGGGTTGCTGAATCGCTACCGGGCTCATGGCTTTCACGAGCTGTGGGTGGCGGGCGAGAAAGGATGGGTAGCGATAGTTCTGCAAAGACAACAGATGGAATAAATAAAAAAGGCGGACGCCTATTTGCGTCCGCCCGCCATCTATTCTCTGTGCGTCTATTTCGGCTTTTTGGGATGGCACTTGGTGCAGGTGGTCGGTGCTGCCTTGGTGTTGTTGGCCTTGTTGAATTTCTTGTGGCAAACCCGACAGTTGTCGTGCAGGGCCTCTGCGTGGTACTCCAACTCCTGTGCCTTGGTCAGCTTGGGAGCCCCCTTGCCTTTCGGCTTTTCCCCCGGCTTCTTGTGGCACTCGATGCAGCGCTGTACGCTGTCGCCGGCCTTCAGGTTTTTCAACGGCTTGTTGTCGGCATCGTGGTGACACTCCCCGCATCCGTTCTTGTACAGATCCGGTGATTTCTTGGCATACTCATCGGAATGCTTTTTATGCGAGAATTCCACGATCCCCTTTTCGTGTTCCGCGTATTCCGGCGACTCCAACTTGATGACTTCGGGTAGGTCCGTGGCGGCGTGAATGCCGGCCGCCAGAAAGAGGACAGCCACTCCGACCATGCTCGCATGCAACAGTAGGGACTTTATTTTCATCTGCGTTGTTCAACCTCCTTTCCTCTGATGGGCTTTCAAACAGCGGCTATTGTTACCAAGTCGCCCACTGTTTGTCAATGAATATCAGCGCTTGGCACGGTTACCCGGATTCTGCGGCAGCATCGTCTGCCGCCGATTCGGGCGGTGGTTTTGCCCGGCCGAAGATGCGGGCGCCCAGAATGCTGATTTCGTACAGCAGCATCAGCGGCAGGGCCATCATCACCTGGGTGACGACATCGGGGGGCGTGAGAATGGCGGCGCCGGCAAAAAACAGCAACACGGCATACTTCCGGTTTTTTTTCAGAAAGGGCACCGTAACCAGCCCCAGTCTGGCCAGGAAGGTGATCACCAGCGGCAGCTCGAAGACCAACCCGAAAGCCAGCAGCAGTTTGGCCGAAAATCCGAGATATTCCTTCATCGAGGGGAGCGGCCGGATATAATCGGTGGCAAACCCGAGGAAGAACTTAAACCCCCACGGAAAGACAATGAAATAGCCAAACAGCGAACCCCCGATGAAAAAGAGGGAAGACAGGAGCACGATGGGAATCAGAATGCGGCGCTCTTTCCGGTACAGACCAGGGGCAACGAACATCCAGAACTGGTAAAGCAGTACCGGCGTTGCCAGCATGAGGCCGGACAACAAAGACACCTTCAGGTAGGTGAAAAAGGCTTCGGGCAGACCGGTGTAGATCAGTGTTTCGCCGTTTTTCATCACCTGCCGCAGGGGATGAACCAGGATGCTGAAAAGATACTCCTTGAAGCCGTAGGATGCGACAAAACCGATGCCGATGGCGACAAAGCAGACAATCAGTCGTTTGCGCAGCTCTTCCAGGTGAGCGGTAAAAGGGAGCTTGTCGTCCACGTCCATCGGTTAGCGATCCTTCTCCGGCGTGTCTTCAGGGCGGGTAGTTTCCGAATCCGGTGGTGTCGGTGCATCGGCGATTTCCGAGGGGGCAGCGGAGACGGCACTTCCATCATCCGGCGGGTCGGGTGATGGATCTTTCTGCCAGTCGGTATAATCTTTTTCCAGATCGGCCTTTTTGCCATCGATGCTATCATCCGATCCGGCCCTGGGTTTGTCCTCGAGTACCGAATCCTTGATATCGGACTGGATGTCGTCAAAGGCATCTTTTACTTCCTTCATTTCACTGTCCAGCTCCAGAGATCCCTTCAGTTCACTGGTGGCCTTCTTGAACTCGCGCATCGCCCGGCCCAGAGATTTCGCCAGATCGGGCAATTTCTTCGGACCGATGACGATCAGGGCGATTGCCAGAATCAGTATCAACTCCGGCATTCCGATACCAAACATGTTTCTCTCCTGGTAGGTGACCCGTGTACGGGATGGAACTGCCACACCGGGCCTGCGGTCCCTGCGCCCCGCTTGAAACCGAATCTCGCTGCCGACATATCGCCTCGGAACAATGGTGACAGCGCTTTGAACGTATAAGCGGACTCATGCAAAGCCGGCATCGGCTGCAACCAAGATGGCGCAGGCGCGGTGAACCCGGAAAAGTAACAACTTTTACTGGGTTTCACAGCGGGTGTCAAGCCAAACCGCTCGCTTCGCCAACCAGGCGGGACGGCGCAAAATTGCTTGATCCAGCCAAGCTTTAGTGGTAGATTTCCAAGGTTTACAAAAGACCGGCGGATCCTCCCGTCGTCGTCCATCACCAGAGACAAGGAATCCTACTGATGATTCAATCGTTCGATCAGGAGCAGCTCGAAAAAGCCGAAGCGATTTTAGAGGAGGACCTGATTGCAAGCGGCGTAAATATTGCCCTGGTGGTGGACATGGCCGGTCACATCGTTGCCAACTCACACAGCGAGGGTTGCAGCCACGACGTATATTCCCTGGCGGCACTGGCGGCCGGCAATTTCGGTGCCGTCAATGCAATGGCCAAGATCGTCGGTGAAGAGGAATTCTCTCTGCTGTTTCACAAAGGGCAGGACGAAAACCTGCACTTCAGCAAAATCAACGACGAACTGCTGCTCATCACTACCTTTGGCAACGATGTATCTCTCGGGTTTCTACGCCTGAAGATCGCCGAAGCCATAGAAAGAATCCGCGGGCTCTGGTAAGCTGCCGGCTGCCCGGTATTACGCTGCTTTTCGGTTAGTGCGAATCCGCCTCCGGTTTCAGCACCAGAAAATACAGCTGCCCCCAATGCTGCATATGCCCTGCAGCAATCTCTGCGTAGGTTCCGTTTCCCCAGAATAGATCCGAGCGCGCCGGCCCCCGGATGGCACCGCCCGTGTCCTGGCTGACGGCAAAACGGCTGAATTTTTCCCAGCGGGTTATTTCTCCGCTGCCCCCTACCAGGGGTTTCTCGGTTTCTATGTAAGCCAGGGCCGGCAGCGGAAACAGGCGGTGGTCCACAGCGATGGAGCGGCCCGGGGTTAATTTGACTTCCAGGTAACCGATGGGACCTTCCGGTTCCAGTTTGAAGAACACGTAGCTTGGGTTGTGAAAAAGAATCGTTTCGCGCTCTTCGGGGTGATGGTGCAAATACTCGCGGATTTTCTGCATCGACATCTCCTCTCTCGGGATTTTGCCCTCTTCGATCAACAATTTGCCGATGCTTCGATAGGGGTGCCCATTCGTGCTGTCATAGTGCACATTTAAAACGGCGCCATCGTCAAGGAAAATACGCCCCGATCCCTGGATTTGCAGGAAAAACAGATCCACGGGATCCTTCAACCACGCCAGCACCGGCGCACGGCCCTCCAGTTGGCCGTCTTTTTCGATTTGCTGGCGGTCGTAGTAAGGCAACAGGGTGAGATCGGTCATCCGGCCGGTGATCGTCTCACCGGCAAACCGGTCGGAAAACTGGGACAGGTCGATGCGGATCAGGTCGTCAGGACGCCCGAATATCGGTACAGTGTAAGGCCCGTTTTTTTCCGCCTTTCCCCTGAGGAAGGGCTCATAGTATCCGGTAAACAGCACTTGCCGGGTTCCATCTTTCCCGGAGCAGCGGTATACGCGGTAGTTTTCCCGGAGAAATCTTTGGATCTCCTTGGCTGTAGGTCGACTGGTGATAAAGGTTAAAAAGGTTTCCAGTGAGGTTATCAAATGCGCTGCCGCATAGCGGTCCTTTCCAAAGACGAACTCCTTGTCCGGCGGAACATCGGTGAGATAGGCGATGCTTTGACGGATGCTGTGCTCCAGACCGTCGAAGTGCATGTCATCTGCAAAACGGGGCTGCTGCGACGGGCGGACCGGTACCAGGGCTTCGCGGGTTGGGGCGGCGCATCCGGAAAGGATCAAGGCCGGCAGCAGCAGGAAGATCAGGAAAAGATCGATGATTTGTCGCATTGTATGCGGCATCCTTTTTCAATTCGATAAAAATGAAAAGATCGGCCGGCGAACCGCCGCAGCACCCGCTGCGGCTTTCCAGTGACTTGCCGGACCATATCGGGGGCTAGCTCTCCGGAAAACGGTAGTGTCCGCTTTTTCCGCCTGTTTTTTCCACCAGGCGGATTTCCGTGATTGCCATTTCCCGATCCGTTGATTTGCACATGTCGTATACCGTCAGCGACGCCACGGCGGCAGCCGTCAATGCCTCCATCTCGACCCCGGTTTGACCCACAAGCCGGGCGGTGGCTTCGATTCCGATCACACTTCCGCCAGCATCCGGGTAGAAGTCGACACTCACATGGGAGAGGTTCAAGGGGTGGCACATGGGAATGAGGTCGGCGGTTTTTTTTGCTGCCATGATGCCGGCAATCCGGGCGGTTTCCAGAACGTTACCTTTTTTAATTTTCCGGTCAAGGATCTGTTGCAGCGTCGCGGCCTGCATCCGGATGCTCGCTCGAGCTTTCGCCATTCGCTGGCTGGCCGGCTTGTCGGTGATGTCGACCATCCGTACACGGCCTTTGGGATCGATATGCGTAAATTCAGACATTGCTGTCTCCTTTGACGTTTTCCAATGGTTTTCGGGCTGATTCCAGCCACGTTTCCGCCCGGGCCAGATCCTCGGGCGTATTGATATTGAAAAATGATATCAGATCCGGATCGGCAGACCGCAACGGCTTTTCTTCGATCTTCATCACCCGCACGGAGTGAAAGAAGGATTGGATTTTGAATTGCTGCCGTTCAAGCAGTTTTTCGATAACTCTCAGGCATCGCTTCGAATAGATAGCACAAAGTGGCTCTAACCCGGCGGTGGTTTCAGGAATGACAACGTCGGCAGAGGGCTCCAGCGCATCCAGCAAAGTGGTCACCACGCCGGTTTGGAGAAACGGAGCGTCGCAGGCTGCAAAGAAGGCATGCGGGTGGGCGGCGTGAAAAAGCCCGGCATGAATACCGGTCAGGGAACTCCGGCAGGAGAAAATATCGGTCACAACGCGCAGATCCCATGATAGATATTTGACCGGCGCATTGGTAACCAGAACAATGTCATCAAACAGGGGTCGGAAGACCGCCAATAAATGGTCGATCATCGGCATGCCCCCCACGCTTACGAGCGCTTTGTCCCTGCCGGAAAAACGCGTGTTGAGGCCTCCTGAAAGAATCACTCCGGAACAAGATTTTTTCATGATCGGATCAGTCAAGGCCCCCCATCTGATTGATTCGAGCGTCGTCGCCGCGATAAGCATAAATAAAACGCCGCCTGAAATCAAGGCTGTTTCCGGCTCGGATCCCGTGGAGCGGCACATAATCCTTGAATTCGTCTTACAGCCTGGTATAGAAGAGACTGTCCGCTTAGGTCCCGAACATTGGGGCGCATGCTGATTACTGCCTGCAGAACGATAACCACGGTATACATGGGAAGCCACGAACACAAAATCGCTGCACCAAAATCCGTGACGGTCGGCATCATCACGGTATCGACTACCCGATCGCTGGAAACGGATGAGAGCGGCCACTGGATCCGCGCGCAGGCCACGGCGGAAGGACATACGGTCGTTTTGCACCGTCTGGTTACGGATAAGGAGACGGCCATCCGCAAGACCGTTCAGACAGCGCTGCGGGAGACGGCTCCTCAAGCGTTGATACTGAACGGCGGAACGGGAATCAGCCCGACGGATGTGACGATCGAAACCCTGCGGCCCATGTTTATCAAGGAGATGACCGCATTCGGGCCGCTTTTCGCACTGTTGAGCCACCGGCAGATCGGTTCGGCTGCCGTGCTTTCACGGGCAACGGCCGGCGTTATCGAACGGACGGTTGTCATCTGCCTGCCGGGAAGCCTGAATGCCTGCCGGATGGCCTGGCAGGAGATGATATCTTCCGAGCTCAGCCACATGGTGCACCACGTTCGAGAAGGCTGAAGAGATCGCAGCTGCCGAACCGCCGATGGGTTGAACCAACCACTAGATGAGAACCCGTAAACCCCCTGAAACAAGCGTTCTGTACCTGAAGGCCTTGGTGGCGCGCAGCAACGGCGAAGTTGTTGAACTGGATGACTACGCGGCGACCGGGATGTCGGGCGACCGGGTGGAAGTGCTGACATTCGACGGCACCTGCAACATGCCGTTCGGCAGCGAGTTGATGATGCTGCCCGACAGGATTCCGATTCTCTTCCATATCGGCAGAAAACGATTTGAGGCACTTGCCGAAAATCCGCAGATACCCGGCCAGCCGGTATACCCGGTGGCAGCCTTCAATTCGCCGGGGTATGTGGTTACCGGCATCAGCGCTTATTCCGAGCGGTCCCGGGCCGGTTGGCTGCCGCTGTTTTCGTACGGTGCCGTCGGCTGGCACCGTGGGCGTTTCCGGTCGGCCGTATTCCAGGTGGATCGCGAAAGAAGGCAAGACCTGCGGCTGATGAAAAGAACCAAGGTCACGGCCGGTATTCACGAAAAACGCAAGCGGATGCCCGGAAACCGGTTGCGGCTGCACCTGGAAAGGTGTGCGCTTACCTACTCCTGCCCAGCCGGGAAAAATTTTTTCCTCGGTAGATACGAGGCCCCGCTGCCGACCTCGCGCCATTGCAATGCCCGTTGTCTGGGCTGCATATCGCAGCAACCATCCGGCCTTGTTCCCTGCACCCAGGAGAGGATCGGCTTTACCCCGACACCGGAGGAAATATCGGAAGTGGCGTTGACGCACATTCAGGGGGTAACCCGGGGTGTTGTCAGCTTCGGTCAGGGCTGCGAGGGGGAACCGCTGACCGCCTTTGGTGTCATCGAGCCGGCCATCCGCCGGGTGAGGGCGGCCACTGCCAAGGGAACGATCCACCTCAACACCAATGGCAGCCATCCGGAGTTGCTCGACAAATTGTTCGATGCCGGGTTGGACAGCATGCGGGTGAGCCTGAACAGTGTGCAGGAAAAGTATTATAAGGCCTATTTCCGTCCCCGGGGATATCGGTTCGCCGACGTGCTGCAGGGTATCGATCTCGCCCTCAGCAGGGGGAAATTCGTATCCCTGAACTATTTGCATTGTCCGGGTTTCACGGACACCTCCGGGGAGGTGAAAGCGCTGTTCCGTTTTCTCCGGGAGCATCCGATCCATATGATCCAGTGGCGCAACCTGAACCTGGATCCGCTGCGCTACTGGCGTACGATGGCGAAGCAGTTCCCGCTGGGCGCGCCCATCGGTATGCGCCGCTTGTACTCCGACATCCGAGCAGCGTTTCCCCGGCTGCGACATGGATATTTCAACCCTCCCAAGGAGACCTTCTGACAAGCAGGGATTTCAGGCAGGCACGCTATGACCAGGAAGTGGATCGAGGCCAGGGTCAGTTACATCGCCGGCAGTGGGGTGCTTGGCGCTGATCTGGTGGCAAATCTTTTTTACGACATGGGCCTGCACGGAGTACTCCTGGATGAACCCCGTCGGCCGTTCGACCAGGACGGGGCATCTGAAGACCATCCTGCGGTGATCGGTTACATTCCCGTTTCCGCAGGCAGCCGGGAGCGCTGTGAGCAGCTGCGTCGGCGGTTGCGGCAGCTGGAATTTCCGACCCGGATGACAATGCGGGTGATTGACGACCAGGACTGGGCGCAATATTGGAAATCCCACTTCAAACCCCTGAAGGTGTGCCCGGGGTTGATCGTCAAACCTAGCTGGGAAAACATACCTCCCGCAGAAGGAGAGATCGTCATCGAGATCGACCCCGGGATGGCTTTCGGAACCGGTCATCATCCAACGACTGTGCTCTGTTTGCATTTACTGCGCAGGTATCTGCAAACCGGAGACACATTGCTGGATGTGGGAACCGGCACCGGCATTCTGGCCATTTCCGCCGTCAAATCCGGCTGCGGCAAGGTTACGGCTGTCGATTCGGATGAGACCGCCATCGGGGTGGCAAGAGAAAACCGCCGGCGCAATCGGATTGGATCCGACCAACTGTTTTTGCTGTGTGGAAACCTGACCGATCCGGTCAAAGGTCGATATAATGCGGTGGTCGCAAACATTCTGCCCCACGTCATTGTAGAACTCGTCGGTCAGCTGGATCGGGTTATCGAACCGGGAGGCGTGTTTATCGCTTCCGGAATTCCCGATGAAAAAGCCGATGCGGTCATCCGGGCAGCCGAAAGCCAATCGATTGAAACGATCGCGGAGCGTTCTCTGGACGGTTGGACGGCCTTCGCCGGTCGTTGCCCGGAGTGAATTTCGGATGCAAAAGCGGCTGTCAAAATCGGTCTTGTCCTCGGGCAATGGAGTCATCGGCGGTATTTTTTTGATTGATTTACGTGGGCAGTCGTCATATACCCTCAGGCCGTGCACCCGCAGAAAGTTGGGCCGGATGACGAATGCCGCCGCCGGCAGTCCGGAAACCCGTGTTCGCTAGAAGGAGGACCAATGAAGGTCGGCCGCAATGATCCCTGCCCTTGCGGGAGCGGGGTGAAATATAAAAAGTGCTGTTTACACCGGAACAAATCAGCAGATATGAATACGACGTCCGTTTACGCAAAAAGGTATAACATCCGTTTGAAAACCGCCAGGGATGTGGAGGCCATTCGAGAGGCCGGTACCCTGGTCCTGAAAACCCTGGATCAGGTTGAAGCCGCTATCCGACCCGGGATGAAAACCGATGAGATCAACACGTTGGTTGACGAGTTTAGTCGCCGGCACGGCGGTATTCCGGCACCGCTGAATTATCGCAATTTTCCAAAGAGCGTCTGCGTGTCGGTTAACGAAGTGATCTGCCACGGGATTCCCGGGCAGCGGGTATTGATGGACGGAGATATTGTTAATGTAGATGTGACGACCGTTCTGAACGGATATTTTGCAGATGCCAGCAAGACGTACTTTATCGGCCAGCCGGGCCCGGATGCCCGAAAAATCGTATCGGTGGCCAGAACCTGCCTGGATTTGGGCCGAAGGCAGGTGAAACCCGGCAGCACGATCGGAGATATCGGATGGGCCATCCAGCAATATGCCGAATCGCACGGGTGTTCGGTTGTCAGGGAGTTCGTCGGACATGGGGTTGGATTTGAGTTTCACGAGCCTCCCCAGGTGCCTCATTTTGGTCGCAAGAACACGGGGTTGAAGCTGGTACCGGGAATGGTTTTTACCATCGAGCCGATGATCAACCTGGGTGGTGCGGACCTGAAGATTCTCGATGATGACTGGACGGCTGTCACCCGTGACGGTTCGCTTTCCGCCCAGTTCGAACAAACCATCCTGGTTACCGACAACGGTTTTGAAAGTTTGACGCCCTATGAGCTATGACCGGAATCCCGAACCCATCAAAATGGAAAAAGGAGGATAGATGTCATCTGCGCATCACCGTGGAATTGAAGAACTAGAAAACTTTGCCATGGATGTCATTCATCAGGTCGGCGAGAAAGCGCTCGCATTTTATGGAAAGGGTGAACCTCGGATTAAATTTGACGAGGAACTGGTAACCGAAGCCGAACTGCAGCTGTCAGGATTTTTCGAGCGCCAGCTCCAGGATCGATTTCCAGACCACCACCTGTTTAAAGACACCTTTGAAAGCACCCAATACACCCACGAAGGGGATCGATATCTGTGGGTGTTTGATCCTCTCGACGGCGTTGCCAATTTTCAGGCCGGCATACCGATCTGGGCGGTTACGCTATCGCTGATCGAGAATTTCTGGCCCGTGCTGGGGGTGGTGTTTATGCCGGCAACCGGTGACCTTTTTCATGCCCAGGCAGGCAAACAAGCCTACTGGGGCAATCAGTCGATTCAGATCTCGAATATCGATACGATCAACGACGAAAGCCTGCTTCTCACCTACTCGCGATTCCACCAGCATTATCGACCGGTTTTCCCAGGCAAAATCAGAGCCCTGGGATGCACTTCCGCCCACATCTGTTACGTCGCAATGGGCAGGGCCGATGCCGCCATTGTTTCTCACGAATCATTTCAGGACCTGGCAGCAGCGCGGGTGATTCTAGAATCGGCCGGCGGGAAACTGGGACGCATGGACGGAAGTGAGTTTTTCCTGGAGGACTATTTCAACGGGGAGCGAATCGAAGGGCATCTGCTGGCGGCTGTCCCGGAAAATTTGCCCCTGGTTCGCGAATGCCTGAACCCGAATTCGTGAACCAACGCAATGCAGGCGGAAATCCAACGGAAGGTTGACCACTTTGCTTCCGCGCTTTCCACAAACCAAACTTCGGCTGGATCGGACGTGTTGGCTTCGATTGCTGGCGACAGCAGGGCTTGCATATTTCGGAATAATGATTATCAGTTAGCCAATTCGGATCCGCCAGCGCATATCAATGACGGGGCCAATAGTGCGTGTCCGTGAGTTTTCGGCCGGTATCATTGGCCAGATCGCCGGGAAATAATGATGATCGATCGTATGTTGGATCTTCTGTGGAATCGGCGCTTGAATTTTCTACCGCTACCGTTCGGATGTTGCTGAATTTCGATTTCGAATAGTATAATATCATTTTTTCCTGGAGGTGAGGATGTACAAGGATAAAAAGGCGATCAAACGGGATATTCTGGATAAATTTCGCACGCTCGGAAGCGAGCAGGACCTACTGCCACCCCAATGGCTGGAAAATGATTATTTCGAAAGCCTGGACAGTCAGGAGAAAAAACTGTTTAAAAAGGCTGTTCAAGAGCTGGTGTCCAGCGGCCTGGTGGAACAGGTGCAAGGTCCGATCGCGAATTTGCGCCTCACCCAGAAAGGCGCCGATCTGATCCACTAAGTCAAGTAGTACTTTCCGATCTGCACGGACCTAGCCCATACATCGGTGCAGGTCTTGCCACAATCGCTCTTCTATTCATGCCGCTCAGTGCGGTCCAGCACCTTTCTCGCCTGCGGCGTTTCCGCCGCCGCTGCATTTTGTAGACCCCCACGTTAATATCTGGATGCCGATCCGGTGAAGGCCTCAGCCGGCCGATTGGGCGGCAGGGGCGCGTCGCTGTATCTCCTGGCTGAGAAAAATACCGATAAAAATCAGTGCTGCTGCCGGGTACTGGGAAAGCGTAAAGCGTTCATTCAGAATCAATCGGCCCAGAAGAATGGTAAAGATGGGGATCAGGTTCACGAAAGCCGAAGCCTGGCTGGCGGGAATCCGGCTCATACCGAAATTGTACAATCCGTAGGCACCCATGGTCACAAAAGCACCCAGATAGAAGATGGCCATGATTCCATTACCGTCGAACCGTGTCGGCCATTCGGTGCCGGGCAGAAACAATATCGGCAGGAAAAAGGCGGAGCCGACCAGCGCCTGAAGAGCTGTCAGCAGCAAGGGCGAATAGCGGGCGGTCAGCCGTTTGAGGGTGATGATATAACCGGTTGCGCAAACCATGGCCAGAAATTCCAGCAGATTTCCCAGTGGGGGATTGGGGGCTCCAGCGGTGGCCGACTCGCTGGCACTGAGCCAGACCGCTCCCAGTATCGCAAGCAGAAATCCCGCCCAGGTTCTGGCAGAGATGGCTTCTTTCAAGAAAATGCGGGCACCGATGGCCACCATCAGCGGCAGCAAAGCACAGATCATGCCTGCCTGGGCGGCGGAAGTATGGGTGAGCGCGCGGGCTTCGAACAGGAAATAGAGACACGGTTCACACAGTGTCATGAATAGAATCGGTTTCCAATCTCCACGGCGATAGTCGAGTTTGCCGAACCTGGAAAAAAACCCGAGAAAACAGCAGCTTGCCACCGCCATGCGGCCGAATATGACGACCATAGGGTCAAAACTGCGGAAAGCGAGCTTTAGTGCGACAAAGGAACTCGACCACAGAATCATTGCCAGCGTCAGGCCGGTATAGGGCAACCAGATTCCTTCGGTTCGATTCAATAGGACCTCGCAGCATGTCGTTGCTATCCAACGGTGACCGAAGATGGTCATGACGGAGCAGCGGAGGCAAGTCGCTGTCCAACAGGGCGAAAGCCTTGCATAGCATTCACGCCGTCAAATGAAAACCGGAAAGCGGATTTCAAAGCAGCAAAACTTTACTTTTTCCGGCAGTCGGTGCTAAGAGTGAACCGCGAAACGTGTTGCAAGGGATAAGCGGAAACGCTGTGTTTATGCATCGGCGATCAACGACATGGATCATCGCCCTGTGCTTGGGGTTGCTGGTATTTATTGCCGGTTCCTGCTGGTATTTCAGCCGGGCGGTGCCCGTCTTTCTCGGTTTTACCGCCAAAACCCTTTGCTCCGGTGTGTTCATATCCGGCCGGTCGGCCAGAGATGTCTTGCGACAAGACATTGCACCGGTGGTTTTTTTCAGTCGCCTTATCCGCGCCAATGTAGATCCTGCGGAAAAGACCGTAACGACAACCCTGGCAGGGCTTTTCAGAAAACGGGCATTCTATCGAAACTGGTGCGGTTGCACGCTGATGCCGGTTGCGGACGGCTCGTATCAGATCAACCGGACGCCGACCGGCCTTGAGGCTCGCCGGTCCAACCTTGCCAACGACGTATTCTGGCCCCAGGGAACCGCTGCGGCTTTCGACACGATGCCGGCCGGAGTAAATGCGGGAAAGCTGGAGGCGGCGGTTTCGGATGCTTTCGTCGATACGGCCACCGGCAGGAGCCGCCAGACGCGGGCAGTAGTGGTCGTGTACCGGGGTCGGCTGATTGCGGAGCGCTATGCCAAGGGTTTTCATCGCACCATGCCGCTGGCCGGATGGTCTATGAGCAAAAGCGTCACCAACGCTCTGGTCGGCATACTGGTCTACAAGGGAAAGCTGAATCTGTATGATCCTGCAGCGGTGCGGGAATGGCAAACGCCCGGCGATCCGCGACAAAAGATCACACTCGATCACCTGCTGCGGATGACCAGCGGGCTGCGGTTCCGCGAAGTCTACACCCCTCCGTCGGATGTCACCGAGATGCTTTTCCGCAGTCCCGATTTCGGTGCTCTGGCAGCAGCAAAATCCCTGGAGGCTCCTCCGGGAGAAAAGTGGCATTATTCCAGCGGCACCACCAATATCGTCACCCGCATGATCCGCGCTGCAGTAGAAAGCGAATACGGGCACACCGTCTCTTTTGCAAGGCGGGAGCTGTTCAACCGGTTGGGGATGATAACCGCCACGGTCGAGCTCGATCCATCCGGCACCGTTGTGGGATCCTCCTATACTTTCGCAACTGCCCGAGATTGGGCCCGGTTTGGCCTTCTCTATCTGCAGGACGGGATCTGGCAGGGGCAACGGATTCTGCCGCCGGGTTGGGTGCAATACAGTCGTACACCGACCCGGGCTGCCCCCAGAGGACAATACGGCGCCCATTTTTGGCTAAATGCCGGCACATCCGAAAGCCCAAATCGGCGACGCTGGCCCTCGCTGCCCAGCGATATGTTTCTGGCATGGGGATTTCAAGGCCAGTTTCTGATCATCATCCCGTCGAAAGATCTGGTACTGGTCAGGCTGGGGTTGAACACAAAATCGAAGGGTTGGAGCCTGGAAAAATTCGTTACCCATATTACATCGGCCCTGCCTTGACACGCCGGTTGCGGGACAGGGCTCGCTTGACGCAGCAGCCACCTGCGGCTATGATGGGATCCTCTGGCGTGTGTGCCCACCTCGGTCCGCCTGTCGCCTCGCAGTGGCGGAAAACCCAGACTCGGCAGGCCGAAGGTTTCGAGCCCGGCAGTATTCGAACCCCTGATCAGAACTCCAACTTGCGTGAAAGGAATTGTTGCGATGGCCAAAAAGTCCAAGATGGTAACCACCAGTGAATTTTCCAAGTTGTCCGGAATTACGGTTTCCACCCTCAACAAATGGATCCGTGATAAAAAGATCAAGGCAGAGAAACAGTCCGGACGGTGGATGATCGGTGAGGATCAGCTTACATCCAAAGCCGTCCGGCAGTTCGGCGGCGCCAAACCGGTTACAGCTGCCGCCGGTGGCAAGAAAAAGAGCTCCAAACCGGCCAAGAAGCCCGCTTCGGCCGCCAGACAACCGCTGAAAGCGGCGAAGCCGAAAAAGACCCCCAAAAAGCCTTCGGCTGGAGCCAAGACTTACTCCGTAGATGAATTCAGTGCCATGACCTACCTGACCGATTTCGGTGTCAGGGAATTTCTGAAAAAGGGCCGGTTGAAGGGAGAAATCGATGAGGGAGGAAACTGGAAGGTGTCTGCGGAAAACCTCCTCGACCCCTTGATAAAGCATCTGGTTCGATAGTTCATCTTCTGCGCCGTGCGCCTCTGTTACCTGCGGTAGCTACTTGGAAAGATGTCTGTCGGCAGACGGCATGGCCAGCGGCAGCAATGAATTGAGATCGTCTATTTGATCCTGCTCCAGGCGGTTGATCTCGTCGATATGGGTCTGCATGACCTGTGACAGCTGCTGTTCATAGAAGCGATGCAGGCTGTGGTTGGCAACGGCCTCGAATCCGCGCCGCACCTTGTGGGGGGAGCCGGCACCCGGGTCGAATCGGCGGATGCCGTGGGAAATGGCCCACGCGATCGGGCTGTAATAGCAGGCATTGAAATGGAGATGGTTGATCATCCGGGAACTTCCCCAGTACCTTCCGTAGAGCCGATCCTTCTTTTTCAGAAGAAAGGACATGCCCAGAGGGAAGCCGTTGGTTGATTCGTTATCGAAGGCAGCCATCAGAACGATGCGGTGCCGGTAGCGGTCATACAGGCCCTCAAAAAACGGCTCGGTCAGAAATTTACACCCCCATGGTCCGTATTGATCGTTCGTGGCGGTGTAGTAGGAATACATCAAATGGAAAAAACGGCGTGGAATCTGCTCTCCGCTGAACGGCCGGATGCGAATCCCCTGGATCTGCATCGAGCGGCGTTCCCGCTTGATGTTTCGTCGCTGGTTGGAATTGAACACGGCCAGATAGTCATCGAACGTGCCAAAACCGGGATTCTTCCAGGTGTAACTGTGATGGCGCCAGCGGATAAAACCGTGTTCTTCCATCCGGCTGCCCCAATCGGGATCGACGAAAAGGAAGCTGCAGCCGGAGATTCGATTCTGCAGGCAAAAGCGGTCGATGGCCCCTACCATCTTGCCGGTGATCTGTTTCTCATCCTCCTGGGGTGCAATCAGAAATCGATAACCGATAACCGGTGAAAACGGGCTCATACCGATCAGCTTGGGATAGTAGCGTATCCCCAACCGATGCGCCAGGTCGGCCCAGGCATGATCGAACACAAACTCTCCGCTGCTGTGGCTTTTCAGATACAGAGGTGCGGCACCCGCCAGCCGATTCCCGGACCAGATCGTCAGGTGCATCGGCAACCAGCCGGTTTCTGCCCGTACACTTCCGGACTGCTCCAGAAGCCGCAGCCAATCGTACTCCAGCAGGGGAGTCTCCAGTGGAACAGCCAGTGCGTCCCAGGCCTGACGATCGATGTCCGCTATCGTGCTTTTCCATTCAATGCGATATGAAGGGGGTGGGTTCGTCTCCATAATCTTATGTTAGGCCCGGAGGCGAAGCTGTCAAGCTCCGGGTCGCTGGGCGGGGAAGGCATTAAAGAGGCTGGGTTGCCCCTGTTCCGTTTCGAGAGGAGTGGTATGGATTGCCGAGATCCGGTAAGCGTGGGTCAAAAGTTTTCGATGACCTTTCCCTTTTCGATAAATGCTGCGATATCATCTCTGGTGTTGAACATACCGATTATGGCCTTTTCCAGTTGGTCGTAAACCGGATCATCGGGACCAAGGTTCTGTTGGGCATTCGCCAGGATTGTCTCTGCAGAGATCAGAAATTCATTCAACTGTGAGAGCAATCTTTTTCTTTCTGCATGACGTTTCTTTTCCTTGGCGATGACCGGCTGCAGTCTCTGAATCGAATACTCCACCAGCGCATCCCGGGATGCAGCATATTCTCTTGCGGTCCGGTCCAGACAAGAAAGGGTGCGACGGCTCAGCACGAAAGTTTTCTGCATACGGCTGGGCAGATCCCGGGTGGCAGACCCCATCTGCCGGGCGATCCTTTCCAGCGATTCCAGATCGTCGATCAGGTGATCGAAAAGGGATTTTTGTTTGATACCCAGATGGACGGAAACCGCGCTCATGGTTTCGATGGCCTTCTCGGTCAGTTTAAATGTTGCCCGAACCGACTGGCGGCCTCGCAAGTCCTGGGAAGACGGTTGAGACAGGAAGGTCTCGGCCGTTGGCTCTTTTTTGTCTCGCTTCATCTAACAAACTCCTATCTGTAGGTGACCGGTCGAATTTATTACTTATTTATAACTATGGCATTTAATAATGCAACTCTTTTTTAATATTATTTGTGTTGCGTCTATTCCCGGTCCCGACCGGTCGGGATTGAGCGGTTGTGTTTCAATTTCTCTTACGGTAGGCTGAATTGAAACGACAGACCGGGCAATCTCGATCGGATACGCTGCCGGCCGATTTTTCGTGAAGGCAGGCGCCGGCGTCGGGCAGGGGACTGCGGGTAAAGGGGGGAACGGTTGTGGCGAAACTGCTAACGGGTCTGGGACGGCTCATTCAAAAACTCTGGAATCTGATCACGTTTTTTCGAAGGGTGCTCGGCAACCTTTTGTTTGTCGCCTTTCTGGTGTTGCTGGTGGCAATCTTGTTATTCAGCAGCGACGAACCGGTTCCGCGAGGAGCGGCGCTGGTATTCGCGCCGGCCGGCAGCATTGTCGAACAAACGGCCGAACCCCTGTTGATGGATCGTTTTCTCGGCCGGGCGGTCCGTCGAGAGGTGCCGCTCGGTGAGCTTATCGACGGAATTGATCACGCTGCCGGAGACGAGGACATCAAGATTCTCCTGCTCGACTTGCGCCGTCTCGAATGGACCGGCATCAGCAAGCTGCAGGAGATCGGAGCGGCGCTCAAGCGGTTTCAGTCGAGCGGCAAGCAGATCGTCGCCTTTGGTGAGTTTTTCAACCAGCAGCAGTATTACCTGGCTGCCCACGCCGATCGGATTTACCTCCACCCCATGGGTCAAGTCTGGATCAGTGGCTACGGTGTATACCGAAAATATCTTCGATCTGCACTGGAAAAACTACTGGTGCAGTTACACGTTTTTCGGGTCGGAACCTACAAGTCGGCATTGGAACCATTTTATCGCGACGATATGTCCGCCGAGGCGAAAGAGGCAACCACCGCATGGTTGGGGGTGCTGTGGGAGGCATACAAAAGCGATATCGCCGATCTGCGGGGAATCGATCCCGGCGACATGGATGCCTGGATCAACGCGCTGGATGTTTATCTGACCGCTGAAGATGGGGACGCTGGTCGCATGGCGTTGAATCTGGGCCTGGTGGATGAGCTGAAGACCCGGGATGAGGTCCGAGAGGAGCTAATCCGCCTGGTCGGAAAAAACAGAAAAAACGAATCATTCAAACAGGTGTCGTTTGCCCGTTATCTCGATAGGGTTGGACCGGAAATTCGACGAACGGATCCGGAGCGCGGGAAAGTCGGCATCATCGTGGCCAGCGGCATTATCATGGAAGGCAAGCAGCCTGCGGGGCGAATTGGCGGCGATTCCATGGCCGCGCTGATCCAACGCGCGCGGCAGGATCCCGAGATCGACGCGCTGGTACTGAGAATCAACAGCGGCGGTGGCAGCGCCCTCGCCTCGGAAATCATTCGCCGAGAGGTGGAATTGACCCGCAACGCCGGAAAACCGGTTGTGGTGTCCATGAGTTCGGTGGCCGCTTCCGGAGGGTACTGGATCGCGGTATCGGCAAACGAGATCTGGGCGTTGCCGACCACCATTACCGGTTCCATTGGAATTTTTGCGGCCCTGCCGACCCTTGACCGTTCGCTGGATGCGCTGGGAATTCACACAGATGGGGTCGGTACGACAAAATTGACCGGTGCTTTTGACCTTTCGCGGCCATTGAATCCGCTGCTGGCGGCCATGTTGCAGCGGCGCATCGAGCGCGGTTACCGGCAGTTTGTAAACCGTGTGGCAGAGGGGCGTCGATTGGATCCTGCCGCAGCGGAAAAGGTGGCCCAGGGACGCGTATGGGCCGGTAAAACAGCCTATGACCTCGGCCTTGTGGATGCTCTCGGTGGTCTGGAAGACGCTGTGCAATCAGCGGCGTCGTTGGCCAATCTGGATGCGTTCGATCGTCTGTTCGTTGAAGCGCCCGAGACGGCACGCGATCGCCTGCTGAAGAAAATCAACCGCCTGTTATACCGCACGATCGTCGATCAGGCGCAGACAAGCCGCAGCGAACAGGTCCTGCAGTTTGCCGAGGCACAGCTGGGACATGGGCTCGCGGAGATGATCGGAATGTTTAATGATCCGTTTCACACCTATGCACTGTGTCTGGTCTGCAATGAACCCTATTAGAATCCATCTGAAAAATGCGCCTACGGGGAAATTGCTGTGTTGTCCCGCGACGTGAAATGCGCACGTGCTTCCGAGTACGCTCCGCTTTCAATTCGCGGTATGCCTTGCATTGAACCCTAATTCACTATTTTTCAGAAGGTTCCGGCACCTTGGTCGAAGAGATTTACCGCAGCGCGATTTCCTGAAAAGGCAGTCCGAGCCTTTTCGCCAACACCTTTAAATCCTCACCCAGCGTTTTCACACCAGTATTTGTGCGTTGCACCGGGGTGGTTTTATCCGCAACGACGAAGATCTGCAGCCGGCCCGGCTTCAGGTGTTCTCGAGCGAGCGCCAACACTGTTTCACTGGTTGTCCGCAGGTAGGCATCCTGGATGTTTTCCAGGGTGTCCAGCGGTTCGTTGCGTAGATGGTACAAGCTGTAGGTGGTCACCAGGTCAACCGGATTGTCGACATTGAACACGAAGCTGTTGAGCGCCTCCATCCGCTTGAGCTCCAGCTCGAAAGGTGGAACCTCACGCTGCAGCGCCTGCATGATCTTCACTGTTTCTGCAATTGCGGTCGGTGTGCTATCGGCTTTACAGCCGATGTACCCGAGCAGCAGACCGGCCTGCCATTTGTAGGTCTGGAAAAAACCGGCCGAGTAAACCAGACCCAGTTCGTCTCTCAACCGGGTGTACAGCAAGGAGTCGTTGCCACCGAATAGATCCATCAGCAATCGGAGTTTCCAGAAATCCGGATGGGTGCGCTTGACGCTCGGGGCAACCATAATTACCTGTGACTGAACCTGACCGGGCTTGTGAATCAGAGCCAGAACCGGCGGCGTTTCCCGGGGAGTGCGCAATTGCCGTCGGGGGGGCGGTGCTCCGGGCAGTTCCCGCAGCAGTCGGCCGATACCGTCCAGAGCGGCTTTTTTGGAAATATCGCCCGACACCGCCACGACCATGTTGGCGGGCACGAAGTGTTGGTCAAGAAAAGCCCGCAGGTCGCCGACGGTGATTTGGGGAATGCTGTCAATGCCCAGCAAGGGATCCCGCCCATAGGGGTGACCGTCGAAATGCCAGATTGTTGCCTCCCGCATGGCCACCGATTGTGCGTCTTCTCCCGTGCGCCGCAGATCGGTGACCGACTGATCTTTTACCACCTGCAGCACCCCGGCATCAAAGGCCGGTCGGGTAAGCACCTCCTGCAGCAGCGACAGGCCCTTTTGCCAGTCGTCACGGAGCACGGATAGTTGGATCGTAGAATATTCTTCCCCTACGGAGCACGACAGGTGGATGGCATCTGCATCCAGAGCCTCGGCCAGCTCTTTGGGGGAATAGTTTTTCGTTCCCCCTTTGATCAGAACGCTGCTGAGAACGGACGCCAATCCTGATTTCGACGCATCGATATCCACCTCTCCGGCCTTTACGAGGATTTTCAGGTCGATGAGCGGCAACTCCTGATTCGGCAGGTAAAAGACTTGAGTCGCCCCGATTTGAGAGATCTCCGCTGGCGGATATACCACCTTGGAGGGCTTGCGCTCGAAAGAGAGCGGATGTTTCCATCCCTGCGGCGTGGGATAGATGGAGTGATTCTTCAGAGATGCCGGCCGTGGCACCTTTGCGGCGTTCGATCCGCTCACTGTCCGGTTTTCGACATACGGCGGAGGATCTTTTTCCTGTCCTCCCGGTATGACAGTAACAGTGGTGCGGTTTTCTTCCCGGAAATATTTTTTTGCAACCCGTTGAACATCATTCGGTGTCACCACTGCGATTCGATCCAGGTAGTCGTTGAGGTAGCGCCACCCGACCTGCACCTCCATGGTCGCCAGTATGCTCGCCAGGTCTTCATTGCTGCGCATGCGGTCAATGAAATCGCGTTCATTCAGCTTCTTGATGCGCTGTAGTTCTTTTTCCGAAACCGGTTTCTGCTGCAGGCTTTCCAGTTCTGCCAGCAGCAGTTTTTCCAACGATCGGCAGGCTTCCAGGTATGCCGCGCGAAGTTCTGCTTCGTTCGGGTTTTGTGTACTTTTTGTCATTTGCGGCTCGCCTGGAGATCCACCCAGAACCACCATGCCGGCATAGCGGTTGTCGGGATTATGCGCCCAGGCTTCGGCGGCAAGCCCCTTGTAGACAATGTTCTGGTTCAATCGGGCACTGCGGCCGTAGCTCAGTATCATGGTAAGTGCGTCGAGGGCGTAAAAATCGTCGGTACCCATTCGGGCGCCATGATACCCGATACGCACCAGCGGGGTCCGCGCACCGTTTAAGTAGCGAACGCTCTCGCGGGGGCCTGCCTGGGCAGGCTCCTCGGGCAATTGATCCGGGCTTCGCTCTCCGGCCGGATACCGGCTGAAATAAGTTTTTGCCAGTCGCCGCGCCTCCGCAACGGTAATATCCCCCACCAATACGCAGATGGCATTCGTCGGATTGTAGTATGTTCGGTGAAATTCGGCCGCATCGACAGTGTTGTACATCGCCATGTCCGATTTCCACCCGATGGTCGGATTGCGATATGGGTGTGCCGCATAGGCGGTGGAATAAAGGTCCACCCAGGCGGCCCCTGCCGGATTGTTGACGTACCGAAATGCCCATTCCCTCTGGACCACCTCTTTTTCGACATAAAATTCTCGCCAGGAAGGCTCGAAAAGCTGTTCACTGATGATCGAAAACCACTGCTCCAACATGTCGGCCGGAACCGATGCGATGTACTGCGTCTCATCTTTGGAGGTGAATGCATTGATGCCGACGGCACCATTTTTGCCTAGCTGGGAAGAGAACACCTGGGGGATGTAGATTTTCTGCACTTCCTTGCGGAGCTCTGCCATTTCGGCCAGTTTTTCGCGAATTTTCTTTTTGTCCGGATCGCGCCGGCGGTTTTCGGCCAAAACCACCTGGTAGGCCTTTTCGATGGCTTCCTGCAGCTGACGGTCTTTTTCCGCATCCAAACTGCCGAAATTCTTGGTTCCTTTAAACATCATGTGTTCCAGCAGGTGGGCGATACCGGTTTTGCCGACCGCCTCCAAGGATGATCCGGCACGAATGGCCAGCCGACAGGCAATTTGCGGGACGGTCGGTCTTTCAACAACCAGAAAGAGCATGCCGTTATCGAGCCGGAACTCTTTTACCTCCATGTTGAGCTTGTGCACTTTTCCGACGGCACCGGCCGGTATCATCGTCAATGCGAGCGTACAAGCGATAATCAGTACTCTGACCAAATTCATGTAATGCCTCCCGAAACCGATATTCCGGTGTGGATCAATTGTAACAGAGTTCACGGGTCAACTGCTCCGGGTCCAGTGCGCGGCTGCCGGCGGGAATCCGGATCCCGGAGAGCACGCTCCGGATTTCGTTTTGTTCATAGCGCGTTCCGATCAGCCATTTTCCGAGCTCACGCCAAATGTCGGTGCCGTTGTCCGGATCGAGGTCAACGATCTCGGCGATTTTCCCCCGGTGGACATCAATGCGCAGGTGATGTTTTCCCCGGCTGTTTTTCATTACAGAAAAGTCCGGTGTGTGACCGAACGTCCATTCCCACGAACGGTACTTGTCGGCAGCCAGCCGGTGAATCTGCCGCCAATGCCGATCGCCGAGCGACCATTTCTGCACTTCACCCATCTGGCTGCCGACAAGGTCCATCAGGCGATCGGCAAATTCGCGTATACCCATGGACCGGCCCAAAAGCGGACGGATATTGGCTACCGGATGACGGACGGACTGGATGGCCTTGGTCAGTACCGGATTTTCGGGAGGGGTCAATGTCCGCGACAGTGCTTGCAGATCCGCGTCAAACAAAAGGGTGCCGTGCACCATGACTCGGCGGGTGTTTGAAAAACGGGCGCTGCCGGAAAATTTTTTCGTCCCGACCAACAGGTCGCTGCGATCGTTGATGTGAGCGTCAAGGCCCATGTGGTGGAGTGAGCGGAGAACGGGTGTCAGAACGGACGGGATGCTCCGCAGTCCGCCGGGGCCGGCTTCTTGAATGAAACAGAAGTTGAGGTTACCCTTGTCGTGATACACGGCACCGCCTCCGGACAATCGACGCAACACCCGAATTTGCTTCGCTTCAACGTAACGCCGGTCGATCTCCTGCAGGATATTCTGGTTCCGTCCGACAATTACCGAGGGCGCGTTTGCGTAAAGGAGAACGTATTCATGCCGGGGGTCCAAACTTTTCAGGCAGTATTCTTCTATCGCCAAATTGACGAAAGGGTCGCAATTGTTGCGATTGTCGATCAGATAGCGCATCGTTTCGGTCCCAGATGATCGGCGGTCAAGCGGATGCGGTCCTTTCTGCCACGGGTTTTAACCGCTCTTGTCTGCGATAACATTGGAAGGTAAGACGCCATTTCAACACTGTCAAAACGGATCCGCTTGATCTGACCGCGCAACCGTCATACAGTAGCGGCAGGGATTGAGAGCCTGCAACCGGAGCCGCGGGGGCCCATGCGCTTCGGTTGTCAGGCCGGAGACGGACGTAAACGGCGAATAGCCCACCGCTTCGCTTTTTCATAGCACCGAATGAATTGGCAACCGAAAAACAATCGCATTTGTCTGATCGGCAATCCGACCCGGGATCGGATCGTGCGGGACGCAAAAACGGTAAAAACTCTCGGGGGAACAGTGCTGTATGCCGGACTGTTCCTGGCCCGTTCTGGCATACCGGTTTTCCTGGTCGGCAAGGGCGACAAGGAAATGCTGGCCTGGATCGAATCCCGCGGCATCGACAGCAGTCACTTTGCGCTTTCAACCCGGGTGGTGACATTCGAAAATCGCTATGGGAATGCCGGCCGTCACCAACTGGCACGGCCGGGAAGCAATATTCTTTTTAGCGAGGTCCCGAAATCGGTTTTTCAGGCCCGCGCTATATTGGTTGGCGCCGTATTGATGGAAGTCGATCCCCGTATCATCAGCGCGCCGCGCAGGGGCATATTGTTGGTGGATGTTCAGGGATTTTTGCGGATTCTCGGGGACGAAGGCGTGGTGAGCTTTCACGTAAATCCAACGCTCGAGAAGGCGATTAGCGGATGCGACATTCTCAAAGCGAACGAATACGAAGCGCAGGCAATTACGGGGACAACCGACCTGCGTAAATCGGCTATACAGCTGCGTCAGATGGGCCCGAGGATCGTCATCATCACCCTGTCCTCCAGAGGTAGCGGTATATTTGACGGTCGCCGCTGGATTCGCATCCGGGCGCTGAAAATAGATGCCGTAGATCCAACCGGTGCCGGAGATGTGTTCGATGCCGCCTTTCTGGCCGAGTATTTGCGAACCGGGGATGTGATGAAAGCAGGCCGAGATGCGACCGTTGCCGCCTCGCTGTCGGTGGCGGGATTCGGCACCGCCGCGGTGCCTTCAACCGACCAGGTCAGGAGGGTGGTACGGGAGCGAATGCATCCAAATCACATGGTATCGGTGGAGCGTCTGACCGCTTAATTTTCCGGGGTGAACAAAATGGTTCTCCGGACAGGGGAAGGGGACAGGCTGGTCAGGATTCGCCGAGGGTGTGATTGCGAATGAAACGCCCGAGTTGAAACTTTTGCTCCGGAGACAGATCCACGAATTTTATTCCTGTTTGACGCATTTTCAACGGGCTGACGCTGAAACCGTTTATTACCTCAAAATCGGAAATCGTTTCGGCACTCACCTTGTCGAGAAAAAGTCCGTAGCCGGCGATGATGATTTTGAGTTCACCGGCCGCAGCGGCAATGCGGTCATCATTGACATATCGAAAAGACAGGCCGCGCATGCTGATGTCCTTGATCTGGCCGAGTTTGTCCTTCCGGGTGACGAAAACGGCAAATGTGCCTTCCTTCGCCTGATAGCGCCTGGAGCGCCTGCGATCGGAAAGCTCTCGTCGATCCCGAGCCTTGAGTCGTTTGTCCCTTCTACGTTCCGACTGAAATCTCCTGTCCGACATCCAACGCGCTCCCCTTTTCCGGTTCCTCGTCCGCTGGTTCCACACAGCAACCGGGTTCAACGTATCATTCATCGATCGCTCCTTCAACCGTTATTGCAAAAACCATGCAGATACCGGAACGCCTGCCATAGCGGTTGATGGTGGGCCGTAGCGGGCGAAAAAGAACGGGAAGATGCGGGTTTGTCCCAAACGGGTTATATCATATGTTACACAATGTGAAATACACGAAATATATACATTGTGTGGCAAAACTGCTACATTGGGGACCGGGCCGGCACATGATTTTACATATTTGACAGCGAGAGGGTAAGGGTATGCGGAAGCGCTGGAGATGCAAGGTGTGCGGATATATCCATGACGGTGAGAAGCCGCCCTATCGGTGTCCCATATGCGGGGCGCCAGCCGCGATGTTCGAAGAGATTCCCGGATCTCTATGAAAGAGAATGACCGCTTCCCCTGAAAAAAAGGCAACTACACGAGGCTCCAGAAGGCAGCCAGGCCTAACGCGGTGATGATGGTGTCGGCGGGCCGGTTGATCCATCGCATTTCCCGTGCGGTAAACCGGTTTCGAAAGACGGACATGCTGCCGCGTGGTGCCAGCCACCCAATAGCCGATCCCAGAAAAACCCCCGAAACCAACAACCCGGCCGAAAAGCAGTCGCTTCCCGGTTCCCCCAACCCCAAACTGGCAAATACGGCGGCAAACGAGATGATGGCCATTGGATTGGTGAGCGGTAGAATAGCGTGACCGCACCAAGGCCGGAGATAAACCCGGCGATTTTGCCATCTGCAAGGGTGCGGCGCATGACCACAATGCCGATCGACACGACCGGTGCAGCGATGGAAAAGCCGAAGATCCATCCTTTGAGGAAGAGGTTTATGCTCATGGAGCGACTCGGCGGGCAATTCTACAGAACGATTCAAGGCAATTGCACGAATACGTCTCGCACAGTGTGCAGCGCAACCTTCAACTTCTCGCGGTGCAACGATTTTACTACCCGCGATCACTGCTGGTTGCAACCGGCCGGGCTCGGCCGGCGATCACCGACGGCGGCGTCGGTTAAAGGAGGGTTGCACGACTGCCAGGGAAGATGGGATAAATTCCGTGCCCGTAAACCGGCGGAGCACTTGTCTTCAACAGTTGAGAAGGTGATGTGTTCCCCTGTTCGCACCCACCGGTACACCCCGGTCAACCCGGGGCAGACGGGATCATTGGACAACAGGACCCGACCCCCGACGACCGAATAGGTCGCGAGGCTTCTCCACCCGCTGACCGGGTGAAAAATTCGAAATACCCCGTTGCGCAGACTCACCTTCCACCACCCGCCTTCGGGTTTGTAGTCCGGGCAGCGCCGGCAGGGAACCGGCGGCGTCTCTTGGGTCT
>LJNK01000076.1 GCA_001303025.1 Deltaproteobacteria bacterium SG8_13
AGTCAGCGGCCAGCTCCGAAATCCTGTCGATCAACCGTTGGAGTGCCGGGTGGATGACATCGAGCCAGGCTTCTTTCAGCGAATACGGCAGTGCCGTATTGTTGATGTCCTGGGAAGTGAGCCCGAAATGCACAAACTCCTTGAACTCGCCGGCACCAAGAGCTTCGAACTTCTCCTTGATGAAATACTCCACCGCCTTGACGTCATGATTGGTTGTCTTCTCGATTTCTTTCACCCTGCCGGCGTCTACTTCGGCAAAAAGCCGATAGATCCCGCGAATGGGGTCGAACAGCGCCGTGTCGATCGACTCCAGCTGCGCCAGTGGAAGTTCGCACAGGGCAATGAAATATTCCACCTCCACCAGCACGCGATATTTGATCAGGGCGCTTTCCGAAAAGAAGGCGTTCAACGGTTCGGTGACGCGGCGATAGCGCCCGTCTACCGGTGATATGGCATTTAGTGGTGTAAGCGGCGTCGACATGGTCCCCCAATCACCTCCGTTTTCCGAGCTGCCTGCCACCCACCTGGGCGGTCGGGAGGAGTTTTGGCTTCGATGCAAGATGGCGGCAAACCGACCGCATTGTCCAAGACCTACCTATATGGAATCGGCGGTGGTGTGTCAAGAATGCCGGTTGGGTCAGCGAGATGGTCGCGGGTTGCAGCTGAACCGAAGCGGCTGAGGCTCGAACGTACCTGTTGCCCGCAGCGGCCAAAGCAAAGGGGCAGCGCCCTCGATGGCGCTGCCCCTGTAATCGTCCCGCATTATAAAGATTCGTGGTGGGTAGAATGCCGTACTACTTGTCACCGGAAGCGGATCCGCTTATCGTTGATTTGCTGGAAGCGTACCCGTCCGCGTACCAGCCGCCGCCCTTCAGTTCGAAGGCACAGGGGGACATGATTTTTTTGGCCCGCCCGCCGCATTGCGGGCAGGTGATCGATCGCGTACCCACCCGGACCAGATCCTCTGAAATGGTGCCGCAAGAACACTCAAACTCGTAAACTGGCATAACCTTCACACTCCTGTTGCAGTAGGGTTCCAACGCTGCTGTGGTTGACTCGAAATTTGAATGTAATTTATGGAGTTTTTCGAGAAAGTCAAGGTCGCGGGTCAGGGTTGCGGGCTCCGGCGGACGGAAAAAGAAGAAGGGCTAAAGGTTCACATGAGAGGTGACACTCGAAGAAAATAGATCTAGAAAAATGAAATTATTATATTATTTAAAATACCCCTTTCATCCTCATTCGCGCCTGGCACCTGGCACATGATGCAAACCACGGCTTCCCATCTGCTCCACAAAACCATCAAATATGCACCTTTCAGCGGTCGATCGGCCTTGCCAGTGCCTAATTTCGATTTATATTGGACTTACCCTATATATCTTTAATCGGAGGCTTCTATGACAATAAAAAATAGGATTACGGGTTATACAGCGATTGCCGTTTTTTCCATCCTGCTGTTGGCAGGCGGCGACGCGTCCGTGCTGGCAGCCAAGAGCACCACGACACGATTGATACCGGAAAGTTTCAGCGAGCTTGCCGAACTGGCCCGTCCCGGGGTGGTCAACATTCGCACCGTCAAGACAATGAAAGGCGGCGGGCGGGTATTTCGTCATTTTTTCGGCGATCCCTTCGGCCGGCGTGACCCTTTTCGCGAGTTTTTCGGGCCATTTGAAGACGAACCTTCCCAGGAATTCAAACAGCGCAGTCTCGGCTCGGGCTTTATCATCGACCGGGAGGGATACATCGTCACCAACAATCACGTCATCGAGGATGCGGATGAAATCCAGGTCCGGCTCTATGACGGGAAGGAATTTGAAGCCGAGGTCGTCGGCCGAGATCCCAAAACCGACCTGGCGTTGATTAAAATCAAGGATGCTTCCGATTTAAAACCGATGAAAATGGGAGATTCGGATGCATTGCAGGTGGGTACGTGGGTGGTGGCCATCGGCAGCCCCTTCGGACTTGAGCAAACCGTCACTGCCGGCATCGTCAGCGCCAAGGGGCGGATTATCGGCTCCGGGCCCTATGACGATTTCATTCAAACCGATGCCTCCATCAACCCCGGCAACAGCGGCGGTCCCCTGATCGACCTGCAGGGCAACGTGATCGGCATCAATACCGCCATTGTCGCCAGCGGCCAGGGAATCGGTTTTGCCATCCCCATCAACATGGCCAAAGACATCGTACGGCAGCTGAAAACCAAGGGCGAAGTTACCCGCGGCTGGCTGGGGGTCGGCATTCAAGACCTGACCCCGGAACTGGCGGAATATTACAAGCTGGACCGAAAAGAAGGGGTCCTGGTCACACACGTTTTCGAAGGCGACCCCGCCGACAGAGGCGGTATTAAGGTCAACGACGTCATCATCGCTGTAAATGGGGAGACCGTCGGCTCGAGCCGGGATTTATCCCGCACCATTGCCGGTCTGGGAGTTGGCAAACAAGCGGCCATCACCGTAGTGCGAGACGGAAAGGAAAAAACGATCAACATTGAAACAGCCAAGCGCGAAGAACAGGAGATGGTTGCCCGCCAGGAACCGGAGAGCAGCGACAAACTCGGACTGCGGGTGCGCAACCTGGACGCGGAAATGGCATCCCGCCTCGGTTACGGTGAGGGTGAAAAAGGCGTGCTGATCATCGATGTGCAGTCCGGCAGCAAGGCCGAAAAGGCAGGCATCCAACAAGGAGACCTGATCAAGGAGGTCAACCGCCAGCCGGTATCAAACGTATCCGAATTCAGCAAATACATGGATCAAATTAAAAAGGGCGGCATGGTCCGGCTGTTGATGAAACGGGGACAGTCCGGGTTTGTAGCCGTCAAACTCACCAAATAGCGTGTCACGGATTTACCTGGGCAGTAATACCGGCTGCTTCGGTTGAGAATATCACCCAGCTGACAGGCGCGGACAGCAAAGAGCATTGTCTGTTCCGCGCCTTTTTTCTGCTCGACTTTTCTGCTCGACCCGGGCGACGCTTTGCATCCATGGCGCGATCTGACGGCCGGAACCAATTGACTTTTCGATCGGTTCCTGTATCATGCCGGCACCTGTAACACACAACCGCCACCCGGGGCGGCCGGGCTCAAAAACCTGCATTGTCTCGTCGGTTTACGTGCAAAATTCAGGCGCTCTGGCAGGAATGAATTCACCATGAAATCCCACCTTCGTTACATTCGCGCTGTGCTGTTCGATTTCGACGGTACGCTGACCCGACCCGATTCGCTGGACCTGTCCGAATTGAAGCAGACCATCGGATGCCCGAAAAACGAATACGTGCTGGAATTCATCCGAAAGATTCCTTCGGCTGCGGACCGTAAAAAGGCACTCGCCGAACTGAATCGATTTGAGATGCAGGCGGCGCAAAGGGCCAGGCCGAACGAGGGGGCCGAAGACCTGCTGCAGTATCTTCGTCTTAAAGACATTCGCATGGGGATTCTGACCCGCAACAGCACTGCCTCGACCCATCGGGCGCTGCGGAATTTCAAGCGAACCAGCGCCGGCGATTTCGATCAGATTATCACCCGCGACGAGCCGATCAAGCCCAAACCCAGCGGTGATGGAATACGCATGGCCGCGGAGCGGCTGAATGTGCCGGTCTCCGAAGTGCTGATGGTCGGTGATTTTGTCCTCGATATCGAAGCGGGCACCCGGGCCGGTGCCATCACCGCGCTGTTGACCAATCCGCGGCTGCCCGTACCGGCAGACACGCCCTGCGATTTTCGCATCGACCATCTGCGCGAGGTCAAAGGTATCGTTCGGATGGGCATGCCCCTGCCAGGAGGGAAGCTGCCGAATGACCTGCTGCACGAGTTTCTGAATCAATTCCGCTTCGAAGACCCCTCGGTGCTCATCAAGCCCGGCGTCGGTGAGGACACCGCCGCAGTCGATGTGCAGGCCGATGAAGTACTGGTGCTCAAATCCGACCCGATTACATTCGCAATCGAGGCCATCGGCAGCTATGCCGTGCTGGTCAACGCCAACGATATCGCCACGGCCGGCGCTGCGCCCCGCTGGTTTCTCTCAACCCTGATGTTTCCGGTAGGAACCAGTGCATTTAGCATACAGCGGGTAATGGAGGAGCTGAGCAGGGTCTGCCGCCAATGCGGGATCACCTTGTGCGGCGGGCACACCGAGATCACCGATGCGGTGTCCCGTCCGGTAGTTACCGGTATGATGGCGGGAACCATCGCGCGCAGCCAGCTGATCCACAAGCAGAACATCAAGCCCGGCGACCGGATTCTGCTGACGAAAGGAGTCGCCGTTGAAGGCACGGCCATCATCGCCCGTGAATTCGGAGAACGGTTGAAACAGCTGGGAGTCGCCGAAGGCGATATTGCCAAATGCCGCCGGTTCCTCGATCACATCAGCGTGCTGAAAGAAGCCGCCATCGCAGGTGACGTGGAGGGGGTCAGTGCGATGCACGACGTCACAGAAGGCGGGCTGGCCACTGCCCTGGAGGAACTCTCCATCGCCGGCGGATGCCGCATCCGGATCATGATGGAACAAATTCCGATTTACAGGGAAACGGCCAAAATCTGCGGGCTGCTGAAACTCGACCCACTGGGGCTGATCGGCTCGGGAAGTCTGATCATCTCCTGCCGCCAATATTCCAGCGACATTTTGCAGGAAAAACTGGCAGCGGAAAAAATTCCGGTGGCTGTCATCGGAGAGGTGCGGGAAGCCGGACAGGGTATCGAAGCCGTTCGCAACCGCCAGCCGTCTCCCTGGCCGAGGTTTGAAGCAGACGAAATCACGCGGCTGTTCTGAAACAACCCCGGCTGTCGGACCGCCGTCTGCGGCTGCACCGGACGGTGGGCCATTTCATAAATTGCTCAACACCTGGTAAAATCCGTACAACCGTATCTTCTGTCCGCTGCCGGCATGTTGCCATTTCCAGTGTTATCTGCGAAACCGAGATGCGGTGGAAAGCAGGTTATCAGCGAAAGGGGTACACAAAGGGGGCCGGAGGGAATTACGACCGTATAATCCCCTGCTTGAAGATCCGAAAGGCCAGTTCGAGAGTTTGCTTCAAAAAATCCTTGTCTTCGTTTATGACCCGTTTGCTGTTGGTCCACAGTACGACACCTGAAAAAAGCGCCCAGAATGAATCCGACAGTGCAACCGGGTGCCGATCGACGAAGACGCCCCTGTTGATTCCCTCTTTGAAAACCCGCACAAAACCGCCGATCGACTTGCGGGAAAGCTCTTTTATTTCATCGATTAATTCAGGAGAGAGATTCTTCAGGGTTTCACTGGATTGCAGGTGAAACATGTTGATGACCACCAGCGGATCGAAATCGTACACATCATACATGGCGGCCATCAGTGCATCCAGTTTTTGCTCCGGGCCGAGATTGGTGTCGTTTTCGACGTGTTCCACCCTCATGTGAAGGTACTGCAGGATCCGCAGGGAAAGAGAAGCATATAGTTCTTCCTTGTTTTTAAAATACAGGTACAGGGTACCCGGGCTCAGTTCGGCTTCACCGGCGATATCGTCCATTGTGGCCTTGTTGAACCCTTTCTCGGAAAAAACTTTTTTCGTTGCGACAATAATCTGCTGGCGTCGCCTCTCGCGCTCCCTTTCTTTGCGTTCCTGTATGCCCATGAGTTGCCGGAATTGTGAATGTGGTTTATTTCCAACACGGCGTTATAGATTATTTAATCTCTTTGGTCAACAGGAATTGCGGCAGGCCACCACTTGACCGTCGCCGGTTGCATTTGACAGCCGGTGCGCCGGGGAGCTACTCTCCTTCGGATTCCTGTGAGACGTCAGACTCCGATCGTTTTGCCAGGCAGCCAGATATGCCGCACTTACAGGTAGAAGACCAGCGGGTGTACTATGCAGCCGGGCCGCGGAAGGGCCGGGAATTGCTGCTGGCGATCCACGGCGCCGGGGGAGACCACCGGCATTGGCCGGAAGATATGCGCACTATGGCGGCCGCCGATTGTATCGTCGTTGACCTGCCGGGACACGGCAAATCAGCCGGTCGCGGCCGGCAGAGCATCGACGCCTACGCTGATTTCATTGAATCGCTGGTTGCCGTTATGCAGCTGGACGCCTTGACGCTGGTCGGTCATTCCATGGGCGGTGCGATCATACAGACCCTCGGTTTGCGCCACAGTCCCTGGCTCCGAGGACTCGTGCTGGTGGGCACCGGGGCGAAGCTGCGGGTTGCAGAAGAAATACTGCATCTTCTCGATACAGATCATCCAACCGCCGTTGAACTCATCTGCAGCCATGCTTTCGGTCCAACCGTTTCCGGCTCCACGCGAGAGCGATATCGAAAAGGGCTGTTGCAGACACCTGTGGAAGTGATCCGCGATGACTTTCTGGCATGCAACGCATTCGATGTGATGGAAAAAGTCAACGGCATTCGCATTCCCACACTGATCATATCGGGCGCCGCGGACGAACTGACACCGCCCAAATACGGAAACTACCTGCAGGACCACATTCGGCAGGCATCGCACACAATCATCCCGGAGGCCGGCCACATGCTCGCCTTGGAAAAACCGGCCGAGTTCATCGAGGCCGTCACAGCGTTTATGGCATAACGCATGGAGGAAAACTCGCATCTGCCGCATGGTATCGGACCGCACGAAGGCGGTTTCGCAGGGTCGCCTTCTGCGGGTGTTGGCTTGTCGCGTAAAAACATGCGAACGCATAGTTCTCACCGCCGTCCGGAATTGCGTTCAATACAACCGAAAAGAGGGTACGATGGCCGATTCGTTAAAAACCAGTGCACGCAGGGTGCAGGACGCCCTGCTCGCAGCCGGTCTGGCTTGCGAAGTCGTTGAAATGCCCAAAACCACCCGAACCGCCAGTGAAGCCGCGGAAGCTGCCGGTTGCAGGGTGGGACAAATCGTAAAATCCCTGGTATTCAGGGGCACTCGAACGGGAAAACCGTATCTGGTGGTGGCCAGCGGCGCGAACCGGGTTAACGAAAAGGTCCTGGCGGGCCTGGTCGGCGAGCCGGTGGAAATGCCGGATGCGGATTTCGTTCGGGAAAAAACCGGTTTTGCCATCGGGGGGGTTCCACCGCTCGGCCACGATGAGCCGCTGGAGACCTATATCGACCAGGGCTTGCTGGAACACGAGGAAATCTGGGCTGCCGCCGGCACACCGAACGCGATTTTCAAATTGACACCCGCCGATTTGCAGGCCATCACGGGCGGTCGGGTGGTAAAGATCTCATAAGGAATCGTGATATTTTCTCTTGAATGTTTGTGTAAATTCGATATAATAAGAACAATTTGGCCACCAGGGCCCGCGAGTTTGGCAGCGGGCCGGTTTCACGCTTAGGGATCGTACCATTTGTCAAAGTGGCATCCTGAAGTATGAAACGAGTTGAAACACGTAAGAAAGGGGGTGCCGTAATGGCAAATGGAACCGTCAAATGGTTCAACGAGAAAAAAGGGTATGGCTTCATCGAGCAGGAGGACGGACCGGATGTGTTTGTTCACTATTCAGGAATCAATGCATCGGGATTCAAGTCGCTCAATGAAGGCGACCGGGTTTCATTTGACATTGAGCAGAGGGACAAGGGCCCTCAGGCGGTGAATGTCACAAAAATTTAGTACGCGCTGGCACGTTGTAAAAGAAAAAAGGCAATCTTTCCGATTCGGACCGATTGCCTTTTTCTTTTCTTACACCCCGGTTGCCCTCGCGGAGCAACATCGCTTAGCTTACAATCTCATATACATCTTCCAGCTTCTCTGAAAACGAACGGATCATCTCCAGCTGGTACTGGGTCAGGTACTTGAACCGTACCCCGATTCCGTGCGTGCCGCTCCACACGATCTCTCCGCTGAGCTGAAAAGGGGCCTTGTTGTTGGGCAGCGTAAAATTCATGCTCACTTCTTTTCCGACCGCGAGAAAATCCCGGGTTTCGATGAACACACCAAAAGCGCTGATGTCCAGGATGAAGCTCTTGAATTGACGGCTGCCCACGGAATAACTCACCCCGATCAGGCAGGGTTTGCGGGAGTGACCCCGGCGGTCTATCTGCCCGTCTTCGAGCTTCATGCCTTCCAGGCGCTGAAGCAACTGGCGCTGCTGGTCATCGTTCATCTCGAGTATCATCTTGAACAGATTTTTCGTAAACCGCTCTCCCAGCAGCTGTTTGACCATTTTGATGAGCTGCTCCTGGGGCGTATTGCATGCAAGGCCAAACAGCCTTGCAGTAGAGCTGTATTTGTGCAACTGCTGATCGAAATCTTCCATCATGAAATCCCGCCGAATCCACCTTGCTGAGATCTATCCCGATAGTAAACCTATTATATCACACAAGCAGTTGATATTTCAAACCAATCGATTACCATACCGTACCGTGCCGCAAAGGGGTCAACCGCGGGCGCCGGGCCGACGCGGCAAGAAAAGCAGTGGGGCAAGCTATCCGATGGATATGGCCAGGATATCCCGGCGGGCATCGGCTCGCTGGATGGTGACCTGCACCAGGTCTTCCGGTGTCAGGTCGATACCGCCGTGCAGCGGCAGATCGCATTCCAGCATGAAGTCGGGGATTAGGACCTGAAAGGTGTTTCTGCGCTTCATCAACACAATCGCTTCAAACTTCTGACCGACCTGTTTTTCCAGGTATTTGAAAATCCAGTACCGATGGCGGCGCTGCTGGAGTCGCACAATACCGGAAATCGGCAGCTCCAGGGATTGGATGATCCAGTCGATCTCGTCCTGTGTGTAGGGGGTCTCCAGATCAAGGGCAGCGCGTATCTGGCGCTGGGTGACCAGGTCGGTATACTTGCGGATGGGGGAAGTGGCGGTCAGGTATACATCCAGCCCCAACCCGGAGTGCTGTTCCGGTTTGGAGTTCAAGGCAAATCGGTTAAGCAGCCGGCGTTGCATGATGTTTTTATACAGGTTTTCCTCCATCCCGTCGTACAACCGCTCCTTCGGTTTCGGCTGCGAGCGGAAGATGGCCGGAATGCCGCGCTCCTTTAAAAATCGGCCCATTAACCAGTTGGCCATGATCATGCACTCGGAAACCAGCATCCTGCCGGGGCTTTCCCGATTGATCCGGTTGACGGTTATTTCTCCGTCGGCATTGAGCCAGACGTGGGTTTCCGGCAATGTGATCTGCAAGGCTGCGGCGTCGAGTCGAAACTGCCGAAATTTCGATGCGGCATCCCGAAGAATCCTGATTTCCGCGTTCTCGTCGGCAAGCATATTGACGTCGTAATAGGTCAATTGCCGGGATACGTTCACCAGGCTCGGGAAGACTTCAAAGTCGAGGAGTTCGAATGTCTGGCTGAGCTTTACGACGGTGCTGATGGCCGGGCGGTCTTCACCCGCCTTCAGGCTGCAGCGGTCTTCGGCCAGGCTCGCCGGAAGCATCGGAATTTTCTGATCCGGCATGTAAACAGAGCTTCCGCGCAGCTTCGCTTCCTGATCGAGGGGGTCATCCTTGCGGACAAAGTGGGCGACATCGATGATGTGAATGCCCATCCGGTAGCCGTCGTCGTCGCTCTCCAGGCTCAGTGCATCGTCATAATCGAGGGTGGCTTGCCCATCGATGGTCATCAGCGACAGATGGCGCAGATCTCGACGCGGAGAATCGGGGAAAATCTTGATCGGTTCGGCTGCGCTGTGGGAAGCGACTTTCTGGGAAATGGCGATCAGTTCCGAAGAGAAGTCGACCGGCGTTTCGTTTCGGATAAGATCGGTGTTTACGTTTTCATCCCACACACCGGCCCTGACCAGGGCCCGAAAAATATCGTGCTCGTCTCTGATCCCGGCTTTGACCATGATTTCCCTGCCAACGGCGTAATGCTCGCTGTCTTTGCCGTAAAGGTACAAGGATTTAAGGATTTCAAAGATGATCTGATCGTCTGCAGACGATGCCGGCGGCGCCTCTTTGTCGAAATCGCTGCTGAGAATCCGCCTCAACCACTCGGCGCCTCTGGAAATGCGCTTGAGACGGTTTTCTTCTGCGATCCGTTGGGAAATCAGCTGCTGAACCTGCTCCTCGGTGTACGGGAAAAAACGGTCCGGGTTGAATTTGAAATACATGCGGTTTTTGAAAAACGCCCTCACAACGGCCGACATGTGGTCCTCGGTCGGCTCGTCGGGAAAGCAAAACTCGGTCATTGTCCCCAGATCGATCCACTCCTGTTCGCTGTTGAGCACCTCCCACAGCTCCTTGATATCTACTTCACCGATCAGTTTTTCCCGCCGTTGGGCGATGTCTTTCAACACCTGCACCGTTTTGTCGCGCCCCTGGGAGAGGTCGATGCGCAGGCTGCACTTGTGGGACAATCGACTCGCCGAAAGGTTCATCTCACGGTTGTTTTCGGTCAGGATCCGCAACCGTCGATCTTTGACTTCCAGCACCACCGCACACATTATTTTCTGATGATCGATATATTCTACGATGTTTCCCGATATCATAACATTTGATCATAACAACGGGATATGGGAAAGTCAATGTGGGCAAAACTCGCTATAACTATAAAGAATTACTTGCAAAATTATACTTTAGACACTATATTCCACCTGTCAGCAAATGAAATCTTCAAACCTGATAAAGCCGTATTTTCGCGAAAACCGAAAGGTCATCACCTTCGGCATGGTCAGCCTGATCATCGTCGACGTGCTGCAGCTTTTCATCCCCCGCATCATCAAATGGGCGGTGGACGATCTGACCTCGGGGCAGGCCGATATCACCGGCCTGCTTCACTACGCCGGCGCCACCGTCGCCGTGGCACTGTCTATTGGGCTGTTTCGATTCATCTGGCGCTATTGCCTGCTCGGCACATCCCGACGGGTGGAAGAAGGCATTCGCAACAAGCTGTTTTCCCACCTGCAAACCCTTCCGGCATCCTATTTTGACCGCGTGCGCACCGGCGATCTGATGGCTCACGCCACCAATGACATCCAGCAGGTCCGCATGGCAACCGGCATGGGATTGGTGGCCCTGAACGATGCCGTCGTTCTCGGGCTGGCGGCCATCGGGTTCATGGCCTACATCAACGTGTCTTTGACGCTGCTGGTATTGATTCCCATGCCCTGCATTGCAGTGGCTGCGCGTTATTTCAGCCGGAAAATGCACCATCGATATCAGAAGGTCCAGTCCTCCTTTGCGGAGCTGACCGAGGCTGTAAGAGAAAGGATCGCCGGGATCCGGGTGATCAAGTCCTACGGGCTGGAAAAAGGAGAAGCGGATCGGGTCGATGACTTTTCCCGGCGGTACGTGCGGGAAAACCTGGACCTGGTGAAGATCACCGGCACCTTTTTCCCGATGATGCTCCTTTTGACCAATCTGAGCCTGGCTATCGTCATATTTTACGGCGGGCGCCAGACCATTCGGGGAACCATTACCACCGGCGATTTCGTAGCATTTATCAGCTACCTGGGCCTGTTGACCTGGCCGATGATGGCTTTGGGGTGGGTGACCAATTTGATTCAGCGCGGCAGGGCTTCGCTGGATCGCCTCAATGCCGTTCTGCAGACCCGAGCGGAAGTAATCGACAGGCCATCTGCCAGGCCG
>LJNK01000077.1 GCA_001303025.1 Deltaproteobacteria bacterium SG8_13
GCGGCGCCTGCCGGAAACGGTCGCCCAGAAAGTGGTAACCGGCCCACGGCTGGAAATGAGCATTGCCCCGCTGCGGAGTTTCGTGGCCGAGCCGATGCGCTTCGGCAACCTTTTCCTGGCCGGCGATGCTGCACACATCGTGCCTCCCACCGGCGCCAAGGGCTTGAATCTGGCTGCTTCGGACATTCACTATCTGTCCCGCGCGCTGATTGCCCGCTATCGTGAAAACCGCAGCGATCTGCTGGATCGTTATTCAGACGCCTGCTTGCGCCGCGTATGGAAAGCGGTCCGGTTCTCCTGGTGGTTTACCGCTATGATGCACAAATTCGGCGATGACCCCATTGGTCAGCGCCTGCAGCTTGCCGAGCTTGATTATCTGACCGGCTCTGTAGCGGCGAGCTCCATGATGGCCGAGAATTATGTCGGCCTTCCGTTTGAAAAGTTTGCGTAACCCATATTCATCCAGATGGCAGAACGAAGCTTTTCGTATAATGAGCGGCGTGTTGGTCTGCATTCCGACACGTCGCTCCAATCGAGGCGCCAATGAGCACATTTACGATGGATCCGGATTGGCTGCCTTTTCACCCGGCACCGTCCACACCCGCATATCTGCCGCCGCCCGGTGCGGTGGACGCCCATTGCCATGTGTTCGGTCCCGGCGACCGCTTCCCTTACGCCCCGGAGCGAAAGTACACGCCCTGCGACGCGCCCAAGGAAAAACTCTGGCAGCTGCGCGACCACCTTGGGTTTTCCCGCAACGTAATTGTCCAGGCGACCTGTCACGGAGCCGACAACCGCGCCCTGGTGGACGCCCTGCGGGCTTTCAACGATCTGGCCCGTGGTGTGGCAACGGTCAGAAGTGATGTCACCGATGACCGGCTCGCCGAACTGCACGAGGCCGGCGTGCGCGGCGTGCGGTTTAACTTTGTCAAGCGTCTTGTCGACGTGCTGCCGTTTGACTCGTTGCGGCAGATCGCCGGACGGATCAAAAAACTGGGTTGGCACATCGTGATTTACTTCGAGGCCCACGAGCTGCCCGAACTCTACGATTTTTTTGCATCCCTGCCGACCATCGTGGTGGTAGACCACATGGGCAGACCGGACGTCAGCAAACCGGTTGACGGCCCGGAGTTCGAACTGTTCATCAAAATGATGCGCAACCACCCCAACTTCTGGTCCAAGGTCAGCTGTCCGGAGCGACTCTCTTTGAAGGGCCCACCGGATTACAGCGACGTACGGCCTTTTGCACGGCGGGTGGTTGAATCCTTCCCCGACCGTGTTCTGTGGGGCACCGACTGGCCGCACCCGAACATGAAAAGCCATATGCCCGACGACGGCCAGCTCGTGGATGTGATCCCGCACATCGCCCCGACCACCGAACTGCAGCGCAAGCTGCTGATCGACAACCCGATGGGTCTTTACTGGCACACATAAGGAGGTCGACCATGGCCCTTGACAAACCCTACATCGATATTCCCGGCACGATCATCTTCGATGCGGATATGGCCAGCATCGGATTTCACCTCAACCAGTTTTGCATGTCGCTGATGAAGGCGAAAAATCGCGAGCGTTTCAGGGCGGACGAGCGCGCCTATCTGGATCAATGGGCGATGAGCGAAGAGCAGAAACAGGCGGTGCTCGATCGCGATTACAACCGCATGATCGCCCTGGGCGGCAACATCTACTTTCTGGCCAAAATTTTCTCCAGCGACCATATCTCCTTTCAGGCCGCGGCGGCTACCATGACCGGTATGACACAGGAGGAATACGCCCAGATGATGCTCGACGGGGGCAGAGCCCCGGAGGGATGGCTCCATGATCCCGAAAAGGCCGTTAAACCGGATGCACCGAAAACCGCCCGGGCGAAAATCACCGCCGGCGTCACCACTTCCCACGTTCCGGCCATCGGCGCCGCCATCGACCTGGACAAAACCCGGGAGCCTTACTGGAAGCCGCTGTTTGACGGCTACGAGTTCTCCAAGCAGTGGATTGCCGAACAGCAGCCGGATGTCATTCTGCTGCTTTACAACGACCACGCCACGGCGTTCAGCCTCGATTGGATACCCACCTTTGCCATCGGAGGAGGGGAGGTATTCAAACCCGCCGACGAAGGCTGGGGGCCGCGACCGGTTCCCGATGTCATCGGCCACCCGAAACTGGCCGCGCACATCGCCCAGTCGGTCATCATCGACGGCTTTGACCTGACCATCGTCAACACCATGGCGGTCGATCACGGCCTGACCGTCCCCCTGTCGCTGATGTTCGGCCAGCCCGATGCGTGGCCGTGTCGGATTATCCCTTTTCCGGTAAACGTGGTCCTTTATCCGCCACCCTCGGGGCGGCGCTGCTACGCGTTGGGCAAGGCGCTTCGCAGAGCGGTGGAGTCATTTGACGAGGATCTCAACGTGCAGATCTGGGGCACCGGCGGCATGAGCCACCAGCTGCACGGAACGCGGGCCGGACTGATCAACAGGCAGTTCGACAACGACTTCATCGATCAATTGATCGAGGATCCGGAAGGCCTTTCCCACAAGCCGCATGTCGACTATGTGCGCATGAGCGGCTCCGAGGGGATCGAGCTGGTGGTCTGGCTGATCATGCGCGGTGCCCTCAACGACAAGGTCGCCCTAAAACATCGATTCTACCACGTCCCGGCGTCCAATACCGCGGTGGGGCATCTGATCATCGAAAACAAATAGATCGCAGCCATCTGGAGGAACAGGTATGAAAGTCATCGTTGCAGGTCCGGGCGCTTTTGGTATCAAGCACCTCGACGGCATTAAAAACATCGACAACATCGAAGTCGTTTCCCTGGTGGGACGTCTGCCCGATAAAACGAAAAAGGTAGCCGAAAAATACGGTATTGCCCACACCACCACCGATCTTGCAGAAGCCCTGGCGCAGCCAGAGGTCAAGGCGGCGATTTTGTGCACCCCGACACAGATGCACGCCTCCCAGGCGATTCAGTGCATGCAGGCCGGCGTTAATGTGCAGACGGAGATCCCGCTGGCCGACAGCTGGAAAGATGCCCAGGAGGTGCAGCGCATGCAGCAGGAGACCGGGCTGGTTTGCATGGTCGGTCACACCCGCCGGTTCAATCCTTCCCACCAGTGGGTGCACAAGCGCATCTCGGCCGGCGAGCTGAAGATCCTGCAGATGGATGTGCAGACGTACTTTTTTCGTCGCACCAACATGAACGCTCTCGGCGAACCCCGCTCCTGGACCGACCACCTGTTGTGGCACCACGCCGCGCATACCGTGGACCTGTTCCGCTATCAGACCGGCGAGGAGATCGTGCAGGCCAACGCGCTTCAGGGCCCCATGCACCCGCAGCTGGGGATCGCGATGGATCTGTCGATCCAGATGAAGACCGTTTCCGGGGCCATCTGCACCCTGTCGCTGTCGTTTAACAACGACGGGCCCCTGGGAACCTTTTTCCGCTACATCTGTGACAACGGCACCTATATTGCACGCTATGACGACCTGGTAAACGGCCGGGAAGAACCGATCGACGTTTCCAAGGTGGATGTGTCGATGAACGGCATCGAGTTGCAGGATCGCGAATTTTTTGCCGCCATACGCGACGGCCGGGAACCAAACGCCAGTGTGGGCAGGGTCCTGAACTGCTACAAAGTGCTCCATGATCTGGAGCAGCAGCTGGGGGCCTGAACGCCAGGCACATGACAGCCACCGCGGCAGAAAGTGGTGGATCAAAAAGAGGAGTCGACAATGGCAAATAAAACGGCGCTGGTGGTCAGCGCGCACGCGGCGGATTTTGTATGGCGAGCCGGCGGAGCGATCGCGCTGCATGCGAAGCTGGGCTATGACGTTACGGTGGTCTGCCTTTCCTTTGGTGAGCGCGGTGAATCGGCAAAGTTGTGGAAAAAAGGAAACACCACCATTGAGGAAGTGAAGGCGGCGCGCCGCAAAGAGGCCGAGGCGGCCGCCAAAGCCCTGGATGTCCGCGACATCCGGTTTTTCGATCTCGGGGATTACCCCCTCGATCTCGGCAAAGAGTCGCAGCAGCGTTTCGTGGATGTGATCCGCAAGGTGCAGCCGAGCTTTATGATGAGCCATTCGTTCTGGGACCCGTACAACACCGACCACATGAACACCACACGGTTCGTGCTCGAATGCCGGATGATCGCCCAGGCCTGGGGCCACAATCCCGGAGAGAAAGTGCTGGGCGCGCCGCAGGTATATCTGTTCGAGCCGCACCAGACCGAGCAGATGAACTGGAAACCGGATGTCTTTCTGGACATCACCGAGGTATGGGACCAAAAGCGCGCGGCTATCGAGTGCATGGAAGGTCAGGAGCACCTCTGGCAATTTTACACCAACGTGGCGCAAAACCGCGGCAACCATTTTCGTCGCAATTCCGGCGGTATGGCCGGTGGCCGCGATGCCCGGTATGCGGAAGGGTTTCAGTCGGTATTTCCGAGAACAGTGGATGAACTGTCATGAATATAGTGGTTCAAAAAATCGAGCGGGTCGATCCCGCAACTATCAAGTCGCTGGGTGAGTGCGGCGTGGCAACCGTGCATGAGGCCCAGGGCCGCAAAGGGTTGCTGGCCGCCTATATGCGGCCGATCTATTCCGGCGCGCAAATTGCCGCCTCGGCGGTGACGATCTCCGCGCCTCCCGGCGACAACTGGATGATCCACGTGGCCGTCGAACAGGTGCTCGAGGGCGACGCACTGGTACTTGCGCCAACCTCGCCCTGTGAGGACGGCTACTTCGGCGAGCTGCTGGCCACCTCGCTGGTGGCCCGCGGCTGTAAAGGGCTGATCATCGATGCCGGGGTGCGCGATGTGCGCGATCTGACGGAGATGGGCTTTCCGGTCTGGTCGAAGGCGATATCCGCGCAGGGCACCGTGAAAGAGACCCTGGGGTCGGTCAACGTGCCCGTGGTTTGCGCCGGTGCGCTCGTCAATCCCGGAGATGTCATCGTTGCCGACGACGACGGGGTGTGCGTTGTTTGTCGTGAAGAGGCGCAAAGCGTTCTGGCAAAGGCAAAAGCGCGCGTCGCCGCCGAAGAGGAAAAGCGCCGCCGCCTTGCCGGTGGAGAGCTTGGCCTCGACATGTACAACATGCGCGACCGCCTGGCCGCAAAAGGGCTGAAATATGTCTGATTGTACACCATGCATGTGGATGCGCGGCGGTACCTCCAAAGGGGGGTACTTCCTGGCCGGCGACCTGCCGGCGGACGCGGCGCAGCGCGACGCATTTTTGCTCCGGGTGATGGGTTCGCCCGACAAGCGGCAGATCGACGGTATGGGGGGTGCCGACCCCCTGACCTCCAAGGTGGCGGTGGTCAAAAAATCGTCCCGGCCCGGCATCGATGTCGATTACCTGTTTCTGCAGGTTTTTGTCGATCAGGCCATTGTCAGCGACGCGCAGAACTGCGGCAATATCCTGGCCGGGGTCGGTCCCTTTGCCATTGAGCGGAACCTGGTCACTCCTGTTGACGGCAGCACCGACGTGCGAATTTACATGGAAAACACCGGACAAACTGCCGTTGCCACGGTTGCCACACCCGGCTGCAGGGTAACCTACACCGGGGATGCGCGCATTGACGGCGTGCCGGGAACCGCCGCTGCAGTCCCCATCCTGTTTGAAGACACGGCCGGTTCTTCCTGCGGAGCCCTGCTGCCGACCGGCAACAGTGTGGACGAGATCGAAGGCATCGAGGTGACCATGATCGACAACGGCATGCCCTGCGTTGTTATGCGCGCTGCCGATCTGGGCATCACCGGTCGCGAAGCGCCCGCATCGCTGGAGGCCGATGAAACCCTGCGGGCGACCCTGGAGGCGATTCGACTGAAGGCCGGGCGCCTGATGAACCTTGGTGACGTATCGGAAAAATCCGTACCGAAGATGACCATGGTGAGCCCGCCGCAGCAGGGCGGCACGATCTCCACGCGCACCTTCATTCCCCATCGCTGCCATGCGGCCATCGGTGTGCTGGGTGCGGTCAGCGTCGCCACCGCCTGCCTGCTGCCCGGCGGTCCCGCTGCGGAGATTGCCGAAATTGGCGGTGGCAAAGAAAAAACAATGCCCATCGAACATCCCACCGGTGAAATGACCGTGGTGGCCACCACAGACGATCAGGGCCATGTTCAACGGGCCGCCATCCTCAGAACGGCGCGCAAACTGTTTGATGGAGTTGTATTTGCCATTGATTCAAGAGTGTAAAGGAGCCTGTTCCCATGTCAAAAATCAATCCGCCATTTCGTGCCGACCATGTCGGCAGCCTGCTCAGGCCGCAAGAATTGCTCACGGTTCGCCAGCGCTTTCATGACAAAGAGATTTCCAAAGATGAGCTGCGTGAGGTAGAGGACCGGCATATCGCCGAAGCGATTAAAAAGCAAGAAGCGGTGGGATTGCAGAGCATTACCGACGGCGAATTTCGTCGCGCCTTTTTTCACCTCGATTTTCTCGAGCAGCTGGCGGGGGTTACCGTCGAGGGCAGCATCGAAGCCAGTTCGGACGCACAGGACAAAGTGGGCTTCACCCCACCGAAGCTCAGTGTGACCGGAAAGCTGCATCATGTAAAAACCATCCAGGTCGATGATTTTACCTATCTCAACGCGAAGGTGACCCAGACACCGAAAGTATCCATTCCCTCGCCAACGATGGTTCACTTTCGGGGGGGTCGCAAGGCGATCGATATCGAAGCCTATCCCGATATGGAAGAATTTTTTGAAGACCTGGCCCAATGCTACCGGGATGAGATCGCCGCTTTATACCAGGCCGGATGCCGTTACATTCAAATGGATGACACCAATCTGGCGTACCTGTGCGACCCCAAGATGAGGGCCGGAGCGGTAGCGCGCGGAGACGACCCCAACGAATTGCCCCACGCCTATGCGGAATTGATCAATGCCGTGATAGATGATCGTCCGTCAGATCTCACGGTCGGTGTTCACCTGTGTCGGGGAAATTTCCGCAGTACCTGGTTCGCCGAGGGTGGATACGAGCCCATTGCCGAGGTGCTGTTTAATGAATTGAACGTTGATGCGTATTTTCTCGAATACGACGACGAACGCTCGGGGGACTTTGCGCCCCTGCGCTTTGTTCCGGAAGACAAAACAGTGGTGCTCGGACTGGTCACCACCAAGTTGCCGGGACTCGAGTCCAGTCGGGATTTGATCCAGCGCGTGAAGGAAGCCGGGCAGTACATGCCCCTGGAAAACATGTGCCTCAGCCCACAATGCGGATTTTCCAGCACCGTGCACGGCAACGAAATCAGCGAGGATGACCAATGGGCCAAGCTGGAGCTGGTAGTCAACACCGCCCGTGAAATCTGGGGAGACAGGTAAGCTGTAAGCAAAAAGAGGATTGCCCTTCCAGGTCCCGGCCATTATCGATCAGGAGAAATGTGAAACAGCCGCGGTCAACTTACCGGCCGATAATCGTTGGATTCGAACATTCAGATTGCAATCGTTCTTCGAAGACACGAACTTTTGAGTTTCCTAACCTCCTAAAATCACATTAACAATCTGGTTTTGCTGCATATAAATGTAATTTGGACCCACGGTCGTTGCACCTAAACACGGAAATCGGTCTTTTCATTAAAAGCAATGAGTTGAACCTGCACCTGCGTGAGAAACTTGAAGTCGACTTTCACACGCGCAATGCCTGGCACCTGCAAGTGGCCGACAAGAGAGGGATCGCCTGGGTTGGTGAGGATATCGTTCTCGATTCTCAGCCCGCTGATTCAGTTTTCCAGCGCCTGGTGGATTGGTTTCTCGGTATCCTGCCGATCGAAGAAGAGATGTGATATCCGGATCACATCGCGCTTCATGCAGCGATAACGGGAAATAGGTAGCAAAATCTTCGGATATAAAAGTTCTTGTCTTCATCCCTGCCGTTCGACCCCGATTCGACCCGTGCGGTCCAGTCAATCGAAACCGCCCCCGGATGGGCTGAACCGGTGCACCGTATCGTAGGTCAACTCCACCTGTCCCGGAATCATGGGTTTGAACAATCCGCTGCTGGTTCCGAAGATAAATCCGCCGCCGGTTTGGCCAATATGTAAAATCTGTGTGACCTTATCGACGATGTCCTTTGAATCGCGTTTAGCGGTGAGCCAGTCCGGATCCAGATTGCCCCACAAGCACAGCTGCTCGCCGTGTTGATTTTTCACTCGTGCCAGATCCATTCCCGCTGTCTCCTCGATGCAGTGCAGACCGTCAACGCCTGCGGCGGCAATGTCGTCCAACAGCAGGTTGAGATCACCGTCGGAGTGAAAGAAAACCGCCAACCCGGCATTTCGGCACGCTTCGGTTTGTCGGGCAAGGGAAGGGAAGAAAAAACGGCGCAGGGTTTCCGGGGCAGCCAGCGGGCCCTGATAAAAGGCGACATCATCCGCGATCACAGCCCCCATCGCACCCCTGGCGGATGCCCGGTGGGCCAGTGCGGCATTGAGCGTTTCTACCTGCTTGAGAAACGGTTTGATATCGGCCGCACCCCGGGTGAGCATGAGCAAAAACCTTTCGATCCCCCACCGTTTGACCCCCCAGGAAAAGGCGCCGTCGAGCAGCACGAAAACAAAAAGGTCGGTATCGATTGCCCATTTTTCGATTCCCGGCCAGTCTGCCTGCTCAGCCGTTGGCAGGTCTTGCGCCGAATTGCGGTGACCGTATGCGGTGGCAAGACAGATCAAATCCAGGTTGAGCCGTTCGGCGAATTCAACCCGTTGGCGGTGCGCAACCTGCCTGGTCAGCAGTACGGACCGCACGACATCGTCTTCGATACACAGCTCTCCTTTCGGGATCCTGTCGACTGGCTGCCTGCGGAGGGAGCGTGCGACAATATCTCTCCGAGCGATTGGTTTCATGGAAATTCGGTTTGCGCGGCGGGTTTGGGAAATTGCAGGCTCCTGGAAAAAACGGCTCCAAACTCCGGGTGGGTGGCCAGCTCCACAACCGTGACTTTTGCGGCCAGCGATTCGGCTTCACGACGCTCAGCGGCGGATATAAGCGCCATACGGGCGCCGGTTCCCGCGGCATTGCCCACTTCTGCGAATCGATCGCGGGGAAGTTCGGGGAAAAGTCCGATGGAGATGGCACTGCCCAGTCCCAAATGGCTGCCGAAGGCCCCGGCGACAATCACCTGTTCGATGTCCTTTATTGCAAGCTTCGCAGTCGACAGCAGCAGCGCCGTTGCCGAAGCAATGGCGGCTTTGGCCAGCTGTATGGCATTGATGTCTCCCTGATTCAACGTGATATCGCGGCCGGTGCCGCTTTTATCCGCAGACACGAGAACAAATTCCACCGGTGCGTCTTCGCCGCCAGGACGCACTCCGGGGTGGTGTTCATCCATTATACCGGCTGAATTCACGATGTTGTTTTTTACCAGCTGCGCCACCGCATCCACCGCGCCGGAGCCGCACACACCCACAGCCGGCTGGCTGCCGATGGTTTGGTAGCGTACTTGTCCATCCGCCTCCAGCCGGACCCTGGATACAGCTCCCGGCACCGCCCGGACGCCGTGGCGCAGGGCGCCCCCCTCGAAAGCGGGTCCCGAGGCGCAGGAGCAGCAATAAATTTTTCCGGCACAGCACAGTGCCAGCTCCGTGTTGGTGCCGATGTCAAAGCCAAGGGTGACGCTTTCGGACCGATCCAGCCGGGTGGCCAGCATCATCGCGGTGTGGTCGCCGCCGATGAATCCGGCCACCGAGGGGAGAAAATAGACCTGCGCACCGGGTGCGAAGTCCAGCTGCAGCTCACGGGACTTGATCAGCAGCGGTGAGGTGCTGGCCGGCATGAAAGGGGAGCGGCAGAGTTGTGCAGTCGGCCAGTGCAGCAGCAGGTGCTGCATGGCGGTATTGCCGACGATGACCGCCTGTTCGATATCGGACCGCTTCAGACCGGCTCTTGTCGTGAGCGTATCCGCCAGGTGGTTGATGCACTCCCGGGCCATCCGGCACATCTGCCCGGCGTGCTGGGGGCTGTCGCCGGCATATGCCAGGCGTGTTATCACATCGGCACCGCAGCGCACCTGGGGATTGAGGACCCCATCGGAGGCAAGGACCTTTCCCGAGGAAAGATCGACAAGATAGCCTGCGACCTTGGTCGTGCCGAGGTCGACAGCCAGCCCTGCCAGGGGGGGCGGGTTGCCGCCGGTGTGAAGGTTGATTACTTCTGCGTCGGCGACGCTGACTGCAACAGTTGTCTCGCGCGCCAGCGGATTCCGGCGCCGAATCAGTTCCGCATCGATCCGAGACACGGTGGCACCGTGTTCGGATGCCAGCGCGTGTTCGATCTGCTGCCAGCAGGATTTGGGGTTTGTCAGGCTTGACTCCCGCAGACGCAGCCCATAGCGTTTCACGATTGGATCCGGGGCAACCGTGATCGAGGCACCGGCTGTTTGCAGGTCCGGCGGGCTGCTCATCGATTCGGGCGGGATTCCGACTTCCAGCGATTCCGTGACGACGGCCTGGCAGGCCAGCCGATAGCCTTTCTGAAGCTCTGTTTCGGACAGTGCCTCTAATTCGGCTTCGGTCGGCGGTTGCATGCGGCCGGTGATGACCCGAATGCGGCAGTTGCCGCACAATCCCAGTCCGCCGCAGGGAACTTCAACGGAGGTTTCTTCAGACGCAGCGAGCTGTTTGACCGCATCCAGCAGGGTCTTTCCCTTTTCGACGGCAACCTTTTTTCCAGCAGGGTGAATCATTACGACCGGCACGGCTGTCTCTCCCCGGTTCTGGTCTAAGCGGTATGCCCGGTCGCGGGCAGTGAGGGCCCGAAGGCCCTGTTAGCCGCCAAGCCTGTTTTGGTTGTAAGCATTGATATATTCGAGGCAATACCGATCCCGGTTTACGAGAGCCTCGGCAGCCAGTATCAACGCCTGCAGGATGCTGTCGAGCGGGTCCATGATGACGGCATCCAGACCGGCCGCCACCGCCATCACCGCGTATGCGCGGTTCAGGTGTCGTCGCTCGGGCAGGCCGAAGGAAACGTTGCTCAGCCCGGATATAAAATGCAGCCCTTCATACTTTGCGCCCAGTATCTTCATCAATTCCAGCGTGTCGAGAACCGACTCCGGGCTGGTTGCCACAGACCGCACCAGGGGATCCAGGTAGATCTTATTGGCCGGCAAGCCGGCCTCCAGCAGGGAGCTGACCAGCCGGTCTCCCACTGCAACGGCCGTTTCGCCGTCATTGGGGATGCCGCTGTCATCGAGGCACAGCGCTACGACAGGGGCACTGTAGCTTTTTACCAGGGGAAGGACTTTTTCAAAGCGGGCGCTTTCTCCGCCGATCGA
>LJNK01000031.1 GCA_001303025.1 Deltaproteobacteria bacterium SG8_13
CATCCAAATCCGCGCCTTTTGCCGAAACCCGGGCGTTGCCTGAAAGCTGTATCGTGCTGTCGCCCCAGCGGATGCGGCTTTCCGTCACCCGCATCCTGATTTCGGATGCACCGGCCGGCTGCGCCACAAATCGTGCAGTGTCCACCCAAACTGCATCGGCAAGCGGCTTGGGGTGAAACCCCAAGCGCTGCGCCTCACCGCTGAATTCGTATTGCCACAGGTGCGCCTTGTGAAGGGGGCCTTTTATGCCGAAACCCGCCAGCGTTACACTTCCGCCCAGAAACCGCATCGATTGCAGCCCGGACTGCAGGGGCCCGAAGGTCTCCAGCCAGTCTACCAACTCGGGCACATCGAGCTGTGTGTTGCCGCCGGAAACCGTCAAGTTACCGTTTTGCGACCAGTCCAAGCCGATCGACAGATTTTGAACTTCGGAGCCTCCGATTCGCGCGGTGACCTGGTCCACCACGCAGCGGGTGGAGTGAAACAGGTATCGGCCGCCACTTAAAACGACAGGGTGAGGGATGCGCGCATAATCAGCAAAGACGTGGGCGCTGGTTACCGACGCCGTGACCTGCAAATCGTCCAACTGATCGCCGATAACCAGTCGCCCCTCAGCGGTTCCGCTTAGATAAACGACTTTCTCCAGTTCGTTTTTAAAGCTTTCGCTGTCGACCAGGCGCATCAGGATCGGTTGGATCTGGGCCACATCCGCCCGGGTTTCGATATCGAGATGAAACGGCGCGTCCGGGCTCACCAGCCCGAGGGTCAGTTCACCGTTTTTGCCGGACGAGTTGCCCAGCTGAGCGGAGATATTTGTTCCCTGTAACAGGCCGTCGGCGATCGACGCCTCACCTCTTACCTTGCTGATCTCCAGGGTGACCCCGGGAATAAAGATATCCCCTCCGGAGATGTTGCCCCGGATGATGTAATTTTCGACATGAGAGAGGTCGGCAGCGGATTTTCCCCGGGCGTGGACCGTGATGATGGGGACGTGACCACCGGTGATGATGGTAAAAATTTCCCGCACCGTTTTGTCCTGACCCATCACGGTCAGGGCGGCCTGCCGCAGCGCGGCGACATCGATTCCGGCGGCGCTCAGATCGAGACGAATTTCCGGATCGCTGCGATTGAGAAACAGCGATCCGGATACCTGCAGGCCGGGTTGATCCAACCGCAGGTCGGAAAAGGAAATCACGGTGGTATCTTCGCGGATGCTGGCCACGGCTTTCAAGGATTTACTTTTCAGTACGGTTTCCACTCCCGGTCGCTGAAATCGCATGAACGGATTCTCAGCGTTCAGTGCAATTCGAAGCCGTCGGGCGGTCTCGAGTTGCAGTTTCAGATCGATATCCGCGCCGGAGTCGACCACGGGAAAGAAATGCCGTGTTTGCCGCGGGTCCAGCAACATGTGGGGGCGAAAGCCCATCACGCGGATGGCTGCAATGCCGGTAAGGCTGTCGGGGATCACCTGAGCGCTGAGGGTGACTCTTCGTCCCAGGTTGGAAGTACAATTCAACTTTACCCGCAGCTTATCCGCCGTGCGATGGACGCGTGCATTGATCGATCGAAATTCGATTTGCGCACCGCCAGCGGAAGGAGTAGAAAACTGACCGTTTTTTATCCGAATCCGGAAACCGGAAGACTGAAATGCGGGTATGGCCAAAAGGTACGCTGCAGCGCTGCGGACGGTCTCGGCGGAGATCAGAGTCGACTCTTTGTCCGCAGTCCCGGTACCGGACCCCGGCTGTAAAATGAAGCGCGGGTTTTCGATTTGCAGGGCGGCAAGCCGGATTTGTCCCTTCAACAACCCCGCGATTTCCGGGTATGCCCGCAGGGCGCTCAGAGAGCATTTGAAATCGCCGGGCGCCGACAAGGTCGCCTGCTCGAGCGTTACCGTGGGGCGGGGCAGATACAGAATTTCTACGCGGTTGTAAGTCAACTGACTGCCGGTCTCGCTTGAGACCGTGTCGAGGATTCCCTGTTTCACCGCCTCGAGGTTTACCAGCTGCGGCAGAATCAAAATTACCAGCAGAACCAACACGAACAGTCCGGCGGTCATTGCAGCCGTCCAGGCAACTATTTTTTTTAAAAAGCGCATCACTGCTTGCAGATGACAAGTAAATGTTCCAGCCAACCTGGAAACATACTCACGAAACAGGCGGGTTCAATGCCGGCGCTGAGAATTCCCTGATTCACCAGTTAGACAATGCTGCCGGTTGGAGCAGTTTCGGGTCAGGGCTTGGCTGCCTTGCGGATTTCTGCGTGAACGGCGGACATCTTCCGAATCCAGGGGGACATATCGCGGACTTTTTCCGGCAGCCCGGCGATGGCCCGTCGGGCTTCTTCTACGCTCGGATAGGTGCCATACACCAGCGGAAACCAGATCCCCCCCCTGAACCGGCTGCGGTAATAGGCCGCTTGACCGCCGCGGTCGAGTCGGTGATCGGCGACAAACGCCAACAGGGACTGCTCGCTGCGCACACCGAGGAGCTGAATCGTGTAATCGGCCGCGTTTTGCGCCAGCAGCCATTGTTCCCGGCGGATATCACCCGGCCGGTCCTTGTCCGGTTGCCTTGACGGCGCGGCGGTCGCCGGCGATGGCTTCGAGTGCGTGCTGTCGGGGGCAGGGCGGTTTTGCGTAACGGCCGACACAACAGGACGAGCCGTTTTCGAACCACCGGGCTGCGACCCTCTACCCGGTGAAACCGAGGCGATGTCCGCCCGGGGCCGCAGCTGCCCTTCGACGCTTTGAATCTTGACTCGAACCACCTGTTGCCCCGATGCCGGCGCCAAACCTGGGCTGCGGTCGTTTACCGCGGATATCCACAAAACACCGGCAAGCAATACGGCTGCCAAAGTCGCTGCAAACCAGCCGACCGCGCGCAGCAAGCGGCTTTGATTGTGCCGGGAATTCTCCCCTAAAACATTGCCGTAGAACCCGTGTTTGGCCCACAAACGGGCAGCGCCTTTGTTTATCCGCCCAGGCAATCCCGCAGAGCCGTCGTAGAGATTCTTCAATACGGTGGGCGTGAACGGGTTCTTGCCTGTGTAGCCCGCAACGGCCAACCGGTGGCGAATAAATGCGGCAGCCTCCTCCACGGTGATGGTCGGTAAAAATATCTTGTTAACAGCGTTTTCCTCGATCAAACCGCCGGAGACGGCGTCAAAGTTTTCGCCGACCCGTGGCCGTCCGAACAGCACCATGCGCTTGAATTTACGGGCAGGGCCCTCTGTGAGCGTGTCCTGTAGGAGTTTGCGCAGCTCTTTGCGCGACAGCCGGTGGGCATCATCCATCAAAACAATGGTGGCACCGGGATCCTGAAGCAAAAAAGCCGCCGGGCTGCCTTTTTGTTTCAGCCGGGGCCGCCGGCCGCCGGCCGCACTTTTGGCGGTTTGAACCCGGCACGGTTTCCAGGGCAGATCGGTGGTGGCCAGAATTCGCTGCAGCAGTGTGGATTTGCCGCTGCCGCGCTCCCCGATCACAAAAATGAGGGCATCGGAGCCTTGAATGAGCCGTCGCAAGATTGCCAGGCGCTGTTCAAAGGCTTCAAACGCATAGTAAAACCGTTTGTCCGGCTCCGGGTGGAAGGGATCTATGGGTATGCGGGAAGTTTTTTTGCGGTGGCTATTTGACCTTCTCATCTCTGGCGAGTATACCCCAAGATTCAATGGCAGTTCAAGTTGCGATGCCGGCAGCTGAACCGCGATCGATAGCCGAAGATTGGGCAAAACCGGGTGGCGGAAACCACGGTTTTGTTTTCACAGGTTTCAGAGTATAATTCCCGGGCCTTGCACGAAAAGCGAAGCAATCACTGCCCGCTGCAGCAGGCGGGGGTGCTCTCTGAAGAAGAACTTGTTGTCTGACATGCAAAAGGGGCTGTCCGGCCGGACGCGCCCCCTGGGAACTGGAGCCGACGGGCGGATTCGAACCGCCTACCTGCTGATTACGAATCAGCTGCTCTACCAGCTGAGCTACGCCGGCTGTCGGTAACAGCACACCTAAATACTGCGTTTATGAATCAAAATCAAGCGAAAACAATTTTCGAATCCTTGTCGGATCGCCTGGCTCAAGCAGAAGGTGCGATCGACTGCACCGGCCTGTCGGGGGCTGCGGCAGCCTATCTGATTGCCGGCATCCAGCGTATAACGAAGGCTCCCCTGCTAGTGGTGGTGCCCTCTTCGAGAACCGGCGCGTCTCTTCGCGACGACCTGCGGTTTTTTATGCCGGAATCAGATGCTCGCTTGCTCGAGTTTCCGGCCTACAACATTTTGCCGTACAAATCGATGGCATACCACAGCGAGACGACCGCCAAACGCATCAGCACGCTTTACCGGATGATGACCGGCGATAATCGGCCGGTGACGATCCTTCCAGTCGACGCGCTGCTGCAGAAGGTCATCCCTCGGCCGACGATGGTCGATTACGCCGAATTGGTAATGGCCGGTGAGGATTGTGAGCGCGACCGGCTGGTCGAGAAGTTGCTCCATGGTGGGTATGCGCATGCCGCCGTGGTCGAGGAACCGGGTGATTACGCGGTGCGGGGCGGACTCGTTGACGTGTTTTCTCCATTGTACGATGATCCGCTGCGGATGGAATTTTTCGGGAATGTGGTGGAGTCGATTCATTTCTTTTCCGCCACCAGCCAGCGGCGGATGCAGCAGGTGCCCGAAGCGGTCCTGCTGCCCGCCAGGGAGGCGGTCCTCGAACCGGCGGGCCGCAGCGCGCTGGTGAGCAACGTTCGGCAGCAGGCCACCGCTCAGCAGCTTCCGGTCAGAAAGCTGCGAGAGCTTGTCGAGCGCATCAAGGTCGACGGCGCCTTTCCGGGCATCGACAGCCTCCTGCCGCTGGTCTACGAAGAGCTGAGCTCCGTCTTCGACTACCTGCCGAGCGGGGCATTGGTTGTCAATATCGATCCGGCCGCCGGCGGGCTGAGCGCTGAAAAAGCCGAAATGCAGATACGGGACGAATACAACCGGGCCTGCGAAAACAACCGGCTTTGTGTCGAACCGGATCGGGCATACTTTTCCTGGCAGCAGATCCAGCAGCTGATGGCTGATTACAAACAGCTGAACCTCCGGCCACTGCAGGTTTTACAGCAACCATCGGAGAGCGGCAGCGCAGCTTCGGCAGTTCACTTCGACCTAAAAGACAATGCCGGGCTGAGCACCGAGCTGCGCAGTCTTCGTTCAACAGAGAATCCTTTGGAGCCTCTGGCTGATTGGATTGCCGGCAACCGCCGCAGCGGTGCTTTCTGCGTGCTGGTTTGCCGGTCCAAATCCAGGGCCGAGCGGCTGCGATCCCTGTTGCTGCCTTACGACCTGCAGTTCCGGATGGCCGAAGGTTTCCACATGATCAGCGATTCGGGCAATGCGGTTCCCTTAATTGTTGTCGGCCGGCTGTCGGCCGGCTTCGTGTGGCCGTCTGCAGCCACAGCCTTGATTACCGAGGAGGAAATATTCGGATCACGGTTTCACAGACCCCGCCGCCCGAAACCGAAACCCGTTGCCGAGCTGATTGCCATCGAAGATCTGAAAACCGGAGACCACGTGGTTCACCTGGAGCACGGCATCGGGCAATACGGTGGGCTGGTGAAGCTCGAGCTGGACGGCACCACCAATGACTTTTTGCTGATCTCCTACCGCGACGATGATCGGCTTTACCTTCCGGTAGACCGTATGAACACCGTGCAGAAATACATGGGAGTCGACGGTGTCTCTCCGGTGCTCGACAAGATGGGCGGGCGATCCTGGAGCCGGGTGAAGGCCAGGGTCAAGAAATCGGCTGAAAAGATTGCCGGCGAACTGTTGAAGTTGTATGCGGCCCGCAAGGTCGCCCGGGGATGCGAATTCGATCCGGTGGACGACGAGTTGAAAAAGTTCGAAGCCGGCTTCACCTATGAGGAAACAGCGGACCAGCAGAAAGCCATCCGGGACGCATTGACGGACATGGCCGATCCGATTCCCATGGATCGGCTGATTTGCGGAGATGTCGGATACGGAAAAACCGAAGTCGCGCTGCGCGCATCCTTCGTTGCCGTGCACAACGGCAAACAGGTCGCCATCCTCGTGCCGACAACGGTGCTGGCCGAACAGCACTTTGCCACTTTTACCGAAAGGTTCGAGCGCTTTCCCCTGCGCATCGCCCGTCTGAGCCGGTTTCGTCCAGCGGCCGAGCAGCGTCAAATTGTCAAGCAGTTGCGGGACGGCAGGATCGATATCGTCATCGGCACCCACCGATTGCTGTCCTCCGATGTTGCATTCAAGGACCTCGGGCTGCTTATTTTGGACGAGGAACAGCGCTTCGGTGTGAAACACAAGGAAAAACTCAAACGGCTGCGCAAGTCGGTGGACGTGCTCACGTTGACGGCAACGCCGATTCCGAGGACCCTGCACATGTCCCTGATGGGTATCCGGGATATCAGCGTCATTTCAACACCCCCCGAGTATCGCCAGTCGATTATCACCTATGTGTCCGCCTTCGATCCGTCGATCATTGCCGAGGCCGTGCGCAGGGAGATCGCCCGGCGCGGTCAGATCTTTTTTATCCACAACCGCATCGAAACCATCGAAAATATGGCCCGCAAACTCCAACGGCTGGTTCCGGAGGTGCGGCTGGACACTGCTCACGGCCGCATGCCGGAGGATCGGCTGGAGAAGGTTATGCTGCGATTTCTCAACAAAGAAATCGACATGCTGGTGTGCACCACCATCGTAGAGTCCGGGCTGGACATCCCTTCGGCCAACACCATCCTGGTCAATCGGGCCGATCGTTTCGGCCTGGCCCAGATGTACCAGCTGCGCGGCCGGGTCGGGCGTTCGGATGAACAGGCGTATGCATACCTTTTCATTCCCCATGAGTCCATTTTGACACCGGAAGCCCGGAAACGGTTGAAGGTGTTGATGGAGCACAGCGATCTGGGCTCCGGATTTCAAATCGCCATGAGCGATTTGCAGATCAGGGGCGGCGGGACGATACTGGGGGCCTCGCAATCCGGGCACATCGCCGCAGTCGGTTACGAGATGTTTTTGCAGCTCATGGAAAATGCGATTGCAGAACTAAAGGGTGAACCGGTTCGCGAAACCCTCTCCCCGGAGATCAATATCCCGCTGTCGGCGTTTATTCCCGAATCCTATATTGCGGATATCGACCAGCGACTGAGTGCTTATCGCCGGTTGGCGCGGATGACCGAACTCAACGAAATCGCCGCGTTCAAATCCGAATGCCTGGATCGTTACGGAGCCCTGCCGGAGGAAGTCGCCAACCTGCTGATGAAAATCATGCTGAAGGTAATGGCCATCAAGGCCGGTGTGAACCGGCTGGATATGAACGGAGCTCGGCTGGTACTCGGATTCTCCGAGCAGCACCAGAAAAATCCGTCGGGAATCGTCGATATGATCCTGGCCGATCCCCGCCAATTCGCCCTAACACCGGAGCACGTTCTGCAGGTCCGGCTCGCTCCTGGCACAGCTGAGGGCCTGCTTTCGCAGGCGAAAAACATCTTGAAACGAATATCCCGCCATGTTAACAATTAAGGGTTTAGGGATGACAACCGATTCACCTTTTTGCGAGGAACACGTGCCGATAATCGAGAGCAAAAAATACACCCACCCGCTGCGCCGGGGGTGGAACGGGGCAAGAACCGGACGATCGCCTGCCCGAGGCCGGCTGCGGCGTACCGTGCTGCTGTCGCTGGTTTTGGCCGCCTGTTCTTTTTCCGGTCCGGGGGAAAATGACGAATACCTGATTCAGGTGGGGGAGCGGCTCGTGACCGTCGGTGAGTTCAACAGGGCGCTGGAAATCGCCAAAGCCGCCTACCCGCACAACATCATGCAAAATCCGGAAGACTATCGGCAGGCCCAGATCCGGCTGTTGAACCAGATGACGGAAGAGCTCATTTTGCTGGAATATGCCCGGGAACTCAACATCGATGTGTCCGACGAAGAAGTCGAACAGGCGGTGGCGGCGGTCAAGGCCGACTACCCCGATGAGCAGGCCTTTGAACAGACGCTGCTGGAATATGCTGTCTCTTATACGGAGTGGAAAAACGGATTGCGGACGAGGCTGTTGATGGAAAAACTGATCGATATCGAGCTCAAGGACCAGATCGTGATCACACCGGATGAAATCACGCGCTATTACAGGGAAAATTACGGCAGTGATTCGATGGCTCCCGGGATCAGTGAAAATTCAGAGGGATTTAACGAAATGATCGTCAATCATCTGAGGCACAACAAAACCGAAAAAGTCTATCGAACCTGGATCGAGAACATCCAGAAACGCTACACGATAAAGATCAACCAGAAAGAATGGGAAAAGATTCTTTCTTCCTGATGCTGGGTTTCCACTTGCACGACCGCAGCAAAGACGAAATTCAGCGAAACCGCCCGTTAGGACGCGTCGACAGGTGTTTTGCACTCACCGCTGCGGCCTGGGGACTTGTGATGACGGCCCTGATGGCGGTTCCCGTGCGCAGCCTTGCCCTTGAGATTGTCGACAGAGTGGTGGCCATCGTCAACAACGAAGTGGTTTCGCTGTATGAATTGAATGAGTCCGTGCGCCCATTCATCGAACAGATTCAATCTTCCCAATACCCTGACGACGTGGAACGTCAGCTCAAGTATGAAGTTCGCCAGAAGGTCCTGCAGCAGCTGATCGACGAGAAACTGACGGATCAGGAGCTGGCCAGGCTGCAGATAACGGTCAGTGAAACGGAGCTGGACCGTGCCATCGAGCGGATGAAGGAGGCGAACTTTCTTACGGACGAAAAATTGAGGGCCGGTTTGGAGCGGCAGGGGCTGACGTATGATGAATATCGGCAGCGGATGAAAAAACAGCTGCTGCGATCAAAGCTGGTCAATCTTGAAATTCGCTCCAAGATTGTCATCACCGAGGAAGATATCAAGGAGTACTACACCAATAATGCTGCCAGTTATGCCGGTGAGAAGAAGTACCTGCTGCATAACATATACACCCGACTTCCCTCGATTGTTACCGAACAGGAAAAGCAGATCGCCCTGGGGATCATGGAGACGATTCACCAGGAGCTTGAAGACGGAAAACCGTTCGAATTGCTTACTACAGACTACGCCGGCGCAACCGTGATGATCGAGTCCAGCAATCTGGGTTATTTTAAACTCGAGGAGCTCTCCAAGCAGCTGCGGGACGTGCTCGGCTCCATGCAAGCCGGCTCATTTACCCCGGTGCTCGAATCGGATTTTGGCTACCAGATCGTATATGTGGAAACGATTGAAGAAGTGGGGGGAAAAACGCTGGAAGAGGCCAAACCGGAGATTCAGCAAAAACTCTACGATGAGGTGGTCGATGAGAAATTCGAATCTTGGTTGCAGGTGTTGAGAGAGAGATCGCATATCAAAATCATCAATTAAAGCCGCATCAAGACTATGCCTCAGGGCGCAGTGCGGTGTTGCCCCGCAAATCAAAATACTCACGTACCAAAGTGTACGCTCCGTTTTCAATTTGCGGGCTCCTTGCCCTGAACCTAGATTCAAGATTCCTGAGACAGCTTTACAGTAAGGTCATATAACATTTCAGGCGGGATTCAGGAGAAGATGACACAGCAGGCGGACAAAACATCTGATTCCTTTGGGCAGTATTTACAGGCCATCCGGACGGGAAAACGGATCAGTCTGGAGACCGTTTCCGAGGAAACCCGGATACGTCTGGAAACGCTGCAGCAAATCGAAGAAGAAGATCACGAAAACCTGCCGGACGAGGTGTTCGTAAAGGGTTTCTTGCGGGCCTACGCGAACGCGATTGGCGCCGACGCTGAAGAGGTCGTCCGCCGATATCACCGGCGATTGACCGTTCATCGAAAGATCTTCCAGTCAGAAGCGGCGCTGCTTCGATCGGCAAAGAGGTTCTGGGCGAGGCTGGCGCTGTCTTTGGGGACTCTGGCCCTGCTGATTGGGATTTCTATTCTGGCCATATCCCTGGTCGGTGAGCAGCCGCCCCCGCCCCCGACACCCGCCGCCGAATCCCGCCAAATCGCCGATGAAGCTCCGAAGGTGGAAGCCGAACCGGTCGAAACTTCGCAGCCGGAAACCAGTGTCGACAAAGCGTCACCAAAACAGGCGCCGGGAAAATTGCTGCTGCGCGTCAACACCATTGAAGAGACCTGGTTAAAGATTATTATCGACGATATGGTGCCGATGGAATACAGCCTGTATCCGGGCGACCGCGTCGAACTCGAAGCGGAATCGGGGTACAATCTGCTAATCGGAAATGCGGGTGGAGTGGAAATAACTCTGAACGACAAACCGGTTGCCGTACCCGGAAAGAGCGGAGAGGTGGTGAACCTGGAGCTGCCCTGAGAACGCAGCTGCCTTGCTGTCCGCTGCCGACGGTGCACATCGCCGGGTTATACCTTGTGAAGGCCTGCGGCCGTCGCAATTATCGGCGTTTCATTTTGTCTACTTTCTCACCAATCGGTGAAGGCGATGCAATCGGATCTGAACAATAAAATACTTCTCGACAGCATCAAGCGCCTGCTTCGTCGCGATGCCGTTGTGCGGCTGAAAAAGATCGTCAACAAAAGCCATGCCGCGGATATGTCGGTGGTCTTTCGCTCCCTGTCGCACTCCGAGCGGTTGAAGCTCTTCGACCTTCTCCAGGATTATGAGCAGAAAGGGCTTCTTTTCAGCGAACTGGAAGAGGACATATTCCTGGACCTGGTGGCGGGAATGAAGCCCGATGACATCGTCCGGATATTCGAAACCATGCCGACCGACGATGTCGCCGATTTGCTCGGCAAAATGCCCGAGGAACATGCGGATGCCGTCCTTGCCCGAATGAAGCGGGAAGGATCGGACGAGCTGGAAGGCCTGCTGCGGTACGAAGATGATTCTGCCGGCGGCATCATGGTTCCGGATTTTATTGCGCTGACCCAGGAAACCACCGCAAAAGACGCCATCGCATCGCTGCAGAAGGAATACCTGGATGTGGAAATGCCGTTTTATCTGTACGTGGTCGATGAATACGGCAAGCTGGTGGGAGTGAGCTCCCTGCGCCAGCTGGTGGTGGTGCCGCCGGAGACCTCCCTGAAAGATTTTATGACCACCGATGTGTTCTCGGTGCGCACCGACATGGACCAGGAGGAAGTGGCCAAGCTGGTTGCCCGCTATGACATCCTTGCGGTACCGGTAGTCGATGAAACCAACCGGCTGGTTGGAATCGTCACCGTGGATGACGTCATCGACATATTCCGCAAGGAGGCCACCGAGGACATATTGAAGATGGCCGGCGCCGGGGAGGAATTTGTAGAGACCAAGTCGATATTCAAGAGCATGAAAATTCGCCTGCCCTGGTTGTTTGCCAGTTGTCTCGGCGGAATCCTTGCATTTTTCATTATCGACCAGTTCGAAAGCAGCCTGAGCAAATACATCTATCTTGCCGCTTTCATACCCGTCATCATGGGTATGGGGGGAAACATCGGAACCCAGTCGTCCACCATCGTTGTGCGCGGGCTGGCCACCGGCAGGCTCAGCATCCGGGAGTTCTGGCAGGTCATCGCCAAAGAGCTTTCCGTAGGCTTTATCCTCGGCCTGGTCTACGGCGTGCTCATCGGTTCGGTGGCCCAGTTCCGCTACCGCATGGAGCTGCTTGCCCTTTCGGTGGGAATTGCCGTCGTCTCTTCCATGGCGCTTGCCGCGCTGGTAGGATCCTTGGTGCCGATGGTCTTTGCACGGCTGAACATCGACCCTGCCGTCGCCACCGGTCCGTTTGTAACCACTGCAATGGATATCATCAGCATTGTACTGTACCTTGTGATTGCAACGTTGCTGCTGGGGTATTGACCCGCATTTATTTTACCCTTCGGGCAAACCGCATTTGCCCATTTGCTTCGTTTTCAAGGACTTGCGGTACCCGCCAGACACATTGCAGATGCGGCTTTGAATGCGTTGCAAATGAAGGTATGCAACCGGCGGAAAAATTCATCGAGGGCAGCCCTTTTGCGCACCCTTTCATTGATTATCGAAACTATCACTGCAGAGCAGACCGCATGCCAGAAACCCGCACACCGGCTATTCTCCTGCGACGGGTCGAATACGGTGACTACGATCTGATCCTGACTTTCCTGACCCGGGATTTCGGCAAATTATCCGCCATCGCCAAGTCTGCCCGGAAAAGCGCCAAAAGATTTGCCGGACGCCTGGAATCGTTTGCCGTCCTTCGAATCCTTTGCAGTGTCGGACGGCGCAGCTGCAGTGTCGGACGGCGCAGCGGTTTGCCAATCCTCCAGGAAGCTGACCTGATAAACCTGCATCCCTCCATCCGCACCGATGTGATGAAAACCGCTTATGCCAGTTATTGGGCAGAACTCATCGATCGGTGGACCGAAGAGGCCGAGCAACAGCCCGACCTTTTTTTCCTGCTGCAGCATGTTTTCGAGCAGCTGAATTCAGGCCCGGTATCACCTGCGGAGCTCAGTATCCTGTTTCAAATCAGGCTGCTGGCGCTCACCGGCCATCAGCCCAACCTGCGACAGTGCGGTATTTGCCGCACGGACCTGGACCAAGCCGCGGACAGCGGGTTTCAGGTTGATCTGCCAAAAGGCGGCCTGATCTGCAGTCGCTGCTCGCCGGCCGCAGCGGGTAGCAGAATCACCCTCACCAAGGGGACGATCAAGCAATTACTGTGGATCGCAAAGACAGAACTGATAAAGGCGGGCAGGATACGGTTTGCCGGCCAGGCCCTGTCGGAAGGCCAGCGGTTTTTGGAGACGTTTTTGCCCTTTCATCTCGGGCAGGAGCCCCGAAGCCTGAAGATATTGCGACAGATTAGAGAAAACCGTCCGGGCTAATCGTGGATCGCTGATAAAAAACCGGTTGACCGCTTTCTTTGGATGCGTTGCCTGCAGCGGGAGCGCGCCGGAATCGACTCGACCAAACAGGTGCTGTATGTGGACGCTTACGAAAGTTCTCGAAAAAAAGCCTATCGTCATTTCCGCTCCCTGCCGGATCGATATGGGCGGCACGCTCGATCTGGCCACATTTTATCAACCGCTTCGGCACTGGTCGCCCTGCACCTTCAACATTGCCGTTGACCACCGAACAACGGTAACCTTGCTGCCCCACCGGAGCGGGAAGATAAAAATCAGCTCTCGCGGGTTTGAAAGCGCCGAGTTCGACTGCGACAAGGCGCCTTTTGTTCATCCCCTCGGACTGATGTTCGCTGTTGCCGCATACTTCGACGCTGCCGGCGTGCACATTCGCATCGATTCGTCTTCGCCGCCGCGCAGTGCTTTGGGCGGATCTTCGGCAGCCGCTGTCGCCCTGATCGCCGCCTTTCTCCGGGCCCGGGACGCCGTGGAGTTCACGGCGGCGGTGCGCAGGCGGATTGCCTTGCTGGCACATGCCGTTGAAGAGAGTGTTGCCGGCGTGCCCTGCGGGCGTCAGGACCAGCTGGCAGCCGCATTTGGCGGGGTCAATGCCTGGCACTGGGAGTCTGCTCCGACCGGATTTTCCTACAGACGCAGCCGGGTTGTACGCAAAAACCGGCTGAAGGAATTCCAGCGGAACCTCTTGCTGGCGTACTGCGGTATCCCGCATGCGTCCAGCGACGTAAACGGACGGTGGGTGGGGCAATTTGTTGCCGGTAAATATCGCAACCAATGGCGAGAAATCATCAATTGTACCAAAAAGTTTGTTGACGCTCTGGCACGGAATAACTATAAGGGGGCAATCGCCGCGATGAACCGCGAGACGGCTGTTCGAAGCGAAATGACACCCGAAGTGCTCGATCGCCTCGGGAAAAAACTGGTGGATGCCGCGTTGAGCAGCCGCTGTGGAGCCAGGTTCACCGGGGCCGGCGGCGGCGGCTGCCTGTGGGCACTGGGATCCACCGGGGATATTGACAGGCTGCGAAGGATATGGGGAGAGCTCCTCTTGCAGCGGGCGGAAGCCCGGCTGCTGGAGCCGCGTATCGATTCCGAAGGTCTCCGTCTGCAGAATTAGTGTCCAATCCATCTGCCGAACAATCGGTATGAAAGCAAACCCAAAGGCAAAGGGAGAAAAATGTACTTTCAGAACGTGATTCTCGAATTGAACAAGTTCTGGGCACGCAAAGGCTGCGTTCTGGCACAGCCGTACGATATGGAGGTGGGTGCCGGCACGTTCCATCCGACAACGCTGTTGAAAGCCCTCGGACCGGAACCCTGGGATGTTGCCTACGTTCAGCCTTCGCGCAGGCCGACCGACGGTCGGTACGGGGACAATCCCAATCGGCTGCAGCACTATTACCAGTACCAGGTCATTCTGAAACCCTCCCCTTACGATGTGCAGAAACAATACCTGGACAGCTTGAAGGTGCTGGGCATCGACCCCCTCGATCACGACATTCGATTCGTTGAAGACGATTGGGAGTCGCCGACGCTCGGTGCATCGGGGTTGGGTTGGGAGGTGTGGCTGGACGGAATGGAAATTACGCAGTTTACCTATTTCCAGCTGGCGGGCAGCATCGAGCTGAAACCAATTTCGGTTGAATTGACATACGGTCTGGAGCGAATTGCCATGTATCTTCAGCGCGTGGACAACGTCTTCGACCTGCAGTGGACCGAAGATGTCACCTACGGTCACGTGCACCATCAGCAGGAAGTGGAGCAGTCGACGTATAACTTCGAAAAAGCCGATGTCCCGGCGCTGTTCGACCTGTTCGCCAAGTACGAGTCCGAGGCGACCAAGCAGATCAGGCAGGGGCTGGTATTGCCGGCTTACGAATACTGCCTGAAGTGTTCGCACACGTTTAACCTTCTGGATGCGCGCGGAGCCATCAGTGTGACGGAAAGAACCGGCTACATCGGCCGGATACGCAACCTCGCAAGGCTCAGTGCCGAAGGATACCTGAAACAGCGGGAAGAGATGGGCTACCCACTGCTCCGCGGTTGACCGCCGATCGCATCCAACAGACAACCAGCAAATAGCTACCGTGTTAACCGCAACCTGTTTTTGAGGTGAACATGAACACATTATTGCTCGAAATCGGATCTGAGGAAATTCCTGCCGGTTACATCGATCCAGCGCTGCGCGCGCTGTCCGCAAATCTGCAGCAAAAGCTCAGCGACGCCCGTATTCCCCACGGCAAGACGGCCGTGTACGGGACCCCCCGTCGTCTGGCTGTGGAAGTGAAGGACGTGGCTGCCAAACAGCAGTCGGTTTCCAGTGAGGTGATCGGCCCGCCGGCCAGTGTAGGGTTCGACGCCGGCGGCAAACCGACAGTGGCGGCCAGAAAATTTGCAGAAAAGGTCGGCGTGCCGGTCGATCGATTGGCGGTCAAGGAAACAGCCAAGGGCGCCTATCTCTGCGCGAAAGTAACCGAGAGAGGTCAGCCAACCAAAAACCTGCTGAAAAAGATCCTGCCCGAGGTGATTTTGGCCACGCCCTTTCCAAAGAAAATGCGCTGGGCTGACCTGGAGATCGAGTTTGCGCGCCCGATCCATTATGTGGTGGCGTTGATCGGCAAATCGGTGATCCCTTTTCAACTGGGCAACCTGCGCAGCAACCGTTACAGTCAGGGGCATTATTTCATGAACCCGGCCCGGATCAAACTCGCCGATGCCGACCAATACGTCTCGTCGCTGAAAGCCGCACACGTGCTGGTGGACATCGCGGCGCGCAAGAAGGTTTTGCGGCGGGAGATTGAAAAAGTTGCCGCCGATCTGGGTGGCAGCATCCTTCCGGATGAAGAACTGGTGGATATCAACACCCACCTGGTGGAATATCCGATTGCCGTGGCCGGAAAATTCGACAAGGAGTTCCTCGAGGTGCCGGACGAAGTTCTGATCAATGCCATGCGCGAACACCAGAAGTATTTTTCCGTCATGGACGACAAAGGCAAACTGATGCCCTGCTTTATTTCCGTGAACAACACGCGGGCAAAAAATATGGACCTTGTGGCAACCGGACACGAACGGGTGATTCGTGCCCGGCTGGCCGATGCCAAGTTCTTTTACCGCGGCGATCTGGCGGTTTCCAACCAGCAGCGCGTCGAGAAGCTTCACGGCGTTCTATTTCAGGCCAAGCTGGGCACCATGTACGAAAAAACAGCGCGTGTCGGCAAGATAGCGGAATCCATCGCCGAACTGGTAACGGATGCGGACAAATCCGACAGCGCCAAGGCCAGCCTGAAAAAGCGTGCCGCCCGTGCCGCAACCCTGAGCAAAGCGGATTTGGTGAGTCAGGTCGTCGGAGAGTTTCCGAAGCTGCAGGGTGTAATGGGTCGAATCTATGCGAAAGTGGCCGGTGAAATGCCGACAGTGGCTGCTGCCGTAGAGGAGCATTACCGACCGGTTTATTCAGGCGGAGCGCTGCCGGACACGACCACCGGAGCCGTGCTGAGCATCGCTGACAAGATCGACTCTATCTGCGGCTGTTTCAGCGCCGGTCTGGTGCCGACTGGGGCATCGGATCCATATGCCCTTCGCAGACAGGGGATCGGCATCATACAGATCATGCAGCGTCGCGGCTTCTCTTTTTCCCTGCGGGAGCTGATTCGCACCAGCCTGCGCCTCTACGGCATTAAAGGCAAGGAAAAGACGGCGGTGCTCACCGACAAGATCTACACGTTCATCAAAAATCGGATTTTCAACCTGCTGACGGATGAGGGCTTTTCAAAAGACGTGGTGGCGGCCGTTGCGGATGTATCCGTCGATGATGTCCCCGGTGTCTGGAGCAGGGTCAAGGCCTTGGAGGCTTTGAAGGCCCAGCCCGACTTTGAGCCGCTGGTCTCCGGTTTCAAAAGGGTCGGCAACCTTCTTAAGAAATCCGGCATGCAGCCCGGCTCCCGGCCGGCGGGCAGCGTGCAGACCGATCTGTTCGAGCACAGCAGCGAGGCCAAGTTGTATTCGTCGTATCAAAAAGTCGCCAAGAAAGTCACCGCTGCGACAGCCGCGGGTGAGTTCGAGCAGGCCCTGAAGGCGATTGCCACCCTGCACGGGCCCGTTGATGCGTTTTTTGAAGGGGTTATGGTGATGGCCAAAATACAGAAGGTTCGCACCAATCGACTTCGGCTGCTGGCGAACGTCGCAGCGCTGTTTGAAAACCTGGCAGATTTTTCCAAATTGGCAAGCTGATCGCTGACCACCAGGCGCCGGAAGCTCATGCGGCGGCCGGGTAGCGCTGTCGCAGACACCCAGCTTCTCCAATGGTACGCCTGATCCCTCGGGTCCGGCTTTTTAGCGGCCCGACAGCACAATACCCGCCGACAGCAGCAGACAGAAGGCCAGGGTCAGCGCCGCTGATCTGGCCAGTACCCGGTTCAGTGCAGATCCCTTGCGACGGTAAATGTCGAACATGTTGACCGCAGCTGCCGGCAGGGACAGCAAGGGCAGCAGAAGCCACGCCGAGCCGATACCGGCCCGGTGCACAATGGGCAGAGTGCAGTAGGCGCCCGCCGTCAGCAGCAGATATTCGATTCGCGTCCATCGGGGGCCCAGCAGCACGGCGAGCGTGTTTTTGCCCGATTTCTTATCGGTTGGTATGTCACGGAGGTTGTTTACCACGATGATGGCGGTGATCAGCAAGCCAGGTGGCAGTGCCAGCCAGAGAGTCGAGCCCGCCGGTTGCAGGGCCTGCACATAGTAGGTCCCGCAAACCGCCACGGGGCCGAAAAAGATAAAAACAGCCACGTCCCCCAGCCCGTGGGAAGCCAGCGGATAGGGGCCGCCGCTGTACGCCAGAGCCGCCAGTATGGAGAAGCCCCCGATGACCAGGATCGGCCACCCCGCAACGGCAGTCAGGTAAAGGCCTACCGCGGCCGATGCCAGAAAGGTTCCGGTCATGAATCGCCGCACCTGCTGCGGTGTCATCAAACCACTGTGTGTGACCCGCATCGGCCCCAGTCGCTCATCCGTGTCGATTCCTTTCTGAAAATCAAAGTAGTCGTTGGCCAGGTTCACACCGATTTGCAGCAGTACGGCGCCTGCGAGGGCCGCCAGAGCTGGCGCCGGGGAAAATAGGTGGTCTGCCGCCGCAGCCGCTGTGCCAACCATCACAGCGGAAACCGAGGCCGGCAGCGTGCGGGGGCGTGCAGCCAGGATCCACACTCTTGCCCTAGAGGGGGTCGCAGCGGTTCTTCCGCTTTGATTGACTTTTTCATCGGATTTCATTTGTCTGTCAGCCCTGCGAAGCTACCATACCCGCAGCCGTCTGTCATGAGGCCACAAAAAGGTGACGATTCACGCGAAACTCGATGCTCGCAACAGTGAAGTAAAGAACAACTCCCAGCAATCCCATGGCAAGGATGCCGGTGAACATTTCCGGATACCGTAAAACCTGGTAGGTTTCCACGACGATGTAGTAACCCAGCCCGTAAGTTGTCAGCGACTGTTCGGCGATGAAAAGAACGGCAATGGCGGTACCGATCGAGATCCGCAAGGCCGTCAGAACAGCCGGAATGGAGGCCGGGAGATAGACGTACCGGAACAGTGCTCGGCGGCCGGCACACAAAGAGCGTACCGAAAGAATCAGCTCGGGTTTCAGGCTTGCAGCCTCGTCACGCACCACAACCAGAATCTGAAAAAATATGATCGTTGCGATCAGGATAATTTTCGAAATATCCGTGATTCCCATCAACACGTAGATGACCGGCAGCAAAACAATTTTCGGGATCGGATAGGTGATGGCGATCAATGGAGAGAACAGGCGGTCGAGCTTTGGCATTTGCCCCAGTACCAGTCCAGCCGGCGCTGCGGTGATGACCGCCAGCCCGATGGCCGCCAGCACGCGACCGGCACTGGCCAGCAGATGCAGTCCGAGCACACCGGGCAGCTCCATGACAAACATCGGCATCACCTTCAACGGTGACGGCAGGATCGGGCGATCGACGGCCAGCGAGATCAGCTGCCACAGGAGCAGAAACAGCAGGAATCCAAGAACCGCACTTTGCGGATGAATATTTTTGTTCATGGGCGTCTTTCCAGAAGCCTGTGCAGATCCTCACAGCGTTGATGAAATGCCGGACTGTTGCGCTCATCGCTGCGGCCGGCAAGATCATTGTCCACGACTTCGGTGTCGCGGTTACAGCCATCGTGCAGCACCAGCACCTTGCGGCCCATAAACACCGCCTCCTCGATATCGTGGGTGACCGTGATGCTGGTCAATTGTGATTGCCGGTGAAAGCCGGCCATCACGGACTGCAGCTCGATGCGGATCGGCGCGTCCAGGGCCGAGAACGGCTCATCCATCAACAACAGGTCCGGTTTCAGCACCAGGGTCCGCGCAATGGCGGTGCGCTGGCGCTGACCCCTGGAAAGCTGGGATGGGTATTTGTTCCGCAGCCCCTCGATCCCGAGCCATTGCAGCCAGTAGTCTATCTGCCGGTCGGCGTCCTGCGGTTCCACTTCACTGTCGACCGGGGCGTGCCGGCCGTCCGGACCATACAGCCGTCGTATGGCCAGACCCAGTCTGGCGTTTTGACCCACGGTCGCCCAGGGCAGCAGTCCGTGGTCCTGCAAAATGAGACCGGTTCGGGGTCTCGGGCGATGGATCGATTCCCCGGCGATGAGCACGCGGCCTTTCGATGGGCGTTTCAAACCGGCCAGCAGGTAAAGCAGCGTTGATTTGCCGCATCCCGAAGGACCGATGATTGCCCAAGCCTCTCCTTTGCCCACACGCAGGCAGAAACGGTCAAAAAGGGGCGGGTGGCCACTGTAGGCAAAGGTCAAGTCGATCAGTTCGATCATTTTTCCGGCAGGTACGATGCGGTAACCGAATCTGCGTAAGGCAGCGGTTGGGTCAACAGGTTTTTGGATATCATCCAGTCCATGACATCCGACCATTGCGCTTCGTCCGGAACCTGGGGAGGCGGGAACATCGGCACGGGAAATCGCTGCCGGACGTTGTCCGGCATCCTGAGGGCTTCCAGCATTACGCGGCGGTATGCTTGTGGATCGGCGTTGATGTCCGCTGCCGCACGACTCCATCCCCGTAGAAAAGCCCTTACGGCCCCGGGTTTATTCCGCAAGGTCTCCTTGCTGAAGCTGATGACGCTGACACTGTAGCGCGGGTCGTCCGCGTCCGCAATGATCTGGTTTGCGCCGGCTGCCAGGGCGCTGGAGGCGAGGGGTTCGGGCAGCGTTGCCGCTTTGAGCTGGCCCTGCATGAGAAGCTGGAAACGTTCGGGGATGACAGGGACCGATTTTTTATTGATTTTGGCAGCATCCAATCCTCCCCCCGAAAGCAGCCGGTCGGTTACATACTCGATGACCGTATTTTTCGATATGCCCAGCGATGCACCGGCAAGGTCGGCGACCGACCGGATGCCGGTATCCGGAGCGGACAAGATGCGAAAGAGGGAATGAGCGGCGATCGGTCTGCGGGCGATACATACGATCCTGACCCGCACCCCGCTGCGATTGAAGTTCGCCGTCGTTGCCAACTCGGTGAGCATGGCGTCCAGCCGGCCGGCCTGCATCAGTTGGTCCCGCTCCAGGGAACTGAACACCGGCAGGCCTTCGACCGATACACCCTCTTCATCGAAATACCGCTTATCCCGGGCAACGTGAAACGGCAGCACGTCGGGGATGGGCAGCAAGGCGACTTTCAGCGACCCGGAGCGTTGCTCGCCCCCGGCATTTCCCCCGTACCCGCTGAGAATGACGGTCAACGCGCCCGCAGCAGCCAGCAGCAACCATTTTGCACGCGTTATTTTCTTCCATCGTTTTTCTCCCGAACGGTCCGATTGGTTCGGTCTGTTATCCATTTTCGGGGCTCCTTTGGCGTTCGCCATGTAAACCACATTTGACTCGCTGCAAAATTACGGACAAACGGCAGACATGTCAATGGTTCGCTGCCCCTTTACAGGAGGAAAGTGGATGAGAAAAAACGCTGTCGACGCTTAGACGAAATGGGCATGTGAGCTGGCAATGGCAGATTGCCCGAGACGTTGTCGGTGGTGAACAAACCGAATTCTCATCGTTTTTCACGCAGAAGGCAGGTGGAAAGGGTTTGACCTGCACTCCGTTTGCCGCTATCTTATACGACTGATCGCAACAATGGAGATGGAGGAACAATATGCCCTACGACCCGGAATTGGACAAGGTCTTGAAGCAGTGGAAATGCGCAGAAACCGGACTGATGGTCTCCATCAATCAATATGCAGCCGGCGAACCGAAAGTGCAGATCGGTCCACGGATATTGAAGAAAAGAGACGGAACGGACAGGGCCCCGGCAAAAGCCGGCCGGCTGACGATCGAAGACATTCTGTGGCTGTATGACATCATCGATGAAGTCAGAGACGAAATGAGCCGTCTGGCCAGCCCGCAATAACGGCATCCGGGCTGTAAGCCGCCGACTGGGCAGCTCCGGCGGGTATCTCGCCGGCTGGTCAATCGTTATGATATAAACGGATGAACCTGCTGATTCCACGTTCTTTGCAGGCTGTGACCGAATAAAAGAGCCGATTTGCATGTCAGAAGACCGGGCCATCATTCACCCGGTGAAGGGAGCAACATCTCCGGACCCGGGCCGCTTGGCTGTGCTGGTGAGCACCGCAGCGGATTTGAACCTTCTCTGCCAGGCGGTGGATGCTGATCCCCGGGTCAGTCATCGGCTGTTTACCAGTCGCCTGCACAGCGCCCTCAATGCCCAGCGGCAGCCATTTTCCCTGATCGGTCCGGTCATCGGGGCGCCTTACGCGGTGATGCTGTTGGAAACCCTCATCGTGTGGGGGGCACAACGGTTTATCTACCTCGGCTGGTGCGGTGCCATCGCAGCCGACGTGAAAACCGGGGACATCGTACTTCCGGCGGCGGCCGCCATCGACGAGGGGACTTCACGGCACTACATTCAGCAGCCGAGCGGCTACTCCAGACCGGCGCGGCCGGTTGCAGCAGAAATCCGCAAGGCCTGCCGCCGATTGGACTGCGAATTTCATGAAGGTCCTGTCTGGTCAACGGACGCCATTTTCAGGGAGACCCGGGACAAGATCCTGCACTACCAGCAGCAAGGCGTTCTTGCCGTGGAAATGGAGCTTTCAGCGCTGTTTACGGTGGGGCAGTATCGCGGTGTCGAGGTCGGCGGAATTCTCGTGGTCTCCGATGAGCTCTCCACTTTGACCTGGCGTCCCGGGTTCAAGGAAGAGCGTTTCGAGAAGGGGCGCTTTGCCGCGTGCGAGGCGGTCAAACAGATATGTCAGAAAAAGTAGATCCGGCCGTTGCCGGAAGGATAGAAGAGCTGCGCAGAGCGCTCCGTCATCATAACTACCGCTACTATGTTCTCGATGACCCGGAAGTGTCCGATATCGAGTACGATCATATGATGCGGGAGCTCATCGCGCTCGAAACCGACTGGCCCCAACTTGCCAGTGTGGACTCGCCCTCGGCCAGAGTCGGTGCCCCGCCGCTGGAGAAATTCGAAACCGTGCCGCACGCCTTGCCCATGCTGAGCCTGGATAACGGTTTCAGCGATGAGCACATTCTCAAGTTTGACGAACGGGTGAGAAAAAACCTGGATATCCAATCACCGGTCAACTACACTGTTGAACCGAAGGTAGACGGTGTCGCTGTGGAGCTGATATACGAAAACAGCCGACTCACCGTTGCGTCAACCCGCGGGGACGGCTTTCATGGTGAGCGGATTACAGACAACGTTCGCACCATCAAGGCCGTGCCCCTGGTCCTGCACCGACCGCCGGGCACAGATTCTATCCCCGAACTGCTCGAAGTGCGAGGGGAAATCTACCTCGGCCGCAAGGGTTTTAAAACCCTCAACGACGAGCGCCTGGAGGGCGGGCTGCCGCCGTTTGCCAACCCGCGCAACGCGGCTGCCGGATCGCTCCGCCAGCTCGATTCTTCCATAACAGCGGAAAGACCTCTGGAGATATTCTTTTACGGCATCGGCCGGTTGACGGGCACCGGCATCGACTCCCACTGGCAGGTGCTGCTGCTGCTGAAGGCGCTGGGCCTGCGAGTCAATCCGCTCACCCGACCGGGGCTGTCGGTGGAACAGGTGCTGGGCTTCTGCCGCGAATTGGAATCGAAACGCCACGAGCTGCCTTACGATATCGATGGAGCGGTGGTAAAGGTGGACCGCATCTCCTACCAGCGGCGGCTCGGTGCAACCTCGCGAAGTCCACGCTGGGCGATGGCCTACAAGTTTGCCGCAGTCCAGTCCACAACTGTGGTCGAAGCTATCGAAGTGCAGGTGGGCCGAACCGGCGCGCTGACCCCGGTGGCGCACCTGCGGCCGGTTCAGATCGGAGGGGTGACGGTCAGCCGTGCCACCCTGCATAACGAAGACGAGATCCGCAAAAAGGGCATCCTCATCGGCGATACGGTTTTGGTGCAGCGTGCCGGGGATGTGATTCCCGAGGTAGTGAAGGTCATTTTGTCCCAGCGCAGCGGCGGCGAGAAAGTTTTCAGCATGCCAACCCGCTGCCCGGCCTGCAACGCAACCGTTGTGCGGCCACAAAAAGAAAACAGCGACGATCTCGAGGCCGCTCACCGCTGCGTCAACACGACCTGCCCTGCCCAAATCAAAGAGCACATTAAACATTTTGCTTCCAAGGGGGCGTTTGACATCGAGGGTCTGGGGGATAGACTGGTCGACCAGATGGTGCAGCGCGGCTTGCTGCACTCCTATGCCGACATCTTTGATCTGCAGGCGGCTGCCATCGAAAAACTCGAGCGGATGGGACCCAAGTCGGCCGCCAATCTCATTGCGGCGATCGAAAAAAGCAAACGCGTCGATTTTCACCGCTTTATTTTTGCCCTCGGTATTCGCCACGTAGGAGAACATGCGGCCAGAATTCTGGCTGGGAGCTTCAGCCACCTTGACGACCTGATGCGCGCTTCCCAACAAGAGTTGGAAAAGATCGACGGCATCGGCCCGATTGTTGCCGGAAGCATCCGCAGCTTTTTCGATCAGTCCGGCAATCGGCAAACCGTCGCAAGGCTGATCGATCTCGGCATCCGCCCCCGCTGCCGCTTGGCCGCAACTCCCGGGCGACTGACCGGCAAGGTGTTCGTGCTGACCGGTGCGCTGAAGACCATGACCCGCCGGCGGGCCGGCGAACGAATAACGGCAGCCGGCGGCAAGGTCAGCAGCTCTGTCAGCCCCAAAACAAACTATCTCGTTGCCGGTGAATCCCCGGGCTCCAAACTGCAGCGCGCCCTGCGGCTGGGCGTTGAGGTCATTGACGAAAAGCAGTTGGAAGAACTTTTACCATCCGAACCGTAACAACGATCTTGTGGACAGGGGAGGTACCCATGGCAGATAAGGTAAGAGCCCATGCCATTATCACCGGTATTGTCCAGGGAGTGTTTTTCAGAATTGAAACCCAGCGGGCCGCGGAATTGCGCGGGGTGGCCGGATGGGTGAGAAACAAGCGCGACGGCTCTGTGGAGGCGGTTTTCGAAGGTGACAGCAAAGATGTGAACGCCGTGCTTGACTGGTGCCGGCAGGGTCCGGCGCGGGCGGTCGTTCACGATGTAGTAGTGGAGTGGCAGGAATACACGGGGGAATATGGGGGATTTGATGTCACGTACTAGAAGTGGCCTCACAGCCCCGTCTCCGGCCGGCGGGACTGGGCTTGGGGCCGATACGGACGAAAACGTCTCACCATGGGCGTGAGAGCGGTTCCGGTTTCCGGTAGGCCCTGCCTTTCGCCTGATCGCAGGATTGCAAACAGCTTCAAACTAAAAAACCCGGAATCCGACAGGATTCCGGGTTTTTTGATTTCGCTGCTTACACTGCGTCGCGCAGCTTCTTGCCGGGGGTAAACTTCACCGCATTTCGAGCCTTGATCTTGATGGCTTCGCCGGTCTGGGGATTGCGTCCCTTACGGGCTTTGCGGCGCACTTTGGAAAAGGTGCCGAAACCGACCAGGGTGACCTTGCCGTCTTTTTTCTTCAGTGCTTTGGTGATGCCGTCGATCGCGGAATCAAGGGCTGCATTCGCAGCCGCCTTGGAAATACCGGCATCTTTTGCTGCTTTTTCGACGAGTTCTGCTTTTGTCATGGTGTCTTTCCCCCTTTTTCGATGATGGTTGATTGCGATTGTTTCTACAGCCAACGCTGTTTGTGGAGCCTCGACTGTCAATATAAAAGTGAATGCTTTATTGTCAACAGAAAATCGTTAACTGGCGCCGTTTTTTTCTGCGTCCTCCCTGAAAAACCGCTGATGGTAAACCACCGCGGCAGTGGGCGGTCAGAAAAGAGCATTCACAAAAGCTTCCGGTTCGAACACCTGCAAATCATCGATCTGTTCACCGACGCCGATATATTGCAGAGGGATGTCCAGGGAACGGTAGATGCCGACCACAATCCCCCCCTTGGCAGTGCCGTCCAGCTTAGTCAACGCGATACCGGTTACCCCCAGAGCCTCGTTGAACATCCGGGCCTGATTGAGCGCATTTTGCCCGGTGGTTGCGTCCAGTACCAGTAAAATTTCGTTGGGGGCCCCCGCGAGTTGTTTGGCGATGGATCGCTTCACCTTTTTCAGCTCTTCCATCAAGTTGACCTTGGTGTGAAGTCGGCCGGCGGTGTCGACCAGCACGATGTCCGCCTCTCTGCCGATTGCCGCTTTGATCGCATCGAAGGCAACCGCCGCCGGATCGGCGCCGTCCTGATGCCGGACGATGTCCGCCCCGGACCGCTCGGCCCATATTGCCAGCTGTTCAATAGCCGCTGCCCGAAACGTATCAGAGGCGGCGATGAGAACTTTCTTCCCATCGGTTGTATAGCGGTGGGCCAGTTTGCCGATAGTGGTGGTTTTGCCCACACCGTTTACCCCCACCACCATCACCACGTGCGGTCTGCCGGTGGTCTGCAGTGGCATGCCCCGGTGATCGTGATCGCGGAGCAAAGAAAGTATTTCGGCCCTCAACAAAGCGGCAAGCGCCGGCCCGTCGTGGATGCCGGCCGCGCTGGCCGATACTTTCTCCAGCAGATCCATGGCCGTCTCTACACCGATGTCTGACGTTATCAGCAGCTCTTCCAGCTCTTCCAGCTGTTTTTCACTGAGCCCTTTTTTGCGCGCAAACAGATCCTCAATGTCGGTTGTGAGCAACTGCCGGGTTTTGGCCAGACCGCGGCGCAGCCGGGCGAACATCTTGCCTTTGGCGATATCGGCGCTGTTGGGATGGTCATTGCCGCCGGCCGAAGATGCCGCGGGTTCTCCGGCGGGCGGTGGAGGTTCTATGTGTGAATCAGAGCCGCTGTTCACGAAGTGTTTCCCGTCTGCGGTGTCCTTTATTGCAGGTTTACCGACACGACCTTCGATATTCCCCTGGTTTCCATTGTAATGCCAAAGAGCATGTCTGCAAATTCCATCGTCCGTTTGTTGTGCGTTACCATGACGATCTGGGATTTCTCGCCGATGAGTTTGAGCAGGTTACTGAAACGATGAACATTTGCGTCGTCGAGGGGAGCATCGATTTCATCCATCAGACAGAAAGCCGTGGGTTTGAGCAGGAACAGCGAGAAGATGAAAGCGATGGCCGCCAATGCCTTTTCACCCCCGGAAAGCAGACTCATCCTCGTCAATTTTTTGCCGGGCGGATGAATCATGTACTCCACCCCGGTTTCAAGCGGATTGTCCGGGTCGGTGAGAACCAGCTGGGCCGAACCGCCTTCAAACAGACGCGGGAAAACTTTGCCCAGTTGGTCGTTGACCTTGTGGTAGGTATCCATAAACCGTTGCTGGGTGATGTTGTTGATCTTGCGAATCACCCGATGCAGATTCTCGATGGCTTTCTGCAGATCCTCGCGCTGTTCGGACAGAAAGTCATGGCGTGATTTCAGTTCTTCATATTCATGAATCGCTCCGAGGTTCACATCACCGATGCTAGCGAGTTTTCGCCGCACATTGTCCAATTCGTTTTCCAGTTCGTCCGTTGAAGATTCAAGGCCGGCAGTTTCCTCTTTTTCTTTTAAAATTTCCTCCAACTCCCGTCGATGTTCTTCAACCGAACGTCCGTAGTGCTCCTGCAGGCGGGCGTTGATGTTGTCGCGCTTGACTTTGCGTTGTGTCTGCTCGATCTCCAGTATCCGGACCTTTTGTTGTATTTCTTCGCGCTTGCCCTGCAGCTCGGAGATGGTCTGGTCGTTGTCTTTGAGCTGGGCATCGATGCTGCTGAAGTCCGCCTCGTTTTCTTCCAGCGTTTTCTCGATTCCTTTCAGCTGTTCGTAAAAATCGGCAAGAGTGGATTCGTAATCCTGCACCTTTTTTTCAGAGGAGACCTGCCGCCGGCTTTTGCGATCGATTTCTTCGGTCAGCTGATCGAGTCGGCTGCGTCCGTCCAGCTGAAACTCTTTGAGCCGCCGAAGGGTGTTGCTGCTGTTTTCCAACCGGGCGTGCAGCGTGTTCAGGCTGAGTTTCAGGTCTACGGTGTGCTGGTTATAGCTTTCCATCTCTGCTGAAATCCCATCCAGGTTCCCGGTTTTTTCAGCCACTTCCTTTTCGGCTGCCGCTATTTCACCGCTGACTTCCGACAGCAGTTTTTGGTGGCGGGCGATTTCATCGTCGATGTCGCTTTCTTCGCCGAACAGCTGCTCCTGTTCCAGCTCAACGATCTCCAGGTGCCGCTGCACGTGTTTGAGTTCTTCGGATATGCGGTAGAGCTCCTTGTCGGCCTCGGTGCGCTGCTCTTCGGCCGACCGCTTTTGCTGCGCCAGCTGCTGCAGGTCGTTTTCGATTGTGCGCACTTCCTGCTCCAGATCCTGCAGGGAGGCCTGTTCGGTTTCCAGCTGCCGGTCCAGGGCCTCAAGCTGCGCCTCCAGGTCCTTTATCTCCTGCTTCTTGGCCAGAATCCCGGACAGGTTTTCCTGGCTGCCACCGATCATGATCCCCTGACGGGAGATCATGTTGCCCTGCCGGGTTACAACACTCATGCGGGCCTTGTTGCGATCGAACAGCTCCATGGCCTGCTGAATACTGTCGGCAACAATGACGTGGCTGAGAAGACTGTCGGCGATCTTCTCGTAGCCGCTGGTGACCTTTACGTGTTTGAGCAGCAGATCGTAACCGTTGGGTGACACCCGCCGGTCATCGGCGATACCGGCAACGGTTGCCATCGGAATGAAACCGCTGCGTCCGGCGATTTGCGATTGCAGGTATTCGATCGCCTCGATACCGGTGGCCGAATCGCGAACGATGATGTATTGCAGCGACTCACCCAGGGCGGCTTCCACGGCGGATTGAAATTCGGGCTCCGGTTCGATCACATCGGCCAGCAAACCGATGATGCGATCCGGCTGTCGGCTGCCGGATGCGTCCGGCCGGCTGTCACCCGGCGCCGGGGATGTCCCCCGGGCACCCGCTCCGAGCTGGTCGGCCTTCATTACGGCCTGGACGCCTTCACGATACCATTCGAAGTTTTCCTCCATTTTCTTCAGCGTGGAAAATTTCGATCGTACGTTGCTGCATTCGAATTCCAGCGTCTGCACCTGCTTTACCTGGCGTGCGAACGACTGGCGCTTTTCATCGTAGCGGCGGCGAATATCTTCCAATTGCCGGGTCAGGGCCGCAATCTGCCGATTGAGTTGTTCAACGCGTTGCCTGGCATCGGCCTGGCTGCTGCGGCATTCGTCCGCTTTTTTCCTGGCCTCGGAAGCTTCACCGGCGATTCTCTTCAGCCGTTTCTGGAGATTTTCACGATTGTTGGACGCATTCTGGTGGATGTTCTTGTAGCGCGCTTCCCGCGCCATCAGGTCCATCAGTGCCGCTCTGCTGATCTCGAGCTGCTCGTCGGCCTGATCCAGGCGGGACTTGATCGACTCGCCCTGCTCCTGTTGCTGCTTGAGTTCGGCCTGGGCGTCCGCCAATCGGGAGTGGAGGCTGTCGGATTCCTCTTCGGCCACTTCTATTTCCGATGCAATCTTTCGGTTTTTCCCCTCCAGCTCTTCAAAGTTGCTCCGCAGTTCTCCGGTTTCCCCTTGCAGCCGCTCGATCTCCTTGCGCAAATGATCCAGGTCGTTCTCTGTTCGGTCGATGTTGCGAAGCAGATCGTAACGGCTCGATTTCTGAGCACCGATTTGCTGGTCCTTTTGCCAGCGTTTGAGCTTGATGTCCTCGACTGCGGCATCGAGTTGCTTGAGCTGGGACGAGTGCCCCATTTCGGCATCCTGCAATTCCCGGAGAAGCCGGTCGGTGTGGTCGATTTGGAGGGTCAGGTCGGCATATTGGTGCAGGCCGAGGCGGATGTCGAGCTTCTCGACCTTCTGCCGCTGGAGCTTGTAGCGCTCCGCCTTTCGGGCTTGACGCTTTAGGCCACCCATCTGTCGTTTGATTTCGGTGATGATGTCGGAAACCCGCAGCAGGTTCTGGTTGGTCGATTCGACCTTGCGCAGGGCTTCGTTCTTTCGGTTCTTAAAGCGGGTCGTGCCGGCGGCCTCTTCGATGAAGTAGCGGCGTTCTTCAGGCCCGGCATCTATGATCGCACCGATGTTGCCTTGCTGGATGACGGCGTAGGATTTGGAACCGACGCCGCTGCCCAGAAAAAGGTTGTGAATATCTTTCAGCCGGCACGGTTGTTTGTTGAGGAAATACGCACTTTCACCGGATCGGTACAGGCGCCGGGTGAGCATGATCTCGGTAAATTCTCTCAGCTCTTCCGGTGCGCTGCCGTTGTCGTTGGCCACCGTCAGGGTCACTTCCGCCATGTTCAGCGGCGGCTTGCCATTGGCGCCGGAGAAGATGACATCTTCCATCGATTTTCCGCGCAGCTGCTTTACGCTCTGCTCGCCCATCACCCAGCGCAATGCGTCGACGATATTGCTCTTCCCGCAGCCGTTCGGGCCCACAATGGCCGATATGCCTTCCGGGAACTCGATGCGCGATTTCTCGCAAAACGACTTGAACCCCGATATTTCCAAGCTCTTCAGTTTCATTTGCCTGTCAACTCCTCATTTGAATTCTCCCTGTCAGAAGCCGGGAGATCATTCAAATTTATCCCGGAGAGGATAGCAGGATAGCGGTCAATTGTAAAGCCAAAAACACTATGGGGGGTGGTTTTTTGCATTTTACCATACAACATGTGGTATGAAATGACACAATCATCCATCAAGCGGGCTGGCGGGTATTCGGAATTTATGGTAGGAAACCCTCAGTCGAACGCCCGGTTGCGGGCCGGAGCAGGCGAGTGCGGTTTTTTTCCACCATACGAAGATACTGGTTTTTGATCGGCCTGGTGGCGGTCTTCGCTCTCACCGTCGGAGATGTCAGCCGGACGGTATCGGGCGTCGGTCGATGGATCGCCACGCGGGGCGGGGCGGATGCGGCCATCGTGCTGATCTTTCTTTTTTCGGGCAGCTTGCTCGATCCGAGCCAGGTGTTGGCCGGCCTGCAGGATACGGTCGGCACCCTGAGCACCCTGGCAGTCATATTTCTGGTATCTCCGATGGCTGCGGCAGTGCTCAGCGGCCTGCCGCTGCAACCCGGGGTGCTCATCGGCCTGTTTCTGGTCGCGGTGATGCCCTCGACGCTCAGCAGCGGCGTGGTAATGAGCGGTGCGGCCGGCGGCAACATGGCCCATGCCTTGTATGTCACCGTGTTGGCCAATATCCTGGCCGTGTTTGTGATCCCGGTTTCTCTTTCCCTTCTGCTGGCCCTGGTCGGCAATCCTGCCAGTGTTGTCATCGACATATGGCGTATCATGTTCAAGCTCGGCGGTTACGTCCTGCTCCCCCTGGCCGGCGGGGTGATGCTCCGTCGGTTGGGCGAGGGGCGGGTGCATCGATATCAACCGATCTTGCAGCTGCTAAACCAGCTGCTGGTTCTGGGTGTTGTCTGGATGGGATTGTCGCAGACCCGGCATGCCATCATTTCAAGCGGCCACAGTCTATTGGTCATCGCTGCTGTGGCGATGCTTTTCCATGCACTGCTGCTGGCGGCGGCGACTTTACTGGCACGCGTATTCAGGATCGGGCGCGGTCGCCGGGAAAGTCTTCTTTTCATCGGGGCGCAAAAAACCCTTCCGCTGTCCATAATTTTGCAGGTTTCCCTTTTCCCTGCATTCGGTCAGGCCCTGGTGTTTTGTGTGGTGCATCACATCTTGCACCTCATGATGGATGGATATCTGGTGGGAAGGTTGCGGGGCTGAGGTGCCGGGAACACCTCGCGCAGATTGCATAGGGTTTCATAAGGTACAGATTTTCAGCGCAGGGGTGCCGATGGAAAGAAAAATCTTCTTGGGAAGAAGCTGTTCATAAAATCTGGCTCAGAAACAACTTGGTACGATCGTGGGTTGGATTTTTGAAGAAATGCTCCGGTGTGCCGACCTCCACCACACGGCCCTCGTCCATGAAAATCACCTGGTCGGCCACCTCACGGGCAAACCCCATCTCATGGGTTACCACGACCATGGTCATCCCCTCCTTGGCCAGGGTTTTCATGACGTCGAGGACCTCTCCGATCATCTCTGGATCGAGCGCGGAAGTCGGTTCGTCGAACAGCATGACCTTGGGATTCATGGCCAGTGCCCGGGCGATGGCAACCCGCTGCTGCTGGCCGCCGGAGAGCTGATCCGGGTATACATTGGCCTTCGCTTCAATGCCGACCTTTTTCAGAAGCTGCATCGCCTTGTCCAGGGACTCTTTTTTGGAACGTTTCCGCACGACCCGCTGGGCCAGGGTGACGTTCTCCAGAACGGACTTGTGAGGAAAGAGGTTAAAGGACTGAAACACCATGCCGACTTCAGCCCGAATCTTGTTAATGTTGGTTTTGCGGTCGAGGATGTCCACCCCGTCGATCCAGATGTGACCGCTGGTGGCCGATTCCAGGTGGTTCAGGCACCGCAGCAGGGTGCTTTTGCCGGAGCCGGAAGGACCGATTACCACCACGACCTGGCCGGCGGCGATTTCCGTGGTGACATTCATGAGCGCTTCCACCGGTTCGGGTACGTAAAAAATTTTGCAGACGTCTTTGACTTTGATCACGAGGTCAACGTCCTCCTCTCCAGATATTGGACGAACATGGACAGCGCAAAGGTCAGCACCAGGTAGAGGATGGCGCAGGTGAAGAACATCTCGAACGGATTGAGCTGTGTGGTAATGACCTCACGGGTGGCCTTGGTCAGCTCCCGGACGGCGATGATTCCCAGCAGCGAAGAGTCCTTGATCAAGCTGATGAACTGACCGGCCAGCGGCGGCAGGATGCGGCGCATGGCCTGGGGCATGATGATATAGCGCATGGACTGCGGATAGGTCATCCCCAGGGACCGCGCGGCTTCCATCTGACCGCGGTGGATGGACTGGATACCGGCCCGGACGATTTCGGTTACGTAAGCCCCGGTAAAGCAGGCCAGGGACGCGACGCCGTACCACAAGTTGGGGACTTCGCTGATATGGTACGATACGAGCAGCTGATTGACCATGGTGCCGATCACGAAGTACCAGATGAAAATCTGCACCAGCAAAGGGGATCCGCGGATCAGTTCGACATACGTGATGGCCAACCATTTGAGCGCCGGGTTGTCGGCAATGCGCGCCAGACCGCCGATGACGCCGATGATGATGCCGAATATGATGGAAAACAGGCTGACTTTCAGTGTGATCCACACCCCCTGCAGCATGATGCCGGTCCGCCATTCGGGGTAAGTGGCCAGCGGATCGCCGGGGTAGACAAAATCGTTTTCCACCACCCGTATGTCGCCGGTGGGCACCGTGTAGGTCTCTTTTTCTCCCACTCCCTGGACGGTGATGTCCGCCTTATCGCCTTTCGGGTGGATCGCTGCGACCGTGCCTTCGATCTTAGACTGGATTTCCACCTGTTCTTCGTAGATGAAGGCTTTGGGCAGCTTGTACCAGCCCCAGACGTAGTCGATCCGCATCGTTGCGATGTAAAACACCATAACAAGAGACACGATAATGAAGACAAAGGCTCCGACCCAGAGGTAGTACCTGGCTTTCGGCATCGTTCGTCGCACAGCCGTCATGTTTTTCACCCGCTGCTTTTATTATGTTCTGCTGCCTGCAACTGCCGAAGAATGCATCGGCCCATGGCAATTGATGTCGGACAGGCCGGCAGCTTCCGGCGTGCGGAAGTGCTGCCGACCCGGGCTTATTTTTGCGGTTATCCGGCCATTATTGAACTTCTTTGATCCAATCGGTGCTCTTGATCCACTTGTTGTAGATCCGATCGTAGCGGCCGTCGTTTTTGAGTTGCCGCAGGAAGTTGTTCAGCCAGTTCATAAAATCCGGATCCCCCTTGCGCACGGCCCATGCGAGCGGCTCAAAGGTAAAAGGCTCATCTAAAAATATTAACTTGCCCTCGCCCTGCTGGGCCATGAAGGTCGCACAGAACGGCAGGTCGTAGATCGTGGCGTCGGCCTTGCCGGTGAGCACTTCCAGTGCCGCTTCGGATTCCACCTCGAAGGATTTGTAGTTGGCTCTGGGGATCATCCTCTTGATGGCCTGCTCGCCGGTGGTCCCCAGCTTGGAGGTGACCGTGTATTTGGGATCGTTGAGATCTGCGTAGCTTTTGACCTTGCCGGCGTGTTTTTTGTTGAGCAGGATCGTCTGCCCGACAATAATATACGGATCGGCGAAATTAACCTTCAGGTTCCGCTCCTGGGTGATGGTCATCCCGCTGATGATGATGTCGAATTTCTTGGTGATCAACGCCGGAATAATGCCGTCCCAAGCGGTGTTGACCGGCACGAACTTCACCCCCATTGCCTTGGCCATTTCTTTGGCCACGTCCATGTCGAAGCCGATAAAGTTGCCCTTTTTGTCGGCCATTTCAAACGGCAGGTAACCGGCTTCGAAGCCGACCCGCAATTCACCTCGCTCCACGATCTCATTGAGAGTGGACTTCTTTGCCAGGTTAATGTCGTCGCCGAATGCGCCCGGAACAAACACCAGCGCCGCAACCGCAAGAAAAGCCAAACCGATTAGTAATCCCTTTTTCATGTGCTACCCTCCTTCAAACGATTTGGGGCGAGTCCCATGGGAGCCCCGCGTTAATGCCAACCGTTAGGTTGATTTACCTTCATTCAACAGCTTCCTTCTGGTACCTGGTCACGTCATTGCCAGCAAATGAAGATGGTTTACCGAATGAACTTCAAGCGATTTCTTGCTTCTATCGCATAAAAATTGAGTTGTAAAGTCCTGATTGATCCCAGCAAAAGCGCAGCAGAGGGCGTCAGCTGCATCAAATGCGCCATCCACAGGTTCGACTTGGCGCTCGACACTTGACAGCCGGAGGGATTGAATCGTAGTGTTTTGTGCAAGCCGGCCCTTTACGAAAGAATCTTACACAAACCCAAGGGGGGTGCAATGGCCGAAAAAAAACAACCGGGCGAAACCGAGATCCTGCACCATTCCGAGGTTCAGGAGGTGGTGCGTACGGACAACGAGGTGATGGTGGAGCGCCGCAGCAGCCAACCGGAGGTATGCCGGGTTTTCAGCGCTCCCTTCACGGGCTTGAAGGAAGATCGTCGATACTGCTTTGAAGTCGACCGGGAGTCACGCAAGCAGTTGCCGGACATCATCGACAACCCGGTTCAAACCGTTGTGGCTCTGGATTCTCCGGACGCCGATGCAAAAAAGCACTACGGCCGTAAACGTAATATCGGAATCGTTTTTTCGGGCGGACCGGCTCCCGGGGGCCACAATGTCATAGCCGGAGTCTGGGATGCTGCCCGCAAGGCGAATCCGCAAAGCCGGTTGTACGGTTTTATACTCGGTCCGGACGGCATCATCGAAAACGAAGTCGTCGAGCTAAACCAGCGGCTGGTGGATGCCTACCGGAATCTGGGGGGCTTTACCATGATCAAGACCGGCCGGACCAAGATCGATACGGCCGAGAAAATGATGCTGACCCGCCAGACCTGCAAATCGCTGGGGTTGGATGCACTGGTAATCGTTGGCGGGGATGACTCCAACACCAATGCGGCCTTCCTGGCCCAGGAGCTTCTCAAGGACGGTGTGCAGGTGATCGGTGTGCCGAAAACCATCGATGGCGATATTCAGGTCCGAGACGCGGAGGGGAGGGTATTGTGTGCCATGTCCTTCGGATTTCACACGGCGGCGCGCGCTTTTGCCGGTGCCATCAGCAACCTGTGCACCGACGCCGGCTCCGATGTCAAGTATTGGCATATCTGCAAGGTGATGGGACGTGTTGCCAGTCATCTGGCCCTGGAAGTGGCTTTGCAGACGCACGCCAATATGACGCTGATCGGAGAGGACTTGGCCGACTACATCGATCCGCGCCGGATGGAGGAGGCCGCCAACCGAGGCGAAACCGATTTTACCGCATACGGCATGACCTTGCGCCACCTCTCCAGGGTTATCTGCGAGGGAATCGAGCGCCGCGCAGCGGCAGGGAAAAACTACGGGGTGATCGTCATCCCGGAAGGTGTGCTGGAGTTCATCAACGAAATCCAGGTTTTTATCATCAAGCTCAACACCATCATCGGCGAGTACAATGCCACCCACGACATTGACTTCCACGGTGCCTTTCCGCTGCTCGAAGACAAAATGGAATACTTGCGGCGGCTGGCCCAGCGCTCGCGCCAGGACAGCTCCTTTACTGTCTGGAACACGCGCGACGACGACCTGTTCAACGACATCCCCGAGTTTTTCCGGGAAGGATTGCTCACCGAGCGGGACAGCCACGGCAACTTTCAGTTTTCCCTGGTGGAAACCGACAAGGTTTTGATGGGCCTGGTCAAGGATTACCTCGACATTTTGAAAGAACAGGGCGTCTACCGACTTGGCATCCACCGCAGCTACTATCAAAAGATCCTGAAGGCCGCCGACCTGGACCCGGATACTTACGGCCCGCTACTGTTTGAAAATTACCAAGATGCAGATTTGCTGCTGCGCAAACCGGCAATCATTTCCATGAAAACGCTCGAGCAGGAGCTGGTCAAGAGCGGTGCTTTGAAAAACGGAGAAACCATACCGGCCGCCGTGGCGAAAATCTTCAAGAAGTCGATGCCCAGTTTTAAGACCCAGACACATTTTTATGGATATGACGGTCGGGGCAACGATCCAACCCGCTTTGACTGCAATTACGCTTACAACCTCGGTTTAACGGTTTTCAGCTTGATCGCCAACGGTGCAACCGGGCAGATGGCGGCCATCAAGAACCTGGAGCATGGGTTTCCGCAGTGGGAACCGATTGGCGTCCCGATTGCCCCCCTGATGCACCTGGAGGAGCGCAAGGGGCGCCTGGCGCTGGTTCTCGAAAAGGCGGTCGTGGACGTCGAGTCGAATGCGTTTCGGGTTGTCAAGGCGATGCGGGAGAAATGGCTGGCGGCCGCACCAGGAGAGGATCATTACCGCCGGCCCGCACCGATCCATATTACGGGCGGCAGCGAAGAAGA
>LJNK01000032.1 GCA_001303025.1 Deltaproteobacteria bacterium SG8_13
GAAATCATCCGCAGTATCGTTTTTCAAAATTCGGCGTGAGGTTCGCCGTCCCGCCGCCTCGCCTTCAGCGCGAACGGGATTTTCAAATCGCCGCCGCTGCGAATCGATGGGGGCCCCGGAAAACCCATCCGCAACACAGAATTTTTCCGCTATCTTTTCAACCGGTTGACACAATCCAATGGGATCGCTATGTTTCGGGACTGGCTATCTACTTTCTCCCAAAAACCGGAATAGCAGGTTCCGGTTATGCAACTCTTCATCAATTTTTGGCTTTCCGGCAGCCTGTTGTGCGGCTGCCCTGCTCACCGGATCCGCAACCGGTTCAACCCCCCTCGTATCGGCAAAAAGAACCTCACAGAACTTCAACATGCATCTGATTCGAAAGGATAGAAGTCATGCGCTGGAAACAGTTTTTTACTCCTGTCAAATCCTTCAGCTTCCAGGAAGCCAAAGACTTTATGGTCAAAACCCCCGGAGATGCCTTTACGCTGCTGGATGTACGCCAGCCGGCCGAATATGAATCGGAGCACCTTCCCGGTGCCAAATTGATCCCGCTGGCGGACCTGGGCCAACGCCTCGGGGAAATCGATGCCGGCAAACCGGCCGTCGTCTACTGCGCCATCGGGGGGCGCAGCCGGATCGCGGCCCAGATGCTGGCCGCAAAAGGGTTCAAAGAGGTGATCAACCTGTCCGGTGGGATCAAGGCCTGGAGAAGCGAAAAGGCCATCGGTGACCAGGAGCTGGGACTGGATCTGTTCTCGGGGAAAGAATCTCCGGAAGAGACCCTTGTTGTGGCCTATTCGCTCGAGGAGGGGTTGCGGGATTTTTACGTTTCGATGGCCTCGAAAGTAAAAGATGAGAAGGCTCGCCGCCTGTTTGAAACCCTTTCCACCATCGAGATCAAACACCAGGATCGGATTTTCAATGAATACCAGAAGGTATCCGGCTCTTCGGTAAGCCGGGAGGAGTTTGCGAACCGCATCGTGAATCCGGCCATGGAAGGGGGGCTGACCACCGATGAGTACCTGAAGCTGTATCAACCGGATTTGGATGTGCCGGCAGAGGTCATCTCCCTGGCGATGGCGATCGAAGCCCAGGCGCTCGATCTTTATCAGCGCGCGGCCGAACGAGCCGGAACCGAGGCGTCCAAAACCGCGCTGCTGCAAATCGCAAACGAAGAACGATCCCATCTGGAGCAACTGGGAAAGCTGTTTGAAAATCTGTAGCGATCCGGCCCTGTCTGTATCGCAGTTTGGGTCGTCGGTATCACCGTTGACGTGGAAAGCAGAGGAAAGATGAAAAACAGACTCGTAATTGCCGGCGGCGGACACGCCCACATGGTCACCCTGGCGAACCTGCATCGGTTTGTCGAAAAAGGCTGCAGTGTTACGGTGGTAGGGCCTTCCGAGCATCATTACTATTCCGGGATGGGACCCGGCATGCTCGGAAAGACTTATACGCCCGAGCAAATCCGGTTCGCCACAAAATTTGTCGTCGAGAAAAAGGGGGGCACCTTCGTGTTGGGAAAGGTGGTGAGAATCGATGCCCGAGAGCAGGTCGTGCACGTGGACTCGGGCGACCGCATACCCTACGACGTGCTATCCTGCAACCTGGGAAGCCAGGTGCCGAAAGACTTCATTGAAGATGGTTTGGAAGACATATACCTGGTCAAGCCGATCGAAAGACTGCTGGCGGCGCAGCAGCGGATTCTGGAATTGGGCCGCCGGCAGAAGCTGACCATCGGTATCATCGGCGGCGGACCTTCGGCTGTGGAAATCGCGGGGAACCTCTGGCGACTGACCCGTGAACCGGGGCTGCAGCCGGCTAAGATCAGCATACTGACCAGCGACACCCTCATGCCGCATCATCCCGCCGGTGTGCGCGCCAAAGCCCGGTTCTCGTTGAAAAGACGCGGAATTGAGGTGGTGGAGGGCTGCAGGGTTCATAAAATCAGGGCCGGTCAGGTGACCGAGACATCCGGGAAAACCCATGACCTGGACATCATATTCGTCGCCATCGGAGTAAAGCCGAGTCCGGTTTTCGCCGCTTCCGGGCTGCCTGTCGGCCCGGATGGAGGACTGCTGGTCAACCGCTACCTGCAAAGCGTTGCACACGAAAACATATTCGGTGGTGGGGACTGTATCTATTTCAAAGAATCTCCGCTGGATAAGGTGGGGGTATACGCCGTTCGCCAGAATCCGGTGATTTACCATAACCTGATGGCGACGCTCGATACCGGCCCGCTGCAGCCGTTTGAGCCCGGCGGTGCCTATCTTCTGATTTTCAACCTGGGCGACGGCACCGGTATCTTCCACAAATGGTGGCTGCTGTTCGGCGGTCGGTTGGCCTTTACCATCAAAGATTATGTTGATCGCAGGTTCATGAAAACCTTCCAGGCACTGGAGCAATGACAGACAAACGGTTCCGATTGAAATCTTGTGTCCATCCCCGGCAGAGCCGTCTGGCGCTAAACCGGCTGCTTATATTCAGCATGGTGTCGGTGATCGGTATTTGCATGATGGCCTTGACCCCTTCCGCCTCGGCCGGTGATTTCGACGGATCCAAACCACTGGCCGGAACCACCGGCAAAATCATCGAAATCAATTCATACAAGATTATCGATGACATCGATCCGGACACCGTCGGTCTTCCGAAACACTTTCTGATCGACTTCGGCGCCAGAACCCTGCGCCCATCCAAAGACAGCCGGATAAGAAAGAGCATATCGTTTACCAGCCTGGTTCACATCGAAAACAAGACGATCCTGCAAGGCGTGGATGCAGGCGTCGATGGGGTGGATGACGGCCTGGCCTGGAGCCTGGCCATCAGCAAAAAGGATGGCAAAGCCGTTCTTTCCGCATCCGGTGACGGTGTGGCCTATGTCGTGTTCGCCACGTGCACCCCCGTTGACGATCGCCGGTAGCCGGTTCTGCCTGCTTTCTTCCGAATTTTGTCCGGCGGGCAAAGGGTGCGATGCCCGCAAGATCGAGATGGTCTTCGACTACCGGTCGCAAAAGCGATCATCCCCTGCTCCGGGTCGCCTTGTAATTTTGCATGGCGGCCTTATTTATTGGGAAGCGTGAGACGTTGCCATCCTTTATTGAATGGCTTTAAGACCTCGCCGATATAGGAGAACAGGCAAAATATGACGGCAAACTCGAAGACTTGCAAGGCGGTCGCTACGGCGGTCTTTTTTTCGACGCTGTTCGTGTGCCATGCCATCGGTGCGGAAATCGTCTATACCGATCGGCACCTGGTGCGCTATGACACCGGTGTGGTGTACGACACCGAAACCGGCCTGGAGTGGTATGCGGGACCGGATAAGGGCACGAGCTGGCAGGAGGCCAAAGATTGGGTGACCGGGCTCGAAGCGCTGGGCGGCGGATGGCGCATGCCGACCCGCAGCGAACTGGGCGCCCTCTACCACATCGGTGACGGGGTGAACAACATCACCTATCTGCTCTACAATTCGGGATTCTGGATATGGGCCGGTCAGAGCGAAGATTCATCCTCCCGGTGGATATTCAGCTTCAGTTACGGCGGTGAAGGCTGGCCCGGCTTTCCTCCGGCCGACGGCGGCCGGGTGATAGCCGTGCGACCGCGGCGGATCTATTGAATTTCACCCGGTGCAGATAAGTGCGACCGGCGATCACCGAAAAGGTTCACATCCACTGTCAAGGGTCAAACGGCACCCCGGTACCTCGATGTTCAACACGTACAGACGTGCGCACCGGCAGCCGGCAAACCGCGCCTCCGCCATGCTTACCTGAATGTTGCCATCACTTTCTTGAATGCCGGCTGCACCCGGGCGTTCGTCTCATATTAGCCACAAAACGAGATCCGTAAATGCCCGCGATCGTGATACCCGCCGCACCAAAATATGAAATGCTACACAAATTCTTCCAGGGATGCAATCTGACAGCTGTTCTGTAAAGATTTCATGAAAATCGCCAATTACCAGAGGTTGTTGACAAAGCGATAGCGGCACCGTACCATTAGACAGATTCTAAAATCATTTTTTACTATAATATAAGGCAGTTATTATCTAATTCCGATTTCCCTCATCGGGAAAGGACCGCGTTAATGGCATCTCCCCCTGGAAAGGGTTGCAATGAAGATCGGCCCACCATCGGTTGGAAAGAATGGCTGGCACTACCCCATTTGCGAATTCCCGCCATAAAAGCAAAGATTGACACGGGTGCGCGCACTTCCGCACTCCACACCTTCAGCATCGAGGAGTATTCTGCTGGCAACCGAATGATGGTGCGATTCGGCATCCATCCGCTGCAAAAAAGGCAGGACGTCGAATTGTTCTGCACGGCGCCGGTCATCGACCGCCGGCGTGTCAAAGATTCGAGCGGGCACGTTGAAATGCGTTATGTCATTGAAACCATAGCCCTGCTTAGAAAAGTGCAATGGCCGATACAGGTAACGTTAACCAACCGCGATCGCATGATGTTCAGAATGCTGCTAGGCCGAAAAGCACTCGAACATCATTTTACCATTGATCCCGCAAATTCATATATGAACGGACGAACGCTGGCCAGAGCGTATCGTGGCGTTTCATCGAAGAAAGGCAGAAAATGAAGATCGGTATTCTTTCCCGCAATTCGGAACTTTACTCGACCCGCCGGCTGGTTGACTCCGCAAAGGAGCGCGGACACACGGTGTCGGTTATCAATCCCCTGCGTTGCTATATGGACATCACATCGCATCATCCGGCGATTCACTACAAAGGCGAAAGGCTGGAAGGATTCGATGCCGTCATCCCTCGCATCGGTGCATCCATCACTTTTTACGGCACGGCAGTGGTGCGCCAATTCGAAATGATGGGGGTCTACAGCCTGAACGAGTCGGTGGCCATCAGCCGATCACGGGACAAGCTTCGCAGCCTTCAGCTGCTGGCACGCAAAGGAATCGGACTGCCGGTCACCGGTTTCGCCCACTCCACCGTTTTTACCGACGATCTGATCGCGATGGTGGGCGGCGCACCGCTTGTCGTCAAGATGATTGAGGGGACCCAGGGAGTCGGCGTGGTTCTGGCTGAAACCCAAAAGGCGGCACAGAGCGTCATTCAGGCTTTTCGAAGCCTGAAAGCCAATATTCTGGTGCAGGAATTTATTAAAGAATCCCGCGGCACTGATCTGCGCTGTTGGGTCATCGGTTCAAGGGTTGTGGCGGCCATGCAAAGGCGGGGTCCGGCAGGGGAATTCCGGTCAAACCTGCACCGTGGTGGAAGTGCGGAAAAGGTACGGATTAACCCCGAGGAGCGCTCCACGGCTGTTCGAGCCGCAGGTATCATGGGCCTGCGGGTAGCCGGCGTGGATATGCTGCGATCAAACCACGGGCCGGTGGTCATGGAAGTCAACTCCTCGCCGGGACTGGAGGGTATCGAGAAATCTACCGGTGCAAACGTGGCCGAAATGGTGATCGCATACATCGAGAAAAATGCGCAACACGGCAAAACGCGCACCAAAGGCAGCGGTTGACATGCAGAGCGCCATGAAGATTGCCGGAACGACGGTGAAACCCGGTACGCAGGCGACCATTGATATCCAGGTGGCCCGGCTATACACGCACACGGACATGGCTATGCCCGTCCATGTCATTCACGGACGCCAGGATGGACCAAGGCTGTTTATCTGTGGGGCCATACATGGCGATGAGATCATCGGTACCGAAATCATACGCCGCCTCATTAATCTCAAAAAAATCAAAAAGCTGCGCGGCACCCTGATTGCCGTCCCGGTGGTCAATATCTACGCCTTCTTGCAGCAATCCCGTTACTCTCCCGACAGGCGGGACCTTAACCGGTTTTTCCCCGGATCGGCAAAAGGTTCGCTGACCTCACAACTGGCCGCTACGTTCATGGATGAAATAGTACACGGCTGCCAATATGGCATCGATCTGCATGCGGGTTCCAACCACCGTGCCAATTTGCCCCAGATCCGGGCTGACATCAAGATTCTCGAAACACTTCGCATCGCCAGAGAATTTCAGGTGCCGGTAGTTATAGACGCCGCCACCCGCGAGGGTTCCCTTCGGCATTCAGCTGCTGAAAAGGGCATTCACATGCTTTTATATGAGGCCGGTGAAGCCCTGCGATTCGATGAAGAAGGAATTCGGGCCGGTGTTAGAGGTGTGCTAGGGGTAATGACCGCCGTCGGCATGCTGCGCCGTTCCGGGCGGCGGAAATCGGTCATCGATCCCCTGATAGCCGACTCGACATCCTGGGTGCGCGCTCCTGCCAGCGGAATATTGCACATGGAGTCTCCCTTGGGCGGCAGGGTAGCCAAAAACAGCCGAATCGGTATTATTGCAGATCCCTTCGGCAATCAAGAAATTGACATTCGCTCACCGGTATCCGGGATGGTGATCGGCCGTTTGAACCTGCCCCTTGCGCAGCGGGGTGATGCGATCATTCACATTGCTCATCTGGACCGTCTCAAAGGAATCGAGCCGATCATCGAAGAATTTCGAGAAGAAATAATTGAACAGTCTTAAATCCGAACAGGGGACCTTTTCACATAACGGCCCCCATAGCTCCGGGATTGCACGAAACACGGATCCAATGAATGCAGATCATAATTCATTTCGAACTGAAAGGGACGTGTCGTATTCGGCAGAATGTAATATAAAGAGGGAATTACCAAAAAACAGGATGGTCGCATCCGATCCTGGCTTGAAGGACTCGGAGAAATGTTCGCGGTCAAAGATCCCTTCTCCTGGTCTCAGCGGTTCCTTGCGATTTGGTGATGTGAATACCCGTTGAGAGCCTGGCGGTACCTGCAGGCTGCGGTAACTGCTCCGTGGATTCACATGTCGATCAAATGCGATCGCGCCGTTGCCCTGTTCCCTGCCGGAACCGCAAAGCATCGGCGGACTTATGTGTACCTTTGCATCACCTTCTTGAAACCCGGCAGTGCGCGGGTGATCGTCTCATCCTCCACACAAAAAGAGATCCGGAAGTGCCCGGGGCCGTGAAACCCGCTGCCGGGCACCGTGAGGATCAACTCCTGCTGCAGCTCCTTTACAAAAGCTACATCGTCGGCGATCGGTGTGCGCGGGAACAGGTAAAACGCCCCCGGCGGGGTGACGAACTCATAGCCGGCGTCGGCCAGGCCCGCGCAGAGCAGGTCCCGTTTGCGTTGATAGGCCGAGCTGTCGACACTGGCTCCCTGCACCCGGGCGACCACCCGCTGCATCAAGGCCGGCGCGTTGACGAAGCCGAGGATACGGTTGGCCAGCGCCATGCCGTCGAGCAGCTGCCGGCGGTGAGCGGCCTTGGGGTTGACGGCCACATAGCCGATCCGCTCTCCGGGTATGGAAAGATCTTTGGAATAGGATGTTGCGATGATGCTGTCTTCGTAATGCGGGAATATGGCCGGCACCTGCAGGCCGTCAAAGATGATCCGGCGATACGGCTCGTCGGATATCAGGTAAATGGTGCGTCCGTATTGCGTGCTCTTGTCCCGCAGCAGCTGTCCCAGCTGCGCAAGGCTTTCTGCGGAGTATACCTGACCGGTGGGATTGTTGGGAGAGTTGATCAAAACGGCCTTGGTGCGCCCGGTTATCGCTTCTTCCAGGGCGTTCAAATTCAGGGTGTGGTCGGCACGGCAGGCCGCGGTTTTGAACACCCCGCCATGGTTGTCGGTGTAGAAATGGTACTCGACAAAACAGGGGGCCGGCGAAATCACCTCGTCTCCGGGATCCAGAATCGCCTTGAGGGTCACGTTCAGGGCGCCGGCCGCCCCGACGGTCATGATGATCTCCTGGCCGGTTACGGCCGCCTGCTGTTCGGCAGAGACGGTTTCGGCAATGACCGCACAGACCTGGGGGAATCCCGTGTTGGGCATGTAACGGTGATCGACGGGGCCGCTGGTATTGACCGTATCCTTGAGTGCCTCGCTGAACTGCGACGGTGGCGGCAGGTTCGGGTTGCCCAGGCTGAAATCGAAGACATTTTCCGCCCCGTGCTCGGCTTTCAGCCGGGCACCTTCGGTAAACATCTTCCGGATCCAGGACGACTTTTCTATGATGGTTTCGACTTTCTTGGCAATGGTCATGAGCAACTCCTTTTGGCAAACGAACGTGTTATCGGTGCATCATTTCAGTAGGTCGCAGATTTCAAGATGCGACCGGCACGGCCGGCTTTTTCCGGCTCACGGGTCGATGCCGAACCGCAGCCACTTGAACGCCTGAATGGTTTGTTCATCCACCGCCTGCCCTACTCTTCCCATGAACAGGTTTTCCGGCTTCAGGCAGATGTTCGGTTCATTGGTCTGATACTCGATGAAACCGCAGGGTTCAAACAACCGGATCAACATCTGGCGGTATTGCTGGGCGGTTTTGCGGGTCCCATCCAGATCCCAGGTCCAGGAATATCCCACCATGTAGGCGATTTTCTCTTCCATGGATCGGTGGCTTGTCAGCTTCTCCAGGATCCGGCCGGCAACTTTTTTCGAGCGCCAGTCCCGGGCCACCTCGATGGCCTTGACCTCCGCCATCACCTGCGGCTGCAGCTGGGCCCAGCGTTCGGACGGTTCCGGATAGGCCAGCACACCGAAGCCGACGATCATCCGATCTGCCTGCACGGCAAGGGTGACGTTGGCGTCGGGTTGCGCGGCGATCTGCTCGAGGCTCTCTTTTCTGGTGTACAGAGATTTGTATTGCGCATGTGCCCCGAACTGCGGATTGAACTTCAGGAGCCCGATTTCCCGGGCTGAACAGAATGAACGGATGCGCACATCGGCGTTGCGGGTGTCGCGCGCAGATTCTGCCGGTTGTGATGAACTCATACCACCATTTCAAAAGTCGGCCCAGGTCCGGTGCAATCTTTTGACCATGATTTGCAGGTCGTAGCGGATCCCCCTCGGGCTTTTTACGTACTCCGGGATCACGGCAACTTTGAAAAAATCGAGCTTGCGGGCGGATTCGATGGCGTTATCCTCAATGCCCACCACGAAATCGGCCCGCAAATCGTTCAACCCCGTGTCCATGGCATACTGGATCAGATCGAGCAGCACCCAAGTCCCCAGCCGCTTGTGCCGGTAGCCGGGCAGAACGGCGATTCGAAGCCGGCCGACATGCTGGGTTGAGCCGTGCCCGCGCATCAACAGACTGGCGTGGGCCACAATTCGGTCTCCCACCAGTGCCACCGTGGAAAACACGTTCCCCCTGCCGATGGAGTCGATCATCTTTTTGATTACCAGCGGATCGGTCACGTCATGGCGCATGTACCAGCGGTTATTATCCGGAATGGCGGCATAAAAACGGCTGAGCATCCCCCCGTCATCCTTCTGTAAAGGCCGGATGACCGCCTCGGATCTGTCTTTCAGAACCACTTCCTTTGGATATCGCAACGCTGTGACCTCCCCGGGTGATTTTGGTTTGAATGGTGCTTTCTAACAGTGCACCCAGACGGGCGTCAAGGCCATATTTTTTTCTTGACTTCCACTCCGAGTAGCTAATATATAGCTATAAAATAACCTTTTGTCAGATACCGAATTTCATTCAGAAGCAAGGAGACGGATGATGACCGATTTACGCTGGCTGCCGCGAGAGTCCGGACTGAAAGACCATTATCTATGGGGTGAAGAGCACTTCTCCGAGGAAGCCCCCGGGGTAATCTTTGAAAAAAGACCGATTCTCGACCCCCAGGGAAATGCCGTCAAGGACCTGTTTTCCGCATGGATCGTTTTAAACAACCCTGCCCAGTACAATTCGTACACCACCGAGATGGTCAAGGGAGTAATTGCGGCCTTTCAGCGCGCATCGGCCGACAACTCGGTTGTGGCAGCCGTCTTTACCGCTGTGGGCGACAAGGCGTTCTGCACCGGCGGAAACACCAAGGAGTATGCCGAGTACTACGCCGGCCGGCCCAATGAATACGGCGTTTACATGGACCTGTTCAACGCCATGGTGGACAGCATCCTGACCTGCAAAAAGCCCACCATCTGCAGGGTGAACGGGATGCGGGTCGCCGGTGGGCAGGAAATCGGCATGGCCTGCGACACGACGGTCTCCAGCGACCTGGCCATATTCGGTCAGGCCGGACCGCGCCACGGTTCGGCGCCTGACGGCGGCAGCAGCGATTTTCTGCCGTGGATGCTGCCCATGGAGCTGGCCATGTGGAACTGCGTATCGTGTGAAATGTGGAGCGCTTACAAAATGCAGCGCCTGGGCCTGATCTCCAAATGCGTGCCGGTCATCCGGCAGGACGGCGGGTGGCTGCGAAACCCGGCAATTTTTACCGACACCTACGTCCGGGACGGAGAGATTGTCTACGGCGAGTTTAAATCCGGAGACGAGGCCAAAAAAGCCCGGGAGCTCGTGAAAGCCGCCGCCACCGACTTTGCGCAGCTGGATGCGACGGTCAATCAGGTTCTGTGGACCTACACCAACCTGTTTCCGGGGTGTCTGATCAAAAGCGTGGAAGGTATCCGGCTGAAGAAGAAGTTTTTCTGGGATCAGGCCAAGGTGATCAACCGGCATTGGCTGGCCGCCAACATGAACTGCGAAGCGTATCTCGGATTCAACGCTTTCAATACCAAGAAAATCACCGGCCAAGACACCATCGATTTTATCGAATTCCGGCGGCGAATGTCCCGCGGGGATGCGTTCGATGCGCAGTTCATGGCAGCCGTGCTGGGCAAGCCGAAAGAATAGCTCGCATACCGGTGATCCGGCTGCAAGGATTGCGGCATCTGCCTCGGCCGGCTTGCATCCTCACGGTCGCCAACGTGCGCGTTTCATTTCAGAAAGAAGAGGGACACCATGCTGCTGGAAGGAAAAAGTGCCATCGTAACAGGGGGCTCTCAGGGTATCGGGGCTGCCATCTCGCTCGAACTGGCCCGGGAAGGGGCCAACATCTGCCTGACCTATCGCAAGCACGAAGCCGAAGCCAGGAATTACGCTGCCGAAATCGAGGCCATGGGCCGCAAAGCCCTGGCGCTGCAATGCGACATCTCGGTTTTCTCGGAAGCCGAGGCAACGGTCGCCGCGGCCCTCACCGCTTTTGGACAAATTGACATCCTGGTAAACAACGCCGGGATGAACTGGGACGGTGTTTCGTGGAAGATGACCGAAGAGCAGTGGGACCGGGTGATCCAGGTGAATCTGAAAGGGTATTTCAACTTTACCCGCCAGGTGGCGCCGCTGTTCAAGGATCAAAAATACGGAAAAATCATCAACATCACCTCGATCAACGGGCTGCGGGGAAAGTTCGGCCAGACCAATTACTCTGCCTCAAAGGCCGGAATCATCGGATACACCAAGGCGCTCGCCAAGGAGCTGGGGGCCTTTAACGTTAACGTCAACGCGGTCGCCCCCGGTTTGATCGAAACCGCCATGCTCAGGCAGTCCGAGGCGCGGGACAAGATTATCGAAATGGCCATGGCAGAAATCGTGATGAAGCGGGTCGGACAGCCCGAAGACCTGGCCTACGTGGTCTCTTTCCTGGCTTCCGACAAGGCCCGGCATGTCACCGGCGAGGTTATCAAAGTCGATGGCGGTCAATACATATAAGGTGTTTCGGTAACCGAACAAACCATGAAAGTCGGGATATAACGGATGAGTCGAGTAGCCATAATCGGTGTAGGGCAAAGCAAGTTCGTGCGGCAGTACCCGGGATCGATCCGGGAGCTGGCATTCGAGGGATTCAAAACCGCCATGCAGGATGCCGGCATCGGTGTCGGAGATGTCGGAGCGTCGGTGATCTGCTCGGCACCGGAATACGACAAGCAGCGATCGCCGGCCGGCATTTTTGCCGAATACCTGGGCTTGAACCCCCAGCCCACTTTTTACGTCGAGACCTTGTGCTCTTCCAGCAGCACGGGTCTGCGCCTGGCCTACAGCCTGGTGAAGTCGGGTCTGCACGATGTGGTGGCGGTCCTCGGCTTCCAGAAGATGTCGGAGATCTCATCGGCCGAATCCCAGGAGCGAATGGGCAGAGGGGCGGATATCCAGTGGGAAAGCCCGTTCGGAACGATGATGCCGGCCTATTATGCGATGTACGCCCGTGCCCACATGCAGGCATACGGAACCACGCCGGAAGACCTGGCCCTGATTCGGGTGAAAGCAGCGACTTACGGCCAGCTGAACGAGTTGGCCGTATACCGGAAACCGGTGACGATGGAAAACTTCACCAGCGCCGACGACCGGATGGCCGGACCGGTTGCTGCCCCATTGCGGGTCGGAGACTGCTGTGCGAATGCCGACGGCAGCTCCTGCCTGATCGTTGCCAGCGAGGAGAAGGCCAAGCTCTTTTCGAAAAAACCGGTGTGGATCCTGGGGTTGGGTGCGGCGACCGCCAGTGTCAACCTGGCCGGACGCGACCTGCTGACCGGTCTGTCCGTTGCCAAGCAGGCCGCCGGGCAGGCATACGAGATGGCCGGAATCACCGCCCGGAACGTGGATGTGGCCGAAGTGCACGACTGCTTCACCATCGCGGAGCTGATGGCCTATGAAAATCTCGGCTTTGCCGAACCCGGTGAAGGAAGGGATTTGATTCGCGGCAAGGAGACTTACAAAGACGGCCGCATTCCCGTTAACGTCGACGGGGGACTGCTCTCCAAGGGCCACCCCATCGGGGCTACCGGCGGTTCGCAGATCCGCACCATCGTTCTCCAGCTCAGAGGCGAGGCCGGCGACATTCAGGTGAAAGATCCCGAGATCGGGCTGGTGCACAACATCGGCGGTGTCGGGCTTTATGGGAACGTGACCATACTGGGGCGGTAGAAAAGAAGCGCTCCTTTCGGACGCGAATTACAGAGCGGGGAAATATGGGCAGCAAAAGAGAGGTCGACGACCGGTTTAAAAAATTCGGCACGGTGAGCTTCACCGCCATATCGAAAATCAACGATTTCATCGATTACCTGGAAGACGGCAAGGTGGCCGGCACGAAGTGCAAAGAATGCGGTCTCGTTTTTTTCCCGCCGCGTGCCGATTGCTACCAGTGTCTAGGCAGCGACATGGAGTGGTTCGAGGTTGCCGGTGCCGGGAAACTGTTGACCTACAGCAAACTGCAGTTTGCACCGGTCGGCTTTGACCAGGATGTCCCCTATTGCATCGCCCTGCTCGATTACGGCCATTACAAGGTTTTTGGCCGCATCGCCGCAGAGGTGCCGGAAGAAGAGCTGCAGGTGGGGATGGAAATGACCGTGGCGGTGAATCGGCTGCCAAACGGTCAGTTGAACTACGTGTTTCAGAAGATTTGATCCATTCGGCGGATTGTGCGCCTCGACAGGAGGCAAACCGGTTTTGACCGGAGCAATGAAGTTCCGGACAGCAGCCCGTTTGTCCGCCAGCGTTGCGGGTATTTCACACGTACCATCATACTCCAAGTACAAGGAACGGTAGATATGTATGAGCTGATGAAGCATTTGAAGATGGAAAAGGCAGACGGGGTAGCCCGGATCACCCTGGCGCGCCCCAAGCACAACGTACTGAACATCGAAATGATCAACGAGCTTAACAGCCGCCTGGATGAACTCGCCGCCGAAGACGACCTCAAGTGCCTGGTGATTCTCGGTGACGGGCCGAGCTGGTGTGCGGGTGTGGAAGTAGGTGATCACAAGCCGGAAATGGCCGAGGAGATGATCAGGGTCTTCGGCGGCCTCTGCGAGCGCATCGACCGGCTCGAAATCCCGGTGATCGCCGGCGTGCAGGGCGCCTGCCTGGGAGGCGGGATGGAAGTGGCCATCGCATGCGACATGATCGTGGCCGCCGAAAGTGCCGTCTTCGGACAACCCGAAATTAAGCTGGGATTCCTCCCGCCGTATGCGGCCGTTCGGCTGCCGCAGCTGGTCGGGCCGGCTCGAGCAGTGGAGATCTGCACCACCGGAAAGCGTTACAGCGCCGAGGAAGCCCGGCAGATGGGCATGGTCGGCTATGTTGCCGGAGACGGTCAATGGACGGAAGTGCTCGACAAACTCGTCAAGGAGATTACGGCCTGCAGCCCCTTGATTATCCGGCTCAACAAGCGTGCCGTCAAACAGCACATCGGCAAAGAATTCACCGCGGCCCTGCAAGGGGCCAACGAGCTTTTCCTCAACGTTCTGATGAAGACCGAAGACACCCTGGAGGGCATTCGCAGCTTTGAAGAAAAGCGTCGGCCGCAGTGGAAGAACAAGTGATTGCGATCGGAAAGATTTCCGTTTTTTGTGACTTCAGGCCCTGAATCTTTCGGCCATCCGGCAAAGGCGGGGCAGGCAGTCCCATCGGCTCCATAGCCGACCGTGCGGGTCAACAAATTCCGCCTGGCCGGTTACCAACCAAGGAGGTTCCATGGCGCAAATCAGCAAAATCGGTGTAATCGGTGCGGGCAACATGGGCAGCGGAATTGTGCAAAAGATTGCCCAGGAGGGCATCCGGGTGGTGATGATCGACATGAAAGAGGAGTTCGTTAAGCGCGGCCTGGACACCATCCGCAAAACCCTGCAGGAGGGGCTGGAGCGGAAGCTCTTCACTGCGGATCAGGCAGAAGAGATCCTGGGCCGCATCGAGGCGACCACCGATTACAGCGCAGTGGCGGATGCCGACCTGGTCATCGAAGCGGTTTTCGAGGATAAACAGGTCAAAGCGGATGTATTCAAAAAGCTCGACGATCTGTGTTCGGACAACACCATTCTGGCTACCAACACCTCCAGTTTTTACGTGCGCGAATTCGCCGACCAGACCTCGCGCCCGGATCGATTCATCGGACTGCACTACTTCTACCATCCGGCCAAAAATCGATTGCTGGAGGTAATTCCGGCCACGCAGACCAGCGAACAGACCATCGAAAAATCGATGCTGGCAGCCAAGCTGCACGGCAAAACCGCGATCTTGGTAAAAGACGCGCCGGGCTTTGCCGTCAACCGCTTTTTCGTTCCCTTTCTGAACGAGGCCGCCCGGATGCTGGAAGAAAAACTGGCAGACATCCCCACCATCGAAGAGGCCGCCAAACGCGCATTTCACATCGGCATGGGGCCCTTTATGCTGATGAATGTCACCGGCATTCCGATTGCCGTGCATGCCGCCACGACGCTCGGCAACGAACTTGGCGCCTTTTACGCACCCTGTGAAATCCTCAAGGCCCAGAAAGAAAAAGGCGAAAACTGGAATCTGGAGGGACAGCCGGACGAATCCCGCTTCGAGCCGATTATCGATCGATTCTACGGTGTCTGCCTGGGCGTGGCCGCCGCCCTGGTGGACGAGGGAGTGGCCAGCATAGAAGACACCGACCGCGGTGCCAAAATCGGTCTTCGCTGGGCCATGGGTCCGTTTGAAATCGCTAACCGCATCGGTATCGACCGAACGCATGCGGTGGTGCAGGCTGTGTGCGAAATATACCCCGATTTTCAGATGCCGCAACTGCTCGCAAAGCAGAAACAAAGCGGCCACCCCTTCGCGTTTCGTTTCGTCGACCTGAAAGTCAAGGGCCAGATTGCAACCATCACCGTCAACCGCCCGGAAGCCATGAACGCCCTAAACGAGGCGGTGGTTGCGCAGCTGGAGGAGCATTTCAACGAGGCCGAAAAACGCCCGGAGGTACGTGCCATCGTTCTCGAAGGCGCCGGCAAGGCTTTCGTTGCCGGCGCCGCCATCCGCTACTTTGTCACCAAGATCAAGCAAAACCGGATTGCCGACATTGCCGCGTTCACCCGTCGCGGTCACGAGCTGCTGCTGCGGATCGAAAATTCGGAAAAGCTGACCATTGCCCTGATCGACGGTCTCTCACTGGGAGGCGGCAGCGAACTGGCGCTGGCCTGCCAGGCCATCCTGGCCACCCCGGCCGGATCGCTTGGATTTCCGGAAACGGGCATCGGGATTTATCCCGGCCTGGGGGGCATGCTGCGCCTGGCCCGTCAAATCGGACCGCAGCTGGCCAAGTACTACGTGTTTACCGGTGCACCGCTTTCTGCCGCAGATGCCCACGCCCTGGGAATCGTGCAGCATCTGGTGCAGCCGGCGGAAGTGGAGGCGACCATCCGGCAAATGGCCGCCGGGGGCAAACCCGACAAATACCGCAGCCGACCGATACCGGAAACGTTCCAGCAGCTGGCGCGTCTCGGTTCGGCGGACAACGTCGCCGCCCTGCTGGCAGGGCGCTTGCCGGAAGGCGTCGACGGCGCCCTGGCCGAAAAAGCGGCCAAAATGGTCGGCTACAAGGCGCCCCTGGCTTTGAAAGCGGCCGATGAAATCATCGATGGCCAGATCGGCAAATCGATGACCGAAGCCGTGGAGATTGAACTGGGCAGGCTGGAAGAAATATTCTCTTCTGCGGATGCCTTAGAGGGGCTGTCGTCACTGGGCCGCAGAAAGCCGGAGTACACGGGCAAATAATCGTTTGTTGGAGACGCCGATTGACAACCCGGGAAGAAGAACTCGCCGATCAGGGATGGCAGCGGAAATCGACCGTTGACGAGTCCCGGCTCTCCGAACTGGTCCGGGCCTACCGGCAGATCGGCTGCGATGTTCACCTGGAGCCCTTCGATCCTTTCGAGCAGCCGGACTGCAGCGACTGCATGAAAACGGCGACAAAAGACTGTAAAACCATCTACATCCGTAAAACCGATACCAGCGAAACCGATAGTGGTGAAGTGATTTGAATCGGATGAACCAATCAACCCCATAGCCTGGGGGCAAGGAGAACGATGATGACCATGATTTCCTGGCAAATGACAGATCCAAAGCAGCCGCTGCAACAGGTCAGCTCGCCGGTGCCGGAGCCGAAGGCCGAAGAAGTGCGCATCAAGGTCGCCGGGTGCGGCGTGTGCCACACCGACCTGGGTTTTTATTATGACGGTGTGCGCACCAAATCTCCGCTGCCGCTCACGCTCGGTCACGAAATCAGCGGCGTCGTGGAGGCTGCGGGGCCCGGAGCCGAATCCTGGCAGGACAAAGCGGTGATCGTGCCGGCGGTGATGCCCTGCGGCGAATGCGATGTCTGCCGGCAGGGCCTGGGCAACATCTGTGTCGGGCAGAAGATGCCGGGCAATGACATCCAGGGCGGCTTTGCTTCTCACATCGTCGTACCGGCAGCTCAGCTCTGCGAGGTCCCGTTGGACGACAGCGGCAATCCCCGCGGCAAGGCCAAGGTTCCGCTGGCGACGCTTTCGGTGATCGCCGACGCGGTGACCACCCCCTATCAGGCGGTCGTCGACGGCGGGCTCACTGACCTGGACACCGCCATATTCGTAGGAGTGGGCGGTGTCGGCGGATTTGGTGCCCAGATCGCAAAAAGTTTCGGTGCCGCGGTGGTGGCCATCGATGTCGATCCTGCCAAGCTGGACGCCATCGGCCCATACGTGGACCGAGCATTCAACGCGGCTGAAATGGAGTTCAAAGATCTTCGCAAGGCGGTATCGACCTTTGTCAAGGAGCAGGGCCGGAGACGCACCCAGTGGAAGATCTTCGAGACTTCCGGCACGGCCGCCGGCCAGAAAACCGCCTTCGGGCTGCTGACCTTCGGGGCATCGCTTGCGGTGGTCGGCTTCACCATGGACACGGTGGAGCTGCGGTTGTCCAACCTGATGGCGTTTCATGCCGTTGCCCGCGGAAACTGGGGATGCCGACCTGAATTTTATAAGCCGGCAATGGATCTGGTGCTCGATGGCAAAGTGAAGCTGACCCCCTTTATCAAAACGTTTCCACTGGGGCAGATTAACGAGGTTTTCGAGATGGTTCACAACCGCAAGATCCAGCAGCGGCCGATCCTGATACCGTAGGCAGTCTGGCAGCGTCAAACATACAATGCGATTCGGGCAAGACGGTTTTACCGGTTGTCGGAATTCCGGTTTTCTTTCCTTGCCGCCGGGCCATCGTGTTGTTGAACCCCATAGCCGAAAAAGAGGACCCGACCATGCACAAACTACTGACCGACAATCCCGGCGAAAAGATGCTGTTGCTGGGAAACGAGGCGATTGCCCGCGGGGCGATCGAAGCCGGTGTGGCCTTTACCAGCACTTATCCGGGGACACCCTCGTCGGAGATCACGCTGAACTTCTTCCAGATGTCCCAGGAAAGTGATCTTTATTTCGAGTACAGCACCAACGAAAAAGTCGCCCTGGAGGTCTCGGCGGCAGCGGCCAATTGCGGCGTTCGCAGCATGGCCGTGATGAAGCACGTGGGACTCAATGTTGCTGCCGATGCCCTTATGACCCTGGCCTATGTCGGCGTCAAGGCCGGCTTGGTGGTGCTCAGCGCCGATGATCCGTTCATGTTCTCCAGTCAAAACGAGCAGGATAATCGTTACTATGCCAAGCTCTCCGGGCTGCCGATGCTCGAGCCTTCCTCGGTGCCGGAAGCCATGGAGATGCTGCCCTATGCCTTCGATCTCTCCGAGCAGCTCCAGGAGCCGGTGCTGTTTCGAACCACCACCCGCATCAACCACTCCAGCGGGTTCGTTACGCTCGGCAAAATACGCGAACGCCGAACCAAAGGGGAATTCACCAAGGACCCGTTGAACCTGGTGACGGTGCCGGCCGTATCCCGCAACCTGCATGTGAAACTTCTGAAAAATATCGACGCGGCCCGCGGAATCGCGGAATCCTCGCCGTACAACTTCATCGACGGCAGCGGCAGGCTCGGCATCATCTGCAACGGGGTGAGCTACAATTACGTCAGCGATGCCCTCAAGGACCTCGGTGCCGCCGACCGTATCAAGGTCCTGCGCATCGGATTCTCTCACCCCCTGCCGGAGGCGCTGATCAAAGACTTTTTGCAGGGTTGTGAAAAAGTCCTGGTGGTCGAGGAAGGCGAGCCTTACATGGAGGAGGCGGTCAAGGCATTTGCCCAGGAAGCGCAGCTCACCGTTCCGATCCGCGGCAAGAGCAAAGAACTCTTCAGCCGCCTGTATGAATACGACCCGGCCATGGTCAAGGGCAACATTGCCGCCTATTTCGACATCCCCTGGGAGCCGAAAACTGCAGTGGACGCATCCGATGTCCCCGCCATACCCCAGCGCCCGCCCACACTGTGTGCCGGCTGCTCGCACCGGGCCACGTTTTACGAAGTACGCAAGGCTGCCGAGGCGTTGGGGGTGGAAACCATATATCCGACCGATATCGGCTGCTACACCCTCGGACTGCTGCCCCCGCTGTCCGCCGCCGACTTTTTGATCTGCATGGGCTCGTCTGTCGGCACCGCCGGTGGATTTTCAAAAGTGACCGACAAGAAGGTTATCGCCTTTATCGGGGATTCCACTTTTTTCCACGCCGGCGTTGCCGGCCTGGTCAACGCCGTGTTCAACAACCACGACCTCACGCTGGTAATCCTTGACAACGGCACGACGGCGATGACCGGACATCAACCCCATCCGGGTGTCGATATGCAGCGGCTGAACCTGGACGGTTACGGGCAGGTGTCCATCGAAGCGGTGGTCAGGGCCGTGGGCGCATCCCACGTGACGGTGATCAAACCGTACAAAGTCAAAAAAAGCATCGAGGCCATCAAGGAGGCTATCACCCACAAGGGCGTTTCGGTGATCATCTCCCAGGAAGTTTGCGCCCTGTATGCAAGGGTGTTGAAGCTTCCCAAGCGCAAACCGTTTCAAATCACCGACAGGTGCAAGAACCGCCGCGACTGCATGAGCGATCTGGCCTGCCCGGCCTTCTACGTATGGAACGAGCGCATCAAAATCGATCCGGTGCTGTGCACCGGCTGCGCGCTTTGCGCCCAGATCTGTCCGGAAAACGCCATATCGCCGTTGAAAAAGAAAAAGGAAACCGTATAAAATCTACCAACAAGGACAAACATCATGGATGTTACCCGAGTGATCATTGTAGCTGTCGGCGGCCAGGGCAACCTGCTGGCATCCAGTGTGCTGGGAGAGGCCGCTCTGCTGGCCGGCATGCCCATGCAGATGAGCGAGATCCACGGTATGGCCCAGCGAGGGGGCGTGGTGGAGTCTGCGCTGATCTTCGGTGAGGCCAGGAGCACGATCATCTCCGACGGGGAAGCGGATCTGCTGGTCGGCTTCGAACCGGCCGAAACCCTGCGCGCCGTGCAGAAATGCAACGCCGATTCGGTTGTCATTACCAATCTGGCCCCCTTGATGCCGTTTACCGTTAACATCGGCAAGGGAGTATACCCGGACCTGGCGCAGCTGCAGGATCTGATCCGGAAAAAAACGGCTCGACTGATCGCCTTCAACGCGGCCAAACTGGCCAACGAGGCCGGCAACCCGCTGGCCGTCAACATGGTTTTGCTGGGTGCGCTGACGCAAGTCGACATACTGCCTTTTTCGGTGGATAACGTGAAGGAGGCGATGGGGCGCAAGACCAAGCAGCAGTTTCTCGAATCCAATTTGAAAGCCTTTGACCTGGGATTTCGCGCAGCCGAGCAGGCTGGGTAAAATACCGGATTTGATTCTTTTCATCTCAATCGTCGTCTGTCGTGTTTTGCGCGGCGGGACACTATTTCAAGGTAAAGGAGGAAAGCCATGCCCTGGAACGATGCGTTTGAATGCATGCCGGTGGACAAGCTGAAAGCGTTTCAACTCGAGAAGCTGAAGGAAACCGTCGCATGGGTTAATGAAAAAGTGCCGTTTTACCGAAATCGGTTCAAAGAGATGGGCATCGGGCCGGAAGACCTCAAAGGGCTGGAAGATGTTGCCAAACTTCCCTTCACGGTCAAAGACGACCTGCGGGACAACTACCCTTTCAAGCTGTGTGCCGTTCCCATGAAGGATGTGGTGCGGATCCACGCATCTTCGGGCACCACCGGCAAACCGATCACCGGGCCCTACACGGCCGAAGACCTGGCGCAGTGGACCGAGTGCATGGCCCGCAACCTTTATGCCGCCGGCATTCGCAAGGAGGATATCGTGCAGAATGCATACGGATACGGTCTTTTCACCGGCGGGCTGGGATTTCACCAGGGGGCGACGGCGGTCGGCTGCACGATCGTACCGACCAGCTCCGGGCTAACCGAGCGGCAGATCACCCTTATGAAGGACTTCGGCACCACCGTGCTTTTCTGCACGCCTTCCTACGCCCTGACGATCGCAGAGCGCGCCGAAGAATTGAAAGTCAACTGCCGGGACCTGCCTGTGCGCGTGGGCGTTTTCGGGGCCGAGCCCTGGACCTCGCAGATGCGCCAGGAGATCGAGCAGCGCCTGGGCATCAAGGCCCAGGAGGCTTACGGGCTTACCGAGCTTTGCGGCCCCGGCGTGGCGTTCGATGCCGAGGATCAAAACGGGTTGTACATCAACGAAGACCATTTTCTGGCCGAAACTGTGGATCCCCAAACCCTGGAGCCCGTTGCGGAGGGTGAAAGAGGCGAACTGGTGTTTACTTCCCTGCAGCGCCGGGCCATGCCGATGATCCGCTACCGGACCAAGGACATCACCAGGCTGTGGCGGGAACCCGGGCACGAGGGGCGCACCTTCGTCCGGATGGAAAAGGTCACCGGCCGTTCGGACGACATGCTGATCATCAGCGGAGTGAACGTATTCCCCTCCCAGATCGAATCCCTGCTGCTCGATCTAGATGAGGTAGAGCCCCAGTACCGCCTGGTGGTCCGAAAAAAAGGCTACCTGGACCAGCTTGTGGTTCAGGTGGAAGGGAAAAAGGAAATATACGAGTCCGGGAAAGACCGGCGGCACGAGGTCGAGGGGAAAATTGCCGCTCACATCAAGGGAAACATCGGCATCAGCGTGGAAGTGGATCTGGTGGAGCACAAGTTCATCGCCCGCAGTGAAGGCAAAGCCCTGCGGGTAGTGGATGAAAGGCCGAAACAGCTTCGGTAAACTGCTCATTGCCACCGCAATGCCTTATGTTTGGTTGATACGACCAGGCGAGTCTTTTTCTTTGCCGAGGTGGTAGATGCTAAATGGAGATGCCGTAAACCACCAAACGCGGGAGGACCAAGATGGCCAAAGAATCCGATTTTCTTCCACAGAAATTTGCCGTGGTGGGTGCCGGACCGGTCGGCTGCATCGTTGCCGCATTTCTGGCCAAAGGCGGCTATGACGTCACGCTGTGCGACGTCATAGAGGACTTGATCAAACCGGCCAAAGATCCCGGAATTCGAATCGAAGGTGCGGAAAACCTTTTACAGCCTGTAGCAAATACCTGCAGCCGCATAGACAAGTTTGCCGACGATCCGCCGGATGTGATGTTCATTACGGTCAAGGCCAACGCCAATGCGCTGATCGCCTCCGCCATTGAGGGGTTTTACCATGAAGGCCTGTACGTAATCAGCTGGCAGAACGGCATCGATACCGAACTGGTGTTTGCAGACGTTCTCGGCCGCAGCGCCGTAATGCGGGCGGTAGTCAACTACGGCTGCGCTCTGGCCGCGCCGTCTCACGTGAAAATGCCGTTTCACCACCCCCCCCACTACCTGCAGGAGCTGGACCCGGAGACCAAACCGGCTGCAGAGGCGGTCGCACAGGTGCTGACCGGCTGCGGCCTGCCGACCGAGCACACCGGCCAGCTCATTTCGATGGTGTGGCGCAAGGCGATACTGAATGCCTGCATGAATCCGGTGTGCGCTGTAACGGGGGTGACGATGGCCCAGGCGATGACCGATCCGATTGTCTATCAGATCGTGGACGCCCTGATCAAAGAGTGTGTCAAGGTGGCAAGGGCCAATGAGATTGAACTGGGGTGGGACTTTTACCCCCATGCCATGCAGTACATGGGATCGGCCGGAGCTCACAAACCCTCCATGCTGATGGATATCGAAGCACAACGCCGCACCGAGGTTGATTTTATCAACGGCAAGTTCATCGAATACGGCAGGCAGGCCGGAATCGAAACGCCATACAACAACACCTTGCACTCGCTGGTCAAGGGGCGCGAATCACAGTTCTGATCCGCCCGCCTGACGGGCAGTCGATCTTTGATTCATCGGGGCTCGAGCGCAAAAATGGAGGCAATTTCAGGCAGATCCGATTAAACCGCATTTTTCGCATCTGAAAACACCATCATTTCGCTGGACGCATATTGCCATGGCTGCTGAAAAACTGTATGCCGGCACCGACGTCGGCTCGTCCTGGACCAAAGTGGTGCTTCTGAACCCGGCCAAAAGCCTTGTCGGTTACTGCCTGAAAAAATCCGGCACCGACTTCAGCGCCACGGCCCGCCGCTGCCTGGAGGCCTCCCTCGAGATGGCCGATGCCCGCAGCGAAGACATTGCATGCTCTTTCTCCACCGGCTATGGAAGAAAAAACGTGGATTACGCCGACGACACGCGCACCGAGATCGGCTGCCACGCCAAGGGCTGTTTTCACTACTTCCCCTCGGCCATGACAATTATCGACATCGGGGGCCAGGACAACAAGATCGTTAAACTCGACGGCAGCGGGCAGCGGACGAGTTTCAAAATGAATCGCAAGTGCGCCGCCGGCACCGGCGCTTTTCTGGAGGAAATGGCCACCCGGCTGGATCTATCCCTGGACGAGATGGACCGTCTGGCCCGACAGTCAACGGAGATGGTCAAGCTCGGCAGTTTCTGTACAGTATTCAGTGCAACCGAAGTACTGGAGAACATTCGCCAGGGTAGAAAAGTCGCCGACATCGTCAAGGGCGTATATTTTTCGATGATTCGCCGGGTACTGGAAATGGATTCGCTCACCGAGACCGTAGTGATGACCGGCGGCGTGGTGGCCCATAATCCCTACATGGTCACGATGACCGAAGAGCTTGTCGGCCGCAAGATCATGGTTCCCGAGCATCCCCAGCTGACCGGCGCCATCGGAGCGGCCCTGTATGCAATGAACTCCACCGGCCTTGGCATGAACGAAGATTGATTGCCGCATTGCGGCTTCCATCAACATTCGGCACTCACGGCCGGTTCGTGTCGCAATTGCAGAAGAACTCGCTTATCGCCACGGAAGAAGAACATATGACTGAAGAAAAAATCGTCGAACGCAAACCCATCAAGGCGACCAAAGAGATGGGACGCATCATGACCGCGTATTATTTTCAACTCAATGATGCCGCCCGGACGCACTCCCAAAAAATTGCCTGGTGCACCAGCGTCGGACCGGCGGAGATCCTGCGGTCACTCGGTTTTCTGGTCTACTTTCCGGAAAATCACGGCGCCATGCTGGGCGCTTCCCGCATGGCGACCGACACGATCCCCGAGGCCAATGCCATCGGCTACTCTCCCGATATCTGCTCCTACCTCACGGCCGACGTGGGTGCTTACCTGAAAGGGGTCACACCGCTTTCGAAGGCCTACAAGGGCATCGAGTCGGTCCCGAAGCCCGACGTGCTGGTCTACAACACGAACCAGTGCCGGGACGTACAGGACTGGTTTGCCTGGTACGCCCGCGAGTTCAAGGCTCCGCTGGTGGGTATCGAAACCCACCGCGGCGTAGGAGATGTCAGCGACGCGCACGTGGAGTCCATCGCCAAGCAGATGGAAGCCATCGTTTCGCCCCTGGAAGAGGTTGCCGGCAGAAAGTTCGACCTGGAAGAACTCAAAAGAGTGCTGGCACTTTCGCGCGAATGTTCGGAGTTGTGGAAGCAGGTGCTCGACACCGCCTCGCACACCCCCTCTCCGCTGACCTTTTACGACGGAGCGATCCACATGGGACCGGCAGTGGTGCTGAGGGGAACACAGCAGGCGGTTGACTACTACAGGCTGCTGCTGGCGGAACTGAACGAACGGATCGCCAACAATGTGGCCGCGGTGGAAGGCGAACGCCACCGGCTCTACTGGGAGGGAATGCCGATCTGGGGCCGTCTCAGTGCCCATGCGAAAATGTTTGCCGCGCTCAGCACCTGCGTGCTGGCATCGACGTACTGCAACAGCTGGATATTCACCGCCTTTGATCCCGATGATCCGTTTACCAGCATGGCACGGGCCTATACGGAACTGTTCATCGTACGCTCCGACGAATCGAAGGAGCGGTACATCAAACAGATGATCGATTTTTTTAAAGCAGACGGTGTGATCTATCACGATGCCAAGACGTGCCCGAACAACTCCAACTGCCGTTACGGCATGCCTCAGCGAATGGAAAGGCTCACCGGGCTGCCGAGCTTGATTCTCCACGGCGATTTAAACGATCTGCGCCTGATATCGGATGAACAGACCCGAACCAATGTCGAAGCCTTCGTTGAGCAGCTTGAGGAGAATAAGACGTAATCGCTGCCGACTGCAGCCTGCCGCAAGGTTTGGATTTACTTTTTCAAGCACCACAAAGACCGTATCTGCAACAGGAGGGATCGATGACAGCCAACTGGATGAACCTGGGGCAGCAATTCAAACTCAACGCCAAGAAGTATCCGGGCAAAGTGTCGTTAAAGGACCGCCGCCGGAGTTTCACCTTCCCGCAAACCAACCGGCGGGTGAACCAGCTGGCCAACGGGCTGCTCTCTTTGGGGCTGTCGAAAGGCGACAAGATCGCGGTGCTGCTGGAAAACAGCATCGAGATCGTGGAGGTGTTTCTGGCAACCGCCAAGACCGGCCTGGTAATCGTTCCGATCAATTTCCGGCTGGCGGCCGGCGATATAGAATACATTGCCGGCAATTCAGACGCGGTGGCGATGATCGTGCACGACCAGTTCGCTGAAACGGTCGATAGCGTCAAAGATCGGCTGGAAAACATCTCCTCTGATCACTACTTGATCGTCGGTGAAGATCGAAGCGGCTACCGCCAGTACGAAAGCTTCCTGCAGTCATTTGCAGATGCGGAACCGCCGGCAGACGTAAAACCGGAAGACGCCTGGATTTTGATTTACACTTCCGGCACCACCGGCAAGCCCAAGGGTGTGGTGCGGTCCCATGCCTCACACGTGGCTTTTTACCTCATCAATGCTGTCGATTTCGGCTTCAACGAGCACGACGTCTGCCTGAACGTCATGCCGCTGTGCCACATCAATTCAACCTTTTTCACCTTCACGTTCACCTACATCGGCGCCTCGGTCTACATCCACCCGGCCATCTCCTTCAAGGCCGAGGAAATCTTGGAAATTGTGGAACGGGAGAAGATCAGCTTCATTTCGCTGATCCCCACCCACTACAACCTGATTCTCAATGCGCCCGAATCTGCCCGGCAGCGGGACGTGAGTTCCATTCGCAAGCTGCTCTGCTCGTCGGCGCCGGTGCGCAAGAGCATGAAGCTGGCGATTATGGATTTTTTCAAAGGGGTGGAGCTCTATGAGGCCTACGGTTCGACCGAGGCGGGCAGCGTCACGATCCTCAAACCCGAATACCAGCTCCGCAAACTCGGCTCCATCGGGTTCGAAATTCTGGGAACCGATTTTGTAAAGATCCTGGATGAAGACGGCAACGAAGTGGGCACCGGTGAAGTCGGCGAGCTCTATTCCCGGGGACCGATGCTGTTTGACGAATACTACAAACTGCCTGAAAAGACCGCAGCTTCCTTCCGGGGAGAATGGTTTTCCGCCGGCGACATGGCCCGCAAGGATGCGGACGGCTTTTTCGAAATCGTCGACCGCAAGGACAACATGATCATCACCGGCGGAGAGCACGTCTACCCCAGCGAAGTGGAGGAAATCGTGGGCAGTCACGAGTGCGTATTCGACTGTGCCTGCATCGGGCTGCCCGATGACAAGTGGGGAGAGAAAGTCGTGGCGGTGGTGTGTAAAAAGACGGGAGAAGATGCCGACCGGGTAGACGACCAGGCGATCATCGACTGTTGCCGGGACAAACTGGCCGGTTTCAAGCGCCCCAAAGAGGTCATTTTCATCGACCCCGACGACATGCCGCGCACACCGACCGGAAAGATCCTGCATCGCAAACTGCGGGAGAAGTATCACGAATCCGGCAGCAAAAATAAAAAATAACGTGCCGAAGCTGGAGACCGGGCGGCAGTTGCCCGATAGCGCAACCACGCTGCAAAACCCTATGCAATCGACCTGAATCCGGAGGTTAGTCTGATGTTGTCAAAAGCTTTCATTCCATACGGCGGCTATTACAGCACACCCTTTGCCCGATGGCAGGGAACGCTGGCCAACGAAAACGCGATCACCCTCGGCGCAGAAACATCCGCGCGCTGGCTGACTCAGAAAAAATGGGATCCGAAGATGTTCGACTACCTGATCTTGGGGCTGACCGTCGGTCAACCGAAGATGTTTTACGGCGGCCCCTGGGCCTCGGCGCTGATCGGGTCTGTGGACACCCCGGGTCTGCTGATCAGCCAGGCTTGCTCCACCGGCACGACCGGGGTTTACCAGGCAGCCCTGGGCATCGAGACCGGTTTGTACACCAACTGCTACACCCTGTTTGTCGACCGCTGTTCCAACGGACCGCACACCGTCTGGCCCAACCCCCAGGGTCCTGGGGGGCAGGTGGTATCCGAAAACTGGGTGATGGACCACTTCAGCCTGGATCCCTGGGGCGGTACGGCAATGATCCAGACCGCTGAAAACGTTGCCAAAGAAGCGGGCATCAGCCGTGAGCAGTGCGATGAGCTCACCTTGCGTCGTTACGAGCAATACACCGATGCGTTGAAAGACGGTCGAACTTTCCAGAAACGCTACATGATTCCGGCGGAAGTGAAGCTGTCCCGGAAGAAATCGATAGCGGTGGAAGCCGACGAAGGGGTGATGGAAACTAGCGCCGAGGGGCTGGCCGGTCTCCGGCCGGTGTTGCCGGAAGGGGTTATCACCTTCGGATCGCAGACCCACCCGGCCGACGGCAACTGCGCCGTGGTCGTCACCACGGATGAACGCGCCAAAGAGCTGAGCAGCGATCCGAAGGTCTCTATTCAGGTGGTGTCTTATGGCTACCACCGCACCAAGAAGGCCCACATGGCCATGGCGGTAGTGCCGGCGGCCGAAATGGCGCTGCGCAACGCAGATATCGAAGCAGCCGATACGGCAGTAATCAAGACCCACAACCCGTTTGCCGCCAACGATATCTATATGGCCGCCCGGATGAAGATCGACGTGAACGGTTTCAACAATTACGGCAGCTCGCTGATCTACGGTCATCCCCAGGCGCCGACGGCAGCCCGTTTGATCATCGAAGGAATCGAAGAGGTGGTGCTCAAAGGCGGCGGTTACATGCTGTTTGCCGGATGCGCGGCCGGCGACACGGCTGGTGCGCTGGTGCTCAAAATCACCTGACACTAAGCGCCAGGCGGCATGTCAGCAGTTTTGGATCACCTCCCGTCAGGGGGGTAATCCTTTTTTGCAGAAGACCGAACGAACGGCCCGGTGCCTTTGTGGGCCGTAAGGGTTTCGAGGCTCCAGGGGTGTTGCTCGCCCGGGGGTTTTTCGCGGATACTGCAGTCATAGCGGGCGCAGACCGGACAGTCTTTGTCGATGCAGGGGTCCATGTGAATCAACGCACTGGCCCTTTCCTGAAAATGTTTCGTTATGAGGGTCTCGAGCACCTTGGCTTCCGTATGGGCCTCTTCCAGGCTCAACTCTTTGGGCAGCACCAGGTGCAGGTCGACATGGAGATGGTTGCCGGATTTCCACGCCCGCAGCTGGTGGATATCCACCCACAAATCTCTCCGACTGTCGGTTAACAGACGGGCGAGCTGCTGCAGGATATCTGGATTGGCGGCATCCATCAAACCGTGGTAGGATTGGCGCACCAGCCCCCAGCCGGTCACCAGGATGTTGATGCCCACCAGGCAGGCGATGGCGCCGTCGAGCCGCTGCCAATCGGTAAAACGCAGAACCACCAGCCCGATCAAAACGCCGGCCGAAGTGTACACGTCGGTCAATACATGCTTTCCGTCTGCAATCAGCGTCAGGGAGTCGGTCCGGCGGCCAACCCGAAGCAGACTGATTCCCAAAACCAGGTTCACAACCGCCGTGACGACAAGCAGCACCAGGCCCAATCCCAGGTTCGGCAAGGGGTGCGGGTGAATCAGGTGAGAAGCCCCGGTATAAAAGATCGCAACTGCCGCCCCGATGATCAGGGCCCCTTCGAATCCGGCCGAAAAAAATTCGATCTTGCCGTGTCCGTAAGGATGGCTTTCATCCGGCGGTTTGTAGGCCATGATCACACTGACCATGGCGAAGGCGCTGGCAACGACGTTAATAATCGACTCAAGGGCGTCTGATAGGATGGCGGCCGAGTGGGTCAGCCAATAGGCATAGAACTTGACGATCAGCAGCAGCGTGGCAACCCCGAAAGAAAAACTGATGGTGATCAGACGCCTTCGCTGCTCGTGCTCTTGGGATGACATCTACTGCTCCAGGGTTGTTTCCGGGATGAAGATGACCGCTTCGCCCCAGATGACCGCATCCGCACCTGTCTGCCGGTGGTGACTGAAAGCATAAAAAAAGGCGGCTGGAGAGTCAAACAAAAACGGTCATTTCGTTGCCGGGCCGATACCGGTGCGGCGGCGAACCCGCGGTCCGCAGCTGCCGGCCGGCTGCCAGTCCCTGGGTTCGCGGACCTGATGGAGCAAGTGGAGCTTGTTCTGTTTTTTCAACCGGTAGTATATCAGGGCCCAGGCGCAGGGGGTGTCGGTGAAAATCTCGCAGCGCCCGTTCTGCGAACCGCCGCAAGGCCCGTTGAACAGGCTTTTGGCGCAGCGGGCCACCGGGCAGATCCCGCCGGTCAGCGAAAGCACGCAATCCCCGCAGCCCTGGCAGACCTCCTGCCACACGCCGGCTTCACTGGACGCTCCGTAGAAAGTCGTGTTCAGCGCCGGTATCACCGGCAGGGGCTCGAACACATCCCCGACCGTCTGAACACCGCAGCCGCAGGCCAGCGACAGGATCGCTTCGGTGTGCGGCGGAATCTTCTGGTATGCGGATACCAGGTCGTATTCGCATTGTCGCAGGATGGAATCGGTACCGAGCTCCGGCAGCCTGCCGTCCAAAAAACCGCTGCGATTGAGCTCGCGCGCCAGTTCCTGCGCTTCCCGGTCACCGCCGGACAGGCACACCGTCACGCAGCTTCCGCAACCCAGTATCAAAACGTTGCGGTAACCCTGCAGGGAGGCTGCGATCTCCTGCAAGGGTTTACGATCACCGACAATCATTGCCATCCTCCTGTTTTAGGTCCTGTATGGGCCGCATATCCAGCCATAGGTGCTCTGCACGGTTGCATTTCGCGCGGGTCTGACGGTCGAAGCGCTGACCCATCCTGCTTGCGGCTAACGAGAATCTGCCGTTCCACTTCCGCTGCCGGGATAGGCGGCGGCCAGCCGGGAATACTCCTCCTGGTGTCGGGGACAAAGCGGTCGGATCTGTACATTCAACTTTTCCTGCACGTTGCGGGCAAAATCCATCGTGTAGAGAACTTCACCGCACTCGCTGCAGTGGACCAGATCAAGGGTTATCACATCATCCCATGCACCCCGCAGCAGGGTTTCAAATTCGATCGCCTGCCGGGGACATATCCGCCAGCATTGACCGCAGCGGGCGCACAAGGTCATGTTGTGCAGAAGCGTACGCCGAGCACCTTCATCCCTGCAGCTCAGCGCACAAGCCGGGCAATTTTCCACGCATGCCAGGCAGCCGTTGCATTTGTCGTTAACCGTGAAATAAGTCATGAGATCATCCTGTTTCGGCCATGGTGTCGCGAAAAGCCAAACGGTCAAAACCCCTCGGCCCATCGCAATGGGCGGGTTCAGCGGAGATTCTTTTCCACCCGGTTCTTCCCCCCTGCCAACCGCTGCAATGCTGCCCCCCGCGCCCGGACAACTTCCTGGCCCTGCCCCGGTAGAAATGTCAATGCACCGGGAAAACAAAACCGCACGCATTGCGGATTCCCGTCGCACAGATCGCACTTGAAGACCGTGTGACGCTCGCTGTCAAATCCCATGGCACCGAAAGGACAGGCCGCCACGCACATCTTACAGCTGATGCAGCGGTCGTAATCTATCATCACACGGTCTACAGCGCTGTCTTTGTAGATCGCCTGCCGGGGGCACACGGTCATGCAGGGGGCATCCTCACAGTGCCGGCAGACCACCGGCAGGTGGAGCTGCACACTGGCATACCGGATCAGACGAACGCGCGACAGGGCAGCATGCGCCCTGCCCTCTTTGGCCATGGAGCAAATCAGGCGGCACATGCCGCAGCCGGTGCATTTGCGCGGGTCGGCTTCCAACAATTGCTGCAGCATCGGCTCGCAGCTGGCGGCATCATTGGTCACTGCAATAACCTCCTAAAAGACATGGATCGGCACCCGCTCATGCTTCCAGCGCACCTTTCCTTGCGATAGCGGCGCCGATCTCTTCCGCAGCGGCGATGGTTTCCCGGGCCACCGCCGGCAGTTTCTGGTCATTGAGGCTGGGGGTAAAACCGACCACCCATATGGCGGCCAGAAGATTTCCGTCGGATCGAATCGGTGCTGCCACGGCCCGCACCCCCGAGATGTACTCCTCGTCATCGACGGCATGTCCGGTTTCCCGGGTCTGCCGGAGTTGCCGGCTGTATTGAACCGGATCGGTGATCGACCGTTCGGTGAATCGCGGCAGCCCCTGGTGCAACAGGGCCGTCGTGTGCTTCGCTTCCATTTCGGCCAGAAACACCTTGCCGACGGCACCGGCCAGCAAGGGAATGGTGGTTCCGATCGGCGACGTGATTTTCAAATCGTTGGTCGATTCGACGGTGTCCAAAATGGTGACGTGCTGTCGGTTGCGGATGCCGAGAAAAACCGACTCCCGGGTTTTGCGCATCAGCTGCTCCATGAACGGTCGGGCGGTATCCTTAACGTCGATCCGTGAATACGCCGCCCTGCCGAGCTCGAAAAGCGTGGTGCCGAGGCGAAACCGCCGGGTGTCCGGCGCCCGGCTGATCGCCCCCAGCTCTTCTAGAGCGGCACTGATGCCGTGGACCGTGCTTTTGCTGATACCCAGCTGCTGGGAAAGCTCGCTGATGGTCTGCCCCTGCGGGTTGCGGGAAATCGACCTGAGGATCCGAAACGTTTTTCCGACCGTCGGAGCGGTGTATTTTTCAACCATTGTTCACCATGCTGAACGAAATTGTATTTATTTTCTATCAACCCCCGGATGACGTGTCAACAAGAATCTTCTAACTATATATAGTTTTTTACAGACGCGACCATATTTTTCTTGACATGAAGCGACAATGTGATAGAAATGAAAACAGATGTTTGTTCATTATAATGAACGATTTCGCTTCTACCTGATTTTGAAAGGAGTCATCCGTGACTGAAGAGACAAACCTGCAGTCGACCGCCGAAAGTCTCCGCTCCACCCGCACCTATGGTAAATTCCGCTGCCACAACCCCAGCTGCATGGGGCGATTGCAGCCGCAGGCCGGCGACAAACAGGTTAAATGCCCGGAGTGCGGGATGGAATTTCGGGTCCATTGGATCCGTCCGGATTTCCCGCGGATCCGCGGACCGGTCTGGGATGTAAACCGCAAGCTGGCCGAGGAGGCCCTGGCGAAAAAGGGGGGCGCATAACATGCCGCTGAACCGAAAGATTGCCATCATCGATCTGACCACCGGGGACATTGACGTCAAACCGATCCCGCTGGCAGTCCGTAAGCAATATCTGGGCGGAAGGGGGCTCGACGCCTACCTGCTCTACAATCACACCGAAAAGGGATGCGACCCGCTCGGGCCCGACAATGCCTTGATCATCAGTGGCGGGCTGCTGACGGCCACCTGTGCCTCGGCCACCGCTCGGACCCACATCATGGCCAAATCCCCGCTCACCGGTCTGCTCGGCAGCGCCAACATGGGCGGTTTTTTTGCCCCCGAGATGGCCTGGGCCGGTTTCCACCACCTGGTGATCAAGGGCAAGGCCGACAAACCGGTCTACCTTTTCATTCACAACGGAAGTATCGAAATCCGGGACGCCGCCCACCTGTGGGGAAAGACCACCACCGACACCCAGTGGGCCATCCGCGCAGAGCTTGGCGACGAAGAGATCAAAAGCTGTGTGATCGGACCGGCCGGGGAGAACCTGGTGCGCTATGCCAATGTGATGACCGGAATCAAGAATTCAGCCGGCAGAACCGGCATGGGTTGCGTGATGGGCTCGAAAAATCTGAAGGCCGTTGCGGTTCGCGGGACCATGGACATCAACATCGCCCGTCCGGCAGAAGCCCTTGAATACAACAAACAATTTATCGACCAGATCACCAGCGCCAAGGTCAACCAGACCCAGGGGACGCTGGGGACCCCTTTTATCTGGGGGGCCACCAACAGCTGGGGCGGGCTGCGTACCCGCAACTTCCAGTACAACCAGTGCGAATACGCCGATGACATCGAACCCGAACGGCTCGACGATATTGCCACCGAGACCATCGGCCCTCACCACATGACCGGCTGCTTCGGCTGTCAGGTCCACTGCCGGGCCCAATACAAAATCCCTTCCGGACAATACGCCGGTAAATACGACGAAGGCCCCGAATACACCTCCCAGGGCGCCTTTGGGGCCATGCCCGACTGCAGAAGCGCCGTCACCGTGCTCACCGGCAACCATCTGGTGGACCAGTACGGTGTCGACAACCTGGAGATCGGCAGCATAATCGCCTGGGCCATGGAACTCTTCGAGCTGGGAATCCTCACCACCGAGCAGACCGACGGGCTCGAGCTGCGGTTCGGCAACGACGAGGCACTGCTGGAAATGGTGCACCGCATCTGCACCCGCAAGGGCTGGTTGGGCGATACGCTGGCGGACGGCGGGATCCCGGCTGCGGAAAAAATCGGCAACAACGCCTTCGATTACCTCATCCAGGTAAAAGGCATGAACAACCTGCACTCCGACGAGCGCGCCACGCCGGCCCTGGCATTGAACGTTGCCACGGCCTCCAGGGGCTCGGATCACCTGCGCAGCCGGCCGGCCATCGATCTGTATCACTTGCCCGAGCCGGTTCTGCGAAAAATCTACTCCAGCCCGATCCCCTACGAGGGCCCCCTGAGTTCCGAACACACCGACTACGAGGGCAAGCCCTGGCAGGTCTTCTGGCAGGAAAACTGTTACATGGCGGTCGACTGCCTTGGCATCTGCAAGTACCACACCGTTTTTCTGGGCGCCACTCTGCCCAATTTCGAGGACTGGCCCAAGGTGATTTACTACAACACCGGTCTGGAGCTGACACCGGAGCAGATCTGGGAGATTGCCGAGCGCAGCAATATGGTGGAGCGGCTGTTCAACCTGAGGGAGGGACTCTCCCGCGACGATCTGAAAAAAGGCGACATGCTCAACCATCGCTACTTCGACGAGCCGTGCCTGCGCGGGGCGCCGGGTGTGGTGGGCCGCACCATCGATCGTGAGAAGTTCTCGAAAATGATCGACGAGTTTTATGCCCACAAGGGACTGGACAAAAACGGTGTCCCCAAGCCGGCGACCCTCAAGCGGTTGGGACTGAAAAACGAACCTTCCCACCTGCTATAACTGCACAGAGAGGCCTGCAGACAGAAGAAAAGGCGTCAAAAGGAAAATGTTGTTACCCGATAGGAGTCGATATATGGCATCAGCGAACAAGGTTTTGATGATCGATTACGAAAAATGCACCGGCTGTCGACTGTGTGAGCTGGTCTGCGCGGTAAAGCATGACGGCATATCCAATCCGGTCCGAAGCCGCATCCGGGTAATCAAGTGGGAGGCCGAAGGTGTCTACGTTCCCATGTCCTGCCAACAGTGTCAGGATGCCCCCTGCATGACCGGCTGCCCGGCCGGGGCGATCTCCCGCAACGAGTCGATGGAACGGGTGGAAGTCGATTACGACCTGTGCATCGGCTGCCGCACATGCGTGTCGGTATGCCCGTTTGGCGCCATGAACTTCAACCCCATCGACAGAAAAGTCATCAAGTGCGACCTGTGCGACGGCGACCCGCAATGCGTGCGCTTCTGCGACGTGAAAGCCGTCGATTTTGTCGATGCGGACCGGGTCGGTCAGATAAAGAGCCGATCGGCCGCCCGCCGGGTTCGAACCGCCGACACAAGAGCCACGGCGATTCACTCCGATTCCTGATCGGATTCTCCTCTGCCTTGCTGCACGATCCACCGATTCGCACAACGGTGGGTCGTGCTGCTGTCTTTACTTGCTGTTGGCCGCTCCCGGGCGATTCGGCAGAGGCCGGGTCGCCGATTTGGATTCCATCAGCAACACTGCACTGATCCGGCCAATCGCTAAAAAGTGTGTTTGCTTTCCGGATGGATAGCAAAATATTTCGCAGGCACAGCCGTTTGTTTTCGAAACGGTAGACCAAAGGGCATCAATCCTGATCCGGTCTCTCGCCCCGACCGCAGCGCTCAGCCCGAAAACGACTGCTTGATTCCTTCTACAAAAGGAATTAAGGTTACCGGAAATTCCGTTGCTGCCGGAGTCTGATGCCAATGGACCATACTGCGTTCCGTTTTCGGGGGACGATACAGTTTAAAATGGAATGCTCTCCGGCCAGCGAGTGTGAAAGGAGGTCTACCTGATGAAAGTTTCACGGTATGTTGTATTTCTCCTGGCAATGGCACTGCTGCTGAGCTTATCCGGCCCGGCGCTCGCAGACAACTTCACAAACACAATCAACACATTCAAAAAATCGGACCAGGTCCAGCCGTTTTTTAAAAGCGCTTACGGCTATGCGGTTTTTCCGACCGTCGGCAAGGGTGGTTTTGTAATCGGAGGCGCCTATGGCAAGGGCCAGGTCTATCGGCAGGGGACGGTGACCGGCACGTCATCTGTAATTAAAGGTTCGATCGGATTTCAGGCCGGCGGACAGGCGTTTAGTCAGATGGTCTTTTTCCAGGACAAGCGCGCCTATGATGAATTTACCAGCGGGAGTTTCGAATTCGGTGCCGGCGTTTCGGCTGTCGCCATTACCGTCGGGGCACAGGCACAGGCCGGAACTTCGGGGGCGGCGGCAGGCGCCAGCGTCGGTCC
>LJNK01000078.1 GCA_001303025.1 Deltaproteobacteria bacterium SG8_13
CCTTCATCCGGACAACATCGAACTGCAGATTGTTCTGGGCAATTTTTACTTTCGCCAGAAAAACAACGGGCAGGCCGAGCTAGCTTACCAGAAGGCGGTGGACATCGATCCACAGAGCATTAAGCCGCTGATGGTGATCGGCGGGTTTTACGGTGCAACCGGCAGCCAGGACAAGGCCCTTCAGAAGTACGAAAAAGCCCTGGAGCTCCAGCCGGAGGACATTCGCATCCTGCACGCGGTCGCCCGGCAGCACTACAGAATGAATGCAAGGGAGCAGGCCGAGAAGCTCATCGCCAATATTCTGGCAAAACGGCCCAACTATTTTCCCACCCGCCTGCTGAAAAGCGAAATCCTTGTGCGCACCGGCCAGTTCGACCCGGCCATCGCCATCTTAAACGAGCTGGTCGAAGAAGAGCCCAATTCTGCCCGGGCCCGCTACTTCAAAGGGATGGCCTTTCTGGGCAAGGGGGACAGCAAGATGGCCGCAGCCGACCTGGCCAGGTCGATCGAGCTGAATCCCGGATTGATCCAGGCACGCCTGCTGCTGGCCGATTTGTACCTGCGCGAGCGCAGCTACGATGCCGCCCAGGAGCAGTGCCGGGAGGTGCTCGCAGCGCAGCCGGAAAACTACCAGGCCGGGTTGCTGCTGGGCAACGCTTACTTAGGGCAGCAGAAAACAGCAGAGGCAAAGCAAGCCTATGAGGCGCTGATCTCACTCGATTCGCAAAACCCGGCCGGCTATTTTCGCCTGGGCATGCTGCAGCAGCGGCAGAAGCAGTTCGATGCGGCTATGGTCAACTACGAAAAAGCGCTTTCGCTCAACCCCAGGCTGATGGACGTGTTCACCAACGTGGTGCTGGTGCATGCCGCCCGAGGCGAGCTCGATCAGGCGCTTCGAAAGTGCGATCAGAAGCTCGAGACGTATGGGGAAGACACGGCCGTTGCGGCGATCGTCTTCAATCTCAAGGGCAGTCTCTACCTGGCCCAGCGCAAAAAGAAACAGGCCGAGGCGGCCTTTCAGCAGTCCATCGAAACCAACCCCAATTTCTTGCGCCCCTACTACACCTTGGCCAAGATCTACATGGCCGACAAGCGGCAGGACGAGGCCATTTCCCAGTACACCGCCGTGCTCGAAAAAGATCCCAACCAGGCCGGATCGCACATGATGCTGGGCACCATCTATGAAATGCAGCAAAGATACGATTTGTCCGAAAAGCATTACCGCCGGACGCTGGAGATTAACCCGAACTTCGGCCCGGCCGCCAACAACCTGGCCTACATTCTGGCCTCCCAGAACCGCAACATTGACGAAGCCCTGGTGTTTGCCCGCAAAGCAAAGGAAATTCTGCCCGAAGATCCCAACGTAATGGACACCCTCGGCTGGATTTACTACAGAAAGGGCTTTTATGACAATGCCGTAGCAGAGCTGCGCGACAGCCTGCAGCAGCTTCCCGACAATGCCATCATTTACTACCACCTGGGCATGGCTTACTACCGGAAAGGTGAGACAGACGCGGCCCGCACCACCCTGGAGAAGGCCCTAAGCCTGGACGGCAGCTTTGACGGCGCCGACGAGGCCCGGGAGACGCTGGCCAAACTGTAAGCGGCCCGCCTGTTGCCAAATGCCAGCATCTGTCTACTATCTGCCGTTACCGGAAGCTGCTGACCAATAATCTCACACAACCGACAAAGTTTTTGCGATGCGGCACTTCTCTTTCAAAATCCTGCTTCTGTGCATCCTGCTCCCACCGCTGCTGTATATTCTCACTGTCCAAGCCATCGAGACTCACCTTCAAAAGGGTTACGCCCGGGAGGTTGAAAACCGATATCTGGGGGACACCCGCGCCCTTCTAGATGGATCGATCCGCCTTAAAGAGGCCGTCAACGAAAATATCGACCGCTTCCTGCGGTCGCGAAAGTTGACCGATCTGGGACTTGTACTGAAAGTCACCGTCACAGCTAAAAATGGCACGATCCTTTACCCGGCAGTTTTTAGCCAGGAGCAGGATGCTGCCGTGTCGCCGGACGCGACCGCAACGGCGGCTGAAAACTTTGCCCTGCTCAACGACGGCCTGGTGCTGGCCGTGGAGACCAAGCTCGAGCACCTGGCCGTGCTTCCCCTTCTTATACTGTTCATTTACATGTTTACAGCGGTGGCCATCCTCTATTTTCATTACCGGTCGGTCAGCAGTCGGCTGCTTGGTAAAGAGCGGGAAAGAGAAGCGGAAATCGAGCGTCTTCGAAGCCAGGAAGAGAGCATCACCCGCGACCTGGAAAACATACGCTTGCAGCGGGAAGCGCTCAATGCCGACCTGCAGCAAGTAAAGTCTGAGCTCAGCGACGAAAAGGTCAAGGCCTCCCGCAATGAAGACGAGATGATCGATGAGATCGAAGGGCTCGAACAAGAATTGCGGGAGAACCTGGATCACCAGCAGCAGCAGCTGCAGGAAATCGAGGTCTTAAAGCAGCAGATCCAGCAGTTCGAAAAGGGTCTGCGCAAGGGGGAAAAACAAAAATCGCGGGCTGAACAGGCCGCGGCAAAGCGGTTTTCTGCCATCTACAAAAATATCGATATTTCCAACAGGGCGATTGACGGGTTCGTGGAGCTCAACGAAGAGTTGAAGATCAAAGCCGAAGAGGTCATCCACCAGCTCAACGAGGATCCGGGCCAGGTGATTGTCAAGCGCAAGGTCTTTATCGGCAAGCGGGACAAAAAATCGATCATGGAGGTGATATTCGGTTACAAAGGCAGACTCTATTTTCGCACCGCCGGCGATGGGAATGTTGAAGTGCTGGCCATCGGAACCAAAAACACCCAAACCCGCGAAATGGAATACCTCAACAGGCTTTGATTATTCACTATCATGGCCCGGATAGCTTACAGAGGAGATTTATTTGGGTTTTCCCTTAAAGCGGGGTCGCAAATCAATAAACTCTTGCTTTCGACACTGCCGGTGTTTTGCTCAAGATTTCGCTGGTGGAACTAAAAACCCGGAGCTATTCAACCCCGGGTCGATCAATCGTCGTTTTTTTCCTGCCAATTGCTGACCGCAGGTACCCGCTTCGGCCAGCCCGCCGGCAGATGGAGTGTCAACTGGTGCCGGCCTGTTTCTGCTTTACCTTGCGCCTGTTGAATCCTGCCAATCCCGCCAATCCAAGGGCCAGCAACAGCACTGATGCCGGCTCCGGTACTGCCGTTAAGGAGACGCCATCGATCAAATAACCGGACTTGTCCAAATCGAGGAAAGTTACGGTAATCGCCTCGGCTTTTGCCACAAATTGATATGAGTAGAGCTGCCAGTCCGGTTCACTGATCTTTCGTTGGCCAGGACCTACCACCAATTCTACCATCTCCGGAATCAAACCAGTCCCAGAAGGATATTCAAGTGAAAATCCAAACGCACCGGCCGTGTCTGAATTGGCATGCTCCGGTATACCGTTGCCATCTGGCAGCAGCGGGAGGCTGTAAAAAAAATCGAATTGGTATTGCAGACCTTCGACGATGCTGGCTTCCTGCACGATATAACCGGCTGCAACGCCGTTTAATGCCAGAAACTGCTCTCCTTCCGCCGTTGCGAAGTCCCGGTGGATGGTACGTGTCTGATCGGATGCAAAGCTCCAACCCGGAATATCTTTTGCTTCGAAATCTTTAGCTTCTCCCGGTCCGATCACCGGCTGTTCGAAGCCACCGTTGATCAATGTCGCATGTGCGGGAATGGAAAGCGCAAAACAGATGAAAATGGACAAAGTGATTGCTGTGCGGTGCATCTGTTTAATCCGGTCCTTTCTTCATGATTCACTCCATCAAAGCCACTGAGGACGATGATTATAAGCAAAAAGCATGCCCCTGCATAGCTGGCGTAGATAGCCGATAAATATCAGCAAGATATCAACGGCACCGATACGGTTTTGTAATACAAACTATGTACTTTACCCATCAAACCTGTGGAAGTCATTTCTCAATTCATAGGCCGAGTTTGCGTCCACGGGGTCTGGATGCGTCTTGTTTATCCTCGTCGGTCTGGAAATCAACGTGGAAGTGAGGAGTTTGCCCTTTCGGTATCATCATACACTGCAAGGCCGGCAAAAAGCGTGACCGGCCTCGTGCAGCGATAAATGGGTTTGTGCGATCGTAGCGCCGCTCCGGCCTTCAAAATTCTCTCAGGGGAATCGGTTGGGGCCTTGTTGACAAACCATTTCTTGCATTCTCACTGCCGGCCACCGGTTAGAGCCCTCTAATCCAAAATGACGAAAGGTTCTCCCGAAGCGGTTATCGCGTTACGGTAGGGCAGAGCTGAATGGGCGAGACCGGCAGATACAATCAACATTCGAAACAATCCATAATGGAATAGTATTACACACAAAGTGGAAAACATTTACCTACATATGGGTATCAATATCCTGTATAATATCGGATATTGTCCGAACAAATGACATATTGCGGCATCCAATGGAGTGTAATACAAAAAACCCTGTGGAATGTAATACGAAAAAATGGCAACAATTTTCACAATATAGACAGATCGACATACATTTTTCACATTTAACACCATCTCCGCCTTTCATCTGACCCTTCCCGGCATGCTCTTTGCTCTTATAGCCGGCGTTGTTGGACCGTTGAATTGTTCTTTATCTGCGAAGGGTTAGATCCTCAAAGAACAATATTTGCCTGCCGGCGGATGCCGGCCAAAAAAAACAGCGGTAATCAACGCAAACCATACAAAACCAAAACCGGCTCTGCATACAAGCTCGGAATTTTTATGGAAAAAAGCGCTCATTTATTCACGCAGTCGTCCTCCGACAACACAAAAGCGCCTCATTCCGGGCTCTTGTCGTCTTTGTGGTGATCATGCCTAACGCAGATCAGCAAAAAATCGTGCTGCTCGTAAAGGACCGTGCCCGCAGGGATAACCTTCGTTCCCAGCTTGCCGATTGGGGTTTTGTGCCCTTCATTTTTGAAAACGAGCGAACCTGCCTCGCCAACCTGCTGCCCCTTAACCCCGATTTGGTCATAGCCGGCAGCCTGACAGCCGACCGGGCCATTCGTTTTATCCATTCGTTGAAAATGATCCGCACCAACCTGCCGCTGCTGATCATCACCGAAGACGGCGGCTTCAAAGAGATCATAGAAACCAATGGATTCACCAATGTGCGGCTGGTAGCCGAGCACTCACCTTCTGCGGTGATCCGATCGGCGATTCACAGCACCCTGTCGAGCTTTACGGGCGAGCCCGACGAGGCCGGGTACCCGGTCATCATCGGCGACAGCCCGGCGATGACCCGAATTAAAAATATGATACCGAGGCTGGGCCAGACCAATGAAGCGGTTCTTATCATCGGAGAGCCGGGAACAGGAAAGGAACTGGTAGCCAGCGCCATCCACCGCCGGTCCTCCCGGCGAAAGTTTCCTCTTTTGAAGGTAAACGCCGTGGAGCTTCCCTACCGCCTGCTGGAAGGCGAGCTGTTCGGCTACGCTCCTCCATCTTTGAAAAACGTGCCGTTGAATCAGAACGGAATGTTTACCTTTGCCGACGGCGGCACCGTTTTTATAAAAGAGATCTGGGCCCTGCCCGATTTTCTGCAGGGCAAGCTGATCAAGTACCTGGAAATTTCGAAACCGCCGGCTGAGGCAGCCGATGCGGCAGATCGCAGCGTCGACTTACGGATTATCGCCTCCACTACCAAGGACTTGACCGATTTGACCGACAGCGGAGAGTTTCGCACCGACTTGTATCATCGGCTGGACGTGATCCGACTAAGGCTGCCGCCCTTGCGGCAGCGCGTTGAAGATATCGCCCCCTTGACCGATTTTTTTATCGACAAGTACTGCCTGGAGTGCGGCAGAAGCCGGCTGGGGCTGTCAGAGGAAATGCGATCGACCCTGCAGACCTACTTCTGGCCCAATAATGTAATGGAGTTGGAGCAGCTGGTCCGCAGGGCGGTGTTGCAGGGCGATAATAAACGGTTGATGAAGGATCTCGCCGCCGGCAACCGGCAAAATTCGAGTGCGAGGAACGCAGAAAGGTGTCAGGGACCCAATCATCTGGCGGGGCAGGAGGAAATCCGGCAGTACCTGCGTGAGACCAGCGATTATTCGCTCAAGGGCGTCCGGCAGGAGTTCATGCTGCGGGCCGAGAAACGCTTCATCAAAAAGGCCCTGGACAAGGCTAACTGGAACCGCAAGAAAGCCGCCCGCATATTGGATATCAGCTATAAGTCGCTTCTCAATAAAATGAAGGTGTTCGACCTTAGCTGAATTTGCTCTTGCGGCATATTGAAGCCGCATTAAAAGCAAACCATAATGATATCAGCTTGTTAACTTACACATCGTCGTGTAATTGACAAGGCGGAGCTGTATTTACTATACCAGCATATAGAAACAGGGCACGCGGAGAAGCAATACTTTCTCCAGTCCGGCAGGCAAGGGTCTGAAAAATACTTCTTCCGTAATCTCCGCTTATCAGCAGAGAATTGTGTATCTCACCGAGCTAATCAACCTGCTCGGCTTGCCGATTTCAATTTGAACAAATCAATGCTATAGACAAAGTTGATGGGAAACGACGTTCGTAGAGCATTTTTTCTACCCAATCGTCATCTTGCGATTGGAAAAAAGTACAACAGCTCCGGAGCTATCTGTGCCCCAGCGGTGAGAAGAAAAAGGAATCTTCAATGAACACACCAGGCGTTACGCTCAAACCCGAAGACATCCTCGGCATCGTTTCCCGGCGACGCTGGCACATCCTGGTCCCGTTGTTTTTCGCCGTAGCGGCCGGCATCTATCTGGCCTTCACCCTACCCAAGATCTACGAGGCCCGCACCCTCATTTTAGTCCAGGAACAACGGGTTCCAAGCGATTTTGTGCGTTCGGTGGTTACCGAAGATGCCGACGCACGGCTCAGTTCTATTTCGCAGCAGATCATGAGCCGCACCACCCTGGAGCGCATCATCGAGCAGTTCAACCTGTTTTCGGGGCCGGGTTCGGATAAGATGTTCTTGGAGGACAAGATTGAAAGCCTGCGCAAAAGGATCAATGTGGAGATCCTGCGCGAACACCGCCGGGCCGATGCCGATGCATTTGCCATCTCCTTCAAAGGCACCGATCCGCGCAGGGTAACGCAGGTAGCCAACGAGCTTACCCGCTATTTTATCGATACGAATATGAAAGTCCGCGAAGCCCAGGCTTCAGGCACCAGCGATTTTCTCAGCGGTGAGCTGGACAAAATCAGGATCGAACTCAACGAAATGGAATCCGCGCTGAAGGATTATCGGCAGAAATATATGGGTGAGCTGCCGGAGCAGTTGAGCAGCAACCTGGCCATCCTCCAGCGGCTTCAGGACCAGCTGACCGCCAAAGGCGACAGCCTCAGGGACACCAAAATTGCCCTGGCCCTGCTTGACAAGCAGATTGCCGAAGGAGCCCAAACGGCCTCCCTGCCGGAAAATCTCGGCGGTGATCGCAACGCGCGGAACCCTCTGGATTCCTCCGATCCGGAGGTGATTCGAAAACAACTCAACGATCTGCAGTCCCGCTACACCGAGCGCCACCCGGATGTGCAGCGCTATAAAAAACGCCTTGAAGAATTGGAACGTGAACAAACCGCAGGTTCCGGGAATACGACCGGTGCCTTGGGTACGGGCGGTGACAGAAAACCACTGAATCCGATCGAACGGCAGCGGGTAGAGCTGCTGGGTGACAAAATGGACCTGGAAGCAGAAATCGAAGATCTTCAAAGCCAGTTGTCGTTTTATCAGCAGCGGGTGGAAAATACCCCCAAAAGGGAACAGGAGCTGATTGCGCTTCGAAGAGACTATGACAACATCAGAGATATATACAACTCTTTGCTCAACCGCAAGCTCGAGGCTGAAATATCCGTGAGCATGGAGCGCAAGCAAAAGGGCGAGCAGTTTTACGTGCTGGACAACGCAAAGGTGCCTGAAAAACCCATTGCTCCGGACATGCGAAAGCTTTTCCTGGTTGCGCTATTTGCCGGTCTCGGACTGGGCTGCGGACTGGCTTATCTGCTCGAGTACTTAGACACTTCTTACCGCAAGGTTGAGGAGGTCGAAGCTGACCTGAAGCTGCCGGTGATTGCCACCATCCCGCCGATCTACCTGCCGGGGGAGGTTCGCCGAATGCGCCTGGCCTCGGCATTGAGCTTTCTGTTTGCGGGGGTGGTATCCGTCATGACCGGATTTTTCGCGGTCGTCACGCTGAAAGGATCCGACCAGGTCCTGGAGATATTAAGAAGATACATCAGCATATAGAAGCCTGTAAAACGCGTTACGACAAATAAAAGAGAGCCCTGCGAAAGAACACCTAAAAGGAAACAATAGTGGGCAAGATCTTCAAAGCACTCCAGAAATCAAAAAAGCGGCAACTGCCGGAGATGCCCCGCACCTCACGGGCCAGGGGTGTTCAGCGCTCGGAAGAGGATCTGCCGAAGAAAGCGCAGCCGGAAAAGAAAACCCCACCTCCGGATAAGCCCGTCAAGCCTGACGACCGGCCGGCTGCCGTCAAAACCCGCGAGACAGACTTGGGCGCCATCCACGGGCTTCTGTCCGGAGAACCGGTCACGGAAGCCCCGGGAACCGACATCACTGCGGGTGCGGATACGGCAAAGAGGGCCGCCGAATCTGCTGAAGATGCCCTGTCTTCCATCTATGAGATGATCGGAGACCGCCGGGAAGCAAAAGCTTCCATGGGAACCGCGGCTGACCGGAAACCCGGGAAAGAGGAGGCCGAGGCAGAACCGATTATTGACCTGGTGGACGAGGTGTTGCCCCACGCACCTGCCGAAAAAGAAAAGAAGCCGGTCTCTGCGAAAGCCCCTCCAGCACCCGGGCCGGCGGCAACAGATTCAGAGCCGGCGAAAAGCACTGCTCCGAAACCGTCCCGACAGAAAACCGGTGCGCAGAAGGTCATAACACTCAAGGAACCCGATTCTGCCGGAGTGAAGGCCAAGAAAACAGCTAAAGCCGCACCGGGTCAGGCCGAAATAAGAGAGGCTGGTGCAACGGCGGTCCTCAGGAACCTCGAATATGAAAATGTTGACCATTCTCTGGTGACGCTGCTCAAGCCGAGATCGTTTGAGTCCGAGCAGTTCAAATTGCTGCGCACCAATCTGATGTTCCCGATTTCCGGACGACCCCCCAAGTCGATCCTGATCACCAGCGCCTTGCCCGGTGACGGCAAATCCTTTGTGGCCTCCAACCTGGCCATCAGCTTTGCACTGAACCTGGATCGCCGGGTACTGCTCATCGACTGCGACATCCGCAAGCCGGACGTCCACGACCGCTTTGGCTTCAAACCCGGCGCGGGTTTGAGCGATTTTCTGACCAAAGGGACCCCGCTTCCGTCGCTGCTGATGAAAACCAGCCTGCCGAATCTGACGATACTGCCGGCCGGCCGGCCGCCCCACAATCCTTCCGAGCTGCTGTCTTCTGAAAAAATGCCGGCCCTGCTCAAGGAGGTGACTGCCCGCTACGCCGATCGCTATGTCATTATCGACTCCCCCCCACCCAAACTGACCGCCGAAACCGGGGTGCTGGCGCGGCTGGTGGACGGTATCGTGCTGGTTCTTAAAACCGGCAGCACCAGACGGGAGATGGTTGAGGAGTTGGTGGAGTTGATCGGTAAGGACAAAATCCTGGGGGTCATCATGAACCACTACGACATCAAGGCATCCCGTTACTATGGCTACGGCAAATACGGCCGGTACGGAAAATACTACACGAAATAGTCTTCCCCGCTACACACGCCTTCACAGGCTGCCGGATGAAACGCATCAGCTGCTAGCCATGAGCGGCACCATAATGGCAGGGACAAGCAAATGAAGAAGAAAAAACGGTTTGATTACGGGTTCGAACTTTCTATCGTATTAGCGGCCATTTTATTTTTCACAGCACCCGGCCAGGCCGCCACAGCCCAGAGCAAGGGCAAAACAGCCACCCAACGGGTCGCTAAAGCGAATTCAAATTCTTACAGCATCGGAGCCGGGGACATTCTCAAGATCGTCACCTGGAAGGAGCCCGACTTCACCGTCGATGAGATCCTGGTTCGAACCGACGGCAACATCTCTTTTCCGTTGCTAAACGACGTGAAGGCGGCCGGCCGCAGCCCGGAGGATCTGAAAAACGAGATCGAAGCCCGCCTGAAGGACTTTGTGTCCGCACCGGAGGTTACCGTCACCGTGCTCAACCCGGGCAGCAAACGGTTTTACATCCTGGGCGAAGTGCAGCGCACCGGTGAATACCCCCTGGTCAAGGACCTCACCGTGCTGCAGGCCTTCGCCCTGGCCGGCGGTTTCACAGAGTGGGCCTCAAAAAAAGAAATTATTCTCGTTCGCCTCGAAAAAGGCAAGCGGGTCGTGATCACGATCAACTACAAAGACCTCGCCAAAGGGAAAAACCTCGACCAGAACGTCCTTATCAAACCGGATGACACCATCATCGTGCCGTGATGATGCATTCCCCATATATTGTTGCTACCGGTGAGTTCGAAAGAATGCACAGGCGAAGGTGAATCGCCCTCAGCAAAGGAAGTAGGAGCGGAAACCGGCGAATGCAGCAAACTTCGATTCAAAATCACTTCAACTGGAAAAAAGCGATGACATCGATTCTCAAACCGAGTAGCGTCTGGAGATCATCTGTTCATTCTTTTGGCTTTTTCCCTTACCGGGCTTTCCTCTTTGCGGTGATTATTATGCTGGTGAGTCCAGCGCCCACCCCTGCCGCCCAGTGGACATTACAGCCGCGGGCCTCTGTCCAGGGCGAATACACCGACAACCTTTTCCTCACACCGGACAACGAAAAAGATGACTACCTTATAACGACTTCGGTGGGCCTTACCGCCGGCGTTGCCGGCCAAACCGCCGAAGCCTCCTTCTCTTATGATCCGTCCTACGCTTGGTACGACGAGTACGCTGAAAACAACGGCTGGCGGCACAACGCATCTTTGCTGGCCGGCTGGGACATATCCAAAAACACCCGGCTGGATTTCAGCGACTATTTCGTGCACACCGAAGACCCGTTGTCAGAGCAGGAAATTGATGTGCTGCGCGGCTTGGTGCCGCCGCCCCAGGCCGACACCACGGTGCGCATCGACCGCCGCCCATACAGCCGCAA
>LJNK01000079.1 GCA_001303025.1 Deltaproteobacteria bacterium SG8_13
CGGTACCCTTGATGAAGCTTTTGCGGATTGCGAGTCAACCGTGACGTCTGAAAATCGGGCGGGGGACAGATCTCCACGACAAAGACCCCTGGTGGCGGCTTGCGGATGAGAGACAGCGTATCGTTGTACTTTTGGATGCGGCCGGCGGCCGCCTGTTGGAGCTGCGGAAAACGTCTGACTTTCCGCAGCAGGATGCGCTGCAGCACACCTTCCGATTTTCGATAACTGCGGGGCCGGGACCGCAGGACCATGATCCGGTTCGCTCCCCTTCGGATCGCTTCCATCACCGGGATCGGATCGCTAAGACCGCCGTCTGCCATAAAGCGGCCGTCGACGAGCGGAAAGTGACGATACAGAACCGGCATGGCACTGGAGGCCTTCAAGACCTGCTCCAGGTTTTCACGGGCCGTTTGTTTGTAAACCGACTTTCCGGATAGAACATCCGTAATGCAGACCAGAAACGGTTTTTCTTTGGCGTAAATCTTTGCCAGATCGAGCCGGATTTCGGAGATGGTGATCTGCCACAGCCAGTCCAGGTCCACCAGGTGCCCGCCGAAAAAAAATCTGCGGAAACTCAGAAATTCGGGACGCAGGGAGTAGTCCGTGTAAATTTTCAAATTGCGTTGCGGCATCTCTGCCAGATAAGCCGCCAGGTTGCCGGCCCCGGACGACACGCCGATGAAAAAATCGAAGGGATTGAATCGATGTTGAAGAAAGCCGTCCAGCACGCCGGTCGTAAAAACGCCGCGCATGGCGCCGCCTTCGACCACCAGCGCTTTTTTCTCCGCTGTGGCAGGATTCTGGGCTATCTGCGACTCCTCATTTTGCTCCTGGGCTTGCTTTTTTCGAGCCACCATTTGAGTGCTCCGCTCGACACGAACATGTGCTTGCCGATTTTTTCATACGGCAGCTGTTCCTCCCGGATCAACTGATCCACCCGCTGCCGGGTGACGTTTAAAATTTCGGCAGCTTCTGCTGTGCTGTACAATACCATCGACATGGAAGGGTTCTCCGGTTGTCGCCGCGAAACAGCCCGATGGGGTTTGGAACCGCAAAAAGGGTGTCACCACTTCAAGGTGAAACAGCCAAAGGATGAGACAGTGAGGTCGGACGCGCGATAACCCGTGTTAGAAGGTCGCCGCCAGTGTCACCAACCCTGCAAACAAGGAAAGATAACCCGCAACCCAGTACGCCATGTAGCGCCTCCTTTAATATTTGCTTAACAGCAAAACATAATTTTGTATAAAAACAATAAAATATATTATATACAAATAGATAATTGTACTATGAATATATAAAAATTTGCGGTTTGTCAAGAATAAAACGCGGTCAACAACCGGGTTGGGGGCCAAAGAACGGATTTTCGAACCGCAGCGGGAAGGGGAAAAGAGCGTAGACTCCACTTGCGGTGCAACAGGGAAGAGGCACGGTGCAGAACAGAAGGGGGCTTGAACAGCACTGCCGCGCCGGCTGTTTGAGGCCGGCACGGCAGTGGCCTGTGGGTAAAAATTATGTCGGTTAACTCGATTGTTTTGTGGTGCAGCTGCTGCCGCAGCCCGAGGATGCCGAGCTGGATTTGACGATGGTCTCGAGTTCGCTATCGTAATAGGTTACCCGGGACAGCAGGCGTGCGTTGTTGAACCAATTGGCATACTGCTGCTGTTTTTCCAGGTCGCTCATCAAATCCGACAGCACTTTTTCCTCGACATATCGATCGACCGTAACCCGATAGGCAAATTTTTTCATGAAATAATCGGCATCATATCCGGACCCTGCCAGCATGCGATCGAACTGCTCCCGGCTGACGCCCTTGACACTCAAAAACCGGTCGAATTCGCGATCTACGGCCTCCGGCGGCAGCTTGTATCCTGCCTTGAGGATTTCCTGCATCTGGATTCCCTCGTCGATCAGGCGGGCGACGATCTGCCCTTTGAGGCTTTGCAACAAGGCATTTCCCTGGTCTCCGTCAAAGACGCCGCTGCCGTAGATCGATTCATAGCGTTTGCGGGCTTGTTTCAACTCCGTGTTGAAATCGTCCCTGGCGATTTCCCAGTCCCCCACGGCGGCGATGTAGAGCCGGGCACGTGAAGCGAGAAAGCTGTTCTCTGCTTCGATCTCTTCTTTGCTGAGGGTGCCCTGCAGTGTCGCCGGATATCCGGCGGCGGTGATGGCAGATGCAAGTCTGCCAGTATCCTTCAACGTGTTGCTGTCGTACGCGATCTCGACTTTGCCCGAGCTGATATCTACGAGGACATCGCCGATCCCTTCGATACCGGACAGGCCGGACTTAATCTGGTTGATGCAACCCGAACAAGACATCCCCTGCACTGCCAAAACGGCCCTGGCGTCTGTGGCAACGGCCGCAGGAGCCGATGCCGGTTGCGTCGCTTTCGGCAGATCCGGTGTGACTTCCACCACGGTCGCCGTGGATGTCCGGCTCGGCGGGGTGGATTTGGCGCTGATAAACAGAGCGGCCGTCAGAACAATGGCCGCAGCTGCAACGCCGATCAGAAGCTTTCGATTTGTCATGTGCATTCCTCCAATAGCGGAAATCAATGTTTCCCCGGGACCTGGACACCGCGGGTCAGTGATAAAAACCATAGCGCCGGGCGGCGGTTTGTGTCAAGCCAAAATGCCACAATGTGATAGTTGCGTGCAGGGAGGGCGGATCGAATGGATGGAGAGAAAAAAGGCGGTGGAAACGCTATGAGCCGGGTTTTCGGTAGCGTTTCTCTGTGGCCGACTTGATGATCCGAAAAGGCGTCAGTGCATCGATGACAAACTGCAGGGCGTAGGCGTTGCCGCTGTATGCATGGGACCGGCCGGAGGTCATCACCGGCTCTCCCAGCTGAACATCCGATAGCTCACGGGTACCGCAGGTCAGCTGAAACCATTCCCCGGACTTTTTGCTGAATGTGCCTTTCAGCCGCTCAACGTCGAAGACGCTCACCTCCTGATCGGTGGCCCGCCAGTGGTTGTAGCTGCCGTGGCCCACCAGAACCACGCTCTGATAGCGCTCATCCTGCAGCACCGTGACGAAATCTTGGTAAGTGGCGCTGAGAAAATAGACCGGTTTGAGCCCCCTGGTGTTGAAGTAGAGGGTCCAGGCCGGGTAACTGCCCAGCAGGGCGATCGGGGGCAGCCAGTGGTCGTTGCCGGCAAGCGCATGAGCCGATATCAAAATGGCGGCATAGCGGTCGCCGGTGGTTTGCCGATCTGAAATATACGCTACGGTGGCGGCCGGGACGTATACCAGCAATGTGCAGATGGCCAGAATCGACATCGCTTTCAGCAGGCTTTTCAGCGGCCGGGGTTTTTCCCTGATTCGCTTGCTATGAGACGAGGGAGTCATGTTATGATTCGGCGCCGTTATCCTTAATAAGTGCTCGACGATTGTTAAAGGACGGTTTTTTCGTGCAATGGGCAGCGGCGTGAAAACCCAACGCGTTCCCATCTTTATTTTACCGCAATGCGCATGTTTTCACAAACCACCGACCGCAGGCGTGCAATTTCGATCTTGAGCCCCGGCCCAGTTGTGCTACTATCTTTTATGCAAATGCCCGAACCGGCTGCCGGAGGAAATCAATCCGAGTCGACGAACCGAAAAAGGGAAAGGAGAGTGCCCATGACCTATCGTTTTCATCACCTGCACCTGATCTGCAAGGACCTGGAGAACATGATCGGCTTTTTCACCGACGCCCTTGGCGCTAAGCTGGCGGAAAGAAAACAGTTTGGCGGAGCCAGCGGTGCCGTGCTCGATCTGAATGGAATCGACATCAGTCTGCGGGTTGAAAAAAAAGACGAGGTTATCACCGGGGATGCCTCCCAGACCTGCTACGGCTACGATCACATCGGTCTGGCGGTGGAAGATCTGGAAAAAGCGATGCAGGAGCTGGCTGCAAAAGGGGTGGAGTTTCCGTCCGAACCGGTGGACCTGGGAGACAGGCTCACCGTTTTTTTCAAAGGCCCGGAAAAAATCACCATCGAACTGCTGGAGATGAAATAGCAGACATCCCCGATTTGGCATGCGTTGAGGCTGATACGCGCCTTGCCGTGATTCAACCGGTCTCTCTGGTGGTGATGGTTCGGATCACCTTCAACACCAGCAATATGGTCGGTATCAGGTGCCAGAAGAGATCGAAGATGTCGATTGGCCGGTGCAGGGTGCCATTTTTTATCATCTGCAGCTTTTCCACAACGTGGGGCATCGGCTTTATAGGGGCCATCAGCATCCATACGGCAACGGCGATCAGGATCGGGTAAGGGATCTTGTCGAGAAGGCTCCACATGGGCAGCTCCTTAGGCAACGATAAATGCCGGCGAAACCTTGCCGGCTGTGATAAAACTTTATTTGATTTCAGTTACATACCGCGTTCACTCTATAACTGCAAGCCTGTATCCGGTTCTTTCCCGTTTCCGAAATTAAGTATTTACTTACAGCAAACAACTGTTATATGGAAATTGTTAGCCGTTTGTTAGGGATCAACTGTTTGGCTGCAGCCGATCGTTTCTGTATTTTGACGACGCGTCAACCTGCCTTCGCGCGGAGCGTATATGTCTGAGTTCTTGAGCCGTGGTACCCGCATGACCCGCAAAGGCCGTCAACGCAAATTCTCCCCCGCGCTCCATTCCGTGCTTGTTGTCCCATCAACTGCAAACAACTTGTGGTCCGCTCACGCACGGGCAGCGGCGGGAAGTCACGAAAGTGCAAGCGATTTGCATTCGTAAACCCGTATTACCGTCACCTGAAAGGAGGCCGAAATGAAAAAGAAAACACTGACCGCAGCCATTTTCATCGTCCTTTCAACCGCATTGCTGCTCTGGCCCATGGCCGGAGCAAAGGTGCAGGCCGCCGATAAAATCGGATGGGTCGGGCCCGTTTACAAAGAGCTGTCCGCCAGTCTGACAGCGGGTTTCAAGGCGTACTACAAGAAAACCTATGGCAAGGACGTGGACATCACGTTTGTGCGGCCGGGCGGGTGGCCCGTCTGCCTGGACAAGGTCAGGGCCTGGGGCGGCAAGCCGGATGCCGACATCTTTCTGGGTGCCGGCGCGCCGGCCCACGAAGTCTTGAAAAAAGAGGGGCTGATCGTTCCTTACCAGCCCAAAAATTCGGACAAGGTTCCTGCCGACTGGCACGGCATGAAGGTAAAGGATAAGGGGGATTACTGGACCTGTTTCGCTCCCTGGATCGTCACGAACCTTTACAACGAGAAAGTGCTGAAAAGGCTCAAGCTGCCCCCGCCGAAAACGTGGAACGACCTGCTCGATCCCATCTACAGGGGAAACATCGTGCACACACTGCCGTATGCCTCCGGCACCATGCACGAAACCATTGAAATTCTCATGCAGGCCTTTGGAGAAGAGGAAGCCTGGAAATACCTCCGACTGTTGGCTGCGCAGTTGGCCCGCTTTTCCACCGGCAGCACGGATACAACCCAGCTGGTGGCCCGCGGTGAAGTGCCCATCGGGATCGCCCAGCCGCAGATGAACGCCATGGCAGCGCGCAAAGACGGTTTTCCCGTGCGCGATCTGCTGCCGGAAAAAACGATCCTGGTTCCCGAAGCGGTGGCGCTGCTGAAGGGCGCACCCAATGAAAAAGTCGGCAAGATTTTTCTGGACTGGCTCTTCAGCGATGACGGGCAGAAGTACGTGCTCGAGGGCCGCTACTTCGCCTCCAATACGGACATCAGCTTTTCCAAGTGGGAAAAAGAAGGTGTCGAAATGGCCACACACGCCCAGAAGGCGCTGGGTGTCGATTCGTTCTGGGATCTGAAGGTCGATTTCATCGAATACGACCTGGATCTGGCCACAAAGAGGTGGGACGAGGTCAACCGCAAATACGAGTACGAGATCTACCGGAAGTGGGGTGAGCTGAAAAGCAGCCTGTTCCTGATAGAAGACGTTGAGGGAGAAATTGCGGCGGCCAAGGATGCGAAAATGGACGTGGCGAAGGCTGATGCGAAAATCAAAGAGGCCAGGAAGCTCTTCGAGATCGATGGCAACTATCCCGCAGCCCGTCTGGCCGCGTCTAAGGCGCGTGCCCTGCTGGTAGCACCCTGAACCTGGCAATAACCTAAAATATCTCTTCAGATCCGATGCACGGGTGGGCCGTGGCCCGCCCGTGCATCTCTTGGACTGCAGCAACCGTAAGGATCGGATATGTCTCGCGGCAGCATTTCTCTGGCGGCGCTTCTGTGGTTGGTCATTGCGTTTCTCGTACTCTATCCGCTGTCAATTCTGATAATTGAAAGCTTTAAAATCGCAGCAACCGGTGGCTGGGGTATCGGCAATTACCTGGAATTCTTTCAGGACGCCTATTATCTCAAAACTTTTCTAAACACCTTGTACCTGAGCACGCTGGTGCTGGTTACGACCACCGTTTTCGGCATCCCCCTGGCATACATTCTGGCGCGCTACCGGCACCTGGGAAAGACGATATTTACGGCCCTGATCCTGCTGCCGATCGTTCTGCCGGCCTTTGCCGGAGTATTTGCATTCATCATCTTCTTCGGAAAGTATGGTACCGTAAATCTGCTGTTGATGGATATCGGGTTGACCGAGCAGCCCATCAACTTCATCTACGGGCTGCACGGGCTGGTATTCATTCAGGCGCTGCACATGCTCCCGTTTATCGTGTTAGGGCTTTCGGCAGGCTTCACCAACATCGACCCCTCCTTTGAAGAAGCCGCCGAAGTCGAGGGGGCCAGCGGTTTTCGGAGATTTTTCACCATTACCCTGCCGCTGTGCACCCCGAGTTACCTGGCGGGCGCCGTTCTCGTGTTCCTGTGGCCCTTTACCGACTGGCTCACGCCGTTGATTTTGGGACAGGTGGACTTTCTCCCGTCTGTTTCCTACATCAACATTTCCTATCACTTCACCGATGTGCATCGAAAGTACATGGGCATCGTGGCGGTGGTGGTTTCATCGGTCGTCTGCATCTCCCTGTTTCTGCTGGCCAGGTGGTGGGTCGAGAAGAAAAAGTATACCGGTTTGTCGAAAGGAACGACATCCGAGGGCAGGGTGATCGAGCCCAGCGCATGGGTGAAATCGGGCGCATACGTTTACATGATCTTTATCGCCATTCTCGTGCTGCTCATTCCGATCGTGCTGGGGCTGGCCGCGTTTTCCCGAAGATGGGTCTTCGAGCCGTTTCCCACGTATTGGACGCTGGAAAATTTCCGGCTGATTCTTCTGGAAAGCCCGGGCCTGATCAAAAACTCCTTCCTCTACAGCGGAATCGCGCTGGTTTTCGGGATCGCATTCGGGCTTCCGGTCGCCTATCTCATCGTTCGCACCCGCGTTCCGGGTCGGGATGCGCTCGACTTCGTGATCACCCTGATGCTGGCGTTTCCCGGTATTGCCATCGGTGTAAGCTACCTGCTGGCATTTTGGAAAGGCATCCCCCTGGCCCAGTATTGGATCATCATGCCCATAGCCCTTTTTGCGCGGCGGCTGCCGTATTTTCTGCGGATGGCGCATTCTTCCTATCTGCAGTTGGATCCTTCGCTGGAGGAAGCCTCGGAGGTGTCGGGCGCCGGGAAGGTCCGCACGTTTTTCAACATATCGTTGCCGCTGCTGCTCAAGGGGGTGCTGGTCGGCGTCGTGATGTTTTTCATCATGGCGTTCCAGGAGATTTCCACGGCGGTTTTTCTCTACAAGGGAGGATGGGAGACGCTGCCCATCGGCATCTATTTGAACTGGCACCGGGGCATGGAATTCGGCATCGCTGCGGCCATGGCGTTTCTGATGATCGTGATCACCTTTATTCTTTTGTTGATCATATCGAGAATCGGGGGAGGCGTCCTCAAAGCCGCCTGGGGTGCCGGTGAAAACTAATCTGCAGTGGGGCAGAGAATTCAGCGCACAAAGTTTCGGCTGCAATGGTGCAGCATCGCAGGCGAAGGCAACCGTGAACCTGTGGCTGTGCCGGTAAGGAGACAAGTTCAATGGCATTTATCGAGATCCAAAGCCTGTTCAAGCGCTTCAAGGACGTGGTGGCGATTAATCGTATCGAGTTCGAGGTCAACCAGGGGGAGATGCTGACGCTGCTCGGACCCAGCGGGTGCGGCAAAACCACGACCTTGCGATGTATTGCGGGACTGGAAAAGCCCGATGAGGGCGATATCGTCATAGACGGCAAGCCGATGCTCTCTCAAGGGTTTGTGCCGCCGTCGAAAAGAGGAATCGGCATGGTGTTTCAAAACTATGCCGTGTGGCCGCACATGAAGGTTTTCAACAACATCGTTTACGGCTTGAAACTGCAGAAGGTGCCCCGGCAGAGCATACGGGAAAAGGCGCAAAAAGTGCTGGAGCTGGTCGGTTTGGAGGGGTTGGAAGACCGATACCCGGCCCAGCTCAGCGGCGGACAGCAGCAGCGGGTGGCGCTGGCGCGGGCACTGGTGACAAACCCGAAAGTGCTGCTGCTCGACGAGCCGCTGAGCAACCTGGATGCCAAGCTCAGGGAAGAATTGCGATTTGAGATCAAAAGCCTGGTGCGACGGATGGGAATCACTTCGGTATATGTCACCCATGACCAGGCCGAGGCGATGGTGATCTCCGATCGCATCGCCGTTATGGATTCGGGCAACGTGGTGCAGATCGGAACGCCGGAGAACATCTACGAAAAACCGGCCAACAAATTCGTGGCCGATTTCATCGGCACCACCAACTTCATTCCCGGCGAAATCATCCGCGTGGCGGCCGACACACACACGGCCGTGATGCGAACCGAGTTCAACGAAGAACTGCACTGCCATACGTCCGATTTAACGGCAACCGTTTCGGGTGCGAAGGTAAACGCTTCGATACGCCCCGAGGATGTGGAAGTATTCTCACAGCCGCCGGAAAACCCGGAAAACCTTCTCAAGGGAACCATTGCGCACAAGGCCTACCTCGGGAATTTTCTCTACTTTTTTGTCAATGTGGATGGCACGATGATTCGGGTGCAGGTCTCACATCAACTGCCCCAGGAAGAAGGCGAGGAAATCTACCTGCTGTTAAATCCCCAGAAGTGTATGATCCTGTTTTAAACCGAAGTCACAGCGTATTGTCCGTCTTTCCTGTCTGCAACCGCTGAATGGTTTTGTCGTTGCCTCAGGTCATTACGGCAGCGCTTTTCGGTTACAATCAAAGAAGGGTGCCATGAAGCTCGAAAAACTGCTGGGCTGCGAGATCACCGACTGCAGGTGCGGCAAAGTTCACCGGATTTCCACCCGGGAAGTCCATCTGCAGCCGGGATCACTGGATAACCTGCCGCAGGTGATCAACCGCCACGTCACCGCCGGATCCGTGGTGTGTGCCGTGGATGACAACACCTGGGCGGTTGCCGGTCAAAAAGCGGCCGACATGCTTGCCGATGGCGGCAGGAAGGTCGAAATTCACCGTGTCGATCGCCACGCGCAACCGGCCCATGCCGACCGTAAAGCGGTGGAAGAACTCGTTGCGGTCATCAAGGACCGCGATGCCGCCGGGTTGCTGGCCATCGGCTCCGGAACGATCAACGATATCGGCAAATCCGCGGCCACCGAAGCCGGTCGTCCGCTGATCACGGTGGCGACCGCAGCGAGCATGAACGGCTACCCTTCGGCGATATCCGCGCTCACCGTCGAGGGTGTCAAAATTACCGATCCCTGCAACCCACCGGTGGCCATCATCGCCGACCCGCAGGTGCTGGCCACCGCCCCGGCGAAAATGACCGGGGCCGGATTCGGGGACCTGCTTTCCAAAAACGCCTCCACGGCCGACTGGGTGGCCGCCCACACGCTTCACGGTGAATACTACTGCGAATTTTCGGCAGCCGTGGCCGAAGAGGCGGTCAACCGCTGCATCGACAATGCCGATGCCATCCGGAAAAACCAGTCGGAGGGTCTGACCATCCTGGCCGAAGCGTTGATGCGCTCGGGCATTGCCATGGTGATTGCCGGCTCCAGCGCACCGGCCTCCGGCGGCGAACACCTCATCAGCCACCTGTGGGACATGACAGCTCATTGGAGCGGGCGCACACCGGCACTGCACGGAGAACAAACCGGGGTAACGACCTTGATTTCCCTGCGGCTGTATGAAAAATTGCTGGCTCTCGATAAGGATGATGTGCAAGGTCTTATTCAACCGAAAGCAGTGGTGGAAACACCCGAAGCATTCGAAGAGCGGATGCGAAACACCTTCAGAGATATCGCCAAATCCATTCTTCCTTATGCCCGTCAGAAGTATCTCGGCGGGCCCGCACTGCAGCAGCGAAGACAGCTCATCCTCGAACGCTGGGAAGATATCCGCCGGGCGGTGACACCGGTGGTGATCCCGGCAGACACCTCACGCTCTCACCTGGAAGCGGCCGGGGCTGTTTTCCGCGCTGCCGATATAGGGATCTCGGAAGAAGAGCTTGCATTCGCGTACCGCAACGCGCGCTGGATCCGCGATCGATACACGGTGCTGGATTTGGCGGCCGAGCTGGGAGTGCTGGAAAAATGGCAGGAGGAGGTGCTGGAATCCATTTGATCTTGTTGCGTGGAATACGGGTTTAATCACCACAATCGAATTGCCTGATTCTATTCCATCGCAAAGAAGAGAAAAGGGCAGAGCCGGCAGTCGTTCGCCGGCTCTTTGATTTTGTTAGGCGGTGAACCTTCCGCGTTTCTTTAACCTTGCTGGATTGGTTCAGAGTATATCGGCTGCAGCTTGCAGTTCAGCCCAGGTGGTTGGAATGGTAACGTCGCCGTTACCGTCGCCGTCGAGATCCACCTGCAGTTCCACGGAATTCGGAGGAGTGGCGACAAGCAGGATGGTCGCATTTGCTGCCCCGGTGATCCGCAGCTGTCCGGCCGATGGATCATTGTTGTCAAAGTCGGTGCCGGTAATCGGTACCGTGGTCAGGAATGTCACCGTACCGCCGATCAGCGAGCTTTCCAGCGTCCCCTGCGCCGACAATGCAAAGGCGCCGCCGGGAGTTGTTTCCTCGAAGACGAGCGTGAAAAGGGTGAGCTGAATGAAATCGTATCCTTCCTCGAAATGGAGCAACCTGCTGGCCGTGCCGCCTCCTCCTGTGCTGACCTCTGTTGTGATGGTGGTAACGACCGTGCCAGTTGCAAGGGCATCCACCGTTGCATCCAGGG
>LJNK01000033.1 GCA_001303025.1 Deltaproteobacteria bacterium SG8_13
GCTCGAGTATTTCCGCAACGCCGGCGGGTTCACCGCGCTCGAGACGCTTTCGATACGCGGGTATCCGCGTCCACTGCACGACAGGTATTTCCCGGAACTGACACTGGCCGATCCGGTCTACGCCGTTTGGGGGCGCAAGCCATGAGGGGCCTGTTGCAGGTGGGGGCAGCACTTCTTGCGGATGGCCAGCCGTTTTTTACTGATCCGGGTCTATCTCAAAGTATTTTTCAGGAATGCGCGGTTCGGAAAGTGCCGGCATTTTCGGCACCGGGTACCGGAACATTTTCCGGCTGCGAACATAGTCCAGCCCCGCGATAAATGCCTCGATTTTGGACAGCGGCACTGCAAAGGACATTTCGTGGTCCTGCGTCCCTGCGAAAACCCTTTCACCGGGCCCCGGAATCAAGTAGGTGCACTCATCGCTCTGGGGAACACCGGCGATCCAGGCGGAACAGCCGAAGCGACCGGTGCTGACAGATGTCAGACCGGTGCCGATCTGGTAATTGGCGCCGTGAATCATCACCAGTATCTGCGCCGGGTTTCCATAGGCCACCACCAGGTCCGGCTGGAAGTCGCAGGCCGTAACGGGAGCCAGCCAGATTTCCCGATACGGTTCGTCTTTCCAACGCGGGTAGGACGCCTCCATGGCGCGCATTCGCCGGGGATCGTCCAGGTAATAATCGGCAACCTTCCCCTCCAGAAACCGGTCCGCCGGCACATGCCCCATGAAAATGCGCGGAAACGGGCAGCCGTGGTCCTCCTTGCGGAAGGCCACTGCCCAACCCATTGTTCGGGCAATGGTCATGCCCTGGCAGACTGCCAGTCGATGGCCGACATGTTCAAGGGGATACTTGACCCTGGGGGGCGGCGTTTCGCCTTCCCTGGCGAGCTTGACCGCCACCGGTGTCGTCGCCAGGCGGCAGTGCCGCTGAAACGCCTCCTGGAGCCTGGTGATCTGATTGTCCACGATTCGATTTCCTTTTTTCGAGTCGAACACGCTTATTCCCGTTATTCGACGGGTTTCGTTCGGCTGCCGCGGCAGGTGTCTGATCCCAGACGATTTCTGAGGCGGGCGATATTCTCCTCCACGCGCCAGAGCGCCTCGCGGGCCTCCCACAATGTGACCGCCTGAAACACCACCCGGTCTCCCGGCACCATCTGGGCCAAAAGCGGCACATCGGCAGTGATCACCGTGGCGATCTTGCGATATCCGCCGCTGACCGTTTCGTTGAGAATAATAATCGGCTTTCCGTCCCCCGGGACCTGGATCGCGCCGGCAACGACTCCTTCGGACACGATCGATTCCGGCTGGTCCGCGCGGGTCCGAATCACGGGTCCCTCCAGACGGATACCGGTTCGGTCCGATCGCGGTGAAACGCTGTAAACCGCTTGCTGCAGGGTTTGAAGTCCGGTTTGTCGGAACTGCCCCTCCTGGGGGCCGAGCAGCACCCGCAGCCGCCAGTCGTTGGCATAGGCGGGCACCGCATTGAGGTCAAAATGCCGGCCGGCAGCCGCCAGATGCAGCTCCGGATCCCTTCCGTGCACGATGTCTCCGGCCTGCAACGCCCGGCCCGTAAACCCCCCGAACCCGGATCCCAGATTGGTGGACCTGCTATTGAGCACCACCGGCACCTCGATTCCTCCACCCACTGTCAGGTAAGCCCGGCATCCGAATTCCACCGCCCGGAAAGAAATGAGGTCTCCCGGCACCAGTCGCACGGATCGCCAGATTCGCGCCGGTCGATCGTTAATATGCAAGCCGAGATCCGCGCCGGTGACGGCAATGACCAGGTCGGCCAGCACCCCGAGCTCCAACCCGCTCAACGTGACCTCGAGGCAGGCTTCGCTCTCGAGGTTGTCGACCAGCAGGTTGCCCACCCGCGCGGCAAACGCATCCAACACGCCGCTGGGGGCCACGCCATAGCGTGCCTGGCCGAAACGCCCCAGATCCTGAACGGCCGTCAGCAACCCGGGTGATATCACTTTGAAGACGGGTTTGGTTTCCAGCTGTCAAACTCCTCGTGGGCAATCGGGATAAAGGTGACCCGATCACCGGCTTGCAGCAGGCTCGGTGGCCGGCGCTGGGGATCGAACAGTGTCATCGGCGTACGGCCGAGGATCTGCCACCCCCCGGGGCTCTCCACGGGGTATATGCCGGTCTGCAGCTGGGCAATTCCCACAGAGCCTTTGGGCACGCGCACCCGCGGCGTCTCTCTGCGCGGGGTGGCAATTTCCTCCGGCACTTCCCCCAGGTAAGGATAACCCGGTGTGAAGCCGATCATGTATACGCGGTAGGTGGCGCTGCTGTGGTAGCGGATGACTTCTGCGGTGGACAGATGGTGGTGCTCCGCCACCCACTGAAGATCCGGACCGAACTCTGCGCCATAGGCGACCGGCACCTGCAGATGGGCTGGCTCCGGTGGCTGGAACCGGTCCAGAGACCGAAACACGCCTTCGATACGCGTCTTTAAGGCCGGCAGGGAGATTTGCAGCGGATCGTAAACGACCATCAGCGAACGGTAGCCGGGCTGCAGCTCCCTGATAGCGCCGGTTTGCAACTGGTCGAGGCCGAAAAACAGCTTCTGGACCTGCCGGTTGATATCCCGGCCGATGCCTTCACCCAGTTCCACGAGCAGGGCCCGATCTCCCATCAGACGATATCGGGGCTCGGAGTAGCACATTTTCCTTCGACCTCTACAAAAGCCGGTTATAAAAACTCTCCGGTTGACTGAAGCCTGACGCCGACACTGACGAGAGTTTTCCTGATATTCTGCACCAGCGCCAGTGCCGAAGGGTTGTCGCCATGAACGCAGATGGTCTCGGCCGCAAGCTCGATTTCCGATCCGTCGATGCATACCACCGTGCCGCTGGTGGCCATTTTCATTACCCTCTCGGCAGCCAGGTCGTGATCGTGAATCATGGCGCCCTCGAGGCTTCGCGCCACAAGGCTTCCGTCGGGGTTGTACGCCCGGTCGGCGAAAAATTCGAATGCCACCCGTATACCGAAGCGTTCGCCGATGGCTTTGAGGTCCGTGCGGTTCGAACCGGCCAGGACGACAAGAATCAGGTTTGCATCGATGTCGGCCATCGCCGCCGCCAACGTCTCCCAGATTCTCGGATCGCTCACGGCCATGTTGTATAGCGCCCCGTGGGCTTTCACATGCTGCAGCCGGACACCCTCGGCAACCGCAAATGCCTGTAAGGCTCCGATCTGGTATGTTGTGTAGTCTCTTATCTCCTGCAGGGAAACGTCCATGGATCGCCTGCCGAATCCAAGCAGATCGGGAAGGCCCGGGTGGGCGCCAACCGCCACCCCATGCTCGCGGGCCAGCGATATGGTCCGCCGCATGACGCCGGGATCACCGGCGTGAAACCCGCAGGCAATGTTGGCGGAAGTAATCAGCGGGATCACCTGTTCATCGAGACCCAGCTTGTAGTTTCCGTAGCTCTCACCGACATCCGAGTTCAAATCGATTCGATACGCTGCCATACCCCCCTCCTGCGGCACCACCGCGTGGTTGATGGACGAAAGCACCCCTTGCGATCAACCGGTCGTTATCGCATACCGGCTCTATTGCTATGTCATAAACCGCAAAAAAACGCAAAAAGGGAACGGGCTGATGTGCCCATTCCCTTAGAAAAGACCGACCGATTCGGCGTTGAAGCGTCCGAAATGGCGACAGGCGGTTAGCGTTTGGAAAACTGGAAGCGGGCCCGGGCTCCTCGCTGGCCGTATTTCTTTCTCTCTTTGGCCCGGGGATCGCGCTTGACGAAACCGGCTTTTTTCAGCGGCGCCCGGTATTCCGGATCGACCTGAATCAACGCCCGGGTAATACCGTGACGAATGGCGCCGGCCTGACCGCTGATACCGCCACCGAGCACCCGAACCCGGACATCGAAAGTGCCCAGTGTGTTAGTCAACGTCAGCGGCTGCAGGGTCTCCGCCCGGGCTGATTCGACCTTGAAATATTCTTCCAGGGGGCGGTTGTTGACAGTAACGCGCCCTGAACCGGGCGTGAGCCACGTTCTGGCGATTGCCGTTTTTCGTTTACCTGTCGCGTAGTAAGCGTTTTCCTGTTCCATGATGTTCCTCGTTTGCATGCATCCGATGGTTCGGTTCGAGCCAGTTTGGGTTCTGCTACACGGACATGACATCCGGCTGCTGAGCGCTGTGCGGATGTTCGCTGCCCGCGTATACCTTCAACTTTTTAAACAATTTTCGGCCGAGACGGTTTTTGGGCAGCATGCCGCGCACGGCAAAGCGGACCAGGTCCTCGGGCCGCTTCTCCAGCAGCTTTCTGGCCGTTATCGCCTTTAGCCCGCCGATATACCCGCTGTGTCGATAGTACTGCTTCTGGTCCCACTTTTTCCCGGTCAGCACCACCTTTTCGGCGTTGATGACCACGATCCAGTCACCGGTATCGCTGTGGGGGGTAAACATCGGGTTGTGTTTGCCCCGGAGGCGATATGCGACTGCAGATGCCAGCCGGCCGAGGGTGGCACCATCGGCATCGACCACCCACCATTTTCCGGGATTGTCAGACGTCTTGGCGCTGGTTGTGTATTTTTTCACAATTCATCTCCTGATGAGCACTTGTCCACGGGTGGTGGTTGGCACGAAGGATCTGTAAAATGCCCCTACCCGGCCGATCCACCTTCAAATCAAACTGGATTGACAAAAGGCCAATTAATTACAAAATAGATGATAGCGTGTCAAGCGAAAAATAGTGTTGGACAAATCCGCAAGCGGCGTGTTATGGTCCAGCGTTTTTCATTTTGCACGACAACCGCCTGAAATTATGCGGGCCCGCAGCGCGGGCAACCATCGGTTTGAACTGTTTTCCTGAGAAAGGAGGTGATCCATTGGGCAGCGTCGTAAAAAAGCGCAGAAAAAAGATGCGCAAGCACAAACACCGCAAACTGCTGGCCAAAACGCGCCATCAGAGAAGAAAGGGCAAGTAATGAAATTTACACCTGCTCTGCAATAAAAAGGCACCGGGCTTTGAAACCAAAGCGGCGGTGCTTTTTTTTTGTCCCGGGTGCGCCCTTTCCACCCCCTTGCGACTGCCGGCGGCGGCTCGCCGCCAGAGCCCTCCCGGCGGCTATTCCGCGTAACCTTTCAAATACTTCAATAATTCCGAATCCGTGGACAGCACCAGAGAAGTCCGCTCGTCAAAAGACTCGGTGTAAATCTCCAGGGTTCTGGTGAAAGAATAGAAATCCGGGGCAAGGCCGTACGCCTCTGCGTAAAGCTGGATGGCTTCCGCATCCGCCTGGCCTTTCAACTCCTGGGATATGCGGTATGCGTCCGAGCTGATCTGTTTCAGATCACGCTCCATCTCGCCCAGGATTTTCTGGGCCTCTCCCTTGCCTTCGGATCGAAATTTCTCTGCGATCCGCCGACGCTCGGCAACCATGCGGTCATAAACCGACTTGCGAACCTCCTCCACATAATTGATGCGCTTGATTTTCACATCGACGATCTCTATGCCGAACGGGGCCAGTTTCGGTTGGGATTGCTGCAGGATCCCGTTGGTGAGCTTTTCGCGGCCGACGGTGATCCGGGTGCCGGTCTTTTCTCTCTCCTGATCCTCCTCTCTTCCCAGAACGTATATCAGATCGCGGTTGCTCTTGCGCACGGCTTCGATCAGCAGATTGGAGGTGATGAAGTCCCTTACGGCCGGGTCGATGATGTCGTTGAGCTTGCCGACGGCATTAAACCGGTTGTTGACGGTCTGGAAGAACTTCACCGGATCGACGATTTTCCACCGGGCAAAAGTGTCCACCGAAATCAACTTTTTGTCCAGCGTCGGGATCTGCCCCGGATCCCCGTCCCAGCCAAGCAGATTCTTGTTAAAATAGTTCGCATTCTGCAAAAACGGGATCTTGAACTTCAGGCCGGGGGTGGTTACCGGCTGGCCGATGATTCTGCCGAACTGGGTGACCACCACCTGCTCGGTCTCATCGACGATATAGGCGGCGTTGTAAACTATCAGACCGACGACGACGACCACGGCGATGATCGAACCTTTGATCTTCATTTCTCCGCTCCCTTCTGCTGGCCTAAGTTAAGCAAGGGCAGCAGATTTTTCTGGTCCGAGTCGACCAGATACTTGCTCCCGAGTTTGGGCAAGAGTTTGCTCAGTGCTTCCAGGTAAAGTCGGCGCTTGGTCACATCCTTGGCCTTGGCATACTCCTGGTAGACGGCGGTAAAACGCGCGGCATCGCCCTTCGCGCGGTTGATTCTCTCCAGTGAATACCCTTCAGCCTCGCGGATCATTCTTTCCGCCTGGCCCCGGGCAGCCGGTATCGCTTTGTTGTATTCTTCCTTGGCCTGGAAGATCATCTGCTCTTTTTCCTGCTCGGCCTGGTTGACCTCGTTGAAAGAGGGCTGCACCGGTCCCGGGACATTGGTGCGTTTCAACTCCACTGTCACCACGTGGATACCGGAGTCGGCCAGGTCCAGCTCCCGCTGAAGGATTTCCCGCGCCTCGATGGCGATTTCACCCCGTTTGCTGATCACCTCGTCGATGCTCCGGTCGCCGACCACCAGACGCATGGTCGCCTCGGACATGTCGGTAAGCAGCCGGCGCACATCGCGCACCTTGAAAAGAAAACTGTAGGGATCCTTTATGCGATATTGCACAATCCACGGGACCACGGCCACGTTCAGATCACCGGTCAGCATTAACGCTACATTGGTGCTTTCTGCCGGGGAAAATCGCCGGCGGTCGCCTTCGCTGGAACTGAATCCGAACTCTTCGGTGTTGATCCGTTTGACGTTTACCTTGGTGACTTTCTCGATACTCAGGGGCAGTTTGAAATTCAGGCCCGGCTGGGTGGTGCGGACATAGCGGCCGAAATATTGGACCACGCCGACTTCATCCTGCTTGACCGTGTACACCGAGGTGTATACCACCAGCGCCACCAGGAGAACTGCCAGCAGCAAGGGGCCCCCGGGCAGCTTGAACCCCTTGAATCGCTTGACCAGTTCATCCATCTGCGGTGGAACGCCCCCGCCGCCCATCTTCTGCTGCTGTTCTTTCAGTTTTTCCCAATCCCAGCTCATCGAACAATCCTGTCTTCTGTGCGCAACAGCCTGCCGCCAAGGCGGTGCTGCCGCCCATGTCTGTGTTCACCCGAATGGCGCATGCCGTGTCATCGGTTGCGCAGGCCTGCAGCATTCGGTCGGCAACGTGCCGGAAATCTTCAGGTGGCTAGTACTATAAAGACATATACCACCAAGTCAAGCGAAAACGGTCTGTCGGCGCTGTTCGCCACAGCCCTGCGGAGTCGAAAAGAAGGTTGCACGAACACCTTCAAATCGATATAGATCAACTATTGCTTGCGGGTGCCTCCGGCCGGTGCAATAGGTTGGCAGCATCTGCGACCGGCAAGATTGACCTGGAGATCACCAGATTATGGCAGCAGATAAAAAACCGCCTGATTCGATCGAGTCACTGGGCAGCGTGATCAACAAGATCATGCAATCCGGGATTCGCCAGCAGGATGCCCCGCTGCTGCAGGTCTGGGAATTGTGGGAAAAAGCGGTGGGGGAAATTATCGCCGAAAATGCACGGCCGGCTGCATTCAAGGGCAAAATTTTGCTGGTGCACGTCAACAGCTCGCCGTGGCTGCACCAGCTGAGTTTTCTGAAAAAGGACATCCTCGCACGGATCAACCGGGAGCTAGGCCAGGACCTGGTGGAAGAAATCAAGTTCAAAATCGGCTCGATCTGATGATGGTGATACCGACAGGACAGGAGTTGACCGCCGATTCGTTTTTCAACGGGCGCATCCGCATCAAACAGGGCCGAAAGGGATATCGCTTCTCCATAGATGCGGTCATCCTGGCCCATCACGTCCGACCCCGTCCGGATGAGACGATCATCGACCTGGGCACCGGCTGCGGCATCATTCCGCTGATCCTGGCCTACCGCCATCCGGGCATTCACATCCGCGGGATCGAAATCCAACCTTCTCTTGCGGAAATCGCCCGCATCAACGTTGCCGAAAACCAGCTGCAGGCGTGCATCGAAATCGACTGCCTGGATCTGCGCACCCTCGAAGGGCAGATCCTCGTCTCACCGGCCGATATTGTCACCTCGAATCCCCCTTTCCGCAAACGGCAAAGCGGCAGGGTCAATCCAAATCACCAGAGTGCCGTGGCCCGTCATGAAATTGAAACCACGCTGGAGGAAGTTGCCGCCGCCGCCTGCCGGCTGCTGCGCACCGGCGGCAGGTTCTTCGTGGTTTACACGGCCGATCGAACCGCAGACCTGTTGTGCGGGTTGCGGGTAGCGGGTATCGAACCGAAACGCTGCCGGATGGTGCACTCCAAACGACGCAGCCCGGCACGATTGGTTCTGGTGGAAGCCGTCAAGGGCGCGCGACCGGGTATCGAGCTCTCCCCTCCGCTCGTGATCTACCACGATGACGAGTCATACACCGACGAAATCGAAGCAATGTTCAGGCCCTGATCCGGCAGCTGCTGCCGGCGACGCCGGCCCCCTGTAGGCCGATCCGCAGCCTCTGACCGCCTGCGGGGCCCTGCCAGTGATCTGCCAGGGCCCGATCACCGCTCGTAGAGCAGGTTCATCACGAGACCTGTGATGACCTTCGGGAAAAAGTAGGTGGCTTTTCGGGGCATTACCAGGCCCCGGTCGGCCACATCGCATACCTGCCGCAGGCTCGGTGGATTCAGGATAAAGGTGATGTCGTACTCGCCCCGAACCACGGCATCGACCGCTTCTTTCGGCGCGGTGGTGTAACCGATCAGTTTCTCATTGTCCAGCCGGTTCTGATCGAAGCCGAGCAACTCCATGAAGATCAGCCGCGTCAGCACGGTGACGTCCAGACGGCCGATGGCCTCCGGCAGTTCATCGGAGAACATCTGTTTCATGATTCCCCCGTGTTTCAGTTTCAAAATGATGAACTGCCGGCTGCGTTTCATGAATGCACCGATGCACCCATCGGCCGGACTCGCATGCAGAATCGAGATCAGTTCGGTCAGGGCACTATCCCTCCGGTCCTCGGCATACGGTAGCGTCTTTACATCAAAAAATTCCCGCGCGCGCTCGACAAAGCCGTCCAGCAACGGCCGGGCAACCTCCTTGAGCAGTCGGTGCGCGGGCAGAATAATCAGACCGGAATCGCGCATGCTGCACATATACATCATGGTGAAGGTGGCCGGATGATTGCGCGGCAGTTCGGCTCCCAGCGAGTTGCGATAATTCAAAGCGGTTTCATACCGGTGATGACCGTCGGCGATGTAGAGTTTTCTATCTTTGAAATAGCGGGTCGTGCGGGCGATCAGGTCCTTGTCGGTTATCTGCCAGAGCCGGTGCCGCCAGCCGTTGTGATCGGTGGTTTTGACCAGGTGCTTTCGGGAGCCTGCCAGTTCAGCCCAATCACCGACGATATCGGCCGGATCATCGAACAGGGAAAAAATCGGGCTGAAATTGGCGCGGCACGCATTGACCAGCCCAAGCCGCTCGGCCTTCACGTTGGTAAAAGTTTTTTCGTGCGGCAGTACAACGCCTTCGGAAAAATCCTTCAACTCGACCCGGCCGATCAGTCCATAGCGGGTGAACTGTGAATCCCCGAAGGGAAATTCGAGCGTGGTAAGGTAAAATGCCTCCTCGGGGTCTTGCTGCAGCACCCCCTGTTGGATCCATTGCTTGAGGTAGTCTGACGCCCGGCTGTGAGGGTTGCTTCCCCGGGTGTCGTACGCTGTGGTTTTTCCCCGTATCAGCCGGACCATGTTATACGGACTGCGTTCGTAAAACAGGGATTGATCCGACTCAGAAATAACATCAAAAGGCGGGGTGATAATATCGGCCAGTTTGCCGGCCTTCGCCGCATTGAATCGCAAGCCCTTGAATGGTTGAACTTCCGCCATTGGCTCCCTTTTTGGGGGATAGCGGCATCCTGCGGGATGGATTTGCGGAAACGCTACCCGGGTTTTAAATGAAAACAGGCCTGTGGAGACCAGCGCTCCTCCAGAAAAACAACATCACCTCGAATGGTCGGTTGGCAGCGGCAAATCGATTGAACCGCGGCTGACAGAGCACATGCCGACCTTTCATATCCTTTGGGGATAAACCATTCAGGTACTAGAAAGATGCGCTCAGTTCAAGAGATTTCCGGCATGCACCTGTTGACACAAAAGGCCAAAAAGAGTATGAAACCACCGCTGGTAGGCAAAGCTGGAGAGGTGGCCGAGAGGCTGAAGGCTCCGCTCTCGAAAAGCGGTATCCTGTGAAAACGGGATCGTGGGTTCGAATCCCACCCTCTCCGCCATCTACCCGAACCATTTGAGATCTGTGGATATCAAACGTCCGGAAGGCCTGAAGCCGGCAGCTGCCGACCGACCGCCTCGGCCTTTTTGACGCCACATACCCTGTCTCATCTGTAGTCCCGCCGAGTGCGACGGAGAGATGTCCGAGCTGGCTGAAGGAGCACGACTGGAAATCGTGTGTGCTGTCACAAGCGGCACCGAGGGTTCGAATCCCTCTCTCTCCGCCAATTCACCCGCTAATCTTGTCGCATTCGCTCATCTGCATGACGCACGCCCTGCATCGTTTGAGCAGATGTGTGATCCCACAAAGCGGGAAGCGGGAAAACTCAAGGGTTTCTCAGACGGGATTCGCAGACAGCGCAGCTGATCGTTCCGGCCGTATCGGGAGTCAACCATGCCTTATCTGGTGCTCGCACGTAAATACCGTCCCCAGACCTTCGAAGGGGTCGTCGACCAGGACCCTGTCATCCGAACCCTCACCAATGCCATCGCATCGGACCGGGTTGCCCATGCGGTCCTGTTCGCCGGCCCGCGGGGGACCGGGAAAACCACTGTTGCCAGGATCCTGGCCAAGGCCATGAATTGCTCCCAGGGACCGACCGCAACACCCTGCAACACCTGCCGCTCTTGCCGCGACATCACCGCCGGTAGCGCCGTTGATGTGTTTGAGATCGACGGGGCATCCAACAACAGCGTAGACCAGGTGCGCGAGCTGCGCGACAACGTCAAGTACATGCCGGCCCACAGCGCCTACAAGATCTATATCATTGACGAAGTGCACATGCTCAGCATACCGGCGTTCAACGCCCTGCTCAAGACGCTGGAGGAACCGCCGGCCCACATCAAGTTCCTGTTTGCGACCACAGAGCCGAACAAGATCCCCATCACGATCCTTTCGCGCTGCCAGCGTCACGATTTCAGGCGCATCAAGATCGGATCGATGACGGATCACATGCAGACCATCTGTGAAATGGAAAATTTCCGGATTTCCAAGGAGAACCTGGCGATCATCGCCCGTGAGACCGGCGGAAGCATGCGCGATGCCCTCAGCCTGCTGGATCAGGTGATTACCTGCGCGGACGGGCCGGTGGACGACAAGCAGGTCATGGACCTGCTGGGGATTATCGATCGGCAGATGATCTTCGATATCGCCACGGCTATCTTTACCGGCGATGCAACGGCGATTCTCGAAATCCTGGAGGAGATATACGACCGTGGGCACGACTTGAAGCGATTGCATGCGGATCTGCTCGAACATTTTCGTCATCTGCTGATCGTCAAAATGGGCAAAAACATCCCCCGGCTCGTCGATCTGCCGGCACACGAAATCGAGCAGATGCAGCGGCAGGTTGCCGATGTGACGGCCACCACCATCCGGCAGGTTTTCGACCTGCTGTTTGCCGAGGAAAGCCGCGTCAAATATTCGCTGCACCCGAAGCTGGCCATGGAGATGGCGATCTTCCGCCTTCTGGAAGTCAAACCCGCACTGCCGATCGAAGTGCTAATTGAAAAACTCGACCGGCTCCGCGGGGAAATGGAACCGCACCCCCCGCAGTCAGTGCCCGACAAACCGGCCGGGGGCGATGCCGGTGGCCCGTCCGACGGAAAACCGCCGACTCGATCCGGGGCAGCTGTCGATTTGGCTTCGGCATGGGAGCAGATACAGCAAACCGTCGCATCCGATCACCCTGCCCTGGCCGCCAATTTATCCCGTTGCAAACCGACACGGCTGGCAGACGACCACATACAGCTGGAAGTAAACGGAAATGGATTTCACCAGGGCATCATCCAGCGACCCGGGAATCTGGAGCTCATCGAAAAGGTCTGCGGCAGCGTTTTCGCCCATAAAATACGCATAACCGTCACGTCCAGCAACGAACCGGACGAGGGTTACCGAAAAAAACAGCTGGCCGAACAAAAAAAAGAGGAAGCCCTTAACCACCCTCTGGTCACGGACGCACTCGAAATTTTTAACGGCCGGGTGGTGGATGTCAAATTCAATACGGAGGACCGATGATGAAAGGCATGGCAAACATGATGAAGCAGGCCCAGAAGCTTCAGTCCAAAATGCTGCAAATGCAGGAGGAACTGGCCCAGCGAACCGTCGAAGCCAGCGCCGGTGGCGGAATGGTAAAAGTCGTTGTCAACGGCAAACAGCAGATCGTCTCGGTGCAGATCGAAAAGGAAGTAGTGGACCCCGAAGACGTTGAAATGCTTCAGGATCTCGTGCAGGCAGCCGTCAATGACGCTCTGGCCCGCTCCCAGGAAATGGTCAACGCCGAGATGAGCAAACTCACCGGTGGGCTGAGTATCCCGGGCCTGACGTAATGGCGCCACACGCAAGGCGGGCAACAGACGAAAACAGAGAATCGAACCCCCTATGAACTATTACCCTAAAACCATTCGCAATGCCATTCGCAGCATCTCGAAGCTGCCGGGTATTGGGGAAAAGACCGCCGAACGGTTGGCCCTGCACATCCTGCGGGCACCGCGGGCGGAAGCCGAACAGCTCGCCCGCAGCATCGTTGAACTAAAAGAAAAAACCCTTTTATGCCGGCGATGCTTCGGCCTGAGCGATGCACCGGTATGCGGTATCTGCAGCAATGCCGGGCGCAGCGAACATATGCTATGCGTCGTGGAACAGCCGTCGGATCTGGTGTCGGTGGAAAAGTCAGGTGCTTTCAACGGACTGTACTTTGTTCTGGGGGGCACGTTGTCCCCAATGGACGGCATCGGACCGGGTGAGCTGCGAATTCGGGAACTCGCATCACGGGTCGCAGAGGGTAGCGTTCGGGAGATCATCCTGGCCACCAGCACCACGGTGCAGGGAGAGTCCACTTCGGCGTATCTGGCCGAAACCCTGAAGCGCTACCCGTTGAAGATCAGTCGGATCGCCTCAGGGGTGCCGATCGGCGGAGATTTGAAATACGTGGACCAGGTCACCTTGAGGCGGGCCATGGAGGGCCGGCGCGATGTCACCTGACGAAGCCGTCTCCGACATCTTTGAATGCCGCCGCTGCGGTGACTGCTGCCGGGGCTACGGTGGTACCGTTGTCGACCAGGCCGATATCCGCGCCATTGCCGCTTACCTGGACATGACCCCCGAAAGGATTCGGTCCAGATACTGTGTGCTCTCCGGCACTCGGCCGGTGCTGACGCAGCAACCAAACGGATACTGCGCTTTCTGGGACCGGCTGTGCACCATCCATCCGGTCAAACCGCGCATGTGCCGTGACTGGCCGTTCATTCGAAGTGTTCTGGTAGACGTGGCAAACTGGCGCATTATGGCCGGCCTGTGCCCCGGCATCCGCACGGATATCTCAGACGGGCAGATCATCGCCTGCGTGAAAGAAAAGATCCGCACCGCATCCTGACGCCTGACCGTGCCGGTTGCACCCATACGGCAGGCGCAAGGCGGAAACGCGCGGGCTGACAATCTTTCAGCGGGTATTTCCACCAGCCATTGCTCGAAGCGCCGCGGTGGCTTGCGGGGTGTCGGTTGGACCGAAAAAATCGACACGACATGTACGGGCTAGATCCTCCAGTGCTCGATGCCGGTGAGCTGATACGCACTGCGGTCCTGCCGATCGACGGGTATGCGGCGAAGGATGTTCTTGCGCTCCAGGAATCGGAGCCCTTTGGTGAGCGATTCGGGCGTATCGTTCCAGATCTCCTCCAGATTTCGGGTTGTTATGGTCCTGCCCGCATCCGCCAGCCCGCAGCAGAGCAGGTACAGGGAAATGGTCTCCACCGAAAGACCGATTTTGAAGATCAACTGGTTCATTGACGGCCCATCGCCGTGGTGGTCATGCATGCAACACTCCTGCAATAAATGCGGTACTTTTGGAAAGCGCCGGCCGCCTGATCTCCCGATCCTTCCACGCGGACTCTGCGGACGGACGGCGCAATGATCGGGGTTTTCGATTCCGGAATCGGCGGCCTCACAGTCGTACGGGCCCTGCTAGAACAGCTGCCTGCCTGCGACATCGTCTACCTGGGTGATACGGCGCGCACCCCGTATGGCTCGAAAAGCCCGGAAACCGTCACCCGGTATGCCCTGGAGGACACCCGGTTTCTGGTCGACCAGGGGGCAGAAATCATTGTGGCTGCCTGCAACACGGCGTCGAGCGTCGCTGTAAAAAGCATTCAGGCCACTTATCGGCTACCGGTCTTTGAAGTCATTCGCCCGGCGGTCCGCCGTTCCCTGGAGACCTCTTCCGGCCTGCGCATCGGCGTCATCGGCACCCGCACTACCGTTGAAAGCGGCGTGTATGAAAAACGGATCCGGGAGCACCGGCCCGAGGCCAGGGTCTACAGTTGCGCCTGTCCCCTGCTGGTGCCGCTGATCGAAGAGGGCTGGCTGACAAGGCCCGAGACGCGGCGGATCGTAAAAAAATACCTCATTCCGCTGAAAGTGCGGCAGATCGACACCCTCATACTGGGGTGCACCCATTATCCGCTGCTCAGCAAGACCATCCAGGCCAAAATCGGGCGCCGGGTAACCGTCATCGACTCCGCTGCCGCCGTGGCCGCTGATCTGCATACCTTTTTGGGGCTCCCTCCCCGGCTAGCCGATGACCCGCCGTCGGGCGGCAGTCTCCGTCTTTTCGTATCCGACCGGACCGACCAGTTCGAAAAAACCGCCCGCATGATCCTGGGGCGCAAGATTCCCCTGGAGAAGATCGACGGGCCGCTGTAAACAGTCTCCCCACCATTTACTGCAGCGCGGTTCGGAACAGCCGCACCGGACGGTTTCGGCAGCAGGCGCTACTTGGCCGGTGCAGCGGGCGTTTCGCCGTCCGGCACCGGCCCGCTGTAGCGAATCTGGATGTCTCGTTTCGGGTAGGGGATTTCGATCCCCTCGCGATCGAACGCCTCCTTGACCCGGTCGGTTACGTAAGAGATCGTGTGGATTCGTTTGCGGGCATTTTCGATCCAGACGCGCAGCTGCAGGTCGACCGAGGATTCCCCGAAATTGTTCACCACTACAACCGGCGGCGGTTCCTTGGAGGCCCATGCCATCGATCCGGCCACCCCCAGAATCAGCTCCTTGGCCTTTTTCAGGTCCGCATCATAGGCCACACCGATGTTCACCCGCACCCGTATTTTCGAATCGATGGTGGTGTAATTGATGATATCCCGCAGCATGATCTCGTTGTTGGGGATGATGATGACGATGTTGTCGGTAGTCCGGATTTTGGTAGCCCGCAGGCCGATGTCGATCACATCCCCCCAGGTGGCGCTGTTTTCGGGTGTCTGCCACAACTCGATGCGGTCCCCCACCTCGAAAGGCCGGTCGATGATCAGCAGGATGCCGGCAATCAGGTTCGAGAGCGTGTCCTTGGCGGCAAAGCCGATGGCGATCCCCATCACCCCGGCACCGGCGATAAACGGCATGACGTTCACCCCCAGCTTGTCGAGCGCCAGGATGCCGGCCAGCACATAGATCAGGACGCCGGCAAAGCGGTTCAGCAGATCGAATACGATATCGTCGATTTTGGTGTGGGAGAGGTCCAGTCGATTTTGCAGCAACTGCAGCGCCATCTTCAGAAAACCGATAAGGGGTGCAGCGAAAAGGACGATGAAGACAGCCGTATAGATCTTTTCGATAAGCGCTAAATCGAACAGGCGAATCAGGTAGATTCCCAGGGCGAGCAGGATGGCATAAAAAGACGCTTTGCGCAGCAGCTGGAAGAATAACTTGTTGCCTTTGAAAAACTCCAGCCGGGCGAGCCGGTGGGCAACGGCCGCCAGCACCAGCCGGAGGGCGGACCAGACAACCAGGGCGACCACAAGTGCCACGGCCACCTTGAAGGCGGTCTGCAGGTGGGCGTTCGCACCGATCAGGGAATCGATCCACAGGTCGTACGCTGTCAGCCACCGGTCCGGGTCGAATGCCATTGCAACACCAGAAGGAATGCTATCTCACGGAAGAAAAAAACCGGGCTTTCAGAAACTCACGGTTCAGGCGGGCAATGTTGGTAATCTTGATCTCCTTGGGGCATTCGGCTTCACACTCCCGCTCGTTGCCGCAGTTGCCGAAACCGAGGCGATCCATTTCCCGCACCATTGCCGTTGCCCTCGCGGCCGCTTCGGGATGGCCCTGGGGCAGCAGGGCCAGGTGGGACACTTTGGCCCCCACAAACAGCATGGCCGATGCGTTCGGGCAGGCCGCCACACAGGCGCCGCAACCGATGCAGGCGGCGGCATCCATCGCCAGCTCAGCGGTTTCCTGGGGAACGAGGATGTTGTTGCCGTCCGGGGCTCCACCGGTATTGGCCGATATGTAGCCCCCGGCGCGAATCAGGCGGTCGAGGGCACCGCGGTCGACGGCCAGGTCTTTGATCAGGGCAAATGCCCTGGCACGCCAAGGCTCGATCACAATCGTGTCCCCGTCGGAAAAATGTCGCATGTGCAGCTGGCACAGGGTGGTGCCCTTTTCGGGGCCGTGGGGTCTGCCGTTGACCACCGCCCCGCAGGTGCCGCAGATGCCTTCCCGGCAGTCGTGATCGAACGCGATGGGCTCCCTGCCTTCCAGGGTCAGCTGTTCGTTGACCACATCGAGCATCTCCAAAAAGGACATGTCCGTGGAGATGTCGCGGGCCTCGTACGTCTCTAGCCGCCCCCTGCTCTGCGGGTCCTGCTGGCGCCAGACTTTCAATGTAAGGGTAATCGATTTCGTCACTTGTAGCTCCTTGTCGCCAGTTCGACGTTTTCGAACACCAGCGGTTCCTTGTGAAAGTTCGTCTCGCTTCCTTCGCCGGTGAATTCCCAGGCAGACACGTGACTGAAATGCTCGTCGTCGCGCATGGCCTCGTTTTCCTCGCTCTGGTAGGCTTCATTGAAATGACCGCCGCAGGACTCCTGGCGGTCCAGCGCATCGACGATCATCAGCTCGGCAAATTCCATGAAATCGGCCACCCGCCCGGCCCGCTCCAGGCTCTGATTGAAGTCGCGCTCTACCCCGGGAACCGTCACATTCTCCCAGAACTCGGCCCTGAGCTCCTGTATCAAGCTGCGGACTTTGCCCAGGTCGCCGTTGTTGCGGGCCATTCCGCAGTGATCCCACATGATCAACCCGAGATGGCGGTGAAAGTCGTCCACGGTGCGCCGCCCGTCCACCGATAGCAGCTTTTGGATGCGCTGACCCGCCTCGGCGGCGGCATCTTTGAAGGCCGGATGATCGGTGGTAATCTCGGCAAAAGAGCTGCCGGCAATGTAACCGCCGATGGTGTAGGGGATCACGAAAAATCCGTCTGCGAGCCCTTGCATGAGGGCGCTGGCCCCGAGCCGGTTGGCGCCGTGATCGGAAAAATTGGCCTCACCGAGAACGAACAGGCCGTCGATGGTGCTCATCAGGTTGTAATCCACCCACAGGCCGCCCATGGTGTAGTGGACCGCCGGATAGATCATCATCGGGGTTTCATACGGATCCTCGCCGGTAATTTTCTCGTACATCTGAAACAGGTTGCCGTATTTTCGGGCGATCAGGTCCCGGCCGTCGCGGGCGATGGCATCGGCAAAATCGAGATAGACCGCCAGGCCGGTCTCCCCCACCCCCTTGCCCTGGTCACACTGTTCCTTGGCGTTGCGGGAGGCCACATCGCGGGGAACCAGGTTGCCGAAGCTCGGATATTTATTTTCCAGGTAATAGTCGCGATCCGATTCAGGGATCTGGCTCGGCGGGCGGCTGTCGCCGGCATTTTTGGGCACCCAAACGCGCCCGTCGTTTCTCAGGCTTTCACTCATCAGGGTCAACTTGGATTGGTAGGTGCCGTGAACCGGAATGCAGGTTGGGTGGATCTGCGTAAAGCACGGATTGGCAAAAAAAGCGCCACGGCGATAACACTTGTAGGTGGCCGACACATTGGAGGCCATGGCATTGGTGGACAGAAAATAGACATTGCCGTACCCGCCGGTGCACAGCACCACGGCGTGGGCCATGTGCTTCTCCAGCTGGCCGGTCACCAGGTTGCGCACGACGATGCCGCGGGCCTGCCCGCCCGCCACCACCAGTTCGAGCATTTCCCGCCGCGGGTAGATCTGCACCTTGCCGGCCGCAACCTGGCGCATCATGGCGCTGTAAGCACCCAGCAGCAGCTGCTGCCCGGTTTGCCCGCGGGCGTAAAAGGTGCGGGAAACCTGCGAGCCGCCGAAACTGCGGTTGGCCAGCAGTCCGCCGTAATCCCTGGCAAAGGGGACCCCCAGGGCGACACATTGATCGATGATGTTGTTGCTGATCTGCGCCAGGCGGTAGACATTGGCTTCACGGGCCCGGAAATCGCCGCCCTTGACCGTGTCGTAAAACAGGCGCCAGATGCTGTCGCCTTCGTTGGTATAGTTTTTGGCAGCGTTGATGCCGCCCTGGGCGGCGATGCTGTGTGCCCGGCGCGGGCTGTCCTGGATACAAAAGGTTTTCACATTGTACCCCAGCTCTGCAAGTGCGGCGGACGCGGAGCCCCCGGCCAGACCGGTGCCGACGACAATAATGTCGAATTTTCTCTTGTTGGCCGGGTTGACCAGCTTCAGCTCAAATCGGTGGCGATCCCACTTTTGGGCAACGGGACCTCCGGGGACGTTGCCGTCTAGCTGCATATCGAATCTCCTCCACTATCCTTTCCAACGTTTGTGTCGCAGATCTCTTCGCGGCTCAGGAGACCGCCAGCAAATAGACCGGCAGCAGTCCGAATCCCAGGCCCACCAACAGGCTGAAGACAAGACCCACTCCCCGGATCAGCGGCATGTATTTGGGATGGTTGGCGCCCAGCGTCTGAAACGCGCTCCAGAATCCGTGGCTCACATGAATGGCCGCCACGATCATGGCACAAACGTAGACAGCTACTGTTGCGGGGTTTTCAAACGCGCCGGAGACGATGTCGTAGATGGTGGTTCCGGTTTTGTCGACAAAATGAAAGTTCAACAGGTGGTAGAGCACGAAGCCGAGCAGAAAAATTCCGGTGTACGGCATGGTCCGGGACCCGATCGAGCGCCCCCCTGCACTGCTGGTGACCGCATAGCGGCTGGGTCTGGCCGCGAAGTTCTGATAGAAAAGAACCAGTCCGGTGATCACGTGCACGGCCGCGAAAAACAGCAGCCCGAATTCCGCCACTTTCACCAGCGGTTCCAGGGAATGCAGATGATCGGCATATGCGTTGAAAGCCTGCCGCCCTCCGTAAATGGTGAGGTTGCCGGCCAGATGAGCGGCAAGAAACAGGCAGAAACCGAGCCCGGTGATGGCCATCATGGCCTTCTTGCCCACCGAAGATGTAACGGTTTGCACAAACCAGTTCATCACTGCCTCCGTTTGTGATGAATGCGAAACGGTATGAACGAAACGGAAAGATTTACTTAGGAATTCGGGTGTTTTCTGTCAACCCTTATTTCCCGCTCCAGCAGTCGGTTCAGCCACCACTCGTCCCATTCGGTCTTCAGGATCTCCTCGGCCAGCTGCTTGCCGGTTTCGGTGCGCAACCGCCGCTGCACCGGCGGCAGCCACTTCGACGGTGACTGATAACCGAGATCGGAGAGGGCTTTTAAGTCGAGAATCAGGGCCAGCTGGTCTGCGTCGTGGGCCAGCCGGGCCTCCATCGTCTCATTGGCCTGGTATTCGTCGATCAGCCCGGCAAGGTCATCGCCGAATGGCAAATCGAGCACCGTGTCACCCACCGCTCTGGCTTCGTCGGCGGTTACGTATTCTTTCTGCACGGAATTGAGGTCTCCGATCCGTGCTTCGGTCAGGTCATGGACCAGGCACATGCTGATCAACCGCAGGGCATTGATTTGCGGCTCCATGCGGCTTATCACAAATGCGATAAACGCCGTGCTGAAGCAGTGGTCGGCGACCGATTCACTGCCGGCTCCAAGGAAACCGAATCCCGAGCGGGGTATGGCTTTCAGCATTCTGGCCTGAAACAACAGATCCGAAATCCGACTCATGCGTTCTCCTTGTCCCGATCCCATCCGTTTATGATTTTTTTTTTACGATCTGAATCCCGAAAATGCAACCCGAAAAGCAGTTTTGTAAGCCGTATCCGACAAATGTCTGAAATTATATGTTATATTATCATGAATCTTTCCGTGTAGAAGGCAATTTGCTTGACAGCCGGCCTGTGCTCGGTTACTCTTACGGATCGTACCAAAGGGGTTGAAAGGCACAAAATGAGCACTACCGACATCAATGTTCTGGAAATCTTTCTGAACGCCGGTTTGGTCGTTCAGATGGTCATGTTGCTGCTGCTGCTGTTTTCGATCACTTCCTGGGCCATTATCCTGATAAAGATCAGAATGATCGGCAGGGCCTTCAAGGAATCCGCCGGCTTCATCGATTTTTTCTGGAAAAGCCGGGACCTGTCCAACGCCTTTGGCAGGGCCAAGCAGCTGAATTACAGCCCGGTTGCGCGGGTGTTCCGGGTGGGATATCTCGAACTAAAAAAGGTAAGCCAAACCGGCGCTGCAATGGCTTCGAAAACCGCCGCCGCCGAAGAACAGCCGATGGGTTTTCAGTTCACCGGTATAGAGAACATCAAACGATCCCTGCGCCGGGCCATCGACACGGAAATGACCCGCTTAACCCAGATGGTGCCGTTTCTGGCAACCACCGGAAACACCACGCCGTTTATCGGGCTTTTCGGAACGGTTTGGGGGATCATGAACTCCTTTCACGCCATCGGCCAGCGCGGTTCGGCCAACCTGGCGGTAGTGGCTCCGGGAATCTCAGAAGCGCTGATCGCCACGGCGGCCGGTCTTGCAGTCGCAATTCCTGCGGTCATCGCATTTAACTTCTTCACCCAGAAGATCAGGGTAATCGAAACGGAGTTGCAGAGCTTCTCGGCTGATTTTCTAAACATCGTCGAGCGCGACATTCTGGGGATCGAGAGACGACGAAGATGATGATCGGCGGCAGACATAGCGGTTTCATGTCGGAAATCAACGTAACGCCTTTCGTAGACGTCATGCTGGTTTTGCTGATCATCTTCATGGTGACCGCACCGATGATGATGCAGGGAGTCGACGTGACGCTGCCGGAAGCCTCCGCAGAGGCAATGGCTGCGGAGACCGAACCGCTGATGCTCAGCATCGACAAGCAGAGCCGGGTATTTATCAACGACATCAACGTCTCTGTTGAAGATTTGCACACCAAACTGGAAAAAATTTTGAGTGGACGCTCGGACCGCGAAGTGTTCCTGAAAGCTGATAAAGAAGTCCCTTACGGAACGGTCGTTCGGATCATGTCGGAAATCAAAGCGGCCGGCGTGGAGAAACTGGGGATGGTGACCCTGCCGGTAACACAAGAGGCTGCCACCAAACGATAACCCGGATCGACACAAATGGCACAGTCGTCTCGCAGACTAAAGGGCAACGCTTCCGCCGATTCGGACACAACCGGCAGGTCGGCCACTTACTGCGTGGTGCTCTCAGCGCTGCTGCACGTGGTTCTGCTGGTCGGGCTCGTATTCATACCGGATCTGGCACCGGCAAGAAGAATGATCCCGTCGGTGGTCAGCGTCAGCTTGGTCTCGCTGCCCGCTGCCGGTTCGGCGGCAGCTCCGGCCCCATCGCCGGCAGCTCGGAAAATCGCCGAACCGCGGCCAACGGAAAAGCTGCCTGTGCCACCGTCGAAGTCGACCGAGAAGGTGGCCATTGCCGCACCCAAGCTCAAACCGAAAACCTCACTGAAGCACAAAACCTATAAGTCGGAAAAGGTTGTGAAAAGTGCGGTGGAGCGCATCGAAAAAGAGCTGGTCGACAGCCGCCCCCCATCGCTGGAAAAAACGCTTGAGCGTCTGAAGCGTGAAGTGGCTGACAGCCAGGAGGCCCCGCGGGGGGCATCGACGTTGCCGGAGGGTCAGGCACCGGCCGGCGGGGCTTCAGCGGGCGGTTCGCAGCTCTCCTCGGGAGAAATTGCCGACGGTATCCGCATTTACCAGGCGGAAATATCCTATCAGGTACAAAAAAACTGGGCTTTTTCCGAACAGCTGGCCGGCGCCGACAAAAACCTGGAGGTCCTGATCGGCATACGGATCGCCCCGGACGGCCGGATAACCGACACCTGGTTCGACCAGCGATCCGGCAACCGGCACCTGGACGAATCCGCCCAGCGGGCCGTCATGAAAGCCAGCCCGCTGCCCCCGCTTCCCAGGGGACTGTTTAGCGGGGACTACACGGTCGGACTTCGTTTCGGCCCGGAAGGTATCAAGCGATAGGGCGACACTGAACCATGAAGAAAGCAAACTGCATGCGTAGATCCATAATCCCGACAGCGGCGCTGTGGGTGGCGGTCGCAGTGGCCGTGCTGGCGAGTCCGGCAGCGGCCCAATACGAATACATCGACATCAACAAGCCGTTTCTGCGTAAAATTCCGATGGCCATCCAGGAGTGTGTGCCGCTGAACGATCAGCCCATCGTCCAGGAAAATTTGCTGCAGACGACCCAGCAGCTCACCGACATGCTCAACTTTACCGGCTATTTTCAAATGCTGGACAGGGAAGCGTTCCTTGTCGATCCTCTCAAGCCTGCCGTCAAAGCCGCAGACATCAATTTTGCCAACTGGACCACCATCGGTGCCGAGTTGTTGATCACCGGTGGCATGGCGAAAAGCGGAGAAATGATCGACCTGGAATTTCGGCTCTTTGACACGTTTTCCGGAAAACAACTGGTCGGCAAGCGCTATAATGGAAAAATGACCGATCTGCGCAGCATCATCCGGCGCTTCTGCACGGAAGTCGTCCTGCAGCTGACCGGCAACCGGGGCGTTTTTGGCAGCAAAATCGCTTTCGTGTCCACCGGCAGCGGAAGCAAAGAGCTTTACCTTTGCGACTTTGACGGTTTCAACCCGGAGAAGTTCACCGCTCATAAAAGCATCAGCATTTTCCCGGCCTGGTCTTCCGACGGGAAGTGGCTGGCCTACACCACCTATGCGAACAACAAACCGGACATTTTCATCCGCCAGGTAAACGGAAACGGTCGCGTCGTTATCGACAAAAAAGGCACCAACATGACACCGGCATGGGCTCCGGGGAGATTCGAGCTTGCCGCGTCGCTTTCGGTGTCCGGCGACCAGGAAATTTATCTGTTGACTGGAAAAGGAAAAATTATTAAAAGAATAACAAGAAATTGGGCGGCCGACCTTTCTCCGACCTGGTCGCCGGATGGCAAAAAAATTGCATTTGTTTCCAGTCGGTCCGGATCGCCTCAGATTTACGTTCAGGAACTTGACTCGGGCAGGGTGGAAAGGGTAACATTCGAGGGTAACTACAATACGCAGCCGAAATGGAGTCCGGTGGGCAACAGGATCGTATACACCGGCACCACTTTCGAGACCGGCCTGAGCGACATCTTCTTGATCGATATGGAAGATCTGGAACCGGTCCGCTTGACCGGCGATGCCGGCAACAACGAGTCACCGGACTGGTCTCCGGACGGAAGCCTAATCGTTTTCAGTTCTACACGCGAGGGGCCGTCCAGGCTCTATGTGATGACCACCTACGGGACCGATCAGCGAAGACTGCTGTCCCTGCCGGGGGAGCAATCGAATCCGGGGTGGTCACCTGATTTAAGCAATTACTAAGAAGTACTTGGCTTGGATTTGAAAGGAGGAAAAATGATGCGAAAGAAACAGTGGATTTTTCTGGCTCTGGTTCTGATTGTTCCGGCGATGCTCTTCACCGTCTCCTGTCAGAAGCAGACCGTCAAAACCGAAGAACCGATGGCTGAGCCTGCAGCAGAAGAACCGGCCGCTGTTGAAGAAAAAGAAGAGGCCGTGGAAGTCACGTCCGATGCCAGCCTGGCGGCTGACGAAGCCGCGCTGATGGCCGCTCGTAACATGTTTCTGAACGAGCACATCTACTTTGCATTCGACAAGTACAACCTCGACGACGTAGCCCAGGAAGTGTTGATGCGCAAGGCCGATTTTCTGCGGGCCATGGCGGACATCTACATTACCATCGAAGGGCACTGTGACGAGCGGGGTACCAACGAATACAACCTTGCCCTGGGTGACCGCCGTGCCGAAAGTGCCAAATCCTTTCTGGTGGACATGGGCATTGAGGCCTACCGCATTTCCACGGTCAGCTACGGTGAGGAGCGACCGCTTTGCACCGAGCAAACCGAAGAGTGCTGGGCCAAAAACCGGCGGGATCAGTTCGTGATCAACTAGCCGCAACTGGGCACTGGACTCGCGCGCAACACAAGCGCACATGTACAGTCCGCCCCTCGGCAGAGCGCGCAGCCAGCGCATGTTGCCGGGCGGCAGGCAAGTGCATGTGCCGCAAACGGCGCAATGCCGGCACTACCGCTGTCTTTTACCGAGACAACGGCCGGATAGGTCGCCGCAAAAATACCGCAGAAGAACCGGTCACAGAAGCGGCAAGCGGTGGTGGTTCAGCCGCTTGCCGCTTTGTGTTTCCATCGGTATCGGTCATCTTCGACGGATTCACACCGACAAGCGAAGTGTTATAGCCATGAAACAGATGATTTGCATGACCCTTGCGTCGATGGCGCTGCTTGCCGGCTGTGCGGCCCGCACCGACGTCATCATACTCGATGATCGGCTGGCGGCTTTGGAGAGCAAAGTAGACCGGCAGCAGGTGCTGATCCAGCAGACCGGTAAGAATACCGAGTCCAAGGAGAAAACCCTGCGCAACCAGTCCGCAAGCTTGCGGGTGCAGCTGGATGCCGTGCGGGAAGAGACCCAGATCTTGCGCGGAAAGCTCGAGGAGATTGAATTTCTGCTCCAGCGGGAACGCAAAGAGGTCGGTGAATCGGACAACCTGCGCAAGGTGCAGCTCGACCGGTTGCGGGAAGACCTTCAGGCCGCCAACAGCCGCATTGCCCAGATCGAACGGTACCTCGACCTGAGCACCGCCACGGTCATTGGCAGCGGCCAGCCGGCCGCACCTGCGGCACCTGCCGCACCGGTAAAGACCGACGACAAGACGCTCACGGAAAACGACATCTACCAGCTGGCCAAACAGGCCTTCGACAAAGGGGAGTACGATTCTGCCCGGGAGGGTTTTCAGGAGCTGATCGAGCGCTATCCCAAGTCGAAGAATGCGGACAACGCACAGTTTTGGATCGGGGAGATCTACTACCGTGAAAAATGGTACGAAAAGGCCATAGTGGAATACCAGAAAGTGGTCGAGTTGTACCCGAAAGGCAACAAGATCAGATCCGCGCTGCTCAAACAGGGATACGCGTTTGCAAATATCGGAGACACCGCCAACGCCAGTCTCATCCTGAAGGATCTTATCCGCAGATACCCCGATTCGAATGAGGCCACCATTGCCAAACGAAAACTCAAGCAGTTAAAGTGATGAAAGTGATCGGTATTGATCCGGGGCTTTCTTCAACCGGTATTGGCATCGTCAGCGGCCGTGGCGTAAAAGTCAACACACACGCATTTGGAAGCATTCACACTTCCAGTAAAACCTCCCTTGCCGGCCGCCTCGACTGCATCCACCGCAACCTTTTGGATTTGCTGCAGCGGGAGAAGCCGGACATGCTGGTTATAGAAGATGTATTTTCGCTCAAAGAGTATCCCAAATCCGGTATTATCTTAGGGCAGGTGTCCGGGGTCGTTCTGCTGGCCGGGTACCAGGCCGGCGTTTCGGCTGTGGAAATTCCCGTCCGCGAAGCCAAGCAGGTTTTGACCGGAAACGGTAATGCCGCCAAGTCGCAACTGGAAAAAGCGGTTCGCGCTCTGCTGGAGATCACCACCCCGATCAGACCCTACCATGCCTCGGACGCTCTGGGACTGGCATTGATCGGACTGTACCGTTACAGCCGGAAGAAAATTTCCCATTGAATCCGCAGCAAATCGACTAAGGAGTTATCGCGTACCCACGATGATCGGTTATCTGGAAGGCACACTGCTGAAAACGGGAGAGGACCGTATCTTGCTTCTCTCCAATCAGATCGGGTATGAAATATTACTGCCGGCATTTGTCATGGAGACCGTCCGTGTCAAAAATTCGGGGGATCCCCTGTCACTTTACATCTACTTCCAGCAGACGGAAAGACAGCCCAAACCGGTGCTGATCGGATTTAACCTGGAAGCGGAGAAGGAATTCTTCCAGCTGTTCGTGACCGTGGAAGACATCGGACCGTTGAAAGCCGTAAAGGCGATGACAATTCCCGTGCGCGATATCGCCCGGGCAATCGAAAGCCGGGACGAAGCCAGGCTCCGGCAGCTAAAGGGCATCGGCAGTCGAACCGCGCAAAAGATTATTGCGACCCTGGCCGGGAAGATGGACAAGTTCGCGCTGATTCGCAAAACAGAGAAAGTCCAGCCTTCTGGGGAAATCGATATCACCAGGCCGGTGATCGACGTGCTCGTCTCTCAACTGGGGCACCGGGTCGCGGATGCGCGCAAAATGATCGCCGCGGCACTGGACCGAAACCCCGGCGTAAGCACGCCGGAGGAGCTTTTCGACGAAGTCTACAAGGGAGAAAAAGAAGCGTAAAAAATCGCCTGTGTGAAGGCCGCCTGGTATGTCCGACAAGATCATTACATATTCGTCCGAAGAAGAAGAACTGGTATCCGGCAGCAGCCAGCCCGCCGACCAGGAACCGGAGATTCTCTCCCTCAGACCGGTCCGCCTGGAGGATTATGTCGGCCAGGTGGAGGTGGTCGAGACCCTGAAAATCGCCCTGGCAGCCGCCAAGCTCAGGGAGGAGCCCATCGACCATGTTCTGTTTCACGGCCCACCGGGTCTGGGCAAGACCACTCTGGCTCACATCATCGCCAACGAGACCGGAGGCAACCTGACCGTCACTTCCGGGCCGGCTCTGGAAAAGGGCGGCGATCTGATCGGTATCCTCACTCATCTGGAAGACGGCGACATCCTGTTTGTGGACGAGATACACCGGATTCCGCGGGCCGTGGAAGAATTGCTCTACCCGGCCATGGAAGATTTCGCCATCGACTTTGTCTTCGACAAAGGTGTTCACGCCCGCAGCCATCGGTTCCGGCTGGAGCGTTTCAGCCTCGTTGGCGCCACCACCCGCATCGGCCTGATGTCCGCCCCCCTGAGGGATCGATTCGGCATTTTTCGCAACCTCGACTTTTACTCCGAAGACGAATTGATTCAGATCACCCGGCGTTCGGCGGAACTGCTCGACGTGGCTTTGGATCATGCCGGTGCCGCCGAACTGGCACGCCGCAGCCGGGGCACACCTCGCATCGTCAACCGCCTGCTCAAGCGGGTTCGCGACTATGCCCAGGTGCGTGCGGACGGCACCATCACAGTAGAGGTGGTGGAGGCGGCCCTGGCTCTGGAAGGCGTGGACGCCAGAGGGCTGACCCAGCTGGACCGCCGCTTTATCAAGACGATCATCGAGTACTACGGCGGCGGGCCGGTCGGTATCGAAGCAATCGCCGCCACACTGCAGGAAGAGACCGACACGCTGGTGGATGTCGTCGAACCGTATCTGCTAAAAGCCGGTCTGATCATCCGCACATCCGCCGGGAGAAAGGCTGCAGAAGAGGCTTTTCGGCACCTCGGATACAAAATACAGCAAAAGCTCTTTTAAATTCGTGATTTCTCGATTATGGCGATCATCACCCTGCTCACCGACTTTGGCACAACGGATTCCTATGTTGGGATCATGAAAGGTGTCATTCTGCAGATCCATCCGCAAGCCGACATCGTTGACATCAGCCACGGCATCGACCCGCAGGATGTGGTCCAGGCGGCCCACGAATTGACAACCTACTACCGCTACTTTCCGCAAGACACGGTGCACATTGTCGTCGTGGATCCCGGTGTCGGAAGCGAACGCGCCGCACTGGCGATGCGATCGCATTCACAGACATTCGTCGCCCCAGACAACGGCGTCCTGGGCCTGGTTGTTAAGGATCACCCCGATTCGGAAATGGTCCGGGTGACCAATGAGCGGTTCTTCCGGCACCCTGTCAGCCGGACTTTCCACGGCCGCGATATCTTCGCCCCGGTGGCCGCCCACCTGTCCCTGGGGTTGCCGATGGCACAGTTGGGGCAACCAATATCGCCGGATGAGGCGACGATCCTGGCGGTGCCCGAACCCCGGCTGGCGCCCGGCGGCAGCCTGCTTGGTTCGATCGTGGCAATCGATCGGTTCGGAAACCTGATCACCGATCTCGACCCGGATACGGTCCACCGGTTTTTTCCGGATGCCGAACCGGAAAACATTTTGTTCACCATCGGCGAACGGGTGATCGCCGGGGTAGCTGAAACCTATGGGGCCGTCGCCCACGGGCAGCCGCTTGTGCTGGTGGGCAGCCGGGGCTGTTTTGAGTTTTCCGTCAATCGGGGCAGTGCCGCCAGGTTGCTTGGCGCCGCACGAGGCGACAGGTTCACGGTTCGAGCCGGCGGTCCCGGCCCCGGCATTCCGGTTTGACCCGGCCGGTGTGAAAATGTTATTCAGGTAACGACACAAAAGGGAAGGACTTGGAGAAAAATGGACCATAGCCGGCGCGACGCCGAACCAACCAGGCCCTCTAAACCCACCAGGGCCGACCGAAGATGGACGCTTCTGTTTCTTGGCAATCGGGGGAAAACCGTCACCTTTCACCATTTCAAAGCCGTTGTCGTCACGGCTATACTGATCCTGCTGTCGGCGACGGCGGTGTCGGTCTGGTTCTGGTCTCAAAATCGCAGCGTGCGCTCGGAAAACCTTGGACTGCGCAAGGAGATCGAGAACATGAAACAGGCGGTGGCATCCGTACGTGACGAAAAGGATATCCTTACGGCCCGCCTGGTGGTGGCCGAATCACGAGTCGCCGAACTCGTTGAAAAGACGGGACCCGAACAGAAGCCGAATGAAAAACAGGCCCCCCGTGAGAAGCCGGCCGAAAAGCAGAAGGCGGCTCTGTCGGTCATCGAAAAGCCCGAACCGGCAATGAGCGTCGACGTGCAGAACTTTATCGTGTTCTTCGAACCGGACATCAACACCCTGCGGGTCGAATACAAGCTGCTCAACACCGGCCGCAGGGGAAACCCGGTAAGTGGCCGCACAATGGTGATACTGAAAGAAGACGAAAACAAACCGGATGACTGGCTGGTGATGCCCGCGGTTCCGCTGGTCGACAACAAGCCGATAGGCAACCGCGGCATGTACTTTTCCATCAACCGGTTCAGAACGGTACGCTTCAAGGCCAACGACCAGATCGGACCCGATCAATACAAGTCTGCAGCGGTGTTCGTGTTTTCTTCCAAGGGCACCATGCTGCTGGAAAAAGAGTTTCCGGTGGGGATCCAGTCGAAAACCCTGACCATTGTGGAGCCCACCGCCCAGCGCCCCAAGGAATCGAAACCGCCCTCCCCTGCCCCTGAGAAGAAAACTCCGCAACCCCCACCGTCCCCGCCACCATCAACTGCTGCTCCGGCAGAGGCCCCGCCCGATGAACCGGATGCTTACGAAGCCCCCGCTTCCGAGGCCGCAAGCCCACCGCAGCCAGACACTGATAGCCGGCCGGAGGAGCTGATCAGGCTTCCCTGAGCGTTCGTTATCGTCTGAAGAGCTTGGCGTTGTCGATCCGCACGGTCACGTTCTCGAAGTTTTGAAACGTGATGTCCGTGAAGGGCAGCTGGAGGTGGTCCCGGAGGAGGGAGAACATTTCGAGGTAGTTTCTGATGATCCTTCGATTCCAGTTCAACCCGAGATTGGATGCCACCCGGCGGATGGCCGCCTTCGGCCCCTCGATCTCCAGGTAATCGCCGAAAGGCATTTGGTCGAGACAAAGAACGGTTTCGTCCAGCCGGAACGTTTCCCGCCATTTTTCGTAGACCTGCCGGCGGTGAAACCCCAGAGAGGACAGGATCTGCTCCATGCTGTCGAAATCGGAGACCCGAACCTCCCGCTCCCTGTGGATCTTGAACTGCCGGTCCCTTTCTTCGGATGTGGACTTGAAGGTCAGGGTCGTCCGTGCGTCCTGTCGCAGTCGCAGAAGACAGTCCGCCCGGCGCAGGCTTCCGGCGGCATCGTCGAAGAGCACATTGACTTCGAAATGTCGTCCTGTGCTGACCGCGCCGCTGGCCGTGATCTTTTCACGAAGCGCCGGGGCATCTGCAACCGGAAACTTGACTTCAATTTCGAGCGGTTCCATTATTACCTTTCGCCGGAAACGGCGTCATTGACGGCGTACCGGCCGGTATTTTTACACAGGGAAGCGTGAACATCAAGAGACAAGCGGCACTTTCGGGTTTACTTTTTACCCCATCTGTGATGGATTGATTCAATTCATCGATCCGGGCTCTTCCGTGAATCCCCGAAGGATGGCCGGCTGCCGGCGGGATGGGGCCCGCCAGAAAAAAATGGAAACATTCAATCCGGACGACATAGCCACCGTCAACAACGCCGCCGCCATGGCCGAGGAGCTGGTCAGCAATCACTACAAGATGTCGGCCAGTCAGTGGATCAAGAGACGGTACGACATCCGCACGCTGTCCGATCTGGACCCCGGAGAAATCATTGACGGGCCGTTCGCACAGATCATCCGCTACGAGGGACACCGCCGCAACCGGTCGCTGGGCAGCTCGGCGTACGACTTTTACAAAATCTGCCTGCAGGATCACACCATCCTGGCCGCTCTGATGGAAAACCGGCGACTGCAATTGTTTCCCTTCATACTGTACATCGTCACTCACGAACTGATCCATATCGTGCGGTTCACCAAATTCCTGCAGCAATTCGACGCGGCGCCGGAGGATCGGCTGGTCGAAGAAAAGCGGGTCCACGCCGCCACCCACCAGGTATTGGCTCCGGTCAAGACGGCCGGACTTGCCGAAGTGCTCGAGTTTTACGGTGAGTGGAGAATCCCGTACGACGGGCTGCGGCAAAAGCAGAATATTTCGTGAAACCCCCGACAAATCCTTGACATCGCCGCATCAGGGCATTACTATGCGCCGGCAAGTAAGATAGTGGAGGAGGATGATCCATGCCGATTTATGAGTACGAGTGCACCCAATGCGGCCGGGTGGAAGAGGTGATGCAGCATTTCTCCGAAAAGCCGCTGAAAACCTGCCGGAAGTGTTCGGGCAAACTCCACAAGCTGATATCCCGCTCGAGTTTCCACCTGAAAGGCAACGGCTGGTACGTGACCGACTACGCCGGAAAATCCGGCGCCGACACTGCTGCCCAATCGGATAACAAGAAAAAATCCGATACCGGATCCCCGCCAGATTCATCTCCGAAGAAAAAAGAAACAAAATCAGATACATAAAGTCATGCCATAATTTTAGACCCATCCACTTTACAAAAATCAAACGGTGCTTATTTTAGCTGCAAAAAAGCTGCTGTAATTTGGTTGTAACTAATTTCATTCGATGAGAAGGAGGAGTCAAACCATGAAGCTTAGACCATTGCAGGATCGGATACTCGTTCAGCGGGTTGAAGAAGAAACCAAAACCAAGGGGGGAATCATCATCCCGGACACGGCCAAAGAAAAACCGGCGGAGGGAAAGGTTGTCGCCGTTGGTAATGGAAAACTGGGCGATGACGGCAAACGGGTTGCCCTGGAGGTAAAAAAGGGAGACCGGATTCTCTTCGGAAAATATTCCGGTACTGAGGTTAAAATCGAAGGCGAAGAATACCTGATCATGCGCGAGGAAGACGTCCTCGGCGTCATCGGATAAAGTTTTGGACAACACATTAAACGGGAGGATGAATTAAAGATGGCTGCAAAAATTATCAAATACGACATGAAAGCCCGCGAGGCGATGCTCAGAGGTGTTCGGACTCTCGCGGACGCGGTAGTGGTCACCCTCGGCCCCAAAGGCAGGAACGTTGTGCTCGACAAATCGTGGGGATCCCCGACGGTCACCAAGGACGGCGTTACCGTGGCCAAGGAAATCGAACTCGAGGACAAGTTCGAGAACATGGGAGCGCAGATGGTCAAGGAAGTGGCCAGCAAAACCAGTGACATGGCCGGAGACGGCACCACCACCGCTACGGTGCTGGCCCGTTCGATATACGAAGAAGGCCAGAAACTGGTCGCCGCCGGCAACAACCCGATGGCCATCAAACGCGGTATCGACGCTGCGGTGGAAACGGCCGTCAAGGAACTACACCGGATGAGCAAACCCACCAAAGACCAGCGCGAAATCGCCCAGGTGGGCACCATCTCGGCCAACAATGACGAAACCATCGGAAACATCATCGCCGAGGCGATGAACAAGGTCGGCAAAGAAGGCGTGATCACCGTTGAAGAGGCAAAGTCAATGGAAACCACCCTGGAGGTCGTGGAAGGCATGCAGTTCGATCGCGGCTACCTTTCCCCCTATTTTGTCACCGACCCGGAAAAAATGGTTGTCTCCCTGGAGGAGCCCTACATCCTGATCCATGAGAAGAAAATCAGCAACATGAAAGACCTGCTGCCGGTCCTGGAGCAGGTGGCCAAGATGGGACGCCCGCTGATGATCATCGCAGAGGATGTGGAAGGCGAAGCCCTGGCGACCCTGGTGGTCAACAAGCTGCGGGGCACCCTGCAGGTGGCCGCGGTGAAAGCACCCGGTTTCGGTGATCGCCGCAAAGCCATGCTGGAGGACATCGCCATTTTAACCGGCGGTCAGGTCGCCTCCGAAGATCTCGGCATCAAACTGGAAAACCTGAGCATCAACGACCTCGGAAATGCCAAGCGCATTACCATCGACAAAGACAACACCACCATCGTCGACGGTGCGGGCAGCCGCAGCGCCCTGGAAGGCCGGGTCAAGCAGATTCGGGCCCAGATCGACGAAACCACCTCCGACTACGACCGGGAAAAGCTTCAGGAACGCCTGGCCAAACTGATCGGCGGCGTGGCGGTGATCAATGTCGGCGCAGCCACCGAGACGGAGATGAAAGAGAAAAAAGCGCGCGTTGAGGATGCCCTCAACGCCACCCGGGCAGCCGTGGAAGAAGGCATCGTTCCGGGCGGCGGCGTCGCCCTCGTTCGGTGTCTGCCGGCCCTGGAGAAACTTCGCATCAAGGCCGACCAGAAGCTCGGCGTCAAAGTGGTCATGCGGGCCGTCGAAGAGCCGCTGCGCCAGATCGCCAACAATGCCGGTCGCGAAGGATCGGTGGTGATCGACAAGGTCAAAAACAGCGAAGGTGCCTTCGGCTACAATGCCGATACCGACACCTACGAGGACCTGATGAAGGCCGGCGTTATCGATCCCACCAAAGTGGTGCGGTATGCCCTGCAGAATGCCGGCAGCGTCGCCTCCCTGATGCTGACCACCGAGGCCATGGTGGCCGAAAAGCCGGAGGAAAAACAGGATATGCCCGCCGGCGGTGGTGCACCGGGAATGGGCGGCATGGGCGGCATGGGCGGCATGATGTAATCGACGCCCGTCAGACCCAGCGCCATATTCAACCATAATCACCGGACCCCTCATGTTTGCAGTCGCAGCATGAGGGGTCTTTTTTTTGCTCGACCGCCGGTTCGATCCCGTGCTGTCGGCAGACGATCCGGCGGGCGCTATCGAATATGGAGGGACCGGAAAGCTTGACATAGCGCCCAAAATAGGCTAGAATTATTACGAATTTCAACATTTGCCACACGATTTGACAACCATCCGGGAGAATCTGATGAACGCCAGAACCTTCTTCATCCTCCTGCTGGCAGCAGGGCTGCTGACCGCTGCGCCGGCGGCGGTATCGATCGCGGCGGCCGAAGAGCCGGCAAAGCCGGTCCAGGCTGCTCCCGATCCGGGAATTGCCGCCGAGGTCGTCGAGACCGAGAGCGGCATCTACTACACGGTGAAAAAGGGAGACACCCTCTGGGACCTGTCACGCAAATTCGCCGACTCGCCTTATGTTTGGCCCGATATGTGGAGCGATAACTCTCAGATTACCAATCCGCACCGTATT
>LJNK01000034.1 GCA_001303025.1 Deltaproteobacteria bacterium SG8_13
TGGGAGGTCAGGGTGATGTTTTCCCCGTCTGCGTAGGAGCCGGCATAGCCGCCGTAAGAGCCCGTGGGGCTGGTGGTCCACGCGCTCAGGCCGCTGTTGGCCCGGTTGGCGGCAAGGGTCCACTCGGCCCCGTCGCCGGCCGTGTTGGCTGTCCAGCCCGCATTTCCCGACTCGGCGTTGTCGGCAAAGATGATGCTGCCGGGCAGCACGGCGTAGGCCAGCCAGTCCTGAGACGCGCCGCTGCCGGTTTGCTGCCACAAGGTGACGATGGGCACCTGGTCCGTCGGCACCAACTCAGTTCCAATGTTGTCATATAGTGGGGGGAATTCGTTCGAGCCGCGCATAAAGCCGATGCCGTAGGTGTTCAGGTTCTGGTCCAGCCGGAAGGCGATGCCGGCGGCGAAATACTTGGGAAAACCGTCCGGGGCGTTGCCTTCCTCGTTAAAGTCGCTCCAGCTTCCGGCTGTCAGCGGTTCGTCCAGGCCGATCTTGGCCTGGGCATCATAGCTCAAAAAGCGGCCGCCGAACCGGTGGGCCGAGGCGAAATTGACGTTGAGCTTGGTGGAGTTGGTGGCGATCAGGGCCGCCTTGGGAGACAGCGGGTTGGAGGTGGACAGTCCGGTCACCTTCAGGGCGCTGTCGCCGCCAGCATCGCCAATGGCAAACGAGCCGTAAGTGGCGGCGGCCATGTTCTGGTCGTCGTCAAACGGGTCGTAGTACTCCACCTTGAACGCCTTTTCCGGGTCGCCGGGCAGCGGGGTGTTGTAAACGATTTCACGGGTGGCCGCCAGGTCGCCCTGGCCGACGGTGCCGGTGGTGCGCACCTGCAGATAGGGCTCCACGATCACGTCGGTGGCCGTTGTAACGGAAATGCTGAAGGTGCGGTCCGGGTCGTTGGCGTCGGTGATGTCGGTCAGCACATTGCCGTTTCGCTTCTTATAGGCGTAGGTGACCCCGTCGATCCGGAACTTGCCGCTGATCTCGGGAAAAAAGAACCCGTAGGCCAGGGGCAGGGTGCCGTTTTTGCTCATCGTGGTGGAGGCGGCGGGCATTCCCACCGGTCTGATCACGGCGTTGTCGTAGACCGGCTCGACCAGCCCCGGGCTGAGGCTGTTGAAAATGCCGGATCCCTGATTGTAGGTAAAGTAGGAGTAGATGTTGCCGTTGATACTCAATTTTGCGGTGGAGCCCAGGGTCGGCATGCTGAAGTCGGCCGGCTGGCCGCCGGAGAACTTGGACTGCAGCACGGAGGCGTTGAGGATGTGATCGCCGTTTACCGTCAGGTAATGGGGGTAGATTTCCACCTGGAACTGGCCGCCATCGCCGCTGATGTTGTAGGTTCGACTGTGCATCGATTCCAGGGCGGCGTTTTTTTCGTCCTCGGACCCGTAGCGTCCGTTCGCGTCTAAAGCATTCAAGTACTGGCTGGCAGCATACCGGAATCCGGACTCGGCCACATAGTAGGCCCGGGAGGTATTGTTGGAGGCAACCTGGCTGGTGGTGGATGTGGCGGTCATCGACACCATCCCGGCCGCCATAGCGGCAAAGACCAGCATGGTGACGATCAGACCCACCAGCACGTTACCGCGCTGCCCCGAGATGCCGGCTGCCGCCTGCTGGGGGCGCAGTCGGCGCCGACGGACGCACCGCATTGCCGATGTGATCGCCGCAGCCAGCAGCAGTGCCGCCCACCAGGGGCTCCAGGAAGCTGCCACAGATGCAATGCGGCTGCCGGCGCTGCCGGGGACGGCAGAGGTGGTCACGAAGCAGCCGTATTCCCGCAGGGTCTGCGGCTCGGTGCTGTCGGGCGGGACCCCTCCGAAATTGTTGGTGTTGCGGGGGTGAATGGTGGTGGTGAAATTCACCGCGGTGGCAGAGCCCTCCCTGCGCTGCACGCCCAGGTTGACGGTAATGGCCGAAAGCAGGTCGATATCTTCTCCGAACGTCCAGGGCTGCGAGCCTTTGAAGTAGCTGACGGTAAAGGCCGCCACCTGGTCGGTTAAGATGTCCCCGGTGCTGCCCGACAGGTCCGATGCCGCAGCGCTGAGCCGGTGCAGCCGCAAGTTGCCGCCGGCCAGAGCAAAGGCCTGCCGACCGACTGGATTGTCGAAAATCACGTACGGGTCGGTCGTGTTGACCGCGGCAATGCCGGTGAGTTCCATCAACTCCCGGTGGATGCGGTTCATGGCCACCTGGCCCTTCTGGGCGATGTGGGCGTTCTCCTTGCTCTGCAGGTAGCCGCGGGTGCCGGTGACAATGCCCATCCCGGCGATTGCCGCCATGATGCCGACGATTACCAGGGACGCCACCACTTCTATCAGCGTGAAGCCTTTTTCACAGCTCATACCGGCCTCGGTTTCGTTTGTTGGTTCGTTGTTCATTGCGCCTTGCATTTCGGTGCGCTGGCGTCGGGCGAAGGGGATCACCGCCCGGCAACCGTGTTTGCGTCTTATTTGGTAAACAGCGCCGTGACCACCCGGTTGTTGTGCGTCACGGTGACTTTCAGCACGTTAGGGTCCGGTGACGGATCCGGCTCTTCGTCGCCCGTGGAGGCGTTAAAACGGATCCAGTTCGTTGCGACACTGTAGTCGCCGAAATACGGGTCGTTTGTGCTGATGTTGCCGTTTATCACGTGGGTCCGAAAATCCTGCAGCGGTGTCGGCGACAGCAGCAACTGCCGCTTGTAATCGGAATTCATCTTTTCGATGATCTGGTTCGCCCCCAGGCTGTTTTGGGCCATGAAGACCGGCTCGTAGCTCTTCTGCACATTGGTGCCCATAAATTCCATCAGGATGCCGCCCAAAATCGAGGCGACGATCAGGGTGACGACCACCTCCAGGATGGTAAAACCGGTATTATTTCTGATGAACCCTGCGGCTTTTTTCATGGGATGAATCCTGTGTTTTGAGTGATGGTAATGGTTTCGGTCACACCGCTTTTGAGCAGGGTGATGGTCTGGTCCGCCCCCAGATCGCTCAGTGCTGTGCCGGCGGCGGCCGGCTCGCCGGTCTCAGTTGTGTAATAGGGAATTCCCCGGGAATCGAAGCTGTAGGTGCCGGCGGTGATGGTGATGCCTTCCGGGGCCAGGCTGACCGTGCTGCTGTTTTCCCCGGGCAGCTTGACAATGGTTACGGTGGGGTCCTGGTACTGAAACAGCCAGTATATGTCGCCGGCAGGGTTGGTGCGAATGCCCCAGGGGACGTTGGAATTCAGCGCCCGTGACTGGGCATGCCGCAGATGGGTTTTCAACACCTCGGTTTGAATGCTCAGATCGGTTCGGGGGTTGAGCCCGCGGCTGATGGAAAAAGCGGTGATAATGCTCATCACGATTAGCACCACCACGATTTCGAGGATGGTGAAGCCCGATTCTCTGCGGATGCACATCATGCGGTGTTCTCCTCCGGTTCTTCCGGCGACGGGCACGGGTGCCATTGCCGGCAGTCGGTTCAGCCGGCAGCTGCCCGGCGGTGGTAGCGCTGCAGTGAGGCCGCCAGGAACAGTCCCAGCAGGACCGGGGCGGCGGTGAAGCAGAGCAGGCCGATCGGTGTGAACGGGCCGGTGTTCTCCAGGCTGATCCATATTCCGTTGAAAACGGAAAATCCGATATAAGCGATCGTGCCGAGTCTTGCCAGGCGCAAGGCAAACCCGCCGGCCACCAGCAGCAACAGCAGCCCGAGTGTGCCGAGCACCCCGGCGGTGAGCATGGCCACCTGCGGCTGCAGCCGGAGCCATCCGGCCGTTTCCGGCAGCGGTTCCAGGTTTTGGATGCCCAGAAAGAAGATTACCCCCAGCAGGAAGTAGAAAAAACCGGCCAGCAGGAAACAAAGGGCGATGTCCGACAGGCTCGGGGTTTCGGTGAGGTAGCGCAGCAGCGATGCCGTGCGTTTTTTCAACTGCCGGGCGGCAGTGGCGGCATCGGTCATTTCGGACTGCACCTCGGATATACCGGCCATCACTCGCAGGGTAAAGTCCGCCGCGGGCTCGGCGGCTGGCTCGGCTCGCAACTGCTCGATGACCCGCCCAAACGCCTGTTGGGCCTCGAAATTCGGCAGTGCGTCGGCCGGCTCTTCGGCTTCGGCCGGCGGGTGCCGCTGTCGACTGTCATTTTCGTCCATTATCGGGCTCTTTCACCGGTTTTTCGGGTGGATCGTTATCTGCGTTCCGCAGGAGCATTTCATCGAGCATAGTGGAAAGGCGCTGTATCCCCCGATATACCCTCATCTTGGCCGTGCTGACCGGCACCGCGCAAACGGCGGCAATGTCGTCAAACGACAAATCCTGATAGTAGCGCAGCACCACGGCTTCGCGTTGCTCGATCGAAAGTCTCTGCAGCGCACCGGCGATTTGACTCCTTTGCTGTTTGTCCTCCAGCTGCCTCTGCGGGTCGCTGTCGGGCCCGGCCGGCAGGTCCTGCGCACCGGCAGCCCAGCGGGCCGGCAGGACAGGAGGATTTTTTTTCAAGTGGTTGCGAACCGTGTTGACGGCAATGGTGAACAGCCAGGGGAAAAACCGCCCATCGGGCTTGAATCGCTTCAGCCCGAGGTAGGCTTTCAGGAAGGTCTCCTGGGCCAGGTCTTCTGCATCTTGGCGGCTTGCCGTCATTCGCAGCGCCAGATTGAACACCGGGCCCTTGTAGCTGTCCACCAGCCGGGCGAACGCCTGGGTATGGCCCTGCCATACCTGCCGGATGATCCGTCTGTCGCTTCTGTCCTGTTCACTGTCCATATACAATTTTCGGCGGGAAAAAGTCACAGTGCGGATGCCGCACCGGCTGCGGCTGCAGCAGGGTGGAGAGAAACAGAAAGCATACCGCTGAAACACGGGGCGCGGCAGGTTGGACCGCAGGGGCGGGAAAACAGAGCGGCTGGCGGCTGCCCGCAGAAAATCCTACATCCGCCACTTGGCAGGGGTGGTCTGGTTGGAGGAATTCCGGGTCAGCGCTGCGGACTGACCGGCGAAGATGAGGGTGCCGCCGGTGCCGGACGGAGCTACGCTCCAGCTGTATTCGGGCCCGAGAAAGGTGTCCAGCGCCATGCTCGTCCACACGGTGCCGTCGTTCTGGTAGCCTCCGGCCGAAAACATGTGATTGGTCCATGTCAGGGTCTCCCGGCTGTTGAGTTCGGTGACGCCCGCCTGGATAGCCTTCAAATTGGCCGTAGCTTCGATGTAGATGTATTTATTGACGGCCACGGAGGCCAGAACACCGATGATGACCAGTACGGCCATGATTTCGATCAAGGTAAACCCGTTCTGGCAACTAGTTCCCGAATTCCGCTTCTGCATTTCCCGCATCCTTAGTCGAGTCGGTGAAAAGATGTGTTCCCGGCCGTTACGCTCCACAACTCATGCTACCTGCGATCCCACCTGGCAGGGTTGTCTGCACTGGAGTCGGTTCTGTCCAGATCGATCTCCTTGGTACCCTGAAACACCAGGGTGCCCCCTCCGCCGGCGCCCCTGTTCGGTCCAGCGCTCCAACCGTAATCGGATCCGAGGTAGTAGTCGATCGATGTAAAAACATCGTTGTCCGATCCGTAGGCTCCGGCGACCCTCAGGTTGGCCCAGGTCAGGGCTTCGCGACCGTTTAGCTCCGATACACCGGAACTGACGGCGCGTTCCTTGGCATTTTCGTCCAGGTCGATATATTTGGGCACAGCTATGGCTGCGATCGTGCTGATGATCACCAGAACGGCTATAATTTCGATCAGCGTAAAGCCGGTGCGATCCGATAGAAGGTGATGCGGTGATGGTTCCATGATCGACCACAACCGCCCCGGCCAAAGCCCCTGATGGGGGCCGTGTCCGGGGCGACAACGCATGGCGAACGGTTGCCCGGGTGAGCCCGTGTCGGCCGGCCGCAGAAAAGGCAGCAGGAATCCCGCTGCCCTCAGGCCCGGCCCGTCGCCGACAGCCGGGTGCTGCAGGAAAGGCGCTGCAGCACTAGAACGGGCCGGTCCAGGTTGCGGGACTGTCCAGGGTCGCTCCTGTTCGGGTCAGGGTAACGTAATCGCCGCCCTGGAATCTCAGGTCGCTGTCGCCGGTTTGTTGCGGATCTCCGGCGCCGGAGTCCCATTCGTATTCTTCGCCGAGGTCATAGCCCGGCGGTGTCGCCGTGGTCAGCTCCGTCCAAACCCGGCTATCCATCTGGGCAGGGCTGGTCGGCGCATTCGGCTCGATCTTCACGTTGGCCCACATCAGATTCTCGCGACCGTTCAATTCTGATATGGCGGCATCGATCGCACGCTTTTTGGCATTGGCTTCCAGGTTGATGTAACGGGGCACCGCTACAGCTGCCAGGATGCCGAGGATGATCAACACGGCGATGATTTCAACCAGCGTGAAACCCTCCTGGTTTTTCAAATGTTTCAGTTTCATTGTGATACGCTCCTTTCCGGTTTTCATTGCCAGATTTGCTCCCAGCAGAGGTGCCGGCATTTGTTTCCGCCCCGATTCGCCGGAAACCCTCTCCTGCTCTGGCTACCTGTCGATGCATATATTATGCCAGATATTGAAAGAAAATGCAATATCTGGCGAGTTGGAAGAAAACGCTTTGTTTCCAGGGAGTTAGTTTTGACCCTTTCTGTGGCTGCTTCTGGGTCTGTTCTCAGAAGGATTCAAAAATAACAAAAAATGTAGAAAACAAATTTTAAAATCTATTGTTTTTGATGCTTTTCACATCGATGTTGTGCTTTTTGATCCGGTGCCACAGGCTCCGCTGGTTGATGCCGAGCAGCTCCGTGGCCCTCACCTGGACGCCGCCGGTCTTTTGCAGCGCGTCGATGATCATGTTTTTTTCGATTTCAGCCAGCCGGTCATCCAAAGGAGCGTTGGCCGGGATGGCGGGCATGCCCTGGTTGCCGTTTTCGAAGGCGCCGGTGATGAATGACGGCAGGTGGATCGGTTCGATGTAGCCGTCTTCGCAGATAACCGCCGCCCGCTCGATCACATTCTGCAGCTCCCGGACGTTTCCCGGCCAGGTGTAGGCCATCAGCATCTGTAGCGCCATGGAAGTGATTTCGACATTTTTTGATGCTTTGCCGATAAAGTGGTCGACCAGGGCCGGAATGTCCTCCTTTCGTTCCCGCAACGGCGGCAGGTGGAGGGTGAAGACGTTGAGGCGGTAAAACAGGTCTTCCCGGAAATCCCCTTCCTTGACCATCAGCTCCAGGTTTTTGTTGGTGGAGGCGATAAAGCGCACATCCACCTTGATGGTTTTGCTGCCCCCCACCCGGTAAAACTCTCTTTCCTGGATCACCCGCAGGATCTTGGACTGCAGGTTGTAGGGCATATCCCCGATTTCATCCAGAAACAGGGTCCCGTGGTTGGCCATGTCGAACTTGCCGGGTTTGAAGGAGGTGGCGCCGGTAAACGCGCCTTTTTCGTGGCCGAACAGCTCGCTTTCCAGCAGTTCCTCCGGGATGGCCGCGCAGTTGAGCTTGATGAACGGTTTGTTCGAGCGCAGGCCCTGCTCGAAGATGCTGGTTGCCACCAGTTCCTTGCCGGTGCCGCTTTCCCCCAGTATCAGGGCGGTGGAGTCGGTGGGCGACACCTTCATGATCAGGCTCATCAGGCCGCGCATGGGGATGCTGTCGCCGATGATCTGCGGAAAATAGTGCTTCGACTCCATTCGGCTGAGCACGTTGGTGACCTGGTCGAACACGTGGGTAAACTGCTGAATTTGGTCGCCGGACCTTTTCTGGACCTGGTCGGCGGAACTCGAGGAAAGCGGTGCCAGCTTCCGGGCCCGCTCGACGAACTGTTCGACCGGCTTTAATATCAGCCGGATCAGTACCACCCCGGCGACAAATGCCAGCAATCCGATCACAGCCGTTGCCCAGAACACCAGCTCGCTGCGGGCGGCCGGATGCTTGCCGGCGGTAAAGCCGACCAGGGACGAAGAGACGACCGCTGCCAGCACGGCAAACCCCATGATGATAAACGGGATGATGATGTAGAGGCTGACGTGATAGCGGGGCATTTTGCCCATATCTTTAAACAATTTTTTCAGCATCGGCGGATAAGCGATGTCCACACGCTTCCTTCGAACTGCAGCCGCGCACAGTCGCCCGGCCTTTCGAAGCGGGGCGGCAGCGGCAGCCGGGGTTATTTCACGATCGTCGTCAGGTCCCACATGGGCAGAAATATGGCCAGGGCGAAAAATCCCACCACCGCCGCCAGACCGACGGTCAGCAGCGGTCCGATTGCCTCGGAAAGCTTGCCCATGGCGTATTCGACCTCGGTGTCATAGTGATCGGCGACCTCCTGGAGCATTTCCTGGAGGTTGCCGGTTTCTTCTCCGATCGCCACCATGTTGATCAGCATCGGTGTAAAGTACTGCGAGTTGCTCAGCGGTCCGGCGATGCCGCGGCCCTCCTCCAGCAGGTTTTTGATCTCCTCGATCTCCTTGGAAATGCTGGCGTTTCCGATGGTGCCCGACAAGATGTTCATCGACTCTAAAATATCCACTCCGCTGGCGTGCAGAATCGAGAAAATGCTGGCAAACCGGGATATCGCCGACTTGAGGATCAGCGGGCCTATGACCGGAATGCGTAAGATGGCCGTGTCGCGCACGTAGCGGCCCTGCTCGGTGCGAAAGTAGTAAACCAGGGAAACGATGCCGACTACCGTCCCGCCGATGATCAGGTGCCAGTAGCTGGACATGAAGCGGTACAGCTGCATGCAGATGACGGTCGGCAGCGGCAGGTCGAGCCCGGCGTTGGTGAAGATGTTGACGAATTTGGGGATGACGAAGGTCAGCAGAACGATAAAGGCCACCAGTAGGAAAATCACGACGATGATCGGATACTGCAGGGCGGACTTGATGTCGGATTTCACCTTGTGTTCGTGCTCCAGGATATAGGTCAGCCGGTTGAGAATTTCCGGCAGGGCACCGCTGGCTTCACCCGCCTGGACCATGCTGCAGTACAGGGGGGAGAACACCCTGGGATGGTTGCGGAAGGCCTCGGTCAGACTGGCGCCTTCGTTGATGTCCTGATGCATCTTGTTGAGCACGGTTTTCAGCTTCGGATTTTCGGTCTGATCCTCCAGGATTTGCAGCAGGTTCAGCATGGAAACCCCTGCCCGGATCATGGTCCGAAACTGTTTGGTGAACAGGATCAGGTCCGGAATCGAGATGGGCGTGAACCGGTCGAGAAAGGACTGCAGCGTCACCCCCGAACTGCCGGCAACCTCCTTGACGTCGGTGGGGATGTAGCCCTGGGCTGTCAGCTTGGTGTTGGCCGCATCGAGGTTGTCGGCCTCGACGACCCCTGTGGCGGTTGCCCCCGCATCGGTGATGACTTCGTAGTTGTACTTCGGCATACGATTCTCTTTGTAACGCCCGTTCCTGTTCCCGCCGGACAGCCTGCCGGCGGCGCTCCGGCGCTAGGTCAGCACGGCCGAGGCGGCTTCCTCGAACGTGGTGAGCCCATCGATGATTTTCTTGGCGGCGTCTTGTTTGAGGGTGGTGAAATCGCCGTGCTCTTTTGCTGCGCGGGCGATGTCGTGCGACGAGCTCCTTTTTAAAATCATCTGCTGGACTTCGTCTTCGATCAGCAGCACTTCGTAAATTCCGGTGCGGCCCTTGTATCCGGTGTGCATGCAGTTAAAACAGCCGGCTCCCTGCTGGAAATTGGCACTGTTGGAGTTGTCGATGTTCCAGTACGCCAGCGCTTCGGCCGGCGGCTCGAAGGGCTTTTTGCAGTTCGAGCACACTGTCCGCACCAGCCGCTGGGCAAAGGAGGCGATCATGGTGGAGGCCACCAGAAACGGCTCGATGCCCATGTCGACAAAGCGCGTCACGGCTCCGGCCGAGTCGTTGGTGTGCAGCGTGCTGAGCACCTTGTGCCCGGTCAGTGCCGCCTGCACGGCGATGGTGGCGGTTTCCGTGTCGCGGATTTCACCGACCATGATCACGTCCGGGTCCTGGCGCAGAATCGAGCGCAGCCCGTCGGCAAAGGTCATGCCGGCCTTGCGGTTGAGCTGTACCTGGCAGATCTTCTCGATCCGGTACTCGACCGGGTCTTCCACGGTGATGATGTTGATGTCCGGCTTGTTGATGGTCTTCAGCAGTGAATAGAGGCTGGTGCTTTTGCCGCTGCCGGTGGGTCCGGTGCTCAAAATCATTCCGTAGGGCCGGCTGATCACCGATACGATCTTGGCCCGGTCCGCATCGGCCATTCCCAGTCGCTCCAGGGAATAGACCCCACTGCTGGTGTCGAGCAGGCGCAGGACCATGTTCTCCCCGTAGATCGACGGGATCGTGGATGCGCGGATGTTGATCTCCTTGTTTTTCATCTTCACCGTAAAGCGGCCGTCCTGCGGGATCCGGGATACGGAGATGTCCATGTTGGCCAGGATCTTGAGACGGGAGATGATCGGCAGAAACATCGACTTGGGCGGGGCCGGGACCTCGTGCAGCTTGCCGTCCACCCTGAAGCGGACCTGGACGAAGTCCTTTTCAGGGCTGATGTGAATGTCGCTGGCTCCCTCGCGCACGCCCTGGGAGAGCACCGAGTTGACCAGCCGCACCACCGGCGCCTCTTCGGCCATTCCCTGCAGGGAGCTGACCTCCACATCCTCGGTGACCTGCTGCTTTTCGCCCTCCTTGTCGTACTGCATCTCCTCCATGTCTTCCAGCACCCCGCCGATGCCCGAATAGCTTCCGTACAGGGTGCTGAGCAGCTGGTTGAGGTCCTGCTCGGTGCAGATGACGGTCTCCACCTCGTTGTTGGTGTAGACTTCGATGGCATCGACCGCGTTGATGTCCATCGGATCGATCATGGCCACCGTCAGCAGCAAACCCGATTTTTTCAGCGGAGCGGCCTGGTAGCGGAAGGCCAGGTCCGCCGGCACCACGTTGGCCAGGTCCTGTTCCACGCGGTACTGGTCGGCGGAGTACTTTTTCAGGTTCAGCTGGGTGGAGACCATGTCCACGATCTGCGATTCGCTGACAACGCCTTCGCGCACCAGGAACTGTCCGAGCTTGAGCCCGGACTTTTTCTGGTAGGGCAGCGCTTCTTCGAGTTGCTTGCGGGTCAGCAGTCCGCCTTCGATCAGGATCTGACCCAGTAGTTTTTTGGTTTTCAATGGCATGCTCGTATCTGTTCAGTTTGTGTTAAACCGGCTACTTTCGCGGATCCGGTTGCCCAATTCCTGTTGTCGTCAATTTTCCCTCATCGTCTGGCCCCCGCCGGAAACGATCCGGATTATCCGCGGTTTCCGGCCCGGTGGCCGAAAAACGGATCGGCGAAAAACACCGCCTCGTTTGACCAGAGCGACAGGACCTCACCGCCGGCGGCGTACTTGCGCGGCAGCTGCTGCAGTCTTCGGGTTGCGCTCGATTTTTTGACAAAGTACTGATCGAGCACCAGGGCGAACTGCATCCCTTCGCCCGGCTGCCAGTAAGGCAGCAGCCGGATCGATGGGCCGCCCCTGGGAAGCGCCCGCAAATATCGATACGCCTCGTCGAGGCTGTCCTTGCTGGCCAGGCGCACCCACCAGGCTGTCGAGTCGGGCGGTTTCACAGCGGCCGGGATGGCCGGCAGGACGACCGTCTGTCCCACGGTGACCCGGTCCGGATCGTCGATCGCTGGATTGGCCAGAATCAACGACTTGAAGTATTTCGAATTATAGTCGCCGTAAACACTCTGGATCAGTCCGGAAAGCGTTTCGCTTTGCATCAGGGTGACCTGGCCCAAGGAATCCGCGTAGCGCCGGTTGTCGCTTTGCCCGGTTTCCTCAGGGGGATTGCTTTGCTCGGAAGCAGTCGGCGCAGCAGATGCCATCGGGTCCTTCATCGCCACCGGTGCCGGCGCAATCGCGGGCGCCGGCGCCGTTTTGCTGTCGGTCGGCATCTCGGCCGGTGCGCTCGGTTCCGGTGCCGGGCTTCGCGGTGCGCGGGACAGCTGGCTTTCCACCGGGGGGCCGGGCCTGGCGGTCGGTTTGCTGAAGGCCGGCAAAAATCCGAACCAGTTGAAGCCGAAGGCGAAGATCAGCACCGTCAGGGCCACGGCGGGGAGCCCCAGAGCAACGGCGAGCTTTTTGGTGCGACGGGATCGATTCGGGAAAACGCGGCCGATGCACATGCGCGCAAGAAACAGGTCGACCACCGACCGGTTCTGGATGATCATCGTCAGGATGCAGCGGTGGCAAAGGTTGATGATTTTGCGCGGATACCCTCCGGTGGCCAGATAGATGGCCATCAGCGCCGGCATGCTGAAAAAGGAGTAGGTCTTGAAGTTGTTGCTCGATTTTTCCAGCCGGAAGCGGATCATGGCCCGGGAGTCCCGGAAATTCATCGGCTTGAGAAAGTGGTACAGGTTGATCCGGTCGGCAAAGTTGGAATAGTCGCGGATGGTGTTTTGAAACTCCACCTGGGCAAAAATCACGATCTGCAGCAGCTTGAATTCGTTGGTCTCGTAGTTGAGGAACTCGCGCAGCAGCTCCATGCAGAATATCGGCAGCTTCTGCCCCTCGTCGATGATCAGGATGACCGTCTTGCCCTCATCGACACCCCGGCCGAACAGGTACTGCTTGATCAACTCCTTCAGTTGCCAGTCGTTGGTGTCCCGGGCCGGTTTGCGCCCCTTGAACATGGCGGCCACCGAGGCGAGAAACTCCGTGGTGCTGGTAAAATGCGGATCTAATATCAGGTGGGTTTCGAACTCTTCCGTGTCGGTAAAGCGGCGGATGAGCTGGCGGCACAGGGTGGTTTTTCCCGTGCCGACGTCACCGATGATCACGTTCAGCCCGCGACGAAGGCGCAGGGCGAGTTCCAGCTTCTGGAGGCAGTCCAGGTGCTGGCGGGACCCGTAGAAAAAGTCCGGATCCGGTGAATTGGAAAACGGTTCCCGATTGAGATTGAGGATGCTGAAATAGTCCAAAACCGAAACTTCGCTGTTTGGCTTGCTGGTGATGGTTCACGCCCGAAAGGGGCGCAGCGGATAACGTCACTTTGCACAGGCCGCCTCGACGCCAAAAATTCCGCGGTTCCACGGACTTGATTCCGGCAGTAGTTGGGATAACCGCTTCTGCTCCCGCTCGATTACGGTTTGGTCTTCTCTGCGGCCGGTTGATCTTTGACCTTTGACGAGATTTGGTCCAACGGTCGCTCCTCCAATATGTAAGGAGTGATAAAGATCAACAGTTCGTCCATCTCGTTGGACCGGGTTTTATTGCCGAACAGCCAGCCGAGTCCGGGCACGTCTTTCAAGTAGGGGATCCCCTGGCTGCCGGTGGCCGTCTTCTCCTCGCTCAACCCGCCGATAACGGTCGTCTGGCCGTTGAACAGGATCACGTTGGTTTCCGCCTTGCGCGTGATGATGGTCGGGTTTCCGCCGACGGTTCTCGAAAAATCGGGCTCGTCCTTGTTGACCACGATCTTCAGCTTGAGGGTGTCGCCGTCGATCACGTTGGGGGTCACCTCCAGCTTCAGCACGGCCTGGATGTACTGGATGCTGACCTCGCCGTTTTCCACCGTCTGGATCGGGATCCGGTCGCCGCTTTCGATCAGCGAGATCTGGTTTTCCAGCGTGGTGACCGAGGGGCTGGAGAGGATGTTCAGCAGCCCTTCTTCCTGCAGCGCCTGGAGCTGGGCGGACAGGACGCTGTTGCCGATGTTTTGAAACAAAAAGCCCAGCGACAGGCCGATGCCGTCGGTCAGGTTGACCGGGAAATTCGAGACGTTGCCAACCGGCGGGAAGAACTCGATCGGCTGGCCGGTGTCCGGGTCGAAAATGGAAGTATCCTCCGGGGCTTCGCTTCCAGGGCCCATCCAGTAGTTTTTCCCGTTGCTCGAGCCGTAGAGCAGCCCGCCCCACTGGACTCCGAGGGCCCGGGCGGTGTCGTTGGTGGTTTCCACGATCTGGGCCTCGATCAGGATCTGGGAGATGGGCCGGTCGAGGACCTCCACCACGTCGATGATCCGGCGCACGTCACTGGGGATGGCCTGTACGATCAGCGAGTTGGTGTGCTCGTCCACCATCACGGTGCCCAGCGGCCCGCCCTCTTTGCCCGTGGAAATGAAATTTTGCAGGTTGTTGCTCAGCTTGCCGGCTTCGGCGTAGTTGATTTTTAAAATCCGCGTCACGTAGGGCTCGATCTTGGCCAGCTCGTTCTTCTGCACCTCGCGCTTGACCTCGTTTTCCATGTCCTGGACCGTCAAGATCCGTATGATGTCGCCCTCCCACGTGTAGGTCAGTCCCTGGGTGCGCAGCAAACCTAAAAAGGCCTGGTCCCAGGGAGCATCGGTGATGTTGATGTTCACCTTGCCGGAGACCTTCTCGTTGAGCATGATGTTCTGATTGGCCACCCGCGCCAGGGCCCGCAGCAGCACCGATACGTCGATGTCGCTCATCTTCATGGTGACCGGACGGGTGGGCAGCGCTTTTTCCAGCGGCTTCAGCGACTCGGGCTCTTTTCCCGGAGCGGCGGGGTCGAGTCCCTCCCGGCTGCGGATTTTCCGGGGGGGCGAATACCCCTGAGAATCTTCGACCCTGGCTTTCCACTGTTCGAAGAACTTGGTGGAGGCTGTCTCCTGCTTGCTGGAGGCGCAGCCGAAAGCCACGGCGGCGAGCAGGGAGAGCATGGCCAGCTTCAGCGGCAACCGACGATATCTATGTGTTCGCATGGCTATTCACCGGACTATTGGGTTTCCTCAATCGGGATGGATATTCTCTGCTTTCCCCCGCGCATCAGAATCACCACCCGGTTCGGCAGGATCTTGCCAACCTTGTAGTCGGTCTGCGGAAGAATTTCACCGGACTCGTACTCCATACCGTTTATAATCGCCAGGCTCTTGCTGCCCATCTGCAGAAATCCGGAGTAGGTCAGGTTGAGTTTCTCCGTCGAGGTGGCGGCCAGCACTTCGGATTCCTTGTCGAACTCAAAAGGCCCCTTGGTGTTCAGCAGGGGGTCCTTGGTCCATTTGGCCGGGATGTGCTCGATGATGTAGGAGTCGATTTCCGACAGCCCGCCCTTGGTCATGGCCGCCACGTTGGAGATGAACTTGTTGAACGTCTCCAGCTTGCTTTCCGAGGTGGCTGCGATCGGCGACCGGCCGCGCTTGGGCGGGCCTTCGATAAACAGCGCATAAAAGCCGTAGACGACGGTGAGCGCCATAAACACGAGAATGATTTTTTCACGCTTTGACATAACGCTATACTTGAGTCGAACGAGCCTGTCGGCCGGCAGCCCCGGCGGTTTGAAAAAGTCAGCCGGATTATAACACCAAAACCCCGCAGGTGTCTAAATGTTTTGAAATCGTTGGTAAAACGAAAATCGTTTTACACCCGGTCGGTTATCGTACCCTTGTTCTTCCTGGTGCTCTCCCCCTCGCGTGCCGGCAGCCGCCAATGCGGTAAAAAAGGGTCAAATCCCTGCGGTGGGTTTATGACTCGGTGGTCAGCCACATGCGGATTTTCATCTCCTTGGTATCTCTGACCGATCGAATCCTGATCTCTTCGATCTGCTCCAGGTACGGCAGCTGGCACATCTGCAGCAAAAACGGGTGCAGGTTGATAAACTCACCGCGCAGCTCGATGTCGACCATCATAAATCCGCTGCGGTTGATCAGCGTTTCAACCGCCGGGGAGAACTCGACCAGCGTCAGCCGGCTGTTTTTGGCCATATCCTGGAACCGGGCGGCCACCTTGTGGGTGTCTTCGGTTTTCAGTTTTTCTTTCGCAACGTAATTCAACCCTTCCGGCGGCTTGAGCTGCACTTTTTTCAGCAGGCTCTCGTAGACCGGCGTCAGGATTTTCTGCTCTTCGATCTTGGTGTTGACGTTGTCGATTTCAAAATCGAGCGCCGCCGTTTCCTTGTGGGCCGGCAAGATCGCCAGCAGCAGGAACAAAACCACCCCTCCTCCCAGGATGATGATGTAGGACAGGGTTTGCGTCGGTACCGTTGCCAGTTTGACTTTGGCCATGTTTATCCGTCAGCCGAGAGAGTTTGTCTGCATGCAGCCAACCAGCGTTGCCTGCAACCGTTTATGCGTTTCGATCCGTATCTGCAAGCGCTGCGGCCGGCCCCCGCGGAGACGGGGCGACCGGGTCACAGCAGGTTCAACTGTGCGTCGAATTTCAGCACCTCTTTGTCGTAGAAAAAGCCCATCTCCTTTTTGTTGATCGCCGGCTTGTCAAACAGCGGCGAGTCACTGAGCTTGAGCAGGTAGCTGGCCAGCGAGGATTCCATGGTCAGGCGGTCTCCTAAAATGATGCCCTCCAGCTTCAGGTTTTTTTGCAGCGTTTCCCCGCTGTTGATCGGATTTCCGCTCACCTGCACCGATATGCTGGTCAACCGGACGTTGGACGGCGTGCGGTTCGAGATTTCGGTCAGCACCACCAGGCCCATGTACTTTCTGCTGAACTCCCGGAACTCTTCGTTACGCTGCCGGGTTTTTTCCACCAGGTTGAGAATCAGTTTCTGGTCGACCCGTGTTTTGTAGGTTTTCAGCCGGCTTTTGAGCCGGGAGACGTCGATTCGCTTGTTGTCGATGACCGACCCCTGCCAGAGGTAAAATCCCACGCAGCAGGACATCACCACCAGAAGACAGATCATGAACACCTTGTTGAGCAGGCGGCCGCGGGCGGCTTTGGCCTTTTCCTTGAACGTGTGCAGAAAGTTCGGGGTGTGGGCATTGTCGGAAAGCGCCATGCCCATCGCCGGTGCATACGACCCTCTTTCGGCATCCGAAGCCGGGCCGGAGACGTTGCCGAGAAACTGGGCGTCGGTAGTAAACGGATCGAAGGTTTCCCGCGGCAGTCCGAGCTCGTCGCCGATGTAGTCGACGATGCGCCGGTGGGGGCGGATGCCGCTGGAGATGAATATTTTCTCTACCCGCTCGTTTTCGATGTTGGCGGCGTAATGCTCGAAGGTTCGCTCCACCTGCTGCACCAGCCGCTCCAGGGCCGGCAGGATCATCTTGAAGATCTCTTCCTCTTCGGGCCCCAGCGCCGGCTCGGTGTCCGCCCGCGGGGAAGCGTCGTGGACCAGGCCGAAAAAGATCTCCTGGGCCTTTTCGGTGTCTATCTTCGGTCGTCCCGCATCTGCCGTCTGCGGCGCGGCGGTGGGCGTTTCCAGAAATTCCGCCGGCATTTCGATGCCTTCGTCTTCTTCGGGCTCGCGCTCGATGATTTCCCCGCGCATGGCTTCGTTCATGGTCTTGATGCCGGCCTTGATGCCCCGGGAGAGCACCAGGTTGCCGCCGGAAAAGATGTCGATGCGGCTCCAGTCCCTGCCGATGTAAAGACTGGAGACGGTCTTCACGTCGGTCTGGATCCACCCGGTGCGAAACAGGTTCTGGAAGGCAAACGGTACGATCGATATGCCGCTTAGAGGAAATCCGCTTTTGGCAAACAGGCCTTTGAAGTGCTCGATTTCGACCTGGGGCGCGGTCAGCGACACCACGTCGTATTTGGGCGCCCCGTCCTCGACCCGTTCGCGAAGGATCTCGTAGTCGAAGACCGCCTCGGCCTCGTTGTAGGGGGCGACCTTTTTGTGCGACCAGTACACCACGTTGGGGATCTGTTTGGCGGGGACTTTGGGGATCTTCAGATACCGCATTTCCACCCGGGCCGAGGAGATGTTGCCCCAGATGGTCGCCTTTTTACCGGATCCGCGAAACCGGCTGAGGTGTTGTTTCAGGAATTTCGAAAAATCGGGATGATCCGGCTTGACGCCGGGCTCGAAGGGGATGTGGGCGTAGTCGAGCAGTTCGAACCGGTTGTGCCCCAGGCTCATCATTTTGACGAGCTTGATTTCGTTGTAGCCGATATCCACCCCGATGGTGATGGATTTTTTGATCGACACGGCGTTCTGCAAACCGGACCGCAGGCGTTTGACCAGGGGAACTTTGGAGTGCTGGGCGGAAGCGGCTCCCATTTCCGGACGGCTGTTGCTGCGAATCAACTCCAGAAGCTTTTCGGTGGAGGAAATTTCGTTCCGTTTAGCCAAAACCGTTCTCCGAAATCAAATTTCCGGCAGCCCAGAATAATGAAGCTACCGCTTGTCTCCGCATTCGACCCTGCAGTGCGCGGCCCGCGGTCGGCAACCGTCGGGTGTGCCCCCTTGCGCCAGGGTAATCTAAGAAAATCTTGGAACGAATTCGGCAGCGGTAGCTATCTGTGTGCAGGCAAACGCTGATCCACTGAAACCAATCAGTGGTGAAACCATTTTTACAAAATTTGTAACGGCAGCAAAATTTGTCGGAAGTACGCTAAACACACTAATTAACTCATAATCGGCATGACTTGTCAAGAAATAACCCATGTGTGTGGTCGCAAGAAACCACTTGCGGGTTCCACCCGCGCCTGCGAAAGTTTGCCCGCTCGCGAGTGCGTGTTTGCGCGGTCCGATCAAATTTTACAGTCATTATATCACAGCCGCCGGATTTTTAAAACATGCAGATGGTTTTTCAGGCGCGCGGTATCGGCCTTGCGGGCCGGGCGATTTGGCCGGCCGAATGCAGGGTGCCGACTTCCGGCCTCCCGGCTTCGGAACCCGCGGTTTTGGGTGCGGGGGCAGCCGGGCAGGGTCAAGCCGGGCCGCCGGTTCGAGCCCCCTGGGCGGGTTTCGGGCGGGCAGTTGGGTTTGCGTGCGCAAATTCCTTGTTTCCGGCCGGCAATGGTGATAGAGCGTTTGCCATATTTGTGAATTGGTTTTATGTTTTGGAGACCATGCTGTTGAAGGCCACAACCGGCCCTTGCCCACAACCGGTTCGGCCGCTGAAGTACAAAGGATCACGGAAATGATTACAGCAGACCCATCCGGCCGCTTCATCAACGGCCGCCGCAGGCCCTTAGGGCGCCTGACGGCAGCCGTGAGCGGTTGCCATGCAGCGGTGGCCGCACTGCTATTTCTGGTTTTTGCCGTCTGCCCGGCATACGGCGCCGATGCCGACAAGCAGCCGCAGGAGCGTAAATCGCCCGTGCGGGTGGCTGCCGTCGAGATCAAACCGGTCGCCCAGCAGGTATCGCTGGTGGGAACCACCGAGGCGGTGGCCGAGAGCACCGTCGCCTCGGAGGCCGCCGGGGTGGTGGAGTACTACCCGGTGCGCGAGGGCGACTACGTTGAAAAGGGCGCTTTGCTGGTGCGGCTGCGCACCACCTACCTGAAGCTTCGCCTCAAGGGCGCCCGTGTGGAAAGGGAGCGCACGCTGGCCAACCTGAAAAATGTCGAAAAAGAGCTCAAGCGGGTGTCCAAGCTCCGGGAGGCCAACAGCGTGGCGGAGAAGGCTTACGACGATGCGCTGTACAACCACCAGGCCCTCACCCAGGAGCTGCTCAGAAACGAGGTGGAAATCGAGCAGCTGCAGTACGATCTGGACCAGGCGCGGGTCACCGCGCCCTTTTCCGGTTTCGTGGCCGTCGAACACACCCAGGTGGGCGAGTGGGTGCCTGCCGGCGGGGCGGTGGTCACGCTCATCGATCTGAGCAGCGTGCGCATCACCGTCGATGTGCCGGAGCGCTACTCGGTCAAGCTAACACCCGCCGGGCAGGCCGGCGTGCGCATCGCAGCGCTGGAAGAAGAGCGCCTTGCAGGCGAGATCACCGGGATCCTGCCCCAGGGCAACCCGGCTGCGCGGACCTTTCCCGTGCGGGTTCACGTTGCCAATCACGGGTTGAAGATCAAAAGCGGGATGGAGGCGGTGGTCACCTTCAACCTCGCCAATCACAAAGAGGCCCTGCTGGTTCCCAAAGATGCCATCGTCACCAGCGGCGCCAACCGGCACGTGGTCACGGTGGTCGACGGCCGGGCGATGCCCGTCGGCGTGAAAGTGGCCGGATATTACGGCAGCAACGTGGCGGTGGAAGGCAGCCTGAAACCCGGCGACCAGGTGGTCATCCGCGGCAACGAACGTCTGCGCCCCGGCCAGGCGGTGGAGATTCAGCAATAGGGGGACGGCGCCCCGCGGCGCTGACCGGCAGGCCGATCGAACTATGAAACTCGTCGACACATCCATCAAAAAACCCGTCACGGTCACCGTGGGCGTGCTGCTGCTGGTGCTATTCGGATTTTTGTCCCTGTATCGCATCCCCATCCAGCTCACGCCCAACGTCGATTTGCCCGAGGTGTCCATCGAAACCCGCTGGGAGGGCGCCAGCCCGGTGGAGGTGGAGCGCGAAATCATCGACGTGCAGGAAGAGCAGCTAAAAAATCTTGACGGGCTGGTGGAGATGAAAAGCGAAAGCCGAGACGGCTACGCTTACGTGAACCTGATGTTCGAAATCGGCACCGAGACCGACGAGTCGCTGCTGCGCGTTTCCAACAAGCTCGACCAGGTCAAGCGCTATCCCGCCGACATAGACAAACCGGTGATCAAGGCCGGCGGCCGGCGCGAGTCGGCCATCGCCTGGATGACCCTCGGCGCGCTGGAAGGCTACCAGGGCAACCTGCTGCACGAGTATGACTTCATGGACGAGCACGTCAAAACCCGGCTGGAGCGCATCGCCGGTATTGCCTCGGTGAACATCTACGGCGGCCGCGAGCGCCAGATGCACGTCATCGTCGACCCGGATGCCCTGGCGGCACGGCAGATCACGGTCCCCGAGCTCATCCGGGCCCTCGATCTGGAAAACCGCAACATCAGCGCGGGCGACTTTGACGAGGGCAAACGGCGCTACATCGCGCGCACCGTGGGGGAATACGGCTCGCCCGAAGAGGTCGAGGCGGTCATCATCCGGCGCGTGGGCGGCGCCCCGGTCACGGTGTCCGACGTGGCCCGCGTCGAGTTCGGTTACAACGACCCGCAGGTGGTGGTGCGCCACGTGGGCACGCCCACCATCGTCATGAACGCCGTGCGCGAGCCGGGCACCAACGTGCTGGTGGTGATGACAGCGCTCAAAAAAGCCCTTGCCGAGCTAAACGGCGGCATCCTCAAGGACCACCGGCTGATCGTCGAGCAGGCTTACGACGAGACGGATTACATTTACAGCGCCATCGGCCTGGTGCGCCAGAACATCTACGTGGGCGGCACGCTGGCCATCATCGTGCTGCTGATCTTTCTGCGCAGCATCGCCAGCACCTTCATCATCGCCGTGGCCATCCCCATCAGCGCCATCGGCACCTTTCTGGTGATGACCCTGATGGGCCGCAACATCAACGTGGTCAGCCTGGCGGGGCTGTCGTTTGCCATCGGCATGGTGGTGGACAACTCGATCGTGGTGTTCGAGAACATCTTCCGTCACCGCGAGATGGGTAAATCCCGCCTGCAGGCCGCCAGGGACGGTACCACGGAGGTGTGGGGGGCGGTGCTGGCCAGCACGCTGACCACCATCGCGGTTTTTCTGCCGATCGTGTTCGTCCAGGAAGAGGCCGGGCAGCTGTTTCGCGACATCGCCATTGCCATCAGCAGTGCCGTGGCGTTGAGCCTGATGGTTTCCATCACGGTGATCCCGACCCTGTCTTCGCGCATCCTGGGAAAGGTTCGTAAAGACCGGCAGACAAAATACTACAAGCCGGTGGTGGCCGTGGCCCACAACTTCGTGGATGCCATCGCCCGCTTCGTGCACTGGATGTGCGGCCAGCTCACCAGCCGTATCGTCGTGGTGGTGGTGCTGGTGTCGCTGGCCACCTCGTTGGTGTTTTTCCTGATGCCGAAAACCGAATACCTGCCCGAAGGCAACCGCGAAATGCTCTTCGGCATCCTGCTGCCACCGCCCGGCTACAACCTGCAGGAGCTGTCGACCATCGGCGAGACCATCGAAAAGGGCATCTTGCCGCTGATCCCGGCCGAATCGGACGGAGTCGCCAAAGCCAAATCGAACGGCTCCGGGCTGCCGCCGGTGAAAAACTTCTTCTACGTGGCCTGGGGCCAGCAAGCGTTTATGGGCATCATATCCGGTATTCAGGAGAGGACCCGCGAACTGCTTCCGTATGCCTACGGCGTGCTGGGCAAGATCCCCGGGATGTACCCGTTTGTCACCCAGGCCAGCCTGTTCGCCCGGGGCGGAAGCGAAAGCCGCTCGATCGAAATCCAGATCAAGGGGCCCGAGCTGGAGAAGCTCATCGGCTTCGCGCGCCAGATGTTCGGCATGGTCCAGCAGGCCGTGCCCGGCTCCCAGGTGCGCCCCATCCCTGGCCTGGAGCTCGGCAACCCAGAGATGCAGGTGGTGCCCAACCGCGACCGGCTCACCCGGGTGGGGATGACCACCGCCGACTTGGGGCTGGTGCTCGATGCCATGGTCGACGGCGCCAAGGCCAGCACCTACCGGCTCTACGGCGATGAAATCGACCTGCTGGTGAAAAACCCCGACAGCCGGATCGAGCGCACCCAGGACCTGCAGTATCTGCCGGTGATCGCCCCGGGAGGCGAGAAGGTCACCCTGGGTTCGCTGGCCGACATCCGCCTGGAGGAAGGCCCGCCGCAGATCAACCACATCGACTCCGAGCGGGCCATCACGCTGGTGGTCAAGCCGCCGGCGACCCTGCCGCTGGAAGAGGCCATGGAAAAGGTCCAAAGCCAGGTGGTCGCACCCATCGTCAGCTCGCCCGGCTTTTCGGGCCTGTACACCATCAAGCTGGGCGGCACTGCCGACGATCTCACCCGCACCCGCCGGGCGCTGCAGTGGAACTTTATCCTGGCGGTGGTGATCAGCTACCTGCTGATGTCCGCGCTGTTCGAAAACTTCTTCTACCCGCTGATCATCATGTTCTCGGTACCGCTGGCGGCCGCCGGCGGGTTCGTGGGACTGAAGCTGGTGAACTTCTACCTGGCGGTGGGCTACGGGACCTCGCAGTTTTTCGACATCATCACCATGCTCGGCTTTGTCATCCTGGTGGGCATCGTGGTCAACAACGCGATTTTGATCGTCCACCAGTCGCTCAACAACATCCGCGACGGACAGATGGACCCGCGCCAGGCCATCGCCGAGTCGGTGCGCTCGCGCATCCGGCCGATTTACATGAGCTCGATCACCACCGTGTCGGCCATGATGCCCCTGGTGCTGGCCCCCGGTGCCGGCTCCGAATTTTACCGCGGGCTGGGCTCTGTTGTGGTCGGCGGCCTGCTGGTCTCCACGGTGTTCACCATCTTTCTGATCCCGGCCCTGCTGAGCCTGGCCTTCGATGCCGCCGCCTGGCTGCGCAAGGTCTTCAAACCGGCTTAGCGCGCCAATTGGGGCAGCCGGCAGCCGCCCGGCCCCGCGAAATGCCTTAACCGGACGGCCGCGATGCTTTCAACCGTGCAGGCCGCCGGTTTGCCGGATGCAGCGGCCGTTTGAACTAACCCCGTAAAATTGCGCATCTTTTGTTGACTTCGGCCGCCAATCCGTGGCAAAAGTAACAGTTGGAAATCCCCTCGATTCTGAAGGCGCTGCGCGACACCGCGCTGCGGCGGCGCGGGCAGGGGCTGATGGGAAATGTGTCATGCGAAAACTGCTCCGGCGGCTCAAACCCGCCGAAAAAAAATCCGACAGCGAACCGCTTACCGAATCGACAAAACACGTCAATTCCATGGTGGTGGCCGCCGCCTTTGTGGCCATCATCTACGTCGGGCTCGATACCTTTCTGCACATCTTTTACGCCGACCGCTTCAACCTGCTGGCTCTTTTGTTCGGCAAGGGCATGTACGACATCTACATCCGCGTGATCGTGCTGTGCCTGTTTGTGATCCTCGGATCGCACGCCCAGTACACCATCAACAACCTGAAGCAAAAGGAAGACGAGCTCAAGGAATACCGCGATCATCTCGAAGAGCTGGTCAAGGAGCGCACCACCGATCTGATGGAGGCCAACGCCAAGCTGCGGGCCGAGATCGCGGTGCGCAAGCGATCGGAAGCCGCGATGAGCGAATCCGAAGAAAAGTACCGCCTGCTGGTGGAAAACGCCAACGATGCGATCTTTATCATCCAGGACGGCAAGGTGACCTTTCCCAACCCCAAGGCCCTGGAGCTCAGCCGGGAGATGTCCATCGACATCGACCGCACCCCGTTTTTCGACTACATCCACCCCGACGACAAAGACAACGTGCTGCAGTGGTACAAGAAACGGCTGAAGAACAACGACGTGCCCCAAACCTGCAGCTTCAAGCTGGTCAACGCAGACAACAACCAGCTGTGGGTGGAGCTGAACGCGGTGCTGATCCACTGGGAGAACAGAATTGCCGCTTTGAACTTTCTGCGCGACATCACCGCCCAGAAAAAACTCGAACGACAGTTCCAGCAGTCCCAGCGCATGGAGTCAATCGGCACCCTGGCCGGCGGCATCGCCCACGATTTCAACAACCTGCTGATGGGCATCCAGGGAAACGCCGCGGTGATGCTGCTCGAGCTCAAGCCCGAGCATGCGCTGTTCGAGCAGGTCAAAAGCATCGAGCGCTGCGTGAAAAGCGGCGCGCACCTGACCAAGCAGCTGCTCGGCTTTGCCAGGGGCGGCAAGTACGTGGTCAAGCCGACCTACCTAAACGACGTGCTCAGCCGCACCGCGGAGATCTTCGGGCGCACCCGCCGGGAGGTCAACATCCACAACCGCTACCGCAAGAAGATCTGGATGGTCAGCGTCGACGTGGGCCAGATCGAGCAGGTGCTGCTCAATCTGTATGTCAATGCCTGGCAGGCCATGCCCGAGGGCGGCGACCTGTACCTGGAGACCGACAACGTCGTTTTGGACGACGCTTACGCCCGCAACAAACCTTACAGCTTCAAGTCGGGCAACTACGTGAAGATATCGATCACCGACACCGGCCTCGGCATGGACAAAACCACCCAGCAGCGGATCTTCGAGCCGTTTTTCACCACCAAGGATTTCGGCAAGGGGACCGGGCTGGGGCTGGCCTCGGCCTACGGGATCGTCAAAAACCACGGCGGCATCATCAACTGCTACAGTGAACTCGGGCGGGGAACCACCTTCAACATCTACCTGCCGGCCCTTGAGGCCGAGGCGGTCGAGGAAGAGGCACCGGCCGAAGAGAGCCTGCACGGCAGCGGCACCGTGCTGCTGGTCGACGACGAGGCCGTGATCGTCGATGTAGGCCGGCGGATGATCGAAAGCCTCGGCTACGAGGTGCTGCCGGCCCGAAACGGTGAAGAGGCCCTGCGCATCTTTAAAAACCACCACCCGCGCATCGATCTGGTGATTTTAGACATGGTCATGCCGTACTTAAACGGCGGTGAGGTGTTTGACCGGATGAAGACCATCGACCCGGCGGTGCGGGTGCTGCTGGCCAGCGGATACAGCCTAAACGGCCAGGCCGAAAACATCCTGGAGCGCGGCTGCAACGGGTTTATCCAGAAACCCTTCAACACGGTGGAGCTGTCCCACAAGATCCGCGAAATTCTTGACACCGCCAACTAGCCCGTCTGAGACTGCCCGCCAGAAACCAGGCCGTAAAACCGCCACCCTGCCGGCGGTTGACATCCACCCTCGGATTCGCTACAATTTCCTGATTGTATACCATGTAAATTAAATGGGTTAGTTGGGCTCTACCGGCGACAAAACCAAGCGGTTCGATTCGGGTTCATTCAGAAAGGAAGCAGCCAGCATGCCTTCGATCAAGGACATGGTCCCCTCCATGAGCAAGGATATCTTCGTTATCGTAAAAATAATCCTCAGCGGCCTGACCGCCGCCGCGCTGATCTTTTTCATCTCGGCGCTGGGGGGCATCGACCTGAAAAAAAATTCGGACATGATCAGCGAGCTCGATCGTATGGAAGCTGAAATCAACGCGTCCGTGGAGGGCGACATCGACCGGCGCATCAAAAAGCTCGGGGAGGTGCCGTCCATCAACCCGTACAAAAAGTTTTACTGCGCCGAGCTGGCCAAGGAGATCCACGAGGTTTCCTACCTGACGGAAAAACAGAAGATGCTCTTTGACTCCTTCAATGTCCGCGAGTTCGAAAACAAAGCCCAGAAGCTGGTGATGCTGTCGGAGAACTCCGACCTGGATGCGCTGTTCAACGAGCTGGAAATCGTCAAACGCGAGCTGAAAAACTCCGCCAACCTGGTGGCCAACAAGCGCAAGGTACTCTTCCGCCAAAAGATCGCCTACATCGTCTTTTTCTTCGTGCTGTGGGTGATCGTCTACATTTACTACAGCCGCGGCATCATCAAACGCGTGAAGGCCTAACCGTCCCCGATTCTTGTCCGCGCCGGTTTTTCGTTGCGTATGCCGCGCAATTCGCATAAACCTGTTTCAGGCTTTGCTGCAGCCGCCGACCGGCTGGCCTCAGGGGTGCCGAAAACAGTAGACATCCGCGACTGTTTCTGGCATCCTCACTGCATGCGCATCGCCAAGTTCGTGTTGTAACGGCTGACAACCCCCAGATGGGTCGAGACATGTACCGCGAGTTTTACAGCCTGAAGAAAAAGCCTTTCGAGATCACCACCGATCCGCGGTTTCTGTGGCTCGGCGAGCAGCACCGCGAGGCCTTAGCCACGCTGGAGTACGGCATCCGGGAGGAAAAGGGCTTTTTGCTGCTCACCGGCGATGTGGGCTCGGGCAAGACCGTGCTGATAAATGCCCTGACCAAGACCTTGAACATCCAGTCGTTTATCTCCTCCATCCCCGACCCCGGCTTGAGTCTGCTCGATTTTTACAACGCCCTGGCAGACAGTTTGAAAATGAACCGCCGCTTTGCCAGCAAGGGGGAGTTTCTGGCCGCTTTGAAGCAGTTTCTTCTCAAAGCCGATGCCCTCAAGCGGCGGGTGCTGCTGATCATCGACGAGGCCCAGCAGCTCAACCACGACCTGCTCGAAGAGATCCGGCTGCTGTCGAACATCGAGCTGGACAACCGTAAGCTGATCAACATCTTTTTCGTCGGCCAGCCCGAGTTCAACGACCTGCTGCGCGCGCCGCGCAGCCGGGCGGTGCTGCACCGCATCGTGGTGCGCTACCACATCGAGCCGCTGGCCAAAGCGGACATGGAAAAATATATCTACCACCGCCTCAAGATCGCCGGCTCGAAGCGCAAGATCTTCACCGCGGCCGCTATATCCAAAATCTACGACTTTTCCGAGGGCAACCCCCGGCTGACCAACATCATCTGTGACCACGCCCTGCTCACCGGCTATTCGGAAGAGCAGAAGGTCATTGAGGCCGACATCATCGAAGAATGCATCGAAGAGCTGCGGATCCCGGGCGAGCCGGTAATGGCAAAGTTCAAAGCCCGGCCCAGGTCCACGCCGCGCATTGCCCCTGCCGAGCCGGCTGCAGGTCAATCCGGCCGCCGGTCGGTATCGGTGGTCACCGCCTTTCTGGTGGTCTGCTGCACGCTGGCGCTCATCGGCGGCGGGTATTACCTGCTCACCCGCGAAACCGAGAGCACCACCCGCTGGTCGATGGATGAGATCGCCCCCCAGCAGCCGAAAAATTTTCCCAACCGCTCCGAGGTGACCCGGGCCACCGCGCCACCGGCACCGGCACCGGCCGCGCCGACCGTTGGGCCGACACCGCCACCGCAGCCGGCACCGGTCGCAGCCACGCCGCCCGCGGCACCGCAGAGCGCTCCGGTACCGGCACCTGCGACACCGGCCGCGCCGCTGCGCACTCCGGACCTGGCCAAGGTGGAAAAGATCGTCATTTACTTCCAGCACAACTCCAACGAGCTGTCCGAACAGGAGTTTGAGACCCTGGACCGGTTTGCCGCCGCGCTGCAGGAAAGCCCGGCCATCGACGTGGTGGTGAAAGGCTACACCGATTCCACCGGCGTGCTCAGCTACAACCTGAGCATCTCCCAGTTTCGGGCCAACCTGATCAAGGGCTACCTGGTGGGAAAGGGCATCAGCACCCGTCGCATCACCGCCGTCGGCCTGGGACCCCAGGACCCGATCGCTCCCAACGACACGGCCGAAGGGCGCAGTCTGAACCGGCGGGTGGAAATCGAGTTTATTGCCAAAAACAACGAGACCGTAAAAAGCAACTAACGATCTAACCGCATATCGTGTCGGGTGCTCTTGCACTTACAGCCGGTATGCGGTTAAAATATGGTTTGAATGAAACTCATCCCACAGAAAACCATCTGCCTCGCCCTGCTGCTGCTGCTGCCTGCCTGGGCAGCGGCCGAGGTCATCCACCTGAAAGACGGCACCACCATCAAAGTCTCCAAGACCTGGGAAGATGGCGGCTGGGTTCGCTTTTATTTAAAGGACTACGACGGCATCGTCATCACCTACGCCAGGGACATCATCGACCGGATCGAGTCCGACGACGGACGGGTGCTGAAAACATACACGACCCCGGATCCTTCCAACGCCAAGGCCGCAGCAAAGCCGCCGGCCGAAGCAGACAAGCCGAGCCCGGCCAAAGCTGCCGCAGCAAAGCCCCCGAAATCCAAATCAGCGGCAGCTGCAGTGCCGGCCGGCGAAAAACCTGCAACGCCCGACCTGGCGCCAGCCCCAACGCCTGAGAGCGCGGCTGCCGCGCCGACTTCGCCTTTGCCCGCACAGGCGCCTTCGACAGCGACTGCCGCCAAACCACAGCCATCACCCGCTCCGGCTGGTAAACCGCAGCCGTCAAAATCTGCAGTGGCGGCACCACCGGCCGCCAACCCGCCGCCGGTCGCACCACCGGTGAAAGACGAGTTTTCCGCATATGAAGGCATGCTGTTTTACAACCCCCGCCGGGACTTCAAATACTGGTCCGGTCCCAACACCCGGCACCACACGTTAAAAGAGGCCGTGGCGGCCCTGGCGGAAAAATTCGACCGCACCCCCGAATGGGTGCAGCAGCACCTGGGTGAAACCAACGACCTGGCGCAGATCTACCGCAATCTGAGCCGCACGGCGGTGAAAAAAGAAAGCCCGCCGGCAGCCGACACCCTGGCCGCCAACGGCCTGCTGTTTTACGATCCGCGCAGGCCCTTCAAATTCCACCTCAGCGCCAAGCTCAAGTTTCGCACCCTGGATGAAGCCGCAGCCGCCCTGGGCCGGCAGTACGACCGCAGCCCGCAGTGGGTCAAAGAGCACCTGGGCGAAACCAACGACGTTGGTGAAATCCACCAGAACCTGGCCCGCGCCAAAGCATCCGAAACCAAGTAACCACCGCAATCTGCAGCCCGCACGCTGCCGGCCCCTAGCAAGGCACAAATTTGTTAGGGGCAGGCCATAAAACCATTTGAAATTCGCCATCAGATGGTTTATGCATACGAGAATTCACCTCCAAGCTACAAGCCAATCGAGACTATGGACCCTCAGATCATCATTGTCGGACCCTTGAAGCTGCAAAACGAGCTGCTGACCTTTTTTATCGGCAGATCCACGGGTCTTCGCTGCGTGCGCCGCCAGGAATACAGCTTCAGCTACATCTCCGGCACCCCCAAAGAATCATTGCCGCTGATCCTCTGGGACTGCCGTGGTTTTGACGGCTCCAACCTGAGCCTGGAGTACGGCAAGAGCTTTGAGTCGATGCCCGAAAAATGCCCCATTGCCCTGTTTAACGTTTCCACCGGAAACGGCATCGAAAATGAGGCCATCAAGCTGGGCATCCGCGGCATCATTTACGAAGACGACGCACCGGCAATATTTATCAAGGGGATCCAGGCCCTGCACAAAGGCCAGCTGTGGTATCCCCGCGACGCGCTGGCCCAGAGCCTGATGGAGACCAAGACCTCTCCGAAGATTCAGAAAAAGGCCCAGTCGCTGCTTACCCCGCGGGAAAAGCAGATCCTGACCATGATCGCCGTGGGCGCCTCCAACGACGAGATCGCCGAAAACCTTTGCATCAGCCCCCACACGGTCAAAACCCACCTGTACAACATCTACAACAAGATCCGGGTCCCCAACCGCATCCAGGCCGCGCTCTGGGCGGCCAAAAACTTCTAGCGCTTTACAACTGGCGGTTGCAAAATAAAACGTCCGCTTGATTGAGAAATAAATTACATAGTCTTTGCAAATCGAGCCATTTGGAGTATAATGATGCATTCTTGCGCCGGCGCACGGCGCAGCGAACTTCGTGCCGGTAGCGGGAAAGTCCGCAGTTCACCACCCAAAAAGGTTGGGGCCACCCCATGGAACGGACATACAAACTGCTGGTAATCGACGACAGCCAGGAGATTCTGGTTGCCCTGGACAAGTATTTACAAAAAAAGAAGTTCAACGTCACCACCGCAGCAGACGGACTGGAGGGGCTGAAGATCCTCAAGGCCGAAGAAGGGGGCTTTGACCTGGTCATCACCGATCTGGTGATGCCTTTTGTGAGCGGTGTGGGGGTAATCTCCATTTTGAAAAAGGAGTTTCCCAACACTCCGGTGGTGGCCATCACCGGATACGGCGAGCACCCAGAAGCCCTGGCCCTGGAGGCCAACGCCGATGTGGTGATGGAAAAACCGTTCGACCTGGACGACTTGGAGCGCCAGGTCAACGACCTGCTCGCCCGGGCAGCCGGCAGCTAACACCCACCAGACATGTAACGCGTACCTGCTGAAAGCGGATCAGGTAAAAGGGAATCGACAAGGCATATGAGAACGGAAATCATCGGTGTCAGCCAGAACATAGAGCGCATCAAAGAGCTCATCAACCAGGTCGCTGACACGGGGCTCAACACTCTGGTCAGTGGAGAGACCGGGGTGGGCAAAGAGCTGGTGGTGCAAAACCTGTATGCGCGCTCCAACCGCCAGGGCAGGCCCTTTGTCAAGGTCAACTGCGCAGCGCTTCCCGACGGGCTGCTGGAAAGCGAGCTGTTCGGATACGAGCAGGGCGCCTTCACCGGGGCCCAGCGCCGGCGACGCGGCAAGTTCGAGCTGGCCCACAGCGGGGTGCTGTTTTTAGACGAGATCGGAGATATGTCGCTGCCCCTGCAGTCCAAGGTTCTGCACGTGCTGCAGGGCGGTCACTTTTCGCCACTGGGCTCGGAAAAGGACGTGCGCACCGACACTTGGGTGGTGGCGGCCACCAACCACGACCTGGAAACCGAGATGAAAAACGGCAAGTTCCGCGGCGACCTCTACTACCGGCTGAGCACCATCAAGATCCACGTGGCCCCGCTGCGAGAAAGACCCGAAGACATCCCCTACCTGATCGACTTTTACGTCAAGGAATACAGCCAGCTGTTTAAAGACAAGAAGGTCAAAAAACCCGACAACGAAGTGATGAAAAAGCTGCTCTCCTACCACTGGCCCGGCAACGTGCGCGAACTGCAAAACGTGCTCAAGCGGATCATGATTTTAGGCGAGTTCGAGGAGGGTATCGACGAGATGCTGCAGCCGGCCGACGCCCCCCGTCCCGGCGACCCGCTGGCCATCGCCCCGATGGTACACAGCGAGTTGATGGACTACGATATCGGCAACAATATCGATTTGAAGACCTTGTCTTTAAAAAAGATCCGCAAAAAAGTGCTCGACCGGGTGGAAAAAGAGGTCATCGCCTATGTGCTCAACAAAACCGGCTGGAACCGCAGCAAGGCCACCAAGATTTTAAACATCAGCTACAAAACGCTGCTATACAAAATCAAGGATCTGGGCATTGAACCCCCCGAGGGGGTCCTGTCCGACGAATACTAATCCACCCATCCATTAGATTGCCGTTAGGAAGTCAAATTCCCAAATACCCACACCTGATTGCCACAACACCTGACCACCAGCGCCCGGCTCATCGGGCCGGCGCATTGCTATTTTGTTATATATAACTGATAAATAACGATTTTTCATGTCCTTTCTTTCAGTCGAAGTGCCCTGAAAAAATGTATTACACGTGGCACAGAACCTGCAAGAATGTATTACAATTCCACGTCCCGGCTCTCTGCTTGCCGGATGTGGAAAGTGTTTCCCCTTGAAATTCCCCTCCCTTTAAGGGAGGGGATACAGGGAAGGGGTGCGATCAACCGACACAGCGTTTGCGTATCTTGTACCTCAGGCACTTCCAATGGCCCTGCACAACCCGTACGAAAAGTTCAAGCTGGTCGACAACGGCGGTCGAAGATCGGGGGGTGATCGCCGTAGCTATTCGTACTCGGTGCATCTGCCGGAAAGACGAAGCGGCAAAGACCGCCGCAGCGGCATGGATCGTCGCCGCTTTCCGCGCTATAAAGTCGTGTAGTTATTTCACCGCAGCCCCAAACAGGTATCATCAATTGATGATCTGCCGACCATTTGCTGTCAGCTACAATCCATGACAAGGGCCAGCTAGAACCCTGGGCCAGTTATCAGTTAACGATAGATCCAGTCTGCCTTCCCCGTAAATGCTGCATAAAAAGAAAACCCGGAGTCTTTCAACGCCGGGTCCATGTGGTTTTTCTTTTTCGCCACCAGCCAACACCAATTTCCAACCTCTTCGCCGTCGAGGCCCTTTCGCGTCATCCCTTTCAGCGCTTACTCAAAAGATTTACTGGCCGTGGTATGCCAGGGTTAGCAGGTCTTCTTTTGTGCAGAAGTTTTAATGTGTTGCTTACTTTTATCAGCAGAAAGAAGAAGAAAGGCACGTATACGAGAATCTTTACCGACGAATTGGCCCTGTATGCGGAACTGCTAATAAAACACCCACCGCCGCCGCTACCGTCAACGCTGTCTGATGATGGAGGTGAAGCGTTTGTGCCTGGTCCCGAAGGGTCAACGATGAATCTGTTTTTTGTTCCGTCGGCGTCACCGAAATTTCCATCTTTAAATTGCAAGGTGACGGAATTGTCCGGGTTAAACGTGGCATTGGCCGAATAATCCTGCCATCCGTTTGATAGATCGTATTTGTACCATGTAACAGGCAGCGTACTAGAACAATATATCGTCACTTCTGCGATATCGCCGGGATTGGCAACTTCCAGTTTAAAACTGAGCAGGCCGATCGGCATGACATCAGGTTTGTTGTAGGTATCCGAAATGATAGCCGGATCATTCCACATAAGAGATATAACCGAAGTAACATTCGTACTTTTCTTAACGCAGACCGAAGCATTGCCATGCCCGGTACGCAAGCACTTCATGTCCGGCTGATTGATATCAGCATATCCATCACTGTCCAAATCCATACTTGCATCGCTGATTTCCTGACTATCAGGGATGTTGTTCTGGGGGTTAATGTCTGCGGAATCCGTTTTAATGGTTCTGAAAGAAAAGGTTTCTGACCAATCGGATGCGGCATCAAGATTGTCGTAAAATTTCACCCGCCAGTAGTAAAGTGTATCCACATGTAGCATCAGTTCCGGTGTGGTGAATGAGGTTAAGTGCGAATCAGATTTTATGTCAAGCACGAGAGCATTGTCAGAGAAATCGCCTTGCATACTGCTGATCTGCCATCTGGTATACAGGTGGCGGTCACCATCGGCATCAGAATACCCGGTGGCTTTAAGTTGTGCGGTTAGAGAAACATTGATATCGGTATTAATCGGCAATAACAGCGAAGGTATCGAAGGCTTCTGGTTATGATATTCTTCACCGTCCGTCAGACCGTCTCCATCGGTGTCAATCACCAACGGATCGGTCGACGTTGATGGATCCAAATCCGGTTGAAATACAGCAAGATCGGTATGCGGCCCGACGTCATCCAACGTATACCCCAATTCCGTACCGTCCTGAACTCCGTCACCATCCGTATCGCCATTACAGGGATCCGTCTCACCGATGTCGAGAGCACCGTTCAGGTTGAGATCTTCATAGCCGTCGATGATTCCATCATCATCCGTGTCGGCATCCAGAGGATCTGTGCAAGAGGCGATCTCGATGATGTCCAGAAGACCGTCATTGTCATCGTCCGTATCTGCTTGATCCCCTGTTCCATCGGCGTCGGCATCTGCCCACTCATTCGGGTTAGTCGGAAAGACATCGGAGTTGTCTCCAACTCCGTCACCATCCGTATCCTGCCATTCGCCTGAATCCGTGTCATTCCAGTCTGTACCATCCAACACATAGCCTGTCGGCTGAAGACAAGCGACTAAAGAGACCGCAAGATTGCCAAAACCATCTGAATCGGAATCTTCATACCAGATTTGTCCGGGGTGCTCATTCGCACTGTTGTCGTTGCAGTCGGTGCTGTCTGCGACAAAGCCGATGGGAGCTGTGCAGGCCTGGGTGGTGACCGTCAGGTCGCCGAATCCGTCGCCGTCGGTGTCGGCATAGAAGGTGGCGGTGACACCCTCATCGGTCTGCCC
>LJNK01000004.1 GCA_001303025.1 Deltaproteobacteria bacterium SG8_13
GCCAACCGGGGGGTGATCTCCTCCGACGATGCGGTGCAGATTCGGGAGTGGTCCCTGAAAGCCGCCGAATCCGAATTCGAGGTCAAGCTGGTGCCGGGTGTGGATGCATCGGTTTCCAGTGCAGAAGACGAGTCGGGGGCCGAATCAGGGTTCGGGGTGGAGGGCGCGGTGGAGAAAAAGTTTGCCTACGGTCCCACGGGCGCTGTCACGCCGCGGGTGGAAAGGGCCGACTCGGGTGACTATACCACCGGCATCGGTGTTTCGCTGAGCATTCCTCTGTTTCGGCGGTTTGGTCAGGAATTCAACATGGACAGCGTCAATTCGGCCAGCTTCAGTTTGCGGGAATCGATGTATTCACGATATTTGACCCGGGACCGGACAGCACTCGACACGGTGGCGGCGGTGTATGCCGTCATCCGGCAGGAAGAACTGCTGGATCTGTTTGCCGAACAGATCGCCCGGTACCGGGCTCATGTCGATTCAGCACGGGTAAAGGAAAAGGCCGGGCTGGCCGGTCCCATCGATGTCTACCGGGCCGAGATCAGCCTGAAGGATGCCCAGGACAATTTAAACCGCACCCAAAGGGCGCTGGCCGATGCCAGGGACCGGCTGAAGCTGATTCTCGCTTTGCCCCTCGACCTGACCGTGCAGGTAACGGCTCCGGTCGAATACGAGACGGTTTCTCTTGATCCCGCGCAGGCGCTGGACATCGCACTGACCAACCGGGTGGAGATCCGGCGGGCCGGGGATCGGGTGGAAAACGCATTGCGGAAATCCCGGATCGCCAAACAGGGGCTTTGGCCCGAGTTTCGACTGCAGATGGACTACGAAAGAGTGGCGACCGCCGAAGATTTTCGACAAAGCATTGAACTCGACGACGACAACTGGAGCGTCGCGCTGATCGGCGGAACCAGCTGGCCGCGCAGTGCGGAAAAGGCTGCTTTTCAGCAGAGCCTGCTGGCGGTGAAAACCGCACGGTTGAGCATGCAGCAGGATCGCGACGATATCGTCAGGGAGGTGCGCGCCGAGCTGGATGCTTTGAGGGAAGCCGGCGAGAGCGTTGCCATCAGAGCAGAGCAGATTGCGGCGGCCGAAGGGAAACTGGCGCTCGCACAGATCAAATTCCGATATGGGATGGCCGATAATTTCGACGTGATCGAATCCGAAAACGAGCTGGCCCGGGCCAGGGTCGACCTGCTCACATCCCGAACCGATTACATCGTCGGGATCTACCGGCTGCGTTCGGCACTCGGGACGCTGATCGGCACCAACGGTGCCAACAGCACAGGTGCACAACCGCTGAGAAGTGAACAGCCATGAAAAAGTATCTCATATTGCTGGCCGCGATCGGCTCGGCCGGGATTCTGGTTTCAGGTCTGGTTGGATCGAACCAGAAAGAAACCCCACCCCGGCTGGCCACCGCAAGCCCCCGCAGCTTCGATATCACCGTGTCGGCGATCGGCGTTCTCGACGCGGCCCGGTCGCACATGGTTTCCTCCACCATCCGCGGCGATCGGGGCAAGATCATCTTTCTTGTCGGCGACGGTACCCCGGTTGCCAAAGGGGATGTCGTGGTCAGGCTCGACCCGGCACCCTTCGAAGAGGAGGTCCGGCGACTGGAAAGCGATGTCCAGGCACTGGAGGCGGCTGTGGAAGCCAACGGGCAGATGCTCGAATGGGAAAAAAGTCAGGTGGAGCGTGAAATCCGAAACGCCGAATACAACCTGCAGGTTGCCGTGCTCGATCTGAAACGGTTGCGGGAAGGTGACGGCCCGTTGAAGCTGGCCGGCTTGAAGTCTGAAATGACCAAGCTGGAGGAAGAATACCGGCGCTACTTGTCTTATATCCGCGATCTGGAAGAGCTGTCGCAGAAAGGGTTCGGCAATGAGCGGGAAATTTCCACCGCCCGGGAGAAGTGCGCCGAGCTGAAAGAGCAGTTCGGCGCTGCGGAGCAAAATTTTTCATCCTACCGCAACCACGTTCTGCCCTCGCTGATCAAGACCGGCGAGGCCAAGGTCCAGCAGGCCGAGATGGAGCTCGGCCAGTTGAAAAAAGGCGGGGTGTTCCGAATCGCAAAGGCCAAAGCGAGCTACGACGAGGTTGGCGGCAAGCTCAAGACCGTAAAAGCGTATCTGGCCGCGGCACGCCTGGAGCTGGAAAAAACCATCATCCGGGCGCCGTCGGACGGCATCGCCATCCATTTTGAAGCCTATCGCGAGGGCAGCAAACGCAAACCCCGGGAAGGCGACTCGGTGCTGCCCAACCAGCCGCTGGTGTACCTGCCGGACATCTCTTCGATGGTAGTCAAAACCCAGGTGCGCGAAATCGACCTGCACAAAATTGTCGTCGGTCAAAATTGTCGGGTGCAGGTGGACGCCTATCCCGAATCGGTGTTTGCCGGTGAAATCTCTTTTGTGGGCGCGCTGGCATCCGAGTTTCAGCGGCTCGGCCGGGGCGAGAAGTATTTCGAATTGACCATCGCCTTGAAGGATCAAAACGATCGGCTGCGGCCGGGCATGACCGCACGGGTCACGATACTCTCTGCCACTGTGAAGGAGCAGCTGGTTATCCCGGTTCAAGCCGTCTTCCAGGAGGGCGGGGCCACTTACTGCTACCGGCACAGCGGAGCTGGATTTGAAAAAGTCGGCGTGATCACCGGAAGGCAAAACGAGGATCTGGTGGTCATCCGCTCCGGGCTGAATCCGGGTGATCGGATCAGCCTGGTGAAACCGGATATGGACGGGTAGCATGCCACCGCACCTGGTTGAAATGACTGCTATAACCAAGTCGTATACCGTCGGATACGGCAGGCTGCCGGTGTTGCGAAAAGTCAATCTGACGATACGGCAGGGCGAGTTCGTTGCGGTCATGGGTCCTTCCGGTTCGGGCAAGTCGACAATGCTGCACATCCTCGGTTGCCTCGACCGGCCCGATTCCGGCAGCTATCTGCTGGACGGACGGGACATCTTGGCGGCCACCGATTCCGAGCTGTCGCAAACCAGGGCACGGCGGATCGGTTTTGTCTTCCAGACCTTCAACCTGATTCACAACCTCTCCGTGAAGGAAAACGTCGAGCTGCCGTTTCTTTATCATGCCGCGCAAAACGGCGACGGCGAAACCCGGATCCTTTCGGCCATCGAACAGGTGGGGCTCGCCGGCCGGATCGCACACAAACCCTACCAGCTATCGGGCGGCGAGATGCAGCGTGCAGCCATCGCCAGGGCCATTGCCACAGATCCCCGGTTACTCCTGGCAGATGAGCCCACGGGCAATCTCGATTCGAGCACCGGGCGCGAAATTCTTGATCTGTTTGAAACCCTTAATGATGCCGGCGCCACCATCGTTATGGTAACCCACAACCAGGATGTTGCGGGCCGTGCCGGCCGAGTGATGACGCTAAATGACGGCAGATTTGCATAATCGCCTTTACCGGCTGTACGGCATATTTCGTACGGCGGCTCGCGCGCTGATGGACCACAAGCTGCGCTCGGCCTTGAGCGTGGTGGGAATCGTGTGCGGGGTGATGGCCGTATTGTCGATGATATCGATCGGCGAAGGTGCCCGCGAACAGGCCCTGCGCCAGATCGAGCAGCTGGGGACCCGCAACATCTATCTGAAACCGATCCGGCTGACAGGCGAGCAAGCATACCGGGCCCGCAGGAAACTTTCTCCCGGGCTGCGCGCCGATGATGCGGCCATGCTCAAAAGAAACTGTGAGCTGCTGTCACAGGCAGCCTGTTTGAAGGAGTTTTCGGCTTCCATCTCTGGAACCGGCCGGCAGATTACCCCTCAGTTTGTCGCCTGTTCGGCGAATCTGGCCGAAATACAGGATCTTGCGATCCACCGTGGCCGGTTCATCCGCAATGGCGATGTCGACAGAAAAAACAAGGTCTGTGTGCTCGGCAGCGCTGTCGCTGCAAGCCTGGGGCCGAATATGCGGATCGGCAGTGACCTGAGAATCGAAGATCACCTTTTCAAGATCGTCGGCGCACTCAAACGCCGCGAGGATCGGGCAAAAAAAACTTCGGCGGTCTCTGCAAGAAATGTCAACGAGATGGTTTTCGTTCCCCTGGGTGTTGAACGCATCATCGCCCAAACCCCACACGGGCAAGCGCCCCCGCCATCCGAAGTGACGGAGATCATACTGCAGGTAGAGGACACCGATCAGGTGGCCGAAGCCGCGCGGATCGTGCAACGGCTGATGGAAGTTGCGCATCACGGCGTGCAGGATTTCCAGATGGTGGTTCCGCGGGAGCTGTTGAAACAATCGGAGAAAACCAGACGGATGTTCAACACCATTCTCGGGGCCATAGCCGGAATTTCTCTGCTGGTGGGCGGTATCGGGATCATGAACATCATGCTGGCAACCGTTTCGGAGAGAACGCGCGAGATCGGCATCCGGCGGGCGGTCGGTGCCACCCGCACTCACATCGTCCTGCAGTTTCTGGCCGAGTCGATCATTTTGACGGCCGCGGGCGGCGTTGCCGGCATTGCCGCCGGCGTCGGAGCCGTCTGGCTGATCACGACCGTGGCCGGCTGGCAAACGGTCGTAACCGTCGTTGCGGTCTGTCTGCCGCTGCTGATGTCCATACTGGTAGGGATTTTCTTCGGGCTGTATCCGGCCTGCCGGGCGGCATCCATGAATCCGATCGCCGCCCTGCGCCACGAATAAGCGGAGTCGCGGTTTAGCGTGCCGGCGGTGAGCCGCTGCAGCGCTGCCCTTTTCGTAAAGACCCCTGTTATCTTCCTGTTTTTTCAGCCGACGATCCGCAAAGACAGATATGGAACCAGGTTGAAGAGCAAAATCGCCATTTTAAAGAACGCAATCCCGGCATAGTGGATGGCATCGAATTTTTCCACCGGTATGTGAAACCACTTGCTGTGCATCCGGTATGTCCAATCATGCGCAAAGAAAAAAAATACCGCCCACCAGGCCAGCAATATGATGTTGATGAGCGAACACCAGGCCAATGTGCTACGTACGACTTCCAACGTCATCCTTACGCTCCTTTCCTCTCTGGTGGCAGCTGCAGGGTAGCTGCGGCGCGTCCGCATAGGGTTGCAGCAACGATCTGATTGCCCGCTACCGCCGCGCAACCATCCACCTGATGGGCCGGCCGCCGGCCTGGCCCTGCTACGAACATCCTCATGTCGGACCGCAGTTGTCCGGGGGGTTGCCAGAAGGCGGTAAATCCGTCAGCGTCGATCGCGAAGATGCTTTGCGGTATTTGAAGACCCTTCGCTGCAACGCGCTTGCCTTGTGAAACAACGGCTTGACGGACAGGCCCAGCAACACAGCGGCTGCGGCCAGCTCCAGCCAGGCCGGCATGCTTTCGGCTGCCTGGCCAATGGAGGCCCGGGCGGAAACACCTGCCAATGCATACACCTGGTCGACCAGCAGGCCGAATGCAACCGCCGAACCGGCTATGACCGTCAGGTAGATCCCGGTGGCGCGCTTGCCCAACACACCGCTCAAGACTGTCAGCGATGCCACGTTGGTTGCCGGTCCTGCCAGCAAAAACACCAGCGCAGCCCCCGGGCTGACGCCTTTTAAAATCAGGGCCGCTGCAATCGGAGTGGAAGCGGTGGCGCAGATGTAAAGCGGAATCCCCACCGCCAACATCAGCAGCATGGCCGGCAGGCCGCTTCCCAGGTGGCGGCTGAAGATGTCGTCGGGAATCAGCGCCGTTATGACACCGGCAATCATCAGACCGACGAAAAACCAGCCGGCCAGATCGTCCCAGAATTCCGTGAAAGCGTATCGCAGCCCTACGTATGTTTTTTCTGACACCGAGTGATGCAGCCGGTGCTGCCTCGGGTCGCAGCTTACGCCGTCACAGCAACCATCCACAGGGCAGGAGAGGTCTGGAATGACTTCGTCGGCATCCTTTTTCGTGTCGAAAATCGTTTCGGCAATGCCGGCCGAAGCAGCCGTGAAGAATGCGGCAACGGGTCGGGCGATCGTCATGATTGGATCGAGCAGGGCGTAGGTGATAAAAATCGAGTCGACACCGGATTCCGGCGTGGAAATCAGAAAGGATGTGACCGCCCCCTTGCCGGCCCCTTGTTTCCGCAGCGACACGGCTGCAGGCAGCACCCCGCAGGATCACAACGGAATGGGAATGCCGAGCAGCGCGGCCTTGAACACCGATGAAAAACGGCCGCCTCCCAGGTGTCGCGCGACCGCATGCGGATGCAGAAAGGCGCGCAGCAGGCCGCTGATCAGCAGTCCGAAGAGAATATAGATCGAAGATTCCAGCAGCAGCTGCCAGGAAGCCGATATGGAGTCAAAGACGAGGTTCATGGGCCCTTCCGATATCAGGGTATAAATTAAGACGTCGGCTGGAAAACGCAACAAAAAAGGGGGCGCCTTCAATCAAGCGACCCCTTTTGTTTTCAGCAGTGATGCGGGTTTCGGCTACGCTCTGGTTTCCTCCTTGACGGACACGGCAATTTTATAAAGAGCCGAAAGCACCAGGAACCCAACACACCAGACCGCCAAGGAGATGATCAGCTCCGGCACGGACGGTATGTACTCGCTGACCTCGTGCAGGGGGTTGGGAACAAATCCACCGGAGATCATTCCCATTCCCTTGTCGATCCACGTTCCGGCAAATATCACGACACAGGCCACGGCCAGAACCCCTTCATTTTTGCGGGTAAGCGGGTTTACCAGCAGGATGATTCCCAGCACCATCAGCGCAAGGGAGGTCCACATCCAGGGCACATAGGCCCCGTGTCCGTGCAGCCCGACAAACAGGTATTTGAAGTGATCCATGTGCTCGGGGATCTGGCTGTAAAAGACGGTGAAAATTTCGCACAGAAAGAAGAACACGTTCAGGCAGATGGCGTAGGCCACGGTTTTTGCCAAGGTCTGGATCGCTTCGCGCCCGGGATCGAAGTTGGTCGTCTTGCGGATGAACAAACACAGCAGAATCAACAGGGCCGGACCGGAAGCAAACGCCGAAGACAGAAACCGCGGTGCCAGGATGGCCGTAAGCCAGAAGCCTCTGCCCGGCAGGCCGGCGTACAGGTATGCGGTCACGGTGTGGATGCTGATCGCCCAGGGGATGGAAAGATAGATAAAGGGCTTGACCCAGGCCTGGTAGTGAACACCGTTGCGCTCGGCCTCCAGAACGTTCCAGCCGACGATAATGTTCAAAAACAGGTATCCGTTGAGAACGATCATATCCCAGAAGAGCACGGAGTTCGGCGTGGGATACAACGGAACGTTGAACAATCGCATTGGCTGACCAAGATCGACGATGATAAACAGCAGGCACATCACCACGGCCGCAATGGCCAGAAACTCTCCGAGAATCGTCACCCGGCCGTAGACCTTGTAATCGTGCAGGTAGTAGGGCAGCACCACCATGACGCCTCCGGCAGCCACTCCGACCAGAAAGGTAAACTGGGCGATGTAAAACCCCCATGAAACATCGCGGCTCATCCCGGTGATCCCGAGGCCGAAATCCAGCTGCTTCAGGTAGAAAAGAAAACCCACCCCGATGATGCCCAGCAGCAGCAGCATCCAGCCATAGTATTTTTTACTTCCTCTGATCGCTAATTCAAGCATAGTCACCTCACACGATATAGTAAATCGCCGGCTCCGTCCCCAGAGACTGCTTGCGGCGGATGGTGTAATTGGTTTTGATCAGTTCTCTCACCTTCGATTCGGGGTCGTAGAGATCACCGAAAGTAATTTTGTCCTCGGATGCTTCCACACAGGCCGGCTGCTGACCGACGGCCAGACGTTCGGCGCAAAAGTTGCATTTCTCCACAACACCCTTTGCGCGGGTGGGAAACTGCTTGTTGGTCTCGGCGATAAACGGTCGCGGGTCACGGAAGTTGAAGCTGCGGGCCCCGAAGGGGCAGGCGGCCATACAGAACCGGCAGCCGATGCAGCGGTGGAAGTCCATCAGTACGATTCCATCGCTTTCGCGTTTGAAGGTCGCCTGGGTCGGGCAGGCTCTGCAGCAGGGCGGATTTTCGCAGTGGTTGCACAAAACCAGGATCGGCCGGTGCTGCAAATCTTCTGCCATGAACCGGGCGCCTTTCATCGGAAAGGCATGTTTGTACTCGGTTTCCCAAATCCATTTGATTTCGTGCCGCTTTACCGGCAGATGCGGAACGTTGTGGATTTTGTGGCAAGCTTCGATCAACGGCTCCACGTCCTCCAGAGAGTGAAACTCGCGGGTGTCAATGACCATGGCCCACTGCCGGGCCTTGAGGGCATCCGGGCCGGACTGGGTGTGCTCATTCGCTTCAGCATCCCCGGCCGCCTGACCGGCGGCAAAGGCATCGAGTACCGGCTTGGTGCTCATCGCCAGCGCCGAAATACCGAAAAATTTCAGAATCTGTCTTCGACTGCTATCCATCACTTGCTCTCCTTCGGGTTATCAATGTGACAATCCCAGCAATATGGCCGCACCGATGCGTAATCGTGGCACCGGTCGCAGAATTCGGCTTTGTTCGAGTGGCAATCCAGGCAGGTGTTGGAAAGACTCATGTTGAACTCTTTTCCCTGGGGGTTGACGTACACCCGTTCACCGCTGCGGACAACAGTGTGCCGCCACAGATCCAGAATCTTCATATGTTCCCGCTGCATGTAGTCCTTGGACCGCACGCACTGCTGGGCAGCCTTGGCTGTCTCGGTCAGCACCAGCTCGGGGACCGGCGCCGCCTTTCCCCTGTTGTAAAGAAAGGGGAAGGTCACGACAGCGAGAAAGATAATGATTCCGATTATGACACCTTTACTTTTCTTCATCAGTTTCGTCCTCCGTATCTTCCGCGGTGCCCTGCAGGTCGGCCAGCTCCTCGCTTCGCAGGTTCATGGTTCTGTCACTCTGGCCCGGCAGGTTCAAGGCATTGCCCACCAGTTCATGGACCCCGGTGACATCTACATCCGGTACCCAGTAAGACATCAGGTCCGGCAGCACCGCCCGGTCGATGGCACACACGCAGGCCAGCATGTTCACCCCGTGTTTGTCGTGCACATGCTTTACGGCATTGGCCCGGGGCAACCCCCCGGCCATTCTCAATTCCATGTCTTCGCCGGCATTGAGGCCCGAACCGCTGCCGCAGCAAAAGGTTTGTTCGCGGATGGCGTTGGCCGGCATGTCGTAAAAGTGCTTGCAGGTTTGTTTGATCACGTAGCGGGGCTCGTCAAATAGCCCCATTCCCCGGGCCGGGTTGCACGAATCGTGGAAGGTAACCTTGAGGTGATCGTTGCGGCTGGGGTCCAGGTCGAGTTTGCCGTGTTTGATCAGGTCGGCCGTAAATTCGGTGATGTGCACCATCTTGGTGGAAGCAGCATTTTTGAATGCCGTGCCGGTAATGGGATTGACCGGCATCTGCAGGAAATCGGCCGGGCCGTTCATGGTATCCATGTACTGGTGAATCACCCGCCACATGTGACCGCACTCTCCACCGAGAATCCACTTGACACCCAGGCGCCGGGCTTCGGCATACATCTTGGCATTCAACCGTTTCATGGTTTCATGGGACGTGAAAAGACCGAAATTGCCGCCCTCGGACGCATAGGTACTCCAGGTAACGTCCAGGCCGTATTTTTCCTGCAAAAAATGAAACAGCATCAAATACCCCATGGCGGTGAAGGTGCCTGGATCGGCGAATACGTCACCGGAAGGGGTAACAAACAAGATGTCTGCGCCTTTTTTGTTGAACTGCGGGTCGGGACGGATGCCGGTAATCTCCTCGATATCGTCACAGAAAAAATCGAGCATGTCCTTGAAGGCATGAGGCTGGATGCCGAGGTGGTTGCCGGTCCGATAGCAGTTGGCCACCGGTGTAATGATCCAGTCGATGTTCAAACCGAGCAGGTTGAGCAACTCGCGACCCATTATCGTAATTTCGGCGGTATCGATTCCGTAGGGGCAATAAAGCGAACACCGACGGCATTCCGAGCACTGAAACAGATACGACCACCACTCTTTGAGAACCTCGTAGTTCATCGGACGCGCACCGTTGATTTTCCCCAGCAGTTTGCCCACCCGGGTAAAATCATTGCGATAGACCGAACGCAGCAGCTCTGCCCTGAGAACCGGCATGTTCTTCGGATCCCCGGTTCCGATGAAATAGTGGCATTTGTCCGCACAGGCGCCGCAGCGGACACAGATGTCCATAAACACCTTAAAAGACCGGAATTTTTCCAATCGTTCCTTGAAGCCCTCATGGATAATTTCCTGCCAGTTTTCCGGCAGCTGCCAGTCGTCGTCGAAGCAGCTCCAGGTCCGCGGATTCGGAAATCCGAGCACTTCAAGGCTCTTTGGATTGCCGGCATAACAGGCGATGCCTTTGCGGATTTCTGCCGGAACATCCATCCAATCGGTGGATGGCGGGCGATACTTCAAACCGGAAAGCATTTCTTCTGCAGTTGGAAGATCAGACATGTGTTACTCCTTTTCCTCTGGTTCAGCCGCGGCATCTGCTGCGTCTGCTGGCGGCTCTTGCGGCGGAGCGGCAGGTTCTTCCTCTTCTTCGGCGGCTGCCTCCTGGGGCTCCGGCATCTTGTCCACCGGCAGGCCGGCTTCGATCATCTTGTCTCTGAAATCATCTTCGTATTCTTCGTAGGTATGCACTTTCACAGGGTAGTTCCATGGATTTACATGGCGTACCGCCCGGGTATCCGCCCTCATGTTGCGGGTGGGGCTGAAAAAGATGCCGCCCAAATGCATCAGCTTGCTAAACGGGAAATATGCCAGCAGGATGCTGACAAAAAAGAGGTGAACAAAGAAAATGCTGCTCACGTTTTGCGGAATGTTCGGGCGAAATGTCACCAGGCCCATGGCAAGCTGTTTTGCGGCCGTCACGTCGATTTTGAGCACGTACCGCATCATGATTCCGGTGAAAGCGATCCCGAAAATCAAAAAAAGCGGGAAGTAATCTGAAGCCAGGGATATATAATTTACGTTGCGAATGAAAATTCTTCTCAGAAAAAGGTAGGTCACGGCTGCCAGCAGGACCAGGCCGGAAAGGTAAACCCCCGGAACACCGATTTGAATGAAGTCCTGCAAAATTTCCATCCGGAAAAAGCTGTCAAGGTCTTCCACCAGCCGCACCGGCAACGGAATCGGATCGGTGAAAAATCGCAGGTGCCGGAACAGCACCGTAAAAAAAGCATAATGGAAAGCAAGCGCTCCCACCCACAGGAAAATTTCCAGTTGGTAGGAAATTTTGCCTTCCCTCAGCTTCATCCGCGAATTTCTGAAAAGGGACCGAAAGGTAACGATTTCCAGCAGCATGCGAACGAAAACCGCGCCCTTCGAACTTGGATTGTCGATAGCGTTCGGCTTGATCCAGCTCAACGTTTTCTGCTGGCCTCCTGTTGTGGGGATGGCAAACGGCACCGCTGATCGTGACCAGGTGAGCAGTCGCCGGATGAAACCGGCGACAAAAACGATCAAAGCGGCATAGGGAATGACAATACCGAATAGCCATTTGGAGCCCGGCACTGCTTCCACTCCCAGATAGGAGATGAGAAACAAAACGATAACCGCAATGAGGGACAATAAGTACCTTTTATTCATTGAACAGCTCCTCAATCACAGCCCGCCCCCGGCTGCCGGTTTCCCGGCAGGGGTGCAACGCTTTGGGAAATGAATATATTAGAGACCCGGGACGTCTTCCGATGTCTCGACGATTAAACCCGCACGCTTGAATGCCTTGTATACTTTGCTTCGTTCGACATTGGACTTCAGGTCGTATATTTTTTCACGGCATTCCATATAGATGTCAAACGCATATAGGCTCAATGAGTCGATCTTCGATTCAAAGGCAAACAGCGACTGCACCGTGCGGATGTCGCTGAGTTCTTTTTTCAGATGGTCTCTGATGACGGTTTTCAAGATGAGAATAAAGGCGGTGGCCTGGGAAGGGGTGAAATCTTGAACGGCCCGAATCCGGACGATCGGGTCCAGGTATGTTTTGACAGTCTCTTTGTCCGGCCCGGCAAGCAGCTGGTCGAACAAGCCGGCCAGCCCAACGCTGAGGCTCTGGCCGACGGGGTTGGAGATGGGGTCCTGAACGCTCTTCAGAAACTGTGCGGTATCCGGGGCATATGTTCGGGACACCCTTTCGAACCAATCCTTGACAATGGCATCCTTTTTCTTCGCTAACTGTTTTTCAAGCCCCATCTCGGATCGCTTCCCGCTTGCCAGCTGTCCGGGGGAATGATTGGTTGCTGTAACCAGCTGAAATTCTACGAAATAGATGCTTTCAGCCGACCCCAGACGGTCAGTTGACTTAAAGAGAAGCCTATAATCAACTTCCAAAATCATGTCAAGCATAAAACTCCTGCCACCGCAGTGCCGACGGCGGTGTCAGCCGGCGGTATTCAGCAGGAAACCGTCTTTCAGTTTTTTCTGGCTTTTGTAGATGGTCTCATGTACAATTTCCTGTAAATTGAGCCTTTTCAACTATCGATCGGATTGGCATCAAAAGTTGTACCAACCGGGTTGGCGTTGCTGGTATGGTATCGATCCCGAGCACATGTTGTGCCGTCATTCCACGATCGACCTTTCTATCTTTTCGGTGTATTGCCCACGTCTGCCCAAAATCGAATCAGTACTGTGAAACGGACAATGGAGGATTCTCTGCGCTATCCATCCAGACGAAACACCGTTTTCTTGTACAAGGATGTTTTTAATCAGGAGGCCGCCAAATGATGAAACGCGGGGTAAAAACGTTTTGCCGGATACTGATTGCCGCCTTGATCGCCAGCGGCTGTGCTTCCGGTCCCAAGGTCGAGAGAAAGGAAGTCGATACCACCATCGATCTGAGTGGTCGATGGAACGATACGGATTCGCGCCTGGTGTCGGAAGAGATGATCGATGACTGTCTCAAGCGTCCCTGGCTGAAGCGATATGAAGACCGTCACGCAGGCAAGCCGCCCACGGTGACTGTGGGGCAGGTTAAAAACCGCAGTCATGAGCACATCAATGTGCAGACCTTCGTCAAGGATCTGGAAAGAGCCCTGATCAATTCCGGGCAGGTGCAGTTTGTCGCCTCCAAAGGTGAACGCGAAGGTGTCCGCGAAGAGCGGTTGGACATGGCACAGCACGCCACAGACGAAACGATGAAAGAAGCCGGTCGGGAAATCGGCGCCGATTTCATGCTGATCGGCACGATCAACACGATCCGGGACGATATCGGCAGCGAGGCGGTAATGTATTATCAGGTCGACCTGGAACTGATCTCCATGGAAAACAACCTGAAAGTCTGGATCGGAGACAAAAAAATCAAAAAGCTGATTAAAAAACCGAAAGTAAAATGGTAGCTGCTGCGCCCTTTCGTGCTGTGGACCGATCGGCATGGACCGCCTCCACAGCCTTCATATGCCTTCACGGACTGATTGCATTCTGGATCTGGGGCTGCGGTCCCAAGATGGACCACTACCAGCAGTTGGACCAGCATGTGTACCACCATCAATACGATGCGGCCCTGCAATTGATGCAGGCAAGCCGGGAAGGATATCAGGGGCGCAATGAAGCCCTGTTTTACATGGAGGAAGGCCTGCTGGCGCACTTTGCCGGCCGCTATAGGGAAAGCATTGACAGCCTGCTGAAAGCCGAGTCGATCCTCGATGAGCTCTACACCCGCTCCATTTCGAAACAGGCCGCCTCTTTTGTGTTCAACGACAACACGATTCCCTACCGCGGAGAGGACTTCGAGGATGCCATGGTCAACCTCTACCTGGCATTGAACTTTGCCGCTCTGGGAGCCACCGAAGATGCGCTGGTGGAGGCCCGGCAGGTGGACAACGAATTGAACCTGATCAACTCTCGATACGATGAAGACCAGAAGAACGTATACCGTGAAGACGCCTTCATCCGGTTTTTGATGGGGGTGCTCTACGAATCGGGCAAAGAGATCAACGATGCGTTCATTTCTTACCGAAAATCGGAGGAAATCTATCGCAATGACTATGCCACTCACTATCGCGTCAGCGCACCGCGATTTCTGATCGAAAATCTGTTGGCCAGTGCCAGCGCACTCGGCTTTGACGCCGAAATAAAGCAGATTCGCCAACGCTATCCAGATGTCGAATTCCCGCGGCTCGAAGAAAAAAACGATCGTGCAGAAATCTTCATCATTCACTACAACGGCATCGGACCGAGCAAGATGGAACGGCAATGGCTCATTCCCATGCCTGACGGGTACATGGCCAGCATCGCGTATCCGGTTTTCGAGGAAAAGCCCTACCGGATTTCCAGCGGTATCGTCCATTTGCAGAACGTGGACGGCAACCGCCGGTTTGGGGGTCAGACGGAATTGATGGAAGACATCGGCTTTATCGCGGTGCAAAATCTGGAAAACCGTATAAGCCGGATCAAGGCAAAGGCCATCACTCGCGCCACCAGCAAGTATATGGCCACCAAGGCGGCATCCAAGGCAGCCAATGACCAGGCCGGAGAACTGGCCGGTTTGCTGGTTCAGGTTGCCGGCAACATCGCTGCGGCAGCCACCGAACGAGCCGATGTTCGTCACTGGCGCATGCTGCCAGATGAAATCAGGGTAGCCCGGATGCTGATTCCACCGGGCCTGTACGACGGGCAGATCGATTTCGTCGACGCCACCGGCAAGATCGTTCAGTCGACAACCCTGTCTGCCTTTGCAGTCAGCAGTGGTGAAAAAAAGTTTCTCTTCCAGCGGACGATGCAATAAGGCGATGGCTACCCGAACCGATGCCGGTTGTCATGCGCCTCGTAATCTGAAAAAACCATTTATCCGCGGAGGTCAAGAGAACGCCGGTTGGACCCTACGCGCTGCAGGTCGGCGCAGTCGCCGGCATTGTTTTCGAAAGACCCGGAAAAGGTGACACCCGTGCAGCACTATCGCAGCTTTATCCATTGCCTCTCCATCCTGGCGGCCGCAGCCCTTCTGTCTTGGTCGGGTTGCGCCGGCAAAGCGTCGCAACCGGTCCCCGAGGACGACATCCGCTCCCGCTCCGATCGCGCATTTGACGACCTGCAGGCGCAGGAGCAGGGGCGCCCCGCGGAGCCCGATTCGGCCCGGACACCGCCTCCCAGCGCCCCCCCTGCGCCTGGTTCCACCGTGGCCGAGGAGGCGGTACCAATTGACACCGGTGGCACGCCCGCGTGGATTGACGGACAAAGCAGACAATTCCCACCCGGCAGGTACCTCACCGGGGTCGGCTATGGAAACGAACGGCCGGCGGCGGAAGACAAAGCCAGGGCCGAAATCGCCAAAATATTTACCAGTCATATCGACTCGAGCAACCGCACCTACCAGGAGATTTTCGAAAGCCGCACCGGCGGCAAGTCCCGCAGCGCCGAAAGCATTAACTTCGAGGAGATCACCCGTGTGTCGACCCAGAAGGTGCTGTCCGGCGTTCGCATCGGCCGGGTGTACCGGGATCCATCCGCTTCCCCCGAATATTACGCCCTGGCGGTTCTCGATCGAATCCAGGCCGCAGAAATCCTTCGTAGCAGGATCGTGGAACTCGACCGGCAGATCGAGCAACTGTTAAGCGACAGTCGCAATCAGACCGACAAGCTCACCCGGATCAAATTGATGCGGAGCTGCATCGAGCAGCATGCGCTGCGACAGGCATATAACGCCGAGTTGCGAATCGTAGAGCGCAGCGGAAGGGGGATACCCCCCCCGGTCAACATTGCCGAAATTAAAACCCAGTTCGCCGGTGCGCTGCTGAAAGATTTCCTGATAGCCCTGTCGGTGCAAGGTTCGCGGGCGGACGAGGTGCGCCGCGCTCTGGTGGAAGCGCTCAACAGCAAGGGTTTTTCCGTCTCCGAACAAATCAGCAGTGCCAGTGTTTTGGCCAGAGGCCGGGTTGAAATCAAACCGATTCCCCAGAGTGACGCCGATTGGAAATTCGTGCGCTGGAGTGCCTATTTCGATCTGGTCGATCAAAATGGTGGTGCGGTTTTCGGCAGTGTACATAAATCCGGCAAGTCCGGTCACCTGACCACCGCCCAGGCCGAAGATCGGGCGGTGAGAAGCATCCGCCAGAGCCTGGCAGCGGAAATATCCGAGGATTTGAGCAATTATATCTTACGCCAGAGCCGTTAGCCGCTGCATGTGCGGCCCGGAATGAAAGGAGGTGAAATGCAGTGAAGAAGAAAATGCTAACTGCATGGATTGCCGGTATGCAGGTTATCTGCCTGACCGTGGGCCTGTCCGTTGCACCGGCAGCAACACCGAAGGAGATCTACCAGCAAGCCGGTCCGGCTGTCGTGTTCATCCTGGCGGCTGATAATTCGCAAACCGGCAGCGTGGGAACCGGCTCCATAATTCGCAATGACGGACTGGTGATCACAAATGCCCATGTCTTTATTAAACCTGGTACAACACGGCTGAAAAAAGACGTGTCGGTGTATTTGAAGCCACGCAGAGTCACCGGCAATCACAAGACCGATTTGTCGAACCGATACCGGGGCAGAATCCTGGCGTACGACATCCCCCTGGACCTGGCCCTGCTGCAAATCGAGGGAGTAGACCGACCACTGAGTCGAATTGAATTTGCCGACTCGACCGATGTGGTTGTCGGAGACCAGGTCTATGCCATCGGACATCCCGAACAGGGCGGCCTCTGGAGCCTGACGACGGGCGTCATCAGTGCTTTTCGGCAGAATTACGGTGGTGTCCATGGGAAAAACCTGTTCCAGACCGATGCCAGCATCAACCGCGGAAATTCGGGCGGCCCATTGCTGGACACACAGGGGAACATGGTCGGCATCAATTCCCTGATCGCCAGAAAGGCTGCGGACGGCCTGACCATTACCGACGTAAACTATTCGATCATGTCCAGCGTGGCACTCAACTGGCTTGCAAGTATTGGATACCGCTTTGATACTTTTCGCACGGCCGCAGCCGCTCCGGCAGCACAGGGATCCGGCAGCCCCATGGACCAACAGCCGCTGAAAGCAGAACCGACACCGCAAACCGAACCTTCGCCGAACCCGCCCGAACAGCCTGTTGAGATTTTGCCAAAACCGTCAGAACCGGTTAAATCCGCTCCGGTTCCAGAATCCCCCCCGAAATTGGAAACCCCGCCGCCGCCGATAACACCGGAAAAGCAGCTGGATTCGCCTCCTGGGTCAGTACCGCAGCAACCGACTCCTGAGATTTCGCCCCCGGCGGACAGGAAATCGAGCGAAGCACCTGGCGGTGGGAAAATTCTCACCCAGAAAAAGCCATACAAGATGAGCAAGCTTCTGCGGGAGATGCAGGAGATGGAAGATATGATGGAAGACATGAAAGGCAAAATACAGAGGTACAAAAAAAGCCAGTAACAGCAAGGAGGAAATTATGAAAGCAAAAAACTTGACGATTCTGGGGATCATGTTGTTGACAGCGGTCTTCATGGCCGTCGGATGTTCGTCGACGCCCGACACGGCCCCGAGCGCCGATACGGCCGCCCAAGGCCCTGAATGGGTAATGAAAGGAAGCGGTGCGTTCGATGTAGACGGAAGCAAGGTGTTTTACGGTGTCGGCGTGGCATCCGGAATTCGCAACAAGGCGCTGCTGCGGGAAACATCCGACAACCGGGCCCGGGCGGAAATCGCCAAGACGATGGAAGTCTATGTCGCCAGCCTGAGCAAAGACTACATGGCTTCCACCACCGCCGGCGATATGTCCTCATCTTCGGAAGAACAACACGTGGAAAATGCCTTGAAAACATTTACCAAATCGACCCTGCACGGCGCCACCATCGTCGACCGCTGGATGGATCCGGCCGATGGCTCCATGTACTCTCTGTGTGAACTGGACCTGATCAGGTTCAAGGAAGCCCTGGATGACTACAAGGAGCTGGATGCAAAGGTCAGGGATTACGTTCGCGAAAATGCAGATTCAATGCACGAAGAGCTGGAAGAAATGGAAAACCGATAGCCCGAATATTACCAACAGAATGGTACTCTCCGGTCAATATCATTGCGAAAGCGGCGACGGGCAATCGTCGCCGCTTTTTGCCCTTTGAACTGCAGCGTTGACGCGTTATGGACCGGAAATCGTCCGGATGAACTCTTCTGAAAGCTCGACCTCCATCTCGACCCTGACCGAACCGTCCGGCAGTTGCTCCCGGCTTACCACCCGCGCACCCTGAAGAGTGGTGTTTAGCTGCATGCGGATGCTGTCGTTCTGGGTCATCATCTGCTCGATGGTGGTGTCGGCAGCAACATGGGTACCCTTGATTTCTTCCACCAGGTTGCGCATGGCATCGCCCTTGGCAGCCCGGAAGGCCATGCTTTTCGCCTGGGCGGGGTTCTGGAATTTGGCGGACGGAAAGCCGATCCCTTCGGCTCTGAATACCCGGGTCTGAATTTTCGGTTTGTTCAGATGGGGAATCTCGTCATCATACAGCGATATCCAATCGCTTCTTTTATCCAATTCGGCATCGGCGGAGCTCAACAGGCTGCCGGAAGTCACATCGATGACCCGAGTGCTCAGGTAAAAAACGCTCCCGAGATCCGAAAGTTTTCCGGTGACAATGGCCTCGGCACCTAAAATTTTACCGAATTCGGCGGCACTGCTTTCATCGGCAAACGGTGACAGCTGAAATTTCTGCTCGGCAATCACCCGGTCGATGAGATCCCTTTCCAGAACGGAAAACCGGCCCGATCGTACCAACCCGGATATCAACTTGTCCGTGACCACTCGCCCGAGCCGCGTTATCTTCCCCTGATCGGTCACAAAATCCGCCACCGCCATCACGGCCGGCTTATCGGCAGTGATCGCACGGGTTTTGGTGAGATCGCCGACCACGGAGGCCGTCAAATAATTCACCGTCTCGTTCAATTCTGAAAATCGGGGCGTTTCAAATGCACCACCGGCGGCCTGGGATTGTCCCGCCGGCTGTTTCTTTAACGCCGCCGGCTTGGATGCACAGCCGATCAGGCCGATTATGGCCAAAAGAATGCATGCAGCGCTGAGGCTTTTCACGTTATTCTCCTTGGGAAGGGTAAATGAATGAAGGCGATTATAGCAAAACGGGGAAATCAGCGTCAACAGCGCCTCCAAGGCAGGGAGTCACGCGGATGGCATAAACGTCTTTCCGCACGGCTGTAAAAATCCGTTGACCCGGTCGGTCTATCTTCCGATCAGAAACTTCCTTGTCTTGCAGTAGCTTTCCTTAATCCAGCTGGCAGCATATTCAACAAAGGTCCGATGGTAATAGATCCGGTCTTCGGCAGTCATCATATCCATCTGGCGATTGTATTTTAATTTCGCCCAGGCGTTGGTATCGAATTTTCGGAACAGGTGAAACAGGTACCGGTTCAACGGTGCAATCCGTTTTTTCCGGATGACGGCAACACCGAAATCCACCAGGCAAGGGTGTTTGCCCTCTACCACTAGCGTATTGTCTTTTTTCTTCAGGTCGCCATGGGCGACACCGGCAGCGTGCATGCGCTGGATCAGCTGCAGCAGGGCGTTGAAGAAAAACTCCGGATCTTCGATCCGGGCATGCCGAATCGGCGTGCCCTCGACATACGCCAGAATCAGATACCTTTTTTGGAGGAATCCGTGGCATTGGGGGATCCCGTCGATGCCGGCAAGTGTCTGGTAGACCCGGTGTTCGTTTGCCAGCATCCACCTGCGAATGAACCACGCCACCCCGCGTCCCATGGGCGCCTTTATAACAAGGCGCTGGCCATTGCGGTGGAATATAAATGTTTGTCCTTGGTAGCCGTGGCTTAAGACATTTCTATTCTCGGAGACGCTGGTTCGGATCCATTCCAGCAATTCGTTTTCCGGAACACCGGCAATCCGGGCAGACTTCATCGACGGGAATCCCTTGCCACTGCGGCAGTGCGGTGTTTGCAGAAAAAAACCCTTCCCTGCAAAACGGTGGTTTTATTGTTCAGACATGCTGGGAGCAGTAGCTGTTCGGACGCGCACCCGATTACAGTTTCAGGTACAGATAATAGAGACATGCCAGTAGAATCAGAGCGATGATCGGCTCACCGTTCTGTCGCAGGCTCTGGTAAAAAGACCAGCTGCCGCCCGGGCTTCCGACGGTTTTGAAGCGCGGGATCAACGCCCGGGTGTGCATGCGCCAGTTTTCCCACTGCTCGGTGAAGAGCTGACGAAGTTTTTCATCTTCGCTTTTGATCGCCTGGGGATAAAATGCGATGAGAATGCCGACAAAGAGTGGAAATCCCCACCACAATCCGCACGCCAAGGAAAATCCGATCCCCAGCAAAATATTGCCGACATACAGCGGATGGCGCACATACGTGTAAGGCCCATCGGTTGCCAGCATCTTGTCTTTTTTGATGTGCCCGGAGGCCCACAACCGGACGGCAATACCGGCGACGGCCAACAAAAATCCCGGCCAATACAGCAGCCCCTTGGGATTGCCTGCCGCTGTGACCAGCAGCAGAAACGATATGCCGATAAACTGCCGGTAACGGTCACGACGATGCCGGATGTCATGTAACAGTTTCTGAAAACCAAGACTTTTGATCATTGGCATTCTCTCTTTTCTTTTTTGGAGGTGCCGCTGCAGACCATGCAACTCGAGATTAAAATAGAAAATATGCATAGCGGTGTCAACTTGGAATGAACTCTTCCATCGCCCCTGCAATATCGCGCACCGGCCATGGCGCGACGTGGTTCGGGAAAGGCCCTACAAGGTTTTTCACGGATCCTTCCGCCCCTTCAGCGACTCCGATCAGAAGATGTACCGCCGTATTTCTGCCGGAAACATGTTGTCCGGGTATAGATTATAAAAAACGGCTAACCCGTTCGGGTTAGCCGTGAAAGGAGGAAAACAGATGAAAGATTCATCTAAGGGGTGTTAAAAAAACAAGCAAACGTCATGCCAATATCAGCAAAACGCTGTCCGTTCGAATGATAATTTTCTCAACAAATTGATATTATGATACAATCGTTAGGTTTTCTCCTTTCCCCAACGACAGCCGCTGGATTCGAACGTGTCCTGAAACGCCCCCGCGGTTCAAAATTTTGAACCCAAATGGCTGGCTCATCACAACTATCCGATATAAAAAGATATTTTTCTATGCGCCAAGTTCAATTTTATAAACTTCAATGGCCGATCGTCGCTGCCATCTGGTAACCAGCCGAATACAATACGGTTTTTTTGTTCAACCTCTTAAACTGTCGACAACCGGTTGGCCTGCAGCGACGCGGCCAGGCAGGGAAAAAGGAGTGGCCGACCTACAAAACGCGTCAGAGCCCGACCCCATCAATGGGCGCATGGCAGTATCGACAGCAACCGCTTTCGATTTTATAACCCCGGATTTGAAAGCCCTGGCGCTCCACCAGCATTTTGCCACAGCGGTAGCAGAATGTATTCTCACTGTCCTGTCCCGGCACATTTCCGGTGTATACATATCGCAGACCGGCCTTCAAACCGATCTGCCTGGCGGTCAACAAGGTATCCACTGGTGTGGGGGGGCGATCCGTCAAGCGATAGGTGGGGTGAAAGCGGCTGATATGCCAAGGAGTTTCGGGGCCCAGGTCATTTACCAGGAATTCAGCCAGCTGCTCCAGCTCCTGCCGGCTGTCGTTTAAACCCGGCACGAGCAACGTGGTGACTTCCAAAAATATCCCCAGGGACCTCATCAACCGGAGGGTGTTTTTTACCGGCTCCAGCTTCGCACCGCAGAGATCTTTGTAATATCGCTCGTCAAACGCCTTCAGATCTACGTTAGCGGCATCCAGGTATGGCTGAATCATCTCAACGGCTTCAGGCGTCATGTAGCCGTTAGTGACAAAAACATTTCGGATGCCGGCAGCGCTAGCCCGTTTGGCCGTCTCATACGCGAATTCGAAAAAGACCGTCGGTTCGGTATAGGTATAGGAAATGCTTCGGCAGCTGCTCCGCTGGGCGGCCTCGACCACCTCCTCGGGTGTGGCCGGATCTCCGAGGATCATCCCCCGGCGATCTGCCGGCATTTGGGCGATATCCGCATTCTGGCAAAACCGGCACTTAAAATTGCATCCGACCGTAGCAATCGAATACGACAGCGTGCCGGGCAGAAAATGATAGAGCGGTTTTTTCTCAATCGGATCAATATTTCGCGCTATCAGCTTGCCGAAAACCTGCGTCTGCAGACTGCCCCCCTTGTTTTCCCGGACGCCGCAAATACCGCGTCGGTTGTCCTTGATCACGCAGCGGTGGTGACACAATCGACAGCGGACCTTGTTCTGTTCCAGCGATTCGTAAAGAAAGGCTTCCATATTCTGCAACATTTCCGGCTGATCGGTTTAGCCCGGCACCGCGTCCGTGGACTGTTTCCGCCGATATCGCAGGGCCAGCGGTCGGGTGCGAAAGCGGGGCACCAATGAAAAGACCATGCCTGCAAACGCACCGAATGGACAGCGTTGAACAAATTTAAACTCCTCCAAATTCTGGGTGAAGCTGCCGCAGACGGCCGGCAGCTGATTCACCGTTCGCCATGTCAGCGGCACCGGGCCAGCAATGGAGCGAACCATCCGTTTCAACTCCCAAATGCCATAGAATTTCGCTCGATTGAAAATGGATTGATTGAAGATCCCGGCAACGCGTAGGTGGATGCCTCTGATGGCAAACCGATTCAGGACCCCGATAAAGACTCTGTCTTTGGTCACTCGACAGGCTTCCTTCACAGCTTTGACCGGATCAGCGACAAATTCGAGGGTCGTCATGAAGCAGGAGTGGTTGAAGGAGTTGTCATCGAACGGCAGTTCTTCGGCAAATCCCCGATACAGTTCCGCCCGATTGCCCACCTGCTTGATGGCGAGATCGAGCATGTAGGGAGAAGGGTCGATTCCGGTGACGCCGAGACCCCGTTCGATCAGCGGCATCAGGGTCGATCCGGTGCCGCAACCGATCTCCAGCACACTCTCACCCCTCAGGGGCTGCAGCATATCGAGCAGCAGGCGATTTTCCTGCACGACCTCGACCTGGTTGCGGGGGTCCTCAACCCATTGCTGGTAGGACCTGGCATCTTGAAAGTTGAAAACGTACCCCATAGTATCCATCCGTATTAACAGCACGGCGTGGGGAAATTTCCGTATTTCAGTCCCTTCGGTCTGGCGGGGAGAACCATGTCTGGATAGTGGATATCAGATGTCGCGTGTCGCGGTAAGCCGTCATCCCGGCGGAATTTCATTCGGCGGTTGATTCGGAGGTCGCGGCGCTGCCGGGACTTTTTTTTCTGCGACGGCGCTTTCTCTTCTTGCGGGGTGGTTTGGCCTGGTTCGGTTCCGGTTCATCCGTTTTCCCAGGTTCGGGCGGAAATCCGAAAAAGGCTCCCGGATATTTCTTCTTCCACGTTTTGTCTTCTTTTTTTTGACGGGCCAGACGTTTCTGCACCCTCCCACGCCCCTGCGCGGTTTTCCCGATCCTGCCACGCGTAACGGTTTTTACCGGACCACAACGGTCCTCAACCAACCACTCATCTTCAGGCCAAACCACCGGTATTTTATAGCCCAGCATTCCCTCCACGGCTTCCAGGTGGTACACATACTGTTCACAGGCCAGCGACAGGGCTCTTCCGGTTTTGCCCGCCCTGGCCGTCCGGCCGATTCGGTGAATATAGTTTTCGGCATCCTGGGGCAAGTCGTAGTTGATAACATGGCTGATGTCCTCAACGTGGATACCCCGGGAGGCCACGTCCGTGGCGACCAGGATTTTCGTTTTCCCGGTTTTGAATTTCTCCATCAGGCGAAATCGTTTTTTTTGCTGAAGATCGCCGGTGATTCCTTCGGCCGGCCAGTTGTTCCCCTGCAGCTTCAAGGTCAGCCATTCCACACCGGCCTTGGTATTGACGAATATCAGCACCCGGCTCCAGTCTTCACGGCCAAGCAAACCGAGCAATAGCGACAGCTTGTTCTCCAGGCCGATATGAAACAGCTCCTGCTCGATGCCTTCCACCGTAACCTCTTCCGGCGTCACGGAGATAAATTCGGGCAGGTTCATATACTGGTAGGTCAGCTCCAGTACCCGGTAGGAAAGGGTGGCGGAAAAAAGCATCGACTGTCTTTTTTCGAAAGGCGGCAGCTTGCTCAGGATGTAGCGCATATCTTTGGCAAATCCGAGGTCAAACAGGCGGTCGGCTTCATCGATGACTACGATCTGGATTCCCGCCGTTTTGAAGATCCCCTGTTTCAGGTAATCAATTACCCTTCCCGGCGTGGCGATGACGATATCCACTCCCTGGCGCAAGGCATCGGCCTGCTTCTGGTAGTCGATGCCGCCGACCACCTGTACGACTCGCAAGCCGGTGTGCTTTCCGATGACGCGTGCTTCGTCCAGAATCTGATTGGCCAGCTCCCGCGTGGGGGCTGCAATCAGCGCCGCCGGCAGACCGGGTTTGCGATTCTTTGCGGCCAGCAACCGGGAGAATATCGTAATGAGAAATGCCGCTGTTTTACCGGTTCCGGTCTGGGCCTGCCCGGCCACATCACGGCCAAGCAGAGCAACCGGCAATGTCTGGGCCTGGATGGGCGTGCAGTGGGAAAAACCGGCTTCGTTCACACCGGACAACACTTCCGGGGGCAGGTCGAATTCGGTAAACGTTGTGCGGGTTAAGAAATTTGGTTTCTCGGCTCGCGGCGGGGAACTGGAAACAGCGGGGTCCTCAGACATGATCTCCTCAATGGAATATGGAAAATTCTCTAGTTATCATTGGGCTGGAAGCGTAACCGTTTTTACGGGATTTTGCAAGCTCGGCGGTTTGCCGTCATCGTCAAGGCGAGTTGGCTGCCGTTTTCCGAATATAAGAGTGCGCCTTGAAGTTTGCCATCCTTATATGCTACTTGATATTGTTTTGGTCAATTGTTTGCCAATAAAAACAGACATCGGCTCTTCGAGACAAGACGATGAAAGAATTTTTCAATGTCACAGGCCTGAAACAGGTGCTGGAGCTGGCTGCCGAATTCCCCCGCAGCCGTACCGAAGTCCTCCCGTTGGATCAGGTGCTCGGCAGGGTGCTGGCGGAGGATATCACCGCACCTCATGATCTGCCTGAATTCGCGCGGGCAACCATGGATGGATACGCCGTGCGGGCCGCATCCACTTTCGGTGCAAGCGAGAGCAGCCCGGCCTTTCTTGCGGTAAACCACAGCGTGGGGATGGGAGAGGCCCCGACGTTTGTCATCGACCCGCAAGATGCTTGCCGCATATCCACCGGCGGTATGCTGCCGGAAGGCACCGACAGCGTGGTGATGATCGAGCACACCGAAAAGATGGACGAAACCACCATCGAAGTCTATCGCAGCGTCGCTCCCGGACAGCATGTCCTGGAGAAAGGAGAAGATTTCAGCAAAGACGGGGTCGTTCTGCGCAAGGGACAAGTGATCCGATCCCAGGAAATCGGGCTGCTGGCGGCATTTGGCAATGCAACGCTACCGGTTTTCGCCCGCCCAGTGGTCGGGATTCTTTCCACCGGCGATGAGATTGTTCCCATCGAGAACAAGCCGCTGCCCGGTCAGATACGCGATATCAACAGCTACAGCCTTGCAGGCCAGGTCGCAACCGCCGGGGGCATCCCGGTTGCCTACGGGATTGTGCCTGATGACCGCGACATGCTGTATGACCGGTGCAGCCGGGCATTGGACTGCTCGGACATGCTGCTGATTTCCGGCGGCAGTTCGGTCGGCACGCGCGATTACACCATTGAAATCCTATCGGCGCTTCCCGAATCGATCATCCTGGTGCATGGCATATCCATCCGTCCCGGAAAGCCGACGATTCTGGCCCGGGTGCAAAATAAAGCCGTCTGGGGATTGCCGGGACACGTCACCTCCGCCATGGTGGTGTTCGACGTGGTGGTTCGACCGTTCCTGGAGCACGTCGGCGGCCGACTGCCCGAAGCACACCGTAGATTGAGAATTCCGGCACGGCTGAACCGCAACATACCATCGGTCCAGGGACGAACCGATTTCATCCGGGTCCGCCTGATCCAAAAAAATGACGGTGTCTGGGCAGAGCCGGTGCTCGGAAAATCGGGTTTAATCAACACCATGGTCAAGGCAGACGGATTGATCAAAATCGACCGAGACACCGAAGGCTTCGACGAGGGCGCACTTGTCGATGTCACCCCCATATAAACAGCAACGAAGCGGACAAGATGCCAATGCGGAGAAACATCTACCTTAAAATGAAAACCCTGGCGGAGGCCCGCCGGATTCTGTTCGAAGCATTTTCGAGTGACTCGACCATGCCCGGTGAAGAAGTGCCGGTTCCGGATGCCGTCGGACGGGTCCTTGCCGGCCCGGTCTCCGCCAAGCTGTCTTCGCCTAACTTCCATGCAGCGGCCATGGACGGTATTGCCGTAATGGCCGAAGATACCTTCGGCGCCACCGAAAACCGTCCCAAAGTACTGCAAGTGGGCGATCAGGCCCATTTTTTGAACACCGGAAATGTCATGCCGGAGGGCACCAACGCGGTCGTCATGATCGAAAACGTTCACGTTCTGGACGAAAAGCAGGTGCAGATCGATGCGCCGGCCTTCCCTTGGCAAAACGTTCGAAAGATGGGGGAGGACATCGTCGCCACCGAATTGCTGTTTCCCCAGAATCATGTTGTCACGCCTTACTGTGTCGGGGCCCTGCTGTCCGCCGGGGTTGCGGCTGTGGCGGTCAGAAAAAAACCCCAGGTCCTTATCCTGCCGACCGGATCTGAACTGGTCGATTGGCGCGACCTCGATCTGAAAACCCTGCAACCGGGACAGGTGCTGGAGACAAATTCGTATGTACTCGGTAAGCTGGTTGAATTGCACGGGGGTGCCTATACCAAGCACGAAAAAATTGCCGATGACCTGCAGGCCATCCAGAACGCAGTGCGCAAGGGGTTGGAGGACCGATTCGACATGGTGCTGATCATCGGCGGTTCGTCCGCCGGATCCGAAGATTATGCCCGGTCCGTGATCACTGAATTGGGCACGGTTCACGTTCATGGTGTGACAATGATGCCCGGCAAACCCGTTATCATCGGTGATGTCGGGGGAAAGCCGGTGTTTGGCATTCCCGGTTATCCGGTGTCTGCAATCATCGCCTATGAACAGTTTGTAAGGCCGTTGATCCGCTGTCGACTGGGTCTGCCGGATCTCGAACCACAAACCGTTCAAGTGGAACCGACCCGCAAACTGGCGTCCAAACTGGGAGTGGAAGAATTCCTGCGCGTCAAACTCGGCGAGGTGTCCGGTCGCATTGTCGCCACGGCACTGCCCAGGGGCGCCGGCAGCATCACCTCCATTACCGAAGCCGACGGCATCATCCGCATACCCCATCACGTGGAAGGACTCAGCGACAAAGAGCCGGCAACCGCTGAGCTGCTGCGACCATTGTCGGCGATTTACAATACCCTGGTCATTGTGGGAAGCCACGACAACTCTCTGGATGTTCTGGCCAACCAGCTGCGCGCCGGCAATTCGGGCCTTACACTTTCTTCGAGCCATGTCGGCAGCATGGGCGGTTTGATGGCCGTTAAAAAAGGAATGTGCCACCTGGCCGGATCGCATCTGCTCGACCCGAAAGACGGCTCCTACAACATCGCATACGTAAAAAAATACCTGCCGGATATGGTATCCGGCAACCAGGTACGAATCGTCCATCTGGTCTTTCGTGAACAAGGTTTGATCGTGCCGAGGAGCAATCCGAAAAATATTAAGGGCATCGAAGATCTGCAGCGGGACGACATCACCCTGATCAATCGCCAGACAGGTTCCGGCACACGCATTTTGCTGGACTATCGCCTGCGGCAAATCGGAATGGATCCGGCCCGCATCAAGGGCTACCGGAATGAAGAGTTCACCCACATGTCGGTGGCCGTGGCCGTGCTGAGCCATACCGCCGACACCGGCCTGGGCATCTATGCCGCCGCCCGGGCCCTGGACTTAGATTTCATCCCGGTCGTCACCGAGCAATACGACCTGATCATACCGCAGATATTTTTCGAAAGCCCCAACGTGCAGACCCTGCTGGAGGTCATCCGCAGCACCGAGTTCCACAGGCAGGTTGAATCCCTCGGTGGTTACAGTACACAAAAAACCGGCGAAGTGCTTTTGTAGTGTTGGATGTTCGGCCGCCTGCAGCCGAACGGATTGCGCTCCTGGTGCAGCAGAATCAATGAGAAAGCCTTATGAAATCATCGACCACACCGCTGATATCGGCCTTCACGTTTATGGTGCCGACGCGGCCGAGCTGTTCAGCAATGCCGCCAGCGCACTAACCGACGTGATCACCGATCATCGTGGCGTGGTTGCCGCCGAGTCGCTGAACCTTTCGGTCACCGGCCTCGACTGGCCGGATTTGATGGTCAACTGGCTCCGGGAGCTGCTCTACCTGTGGTCGGGTAAAGACCTGCTGGTCGCTTCCGTTGAGATTGAACAGGTCAGTGAGCAGAAAATCGTCGCCGTCGCATCGGTAGAACCCTTTCGATCCGAGCGACACAGGATTCACAACGAGATCAAGGCGGTTACCTATCACCAGATCGACGTTTCCGAAAGTTTGACAGGCTGGGAAGCAAAGATCATATTGGATGTATGATGGAACTTAGAAAAATCGACCGGTACCACTGGGAAGTTCCCAAGACCGGCCGGATGCATGTGCCCGGAATGGTCTACGCCACTGCAGCCATGTTGAAAGAATCCGACCAGAAGGAACCGCTTCAGCAGGTGGCAAATGTAGCGACGTTGCCGGGCATCCTCAAGGCTTCCCTGGCAATGCCGGACATGCACTGGGGGTACGGCTTTCCCATCGGAGGCGTGGCCGCATTCGACTGGCACACCGGGGTGGTTTCCCCCGGCGGCGTCGGATACGACATCAATTGCGGCGTGCGCCTGGCATCAACCCATCTGACGGAAAAAGAAGTCCGGCCACACCTGGAAAATCTGGTCAACACGCTCTTTCAGAACATTCCCACCGGTGTCGGCGCAAGAGGCCCCTTGAAGCTGTCCAACCAGGAGGAATTGCAGGTTCTGCGCGAAGGAAGCCGCTGGGCCTTGCGCCATGGCTACGCATCGGATGAGGATGTGCAGCACACCGAAGACGGCGGATGCCTGCCGGAGGCCGATCCGCAGCTGCTCAGCGATCGTGCCATGGAAAGGGGCAAAAAGCAGCTGGGGACGCTTGGATCCGGCAATCATTTCCTCGAAGTCGGCGTGGTGGATACGGTATTTGATCCCTCAGTCGCCGGCGTGTTCGGCCTGAGCGAGGGACAGATCACCGTCATGCTGCACTGCGGCTCGCGCGGCCTGGGGTACCAGGTCTGCGATGACTTTTTGGCCAGGATGAACAAACAGATCCACCAACTGGGCATTGATCTTCCGGACCGCCAGCTGGTGTGTGCTCCGATTGAATCTGAAACAGGGCAGGCATACCTCCACGCCATGGCCTGTGCTGCCAACTATGCCTGGGCCAACCGCCAGGTTTTGCTGCACCGAGCCCGAGAAGTATTTCAGCGCGTTTTCGATATCGGCCCCCGTGATCTTGGGATGCGGCTGATTTACGACGTTTGCCACAACATCGCCAAAAAAGAAGATCATCTCGTCGAAGGCAGACAACGAGCGGTTTGCGTGCACCGTAAAGGAGCCACCCGCGCTTTCGCACCAGGCCACCCGGCAGTCTGTGAAACCTACCGATTGGTAGGACAGCCTGTAATCATCCCCGGTGATATGGGCAGAGCGTCCTACGTTCTGGTCGGAACCGCTAAGGCCATGGAAGAGACCTTCGGCTCCACCTGCCACGGAGCCGGCCGCCGGCTGAGCCGTAAAGCGGCCAAACGCGCCAGCAAGGGGCGGGCCATTCACCGTGAATTGGCAGACAAGGGGATACTGGTGCGCTGGACCGGGCGGGGAACCCTGGCCGAAGAGATGCCCGAAGCCTACAAAGACGTCTCCGAGGTGGTGGACGTAGTCCACGGGGCCGGAATTTCCCGCAAGGTCGCCAGATTGCGGCCCATGTGTGTCATCAAGGGGTAGAAGCCGGGAGGTGGGGTGAGTCCATTCGAGGCGATACTGCTGGGAATAGTCCAGGGATTGACCGAGTTCCTGCCGATCAGCAGTTCCGGTCATCTGGTGCTCTTTCAGCATCTGCTCGGTTTCCGGCAGCCGGAAATCCTTTTCGATGTCTGCCTACACGTGGGGACCCTGGCAGCTGTATGTGCGGTATTTTTCAAAGATATCCTTCAAATTACCACCACCATACTCCGCCTGCCGGCAAAGTCCCGTGCGGCAGGCGGACTGAAAAACCTGTACCGGGCTGACGAAGCCGTGCGGATGGCAGCCCTCATTGTTCTGGGCTCAGTGCCCACCGGGTTGCTGGGATTGCTCTTTCACCAGTATGCCGAGCGGATTTTTACTTCGGTGGCGCTGGTGGGTGTCATGCTGCTGGTGACCGGCTGCATGCTCTGGTTCACCCGTCGGGTCACGGATAGAGGTCGTCCGGCGTTGGGGTTGACCGCAAAAGATGCCCTGCTGGTCGGCCTGGCCCAGGGGATGGCGATCTTGCCCGGGATATCCCGTTCGGGAGCGACCATTTCTGCGGCACTGGTTGTCGGTGTCGATCGCAAGACGGCAGGCCGCTATTCGTTTCTACTGTCGATTCCGGCCATACTTGGCGCTTTGCTGCTGGAGGCGGATGCTTCCATGTCGCAGACATCCATCCCTGTGAGCACCATGTTGATCGGTGCCGTCGCCGCCGCAGGAGTCGGTTATGCGGCACTGAAAATTCTTCTGTTTGTCGTACATCGGGGCAAAATTTACCGTTTTGCCCCATACTGCTGGCTGGTCGGCACGACGGCGCTGCTGCTCGGCTTGTGATAGAAAGGAGAACCTGATGAATCCGGAAATGTTCAGGGAATACGACATCCGTGGGGTTGCCGGAAAAGACATGAACGAAGAAGACGTTATGCTTATCGGCAGGGGCGTCGGCTCCTACCTGCGCCGGCACGGGGCCCGGCAGATCAGTGTCGGGCGAGACTGCCGGTTGACCTCCGACAGCTATTCGGAAAGACTGATTGAAGGCTTGCGCTCAACTGGTTGTGAAGTGATCGACATCGGCGTGTGCCCCACCCCGGTATTTTATTTTTCCATCGTCCACTTGAAAACCGACGGCGGCGTAATGATCACCGCCAGCCACAACCCGCCCGAATACAACGGATTCAAGCTCTGTCTCGGGCTCGATTCGATACACGGGGAAGAAATTCAGCAGATCCGCGAGCTGATAGACAATCAACAGTTCGAAGCGGGCGACGGCAGTCTCGGCAGTGCCGCGGTCATCCAGGCTTACCTGGATCATGTGACCACCAACATCAACTTGACCAAAACGCTGCGTGTCGGCGTGGACGGCGGAAACGGAACGGCTGGACCGGTTGCGGTGCCGGCCATGCAGCGGCTCGGCTGTGAAGTACACGACATTTACTGCGACATGGACGGCACATTTCCTAACCACGAAGCCGATCCGACCGTACTGAAAAACATGCAGGATTTAATCGTTCTGGTTCGGGAAAAACACCTCGACCTGGGGATTGGTTTTGACGGCGACGGCGACCGCATCGGCGTTGTGGACGAGCAAGGCAACATCATCTTCGGCGACAAACTGATGATCATCTACGCTCGTGAAATCCTCTCCCGCAAACCCGGTTCTACTTTTATCTCAGAAGTGAAGTGTTCCCAAACGATGTACGACGATATCATCAAAAATGGGGGGCGGGCCATTATGTGGAAAACCGGCCACTCTCTGATCAAGAAAAAAATGAAAGAGGAAAACGCCGAGCTGGCCGGAGAAATGAGCGGCCACATATTTTTTAAAGATCGCTACTTCGGCTTCGACGATGCCACTTACGCCGCCTGTCGCCTGCTGGAGATTCTTTCAAACAGCGAACAGCGACTTTCCCAACTCCTTACAGACGTCCCGACCACTTACACCACGCCGGAAATTCGCGTGGACTGCCCCGATAACGTCAAATTCACGCTGGTTGAGCGGGTTACCGAGCACTTCAGACAGCGCTACGAGGTCATCGATATTGACGGTGTGCGGGTGCTCTTCGAAGACGGGTGGGGGCTGGTTCGTGCATCCAACACCCAGCCTGCGCTGGTTCTGCGATTCGAAGCCCTGTCGCAAAACCGCTTGGAAGAAATCCGGGTCTTGGTGGAATCGACCCTGGAGAAAATCAAGCAGACCCTGTGAACCGCCTTTTGCCGTAAAGGTTACGCCCTGGCAGGGGAACATGCCGTTTATGTTAATCGAGGAGAAACGGCACCATGATCACTGCGAAAGTATGTTTTCCAGCTCTTCCGACGAGATGCGTGAAATGGCAACCGGTGGGTATGTAAAGAATCCCGTGTGGACAAACCTGCGCAATACGTCGATAAAATGATTCCGGTTTTTGAAATCTGCTTTCAAGTACTGCTGCAGTGCTTTGTATTTTCCGCGAGCAAAGTGAAAAAACTCGTAATGATCGGGGGTTTCGATACAGCCGGTAAATCCGTGGGCATATTTCTTCAGGCCGATGATGTTCAGATCGCTCTTCATTGAATTGAAATGATAATGATCCGGTATCGGCACGGATTTGACTCCAGGTAACAGGCTGGTTTTCACGACAAAAACAGCCGTAAACGATTCCCCATCCGGCGGGAGAAAAGGCAAGGGCCTGCGGCCTTTTTGCTTTTCATTGCCATTGACTTTTTAGCATCTCATTGCCCTTTAGAGAAGGATTTTATACCGTACTGCTAATTTTCTCATCCTCGAGGCCGACGAATGAATCGAACCGCACGGAAGATTTTTCGCTGGATCCTGCCGATTGTCATCATTGCCGCTATTGGATTCGCTATCTGGCATTACACCCGTCCCGACCCGATTGAAGTGGTGGTTCGACCGGTTCAAAACGGGCAGGTGGAAAAAATCGTTGCCAATACCCGGGCGGGAACCGTTGAAGCCTGCCGCCGGGCCAAGCTGTCGCCCAGCATCGGCGGGCAAATTGCCCGTTTGCCGGTGAAGAAGGGCGACCGCGTCGCCGCCGGGCAACTGCTGCTGGAGCTGTGGAACGAGGACCTGGCGGCAAACGCGGCCCTGGCGGAAAGCGAAGCGGCGGTCGCCAAATCCCGGGCCAACGCGTCGTGCCTGGAGGCCGAGGTCGCCCAACGGGAGGCGAAACGCCTGCTGGCGTTGCGCAAGAGCGGAGCAGCTTCCGAAGATCAGACCGACCGGGCGGTGACACAGGCCAAGGCGCTTGCTGCGGGCTGCAGCGCAGCCAAGGCGACGGTCAAAACCAGCCGCGAACAGGTCGGTGTCGCCCAGGCCAATCTGGCACGAACTCGCTTAATCGCCCCTTTTGACGGTGTGATTGCCGAAATCAACGGCGAACTCAGTGAATATGTCACCCCTTCGCCCATCGGCATTGCCACCCCACCGGCTGTGGATCTGATCGACACGTCCTGCTTTTACGTCAAAGCCCCGATCGATGAGGTCGATGCTGCCGCGGTGCAGGTTGACCTGCCGTCACGCATTACCCTGGACGCTTTCAGAGAGCGCTCCTTCTCCGGACGAGTCCGCCGAATTGCCGACTATGTGCTCGATCGCGAAAAGCAGGCCAGAACCGTAGATGTGGAAGTCGAATTCACCCGGCCGGAGGATTTCCGGCATCTGCTGGCCGGATATAGTGCGGACGTCGAAGTCATTCTGGACGCCCGGGCAGATACCCTGCGGATACCCACACAGGCGGTGTTGGACGGCCGGCGTGTGTTTGTCTTCCTTCCCGATCAGAACAGGATCCAGCAGCGAAACATTCAGACCGGTCTGTCCAACTGGGAATTTACGGAAGTGACAACCGGCCTGCAGGCCGGAGAGCTCGTTGTGGTCAACGTGGACCGAGCCGGTATTGCAGATAACGCCCATGCCGTCGTCATGAAGGAGACCCGTTGATTGAACTGCAAGGCATCAGCCGCAAATTTCAAGTCGGCAACGAGGCGGTTCACGCCCTGCGGAGCGTCAGTCTTGGCGTGAAACCCGGTGGATACCTGGCTGTGATGGGTCCGTCCGGTTCCGGCAAATCGACCCTGCTGAACATTATCGGTCTGCTGGATCGCCCGGACCAAGGCGTCTATTTGCTCGATGAGCAAAACACCACCGATCTGAACGACAGGCAGCAGGCCGCGGTGCGCCGCCATAAAATCGGTTTTGTCTTTCAATTCTTCCACCTGGTGCCCCGGTTGACAGCTGCCGAGAACGTCGAACTGCCTCTGATTCTGGCCGGGTTCGATGCCGATGAACGCAAACAGCGCGTGCAAAACGCCCTTTCCGCGCTGGGGATTGCCGACCGGTCCCGTCACCGCCCGGACCAGCTTTCCGGCGGGCAACGCCAGCGGGTTGCCATCGCCCGCGCTACCATTATGCGGCCGGGGATCATCCTTGCCGACGAGCCGACGGGAAACCTGGACCGGGCCTCCGGAAGGGAGGTCATCGACATTCTCGAAAACCTTAACAAGCAGGGTATGACCCTGATCATGGTCACCCACGATCCGGAACTCGGCCGGCGGGCGTCCCGTCGAATACAAATGATAGACGGACGCATCCAATCCGATAAGGCCCAGACACATGAGGACATTTGACGTCGTCCGGTTCAGCTTTCGGTCCGCCACCGGATTTCGGACCCGAACGCTGCTGATTCTGCTGGCAATGGCAATCGGCGTCGGCGCGGTGATTATGCTGACCGCACTGGGTGAAGGCGCGCGCCTTTACGTCACCCGGGAATTCACGTCCCTTGGCACCCACTTGCTGATCGTCCTTCCGGGACGATCGGAGACCACCGGCGGACCGCCCCCCCTGCTGGGAGAGACGCCGCGAGACCTTACCCTCGATGACGCCCTGTCGCTGAAACACAGCTCGGCGATCCGGCGGGTGGCGCCGATCGCCATCGGCAGCGCTCCGGTATCGTGGCAGCAACGCAGCCGGGAGGTAACGATCATGGGCTCCACGGCCGAGCTGTTTGACATCCGGCAGTTGTCGATGGCCCAGGGACGATTTCTGCCGGCCGGCAAACCGACCCTTCAAACTGCGGTGTGCGTACTCGGATATAAGGTAAAAAACGAACTTTTCGGCAACGCCTCTCCCCTGGGGAAATGGTTGCGCATCGGAGGAAGACGATTTCGGGTCATCGGCGTGCTGACCCCAAAGGGGCAGTCTTTAGGAACAGACATGGGAGACATCGCCATCATCCCGGTTGCATCGGCGCAGGCACTTTTCAACACGTCTTCGCTGTTTCGGGTCATTATCCAGGCTTCCGGGCGTGATTCGGTGGCTCGCGCCAAAAAGGCCGTTCTGGACACCATACGGGACCGCCACGAAGGGGAGGACGATGTGACGGTGATCACCCAGGATGCATTGCTGTCGACTTTTGACCGGATCTTTACGGCGCTGACGTTGACAGTGGCCGGTATCGCCGCCATCAGTCTGGCTGTCGCCGGCATCCTGATCATGAACGTGATGATGATCTCCGTTTCCCAGCGGACCACCGAGATCGGACTGATGAAAGCCATCGGCGCTTCGGGTGGACAGGTCTTGCGCCTGTTTCTATCCGAATCGGCGGTGCTGTCTGCCATTGGAGCCCTGCTGGGAGTAATGCTGGCGCTGATCGGCACCTGGACCAGCTTGCGTCTGTACCCGGATTTCCCCGTAACGATTCCGTGGTGGTCTTTGATCGCCGCAATCGGTGTCGGCATGCTCACAGGGCTGATCTTCGGTGTTCTACCTGCCCGCAGGGCCGCCGGCCTGGAGCCGGTTGAGGCGCTGTCGCGCAGGTAGAGCTTTTTGGAGAACGTCGTGCCGGCACAAGAGATCTGCCGCTGTCGGGGAGAATCTTCGCAAAACCCGGGCCGTACCATATCGAGTTCGCGCCGCAAGCCGACAGGATCTGACAATCATGGGGTTTAAAGAACTGCTCAAACTTTCGCTGGGAGCCGTGTTCAGCTACCGCATGCGCAGCTTCCTGACCGCACTGGGGATCACCGTCGGCATCACCGCAGTGGTCCTGCTCACATCCCTAGGCGAAGGTGTACACCGGTTCGTGCTGGCGGAGTTCACTCAGTTCGGAACCAACCTGATCGGCATCGCTCCCGGAAAATCCACAACGGCCGGCATATCAGGGGCGATCATCAGCAACATCCGTCCCATGACGTTAGACGACGCGGAGGCCTTGAAGCGCATTCCGGCAGTCATTGCGTCCGTGCCGGTGGTGCAGGGAAACGCGCCGGTGAAATTTGGCGGCAGAAGCCGCCGCACATATATCTTCGGCGTCGGACCGGAGGCACCCAGCGTATGGCAATTTAAAGTGGCCAAAGGAAGATTTCTGCCGGAGGACGACCCCCGCTCTCCGAGGGCCCTGGCGGTGTTGGGCAGCAAGGTCCAGGACGAGCTGTTCGGCAGCCGCACTCCGCTGGGCCAACGGGTGCGTATCGGCGGTGAGCGCTACCGGGTGGTCGGCGTAATGGAATCCAAAGGCCAAATGCTCGGTTTCGATCTGGATGATGCGGTATACATCCCGGCCACCCGGGCGCTTTCCCTGTTCAACCGAGAAAGCCTGATGGAAATCGATCTGCTCTACGCCGCCGGTGCCAGCGGGGAAGAGGTGGCCAAAAAAGCCCGCAACCTGCTCATTTCCCGCCACGGATCAGAGGACTTTACCATCACCACCCAGGAACAGATGCTGGAAGTGCTCGGATCCGTGCTGAACATTCTGACGCTGGCGGTGGGCGCGGTGGGGGGGATTTCTCTGCTGGTGGGCGGTGTCGGCATACTGACCATCATGATCATCGCCGTGAACGAACGCACAGGAGAAATCGGTCTGCTGCGGGCCATCGGCGCCGGTCGCCGCCAGATCCTGGCGATGTTTATCGGTGAGGCCGTTGTGCTGGCCAGTGTCGGCGGAATGGCGGGGCTGGCGATCGGAACCGGCGGTGCCTGGCTGCTCGGCGTTGCGGTGCCGGCTCTTCCCACCCACACTCCCTGGTCATATGTGGTGCTGGCCGAACTGCTGGCTGCCGTCATCGGCCTGGCAGCCGGGGTGCTGCCCGCTGTCCGGGCGGCCAACCTGGATCCCATCGAAGCCCTGCGGGCGGAGTGAAGCACGCCCTATGGCCCCGGGTATTTGTCGCCGAACAGGGCAGCGTCCTCTAAGAAGTTCCGTTGCCGATTGGCACCGCCGGGTGGCCGCGCCGCCGCCGGCTTATTCCATGATCCGGTCGGCAAGGATTTCGATGGGATGCCGCACCGCTTTGTTGGACAGCTGCTCCATCTGCATCCGACAGGTGGGACAGTCGGTGACGCCGTAAGCCGCGCCGGACGTGTTGAGCTGTCCGATCAAATCTCCTGATATGGCCTCACTTAAATCAAAATGTCGTGCTGCCATCCCCCAGCTGCCGGCCATTCCGCAACAGTGAGTATGCAGGGCGTCAACGCGCAGCCCCCCGATTTCGGACAGCATCTGTACGGAACAGTCGGCATCCGGCTGCACTCTCAGGTGGCAGGGATAGTGATAGGCCAGGTGGATATCTGTGGACCGGCAGGTCGGTTTCGGCGCATGTCGCAAAACCAAACGGCTTATGTGGATGACCTTTTCCCGGACTCTGGCAGCGGTGTCGGCATCCACCAGGTAGGCCCACTCCTGCATCAGTGCCAGACCACAGGAGGAGCAGGTAACCACTATCTGATCGGCACGTGCCAGCATCTCCCCCCATTTTCCCAGGTTGGCCGCGACCCTGTCTGCAGCCCGATCGGCCATTCCCTTGGAGATCATCGGCAGACCGCAGCAGTGCTGGGGCGGCGTGAAAACCGTCAGCCCGAGGTGGTTGAGCACCTTTACGGCTGCCTCGCCGATTTCTGGGCGGATATATCCTGCGTAACAGCCGGCAAAGTAGATCACCTGCCCGGCGCCGGCCGGTGATGTGGCCGGGACGCGCTCAAACAGCGAACGGAATGGAAAGATGACCGGATCCCGTCGGGCAGAAATGCCGGTAGTCTTCTCCAGAATCCGCCGGGCGGTTTGCGATCGGGCAACCGGCGCAAGCAATCCGGCGAATTTGCGGGTGCCGCGTCCGGCCAGCTCCACATTGGCCAGCAGGTGGTCTTCGATGGAAGATCCGAACCGAGCGACATACCGGGCCCGTGCCTCGAGCGCCATCTTGGGGATATTTACGTTGGAGGGGCACTCGGTGTAACAGCTACCGCAGTTGACACAGTGGGTGATCACCTGCTGAAACAGCTTTTCGTAAAGCGCACGCCCTTCGATCGACCCGCTGATCAGGGCCCGCAGCACGTTGGCCTTGGCCTTGGGCGAGGCCGTCTCGTCGCGGGTAAACTTGAAGATGGGGCACATCCGGGTCGCCAGGGTGACGGTGGTGCACTTTGAGCAGCCGTGACAGCGTTCCACTTCGTCTGCAAAGCCTTCCGGCCAGCGAAGCCGATTGGGACCGATTTCCGCCTGCCGGTAGTCGGCACCGAAGCGCAGGTGCCGCTGCATCTGGTGCGGGTCGTCAGCGGCGATGATCTCCGGGTTGAGAATCCCGTCGGGATCGAACAGCTGCCGTGTCCGGGTGAAAAGCGCGTAGATGTCCGGATACTGCCGCCGGAGGTAAGCACTGCGAATCCGGCCGTCTCCGTGCTCTCCGGAGATCGCCCCGCCCAGGGAGTGCACCAGCTCGAAAACCTGATCCGTCAGGATTTTCAGCTTTTCAAGGTCGGCGGGATCTTTGAGATCCAGCAGTGGTCGGGTGTGCAACAAACCCTTGGCGATGTGGCCGAACAAAACGAAATCGACGCGGTTGCGTTCCAGGATCTGATAGAGCCGGTCCACGTAAGTGTGAAGGTGCTCGATGGGAACGGCGGCATCTTCGATCAGCGCCAAAATTCGTTTGCGCCCCTTGAGCTTGTAAAGCGTCGGGACGGCAGCCTTGCGCAGTTCCCAGAATTTTGCCTTTTCCCCGGCCGATACCGCCAGGTGGGCCTGGTCGGTAAATCCCTCCCGCAACAGCATGTCGCGGACTGTTTCGGCCAGCTGCCGGCATGCCGCAGATTCGAAAGCGTCAAACTCGATCAACAGGACATTGTCGATGCCCGCCGGCAGCTTTTCCGACATCCTGGCGAAAGTCAGCAGGGATTTGTCCATGATCTCTATGCCGGAGGGGTCCATGGGCAGTACCTGCTGGACCGCCAGGCTCGCCGTTCGGATGTCTTTGAAAAAAGCCACCACGAGACTGTCGTGGGTCGGCTTGTCGATCAGCCGGAACTTCAGCCGTGTGGTGATCCCCAGCGTGCCTTCCGATCCGGCGAACAGGCGGCGCAGGTCCAGCTGGTCATCGTGCACCAACCCCCTGAGGTTGTACCCGCTCGAGTTGTAGCGTATCGGAGGGTATGCGTTTTCGATCTGTTCACGGTGGTCGTGATACAACCGAGACAACTGCTGCAGGTAGGCAGGCAGCCTGGACGGCGAGCAGGACCGAATCTCGGAAAGACGGATGGTTTCGGCGCTGCCGGTTACCACATCAGCATCCAGGACATAATCTGCCGTGTTACCATATTTTACAGAATGCGCCCCGCTGGCATTTGTGCCGAACATCCCGCCGAAGGTCGCATACTCGCCGCTGGAGGGATCGGGTGGGAAAAACAGCCCCGATCCCCCGAGTTTGGCTTCCAGTTCACCGAAGCGGTATCCCGGTTCACATTCGAACGTTCTTTCATCGGGGTCCAGATGAACCAAACGGTTCATGAAGCGGGTGAAATCGAGGACAATGCCGGCCCCCAGCGCTGCCCCGCACAGACCGCTGCCGGCGCCCCGGCCGTGAACGGTTATGCCCTGCCGGCATGCAAAATCAATAGTGGCGGACACATCTTCGCCGGTTTTCGGATACACAACGGCCACCGGCTGCACCTGAAAGATGCTGCCGTCGGTGGACAGCAGATAGCGGTACAGCGGCTCCGTGTGAACCGTCCCGTCGATTCGCTGATTCAGCTCATCGAAAGGGGTCGCATGAATCGAATCATTTGGTTTTGATATTTTCATCAGCGTGAATCGAATTGGCTTGATTCTTCAATCTTAATCCGGCCATGTCAACCTCACACCCGAAGCTGCTTACGATTCGCTTGTGCCGCAGTTGACAGATCGCCCGAATGAGGTTATCCGGAACTTATCCGAACGAATCGTTACCATAACGGCTGCTGAAATACCATGGAGGAGAGAAGAAAAGAGCAGCGATTGCGATACCAGGCGCCGGTGCTGATTCAACCGCAGCGGGGCAAGAGATGGTACAACGGCAGTATATTCAACTTCAGCCGCAGGGGGATGTACATCGAAACCGAATTCAACGGCCGGTCCGGCCAGAAGCTCTCGATCCTGGTGCAAAAACCTCCATACGGCAGCGGCCCGTATCTGCATCGCGCCCGCATCCGATGGGCCAAAGAACTGCCCGACGCGGTGGTGCTTTATCGCTACGGCTGCGGCGTGGACTACTACATGACCGTCGACTACTCTCTGGACTCTTCATCGCTGCCGATCCAACCCCGTTCGGGTGAAGACCGCCGCAGCGGCCGCGACCGCCGCAAAGCAGAGGAGTCCCGGCGGCGGGACGTTTTCACCGACGGCCGCGAATATACTGAGGAAAGAGGCTGACAGTAAAATTGAAAGATTCCAACATATCGATGAGTTCCTGCTAACCGCATCACCGTTGCTCGGCCCAAGCTCGCCCCGAGAAAACCATACCTCCACGTACTTTGGTTCGAGGGGCTTGTTTTCAAAATTTCCTTCTATTGACCCTTCTGCTATGTAACGGTCAACTCCCTGACGAGTGGATCAACACCGCTCAAGGCAGAGCGTAGACGGGCTTTTTATGAGTTCGATTGCGGATGTTCTGATGTTCTGGAGACGGGCGCTCACACCGAAGGCAGCGCTGTCGGTCTTGAAACAAATGTCCAAAAGCTGTGTAATAAACCCCACAATTGCTAGGAAAAATATGGGCATTCGCGGAAAATCCGTTACATTCGTATTGACATAAGCATCTAATACCCATAGAAAAAAATAAAACTTACCGTTTGTGCACGATTTTTGCTATACATGCTATACAATCGAGTCAGCGGCACCTGCGGGTGGCCCGCGCTGAATTCATCTCGAAGGTACTACACGGTGGAAACGGGTTTGCAAAACAATCGCAGAACATACCGCAAGGCGTGCAGTTTGGCGGTCGATTACTCTCTGGGGGGGCGATTTTTCAGCGGATGGGCGAAAGATATCAGCTCGGAGGGGGTGTTCATCGAAAACCGTCATCCCGGGACAGTCGGCGATCCGGTCCATCTGACCTTGACCTCGCCGGAATTGCCTAAACCGCTCAAACTGGATGGCGCCATCGTACGCATCACAACGGATGGATTCGGCGTGCGCTTCAACAAGCATCATGCCACTCGAAACGAGATGCTTCAGGCTCTGGTGGATCGCATTAAAGGAGGCTGGTTGTAAAGCGTCTCCCAACAACCCATTGGCGGTAACGGTAGCAACCGCAGACATAAAAGGAAAAGGCAGGGATTTCGGCAGCATCCCTGCCTTTTCTTATGCTCTTTGCCTGCCGTGGCGAAGCGCGGAAGTGAAAAAGGGTTGACATCCCACAATGTGGTATGCTAGACAGGATCCGTTCAGTTAGTCCTATGTGCCTAACTAAACCTCCTTTCATCAGGGCAGGCCGTATCCCCAGCGGCCTGCCCTTTTTTTCATGCGACGGAAGCCAGTGGCCAGAGATGACGGAAAGCAGGATGCACAAAGGGGGCGGCCGTTTCGGCCGCCCCCTTCGGCAAGGGGACCAATCATACAGTGGAGGAAAACGTCACGGCCTGTCTTCTGACGGCCGGTGGCAGAAGCACATCAGTATTCGCTAACACCCATTCGGTATTCTTCGGGCTTGGCATCGCTGTTTTTTCTCATCAACCAGAGGCGTTCATAGGCCAGAATCCCGAAAATCACAGCCAGAACGCTGCAGGTCAGCAACAAGGCAAAGGCGACGGGATCAGACATCGGTTCACTTCCATTCCGGTAAGAAGGTTTGGGCGGCCTCGAGCCGAGAGCCGCCCCGATGCGAAAGAAAACCTCTCAGTGTGCTCCGGCACACTACCGATGATGGTAGCAATCTCCGTGCCACCACATCGCTGTTTTTTTTTACATGCGAAATCAAAAAGTTAGCAGCATTTCGTCATATTTCTGCAGAAATCGTTCATCGGGTTTGGGAAAACCATTGCCGGTAATTGTGTAGTTGACTGCCCAGGAAGGCCGAACGGAATCCGACCCGCGCACGGTTGAAAGCGATCCGGTTGACAGCCGTGCAGGGCAGCAGCTAAAATAGGAAACGTCACAGGTAAAATGTTACTGGCCCGCTGGTGGGAACAAGCTGCAGCCCTGGGAACCTGTGCGCCTGCAACGTTTTTTACATTCAAATAAGGACACGTAAAAATGAAAATCGCTGTTCTGGGCGCCGGCAAGGTCGGCACCACCATCGCCATTATGCTGCAGTCCTGCGATTTCTGCACCGAAATCCTTCTCAGTGATGCCGCCGAGGGGCCGGCGCTGAAAAACAAAGACAAGATCGACTTTCGCAGCGTTGATTTTAATAACAAGGAAGAGGTCACCCGGCTCATCAGCGGTCAAGAAGCCGTGGTAAGTGCCGCCCCCTTTTATCTGAACCGGTTGATTGCCGAATGCTGCGCGGAAGCAGGCACGGCATATTTCGATCTGACCGAAGACATTGCCACCACCACCCACATTCGCAATATGGCGCAGCAACATCCGGCGGTCTTCATGCCCCAATGCGGGCTGGCCCCCGGGGCAATCAATATTATCGCCGGCAGCTATGCCCGCATGTTCAGCCACGTCCGCAGCCTGGAGTTGCGCGTGGGTGCCCTGCCGCTGTATGCAAGCAATTCCATGAAATACTATCTCAGCTGGAGCACGGCTGGCTTGATCAACGAGTACTGCCAGCTGGCCGAAGCGCTCTACGAAGGACGTCGGATTCAAACCATTCCGCTGGAAGGTCTGGAAAGGTTGACCATCGACGGAACCGAATATGAAGCCTTCAACACCTCCGGTGGTGTGGCGACCATGTGCGAAACGTTCGAAGGTAAGATCGGGGATTTGAATTACAAGACCATTCGCTATCCCGGGCATCGCGATTTGATGGTATTTCTGCTGCAGGATTTGAACCTGAGCCGCAATCGATCGGTTCTGACACAGATTCTTGACCAGGAAGTCCCACTCACCGACCAGGACGTTGTCATCCTCTACGTAAATGTAGTGGGCAGCGACCAAGACCAGATCATGCAGCGCAGTTTTGTCAAAAAGATTTACGGCCAGATGATCGACAATACCCATGTATCGGCAATCCAGCTGTCAACGGCCGCCGGGTTAGTGGCCATTCTCGAAATTTTCGCCGATGGCGGCCTCCAGCCAGGCTTTGTCAGGCAGGAGGACATCTCCCTGGACGCCTTCTTTGCCACCCGTTGGGGAGGGCGAGTGTATGATCCCGATTATGATCCGTCTGCCCAATAATCCCGGATTATTGAAAACCCCGCCTTTGGGCAGGCCGCGACCCCACCGTTGTACCTGTTTGTCCCCTTGCTGTCCCTCGAAATCGATTCTCCGCACTGCATCCGTATTACAGTGCAGTTCGCCACCGCATCATCATATCTCTCATGATTACAGCTGGTTATAGAATTTTCTCAAATAACAGTTGACAAGCTTTCCGGGAGTGATATGATATTTCCCACGTTTGATAGTGCCCCCGCCAGGGAGCATAGCTGGAGAGGGTTTGATTTGACAAGCAGCTTGCATTCCCTCTAGAATAAAAAATCGCTAAAGCGCTCTTTAGAACCCTGCCGCCGCCTGCGGCCGGGTTTTTTTTTGCTGCCGAACATCTTGCTGTGGTTCCCGCAGGACCGTTTCGGCAGGCCGGGCGTCCATCACGCGCTGCTTTTGGCCCGACCGGCACCCTACAGCCGTTCGCTGATCCAACCCCTTCTGAAAAACCAACATTCCCGCGAATGGGCAATTAATTGCCCAGTAATGTGAAGCCGGATTCTCAAAAGTATGAAAATCCTCCTCCGGATCTCCAGCTATCACCACGACCTGCCGGGCCACTGCAACAGCCATCTCTGCAACCAACGAACGCACGTCCCTGCTCAGAAAATCCGCTCCGCAATGGTGCCGGAAACCAGGCATACAATTTGCTACTTCCAGCATGCACCGTACCAGGTGCGTGTTCGCCAACTAGTTGCATACCCAACCCATTTAATCCGATCAGCCGAGAGGTTCACATGCATCCACGCCTGGAAAAAGGAGACCATGCCCGGAGCACCCGCCAGACCCCGATTATCATTGAAAACGAAAAGAGCGGCCGAGTGTTTCGCGGGATGATTTTTAAGTACAGTCGACAAGGCCTCTATTTTGAATCGGATTATCCCCTTCAAACAGGAGCTGTCATCAAATTACGTTCGACCTATTTGAGGGCATCTTCCAGCGGTTTTTTTCTGGCTGAAGTGAAAACTTGCGAAAAGATCAACGATCCGCTCGTGTTGTTGCAATACGGTATCAGCGCCCGTTTCTGCGATGATGCAGACTATAAAAAATTCGTACGCCGGGGGCTCCGTGTGATCCAGGGCGGGAAAAAGTATGTTGACTTTCGCTGACGTTTGGTATTCTCAATACGGTAATCTCAGCTTCCGACCCTTATCGCGATTTCAGTCCGATGGGCTCACAAGCACGGGGAGACATCCCGCAACGATCATCTGCCCGGGATAGCGAACATTTTCCAGGGAGGAATGTATGCCGAAAAAAGCCGAAACCTACACCACCTGGCTCGGAGACGAGCTGCGCATGGCTTTGAAACCGCTGAAATCGTTTGTGGCGATTGTCGAACAATTCGACGGCGAGAACGTTGACCCGGCCCTGGTGAAAAAAGTGGGAACCGTGCTGCTTACCCTGTATGACAAAACGGAAAGCCGGATGGAGGAGATCCTGTCATTCACAGAGAGAAGACTGGGACATATCCGCCTGATTGCTGCGCGGCCGTCTTACCCCGATTACCGGGGCGGAGAGTTGTTAAGTGCCGAATTGATCGCGGAATACGAAGATGAGGAGGCGGAGGATCTGCCCCAAATCCTTGATTTTAAAGACAGTGAATTCTGATGTGCCCGTTCCGGGCACCTGATATCCCCATAAACCCTCCCAGACCGTCTACTGCCCGTCCAGACAACCGACCGACCTGCTTCTGCCGGTCTCTTGGCATACGGCCCCTCTGCCGGAGCGCCAATCCCTAGCTTTTGGGACGTCTTTTTTGTTTGACCAGTCCGGTGAACTTGACGCCGACCCCTTTGGGAGTCAATCGGACAACCTTGCCCCTGATCATGACATTCTTGTCAAATTTCGTGTGCGGAATCACGAGGTGAATTTCGCGGCCCAGCGAGATTGAATCAGAAGTTTGAATGAACAGCCCTCCCCGGCTGATGTCTCTGATCAATCCCTGGTAATACCGATTGTGGGCAGAAAAGTAGACCGGCTTGGAGAAAGACCTTCGTGGGTGTTTTCGCAGTTCCATTTCCGATTCCTTTACTTTCTGCAGGTGGTTATCTTCATCTTGCTCGGTCACGATGATGTCCGTTGCCGAGCATTCCACCGAATCGCGATGCTCTACACCGTAACCATACCGATAAGGAGAATTGTACAGCTCTTTAAGCCACTTTACCTGTACCCGGTGACACTCATAGGTGTTGGATTCAGAGGCGTAGGGAGATCCTGAAATGCCGATGAAGATTTCCTTGCCAGGAGAAATGAAAGTGTCCGATTCGAAGTAGAAGCCGCCCCTGCTGTAATTGAACATGGTCGCCACCATGGATGTGCCGGGATCGAGGCTTTCCAGTGCAATGCTGGATTTGTGCTCGGCTCGTCTGTTTTTTCTACGCTCGCTGATAACCGTCACGGCAGGCCTCGGTAATCACTGAATGAATCCGACACATGAAGCTTGGGCCGGCAAGTGCCGGGCAGTCGCTGGTCTACGACAACATTATTATAACCGCAGAATTCAATTTTTTCAACAATATCTCCAGCTTGCTGTCTCTTGTTCAACCAGAAACGACCGGTCGACCGCTGCCGACCGACAACCCCTTGCTTGTCCAAAGCCCTGTTTGCAGCCAGCCCCGCTCGCCCGGATACCGAAGCGCATCCGTCAATTTGCGCTGTGCAGGATTTGACCCTTCCACCGCGTACTTGATATAATGGGAATCAGCAGAACGGCTTTATTATCCAACAACTTCATAAACAGCGGGGAAACCTTATGCGGGGAGCATTAATGATCGTGGTCGTCATCACACTGCTGATCGTCGGTGTGCTGGTGATGAAGAATATGGGAGCAGGACCGACCGGTAGCATGACCCCGAGTCAGGCAAAGCAAACGATTGATCGGGCGCAGGGTGCGGCCGAAAAGGCCGCTGGGAAAATGGGATTGACCCAACAACAGCTCGACAGAAGCGAATGATCGGAGTGAATGCGGCGGTTTATATCGACATCGCGCTGCAGTAGTTGACCCGCACCCCCGACCAAAAGGCAGCCGCGGCGCATTCAGCAGGACCGCAGCTGCGAAGATCTTTCCGGTTCATGTCGAATCGATTCATGGAAACTCCGGTATACGGGTTGTCAGATACCACTGCCGGTCCCCGGAGTCGAATACCCATGTCTGCGCATCGCGCAGTGTCTTCAAAATCATCTTGTCCCGGTGAAAATAAGTGATTTCGGCTTCCTGGTCGATACGCAAACCATCGTCGGACACCTTCATATCCTTGATGTCGTACTGGGCCACTTTGATGTTTTTCAATTTCTCAAAGTTCGGCTTTTCTTTCTCGGCGAGCGCCGGTTGACGATAGAGATTGGCGGCCTCGAAATGGCCCCAGAGAAGCGCCTCCCCATAACTCCTGGATGTGTCAGCAAACTTGCCCATCTTTACTTTGTCTGTGATGGACGCACACCCGACGACCAGAAACATGGCAACCAGCACCTGACATACCAGACTATGAGGATTTTCTGTTCTCATTGCGTCTTTCCATACTCAATCGATTATCGAATTCCAGGCACCCGGTTGGAGATTTCGGCATCCCCTGCAACAACGGGTCAGATCGAAAGTGTCCGAAATGCTTTGCGACGGTCAAATCGTCCGCGAAGGGTACAATCGAGAATGCCCCTGCGGTCAAAACCGCTTCTCCGGTCTTCCCGGATTCTTCTTTCGGGGATACGACCTGCGGGCGTCACCCTGCGCCTGTCTGCACCCCGGCGCCGCCCCCCCATGTCCTTCAATGCCAGCAAACCGTCCAACGGGATCATCTTCATCGGAATCCGGTCTTTTTCTTCTGCAGCGGAATTTGACCAGGCTACCGCTGGCAAGCATCAACGGCTTATATAGTGTAAATTGAATCGTTGCACAAGGCTTAGGTTGCGGCTGTCGATGGATCGGCTGGCAGGCTTTTCATTGTTCTTCCAATTCGCGGGAGGTCGTGTTACATTGGCAAAATGGCCGTTCGACTGGCCGGCGGCCGTTTGCCTGACGGTCAACAAACCCTGTGATGGAGATAACGTGGGGTCACCGTTGCCCCTGGAGTACTTCGATGCGCCGTTGGAACGGGTGGGGAGACGAATCAATACATGTTGCCCTGCCGGAAGAGGGAGCCCGACTGCTGCGCCGCTCGCTCGGTGAGGGCCGCCCACAGACCGACTGTACATTCGAATCGCTGCTGCATCGCATCCCTGCCTGCCGGATTCCCCCGCATCCCTGCATTCAAACCGATGCTCCCACTCGCCTGATTCATTCACACGGACAAAGCCTGCCGGACTGGGTTGGACTGCGCGCCGGCTCGCTGGAGCGCTTCCCAGACGGTGTCGCTTTTCCGGAAAACAGCGAGCAGGTCGAGGACTTGTTTCAGTTTTGCCGTGCGCAGCATGTCATCGTCATTCCGCATGGCGGCGGAACCAGCGTTGTCGGTCACCTGCAGATCCCTGCAAAAGACCTGCCGGTTCTCAGTCTTTCTATGAAACGGATGAATCAAATGATGGCCCTGAACGCAACCGACCAGCTGGCCACCTTCGGTGCCGGAATTTCAGGTCTGCAACTCGAAGGCACCCTCCAGCCGAAAGGCTTTACGCTCGGCCACTTTCCTCAGTCTTTCGAATACTCCTCACTCGGCGGCTGGGTGGCAACCCGTTCCTGCGGTCAGCAGTCATCGTATTACGGGCGGATCGAGGACCTGTATGCCGGCGGAGAGCTCATTTCTCCCATTGGCCGGCTGGTGTTGCCGAACTTCCCGGCATCGGCTGCCGGCCCGGACCTCCGGCAGCTGGTGTTGGGCTCGGAAGGCCGTATGGGGGTTTTGACTCGGGTGACCGTCCGCTTAAGCCGCATTCCGGAAAAAGATGATGTTTACACGTTCTTTTTCCCTACGTGGCAAAGCGGGATATCGGCTGTTCGCACCATCGCCAGAGCAGGAATATCCTTCTCGATGATGCGGCTGAGCAATCCGGCAGAAACCCGCACGCTGCTGTCGCTTGCCGGCAACAAGGGTAAGGTCGACTGGTTGGAGCGCTATCTGCGCTGGAGGGGACTGCCGCGCGACCATGCTTGCATATGCCTGATCGGTTTCACGGGCACACGGCGCCAGGTTCGAACTGCACGTTGCGAATCACTCGCCGTCATCCGCCGCAACAACGGCATCGCATTGGGAAAATTGCTGGGAAAGCAATGGAAGAAAAACCGATTCCGAACGCCCTACCTGCGCAATACCCTCTGGAACTGCGGATATGCCGTTGACACATTCGAAACCGCCGTAAACTGGGACGGCGTCACCGCGACCCTTACAGCAATTGAAACAGCTGTTGGCGACAGCCTGGCCGCATGGAAGGAGAATGTTCACGCCTTCTCGCATCTTTCCCATGTTTATCCGACCGGTTCCAGTCTCTACACCACCGTCGTCTTCCGGCTGGCAGACGCTGCAGAAGAAATCCTGGCCCGCTGGCGGGCGATCAAAGCCGCCGCCTGTCGAACGATTACCGCTGGCGGGGGAACCATCAGCCACCAGCACGGCGTCGGTACAGATCATCGCGGCTATCTTGAAAAAGAAAAAGGCTCTCTGGGCATCGGCCTGCTGAAACAGGTGTACCGGCACATCGACCCGGAAGGGCTGATGAATCCAGAAAAGCTGATCGAATAACCTGCCGGCCCGAACCAGCTTACCGGGCGGTAAACACGATTGTACCATGCAGCTTGCGCAATTATCGACATCCTGGGACCTGATTATTATCGGGGGAGGGGTCACCGGTGCCGGCGTGTTTCGAGAGGCGGCACGGATGAAATTGCAGGTGCTGCTGATCGAACAGCGGGATTTCGCATGGGGAACCTCGAGCCGATCGTCAAAGCTGATCCATGGTGGACTGCGCTACCTGCGCGAAGGTCAACTTCTGCTCACCCGCGAAGCCGTTCAGGAACGGGAGCGATTGTTACGGGAGGCCCCGGGTCTGGTGGAACCCCTGGAGTTCCTGGTGCCGGTCTACAAAGACAGGGGCCCCGGCAAATGGATACTGGAGGCCGGGCTTTCCCTGTACGATCTGATTGCCGCAAAACGTCAGCACCGATTCTATCCCGCCGAGGAGTTTTTTCATCTGGCCCCTCACCTCGATCAGAAGCTTCTGGAAGGGGGATTTCTTTTCCACGATGCCCAGGTGGACGATGCCCGGCTGGTTCTGCGGCTGATCCAGGAAGGAATCAGCAGCGGGGGCGTGGCATTGAATTACACGGTTGCCGACAAGCTTTTGCACAGCGCCGACGGTAGCGTGATCGGTATCCGGACGGCGGATTCGGAAACCGGATACCGGCGGGATTTGAACTGCCGGCTGGTTGTCAACGCGACCGGCATCTGGGCAGAACGCTTCCAGCCGTCACCGGACCCGCAACGTCATCTTCGACCTTTACGGGGCAGCCACCTGGTCTACTCGCCCCGGTCACTGCCATTTAACCGCGCGGTCAGTTTCCTGCATCCCGACGATGGCCGGGCGCTGTTCATCATTCCCTGGGAGAGTGTCGTGCTGGTGGGCACTACCGATCTGGACCACCAACAGGACCTGGCCGTCGAACCGCATGCCACGGAAGAAGAGGTCATCTATCTGGTCAAAGCCCTGGCAAAACTGCTGCCGGCACTCGATTTTTCCCTGCAAAACTGTCGTTCGGCCTGGGCAGGAATCCGTCCCGTTCTCAGCAAAGGCGGCGTGTCACCTTCTGCAGAATCTCGACAGCATATCCTCTGGGAGCAAAAAGGTCTGGTAACGGTAACCGGCGGCAAGTTGACGATATTTCGTAAAATGGCCCGGGATGTGCTCAAAAAGATGAAACCGTACTTTCCGGAAAATCCCCTGCCCGGTGATAACGACCCCGTGCTTTTTCCGATTCCCGATATCCCGTCAACCGATGTCGGCCTGCCGGAGAAACCCTGGCGCATTCTTTGCGGGCGCTACGGGTCCCGGGCTCTGGAGCTGGTTGGCGAAGCCCGACCGGAGAGCCTGATGCCGATTCCCGGCACCCGAACACTCTGGGCAGAGCTGCCCTTTGCGGCCCGCCACGAACAGGTCAGACACCTCGATGACCTGCTGCTGCGCCGCGTGCGTATCGGGATGCAGTCTCTTAGGGGCGGCATGCCCCATATAAAGCGCATCCAGAAGCTGTGCCGTCCATACCTGGGTTGGGACGGCACGCGCTGGAAGCAAGAGATCAGTCGCTATAAGCAAATCTGGGAATCTTACTATGCACTGCCGCCGGGCCTGGCCAAACATCTCCCCGGACATAAGCCGGACATGATTTCGCGAATCCGGCAGCTGTGGGAAGCCATGACCCATAGCACCCGAGGAGGAAATGGCCTGCTGTCGTTGTAGATCGGTCGGATATTTCCCATGCAGAAATCGGACAAACTGATTTTCATTACTTTGTTTTTCTCCATATTCGCCACCATCACCGGCGTGGGGATCGTGGTACCCTTGCTGCCTGTCTACGCCCATGCTTTGGGAGCCGGTGGTCTGACCATCGGCCTGATCTTCGGCGCCTTTTCGATCTCCCGGGTTTTTTTCCTGCCCTATTTCGGAAGACTGTCGGACAGAAAAGGCCGCAAGCCGTTGATCGTCCCCGGCTTGCTAGCCTACACGCTGGTTTCCATCGCCTTTCTATTCTCAGATGACGTAACCTACCTCATTGCGGTCCGGTTCGTGCAGGGGATTGCCTCTGCGATGCTGCTGCCGGTCATTCAGGCCTACGTGGGCGACATCACGCCGAACGGCAAAGAGGGAATCACCATGGGCCTGTTCAACATGTCCGTGTTTATCGGGCTCAGTCTGGGGCCGGTTCTCGGTGGCGCCATCAATGACCGATTCGGCCTGGACACCGCCTTTCTGAGTATGGGCGGGCTGTCATTCTTCGGTTTCCTGCTGAGCCTGGCGCTGCTGCCGCCGGTGGCCGATGAACACGTAATCCGAAGGGGCAGGCCGCCGGTCCGGTGGAAACAGCTCGTGATGGACCGGGAGGTCACCGGGTTGTTTTTCTTCCGGTTCGCCTACACCCTCTGTATTGGTGTTATCTGGGGATTTCTGCCCGTTCTGGCAGATGCCGAGCTGTCTCTGTCGAGTGCGGCCATCGGATTTCTGGTGATGCTCGGCATATTGATCAGCGGCATTCTTCACATTCCAATGGGTTGGGTGGCAGACCGGATGGACAAAAAGATGCTGGTCATCGCCGGTGGCCTGCTGGTCAGCTACGCCGTCTGGTCGTATACCGATGCAAGCGGTTTGCGTGACATGATTCTGGCCAGCGCCCTTTTCGGCATTGGCGGAGGGATCTGCATGCCGGCCTTGATGGCCACCGCCGTGGTTGCAGGCGAGAAAAACCAGGCGATGGGATCAGTGATGGCATTGCTGACCATGGCACACAGTATGGGTATGTTGTCCGGATCGATGGCTGCCGGAATGATGATGGAGCTGTTTGAGCTCCGAACGGCCTTCCCGCTGGGAGCCGGGTTCATGGTCTTGGGCACTCTGGTCTTTTTGGGCTGTGCCACGCGGCGCCGGGCAGCCGTTGCCCCCCAGCCATCACCAAAACTCCCCCGAAAACCTTACACTGTCTATGAAGAAGCACTCGGTCTGCACCCGGTTTCCGGTAAAACGGAGAATCCGAATGAGGCGGCCAAAACGCCTTGACCGATTGACAATCGACCTTCTTGCATTAACCTTTATTTCAGCTCAACCGGACCGCAGCCCGCCGGTAATTTTTCCGGTTGACGGATTGACATCATCTTGATCTTCGGTTTGCAGACGAATCGGCAGGAAATCGTATGACGTACAAACGGGATTATTACGAAGTGCTCGGAGTTGGTCGCAACGCCGATGACGCTGAAATCAAAACTGCTTATCGCAAACAAGCCCTCCAGTACCATCCGGATCGCAACCCAGGCGACAAAGAGGCCGAAGAAAAGTTCAAGGAAGCTGCAGAGGCGTATGAGGTTCTGCGGGATCCGAACAAACGAAACATCTACAACCAGTTCGGCCACCAGGGTCTCGAGGGTAGCGGTTTTTCCGGGTTTGGCGGATTTGAGGACATTTTTGCCAGTTTCGGCGACATCTTCGAGGATTTTTTCGGATTCGGCCGCAGCCGCCAATCCGGGAGCCGGACCCGACGGGGTTCGGATCTGCGCTACGACATGACCCTCAGTTTCATGGAGGCCGCTTTTGGTACGGAAACGGCCATCGAAGTAACCAAGTCCGATGTCTGCCCGGAATGCGGTGGAAGTGGGTGCGCACCCGACACCCAACCGGAAACCTGCAGCCAGTGCAGGGGAACAGGGCAACTGTCGCGCACCCAGGGATTTTTCACCGTCAGAACGACTTGCCATGCATGCAACGGCAGCGGGCAGATGATCGTCCATCCCTGCAACCGGTGCAACGCTGTGGGTCGAGTAGCGGTCAACAAAAAGGTCTCCGTCAAGATTCCGGCCGGTGTGGACAGCGGCTCGCGGCTGCGGTTAACCGCTGAAGGGGAAGCCGGTCTCTACGGTGGCCCCAGCGGAGATTTGTATGTATTTATTCACGTGGAACCGCATGATTTTTTTGAACGCAACAACACCGATGTCATCTGCCGAATCCCCGTCAGCTTTGTGCAGGCAGCGCTGGGGGGCAAAATAAAAGTGCCCACCCTGACCGGCGAAAGGTCGGTTGAAATCAAGAAGGGCATTCAGCCCGGCGACATGATCCGGCTGCGCGGAGAGGGCATACCGTCACTGCGACACGGAAACCGCGGCGATCAGATCATCCAGTGGGACATTCGGACCCCTACCCACTTGAACAAAAAACAGGAGCAGCTGCTGCGGGAATTCGCCAAGCTGGAAACCCGAAAGCTGTCGACAAAAATCAAAAACATCCTCAAAGGAGAAAACCTGGAAGCCATCTGAGACCGGCCGCCAGGACCTTTCGAGCGCAGCACGTTATTTTAAAATTTCGGACAATTCGATCCGCGCGCGATGTCGAGGTCACAGGGATATGTTTGAGCTGAAAGTCGTTACGCACTTCGCCGCTGCCCATCAGTTAAAAATGGTGGCGGAAAAATGCGAAAACCTTCACGGACACAATTGGAAGATCGAAGTCTGCTTGATCGGCGAGAAGCTCGATTCGGCGGGAATCTTGATCGATTTCGGCGAGATCAAACAGCACGTAGCCCGCATTATGAAACGATTGGATCACCGGTTCCTGAACGAAACCCCGCCGTTTAACGATGGAACCCCGCCCTCCTCGGAAAATATTGCTCAATTTGTCGCCACCGAGCTTCAGGCCGCACTCCGGAAGCCGGCCGTAAAGGTCAGCCGCGTTTCAGCCTGGGAGTCCGACAATGCATGCGCCACTTACATACCGGCCTGATAAGCCTGCGGCCTTTCCCCGGTCTTCATAGACGCATACCCGAACCGGCTGACCACCCGGGGCAACACGCGTTGCGCTCCGGCAGCCCGGTACCCCTTCATTGCCGCAGCTGTATCAAATCCGTCCAGCAAGGCCCCGGTTTCAGGACCCTATTTCATTTCTTTGTACCGCTGCAACAAGTCGTCGCGGGTGACAATCGCGGATACGGCGGCCACGTGCTGGCGGATGTTCTCCAGACCGCCTTCCTGCCGATCGACCAGAATCACCGCTTTAACGACTTCCAATCCTTCCAGCCGGGCCCTTTCAATGGCCTTTATCGTCGATCCGCCGGTGGTGGCCACATCATCGATGATGGCCACCCGTTGCCCGGGCTGGATGTCCCCTTCTACCCACTTGACAATGCCGTGATCTTTTTGCCTCTTGCGAATCGAAAAGGCATCGACGGGAGCCCCTTTGAGTGCTGAGGCAAACGCAGCGGCCACGGCAATCGGGTCGGCACCGAAAGTAAGACCCCCTACCGCCTCAATCTTTTCATTACAAACGGCATCGAAGACCAGGTTGCCGACAAGAACCATCCCTCTTGCACTCAGAGTCGTCGGTTTGCAATTGACATAAAACCGGCTCATATTCCCGGAAACAAGCTTGAATACGGGCTCTTCGCTGTACTGGAAAGATTTTCTGCACAGCATTTCAATCAATTCCTGCTTCATCTGAAACGCCTCCATCTGTGTCGAACGAGCTCCCGGACCGAAACGATCCTGTCATACGGCCGAGATCGGCAGCCCGGCAGTTACCCCTTCAAACCGGCAATTCTGGAAGTAACGGTTGATTTTGAACGGCCGATTGGATATAAAAAGCCTCCACCAAAATGGAAGAAGCCGGTTCATGGGATTCAGTGGAGGCTTTGAGCAAGGAAAACCGGATACGGCACTCCTTGAACTCAGCGTTTCCATATCAACTAACACATAACAGGTCAATCCGAAACCCCGGAGATCGCCATGCACCGAGTGCCGAGTAGCAGAAATTTTTTTCTTTCCGTCCGCCTGGCAGGGCTGGCTGTTTTGTTGGTATGCGGGCAGTGGCACCTGCCAGCCGCCCGGGCCCAGGCGTCAGGGCAAACCATGACCCTGCTGGAAGCGGTCGACACTGCGCTGACTGCCAATCTCGAACTGCAAAAATCAAACAAAGAGATTGAGGCCGCCGAAGCCAGGAAAAAAGCCCAGCGCACCTTTTTCTTTCCAACCCTCAATGCCACCTATCAGGCCATCCGTGTTGATCAGGGAGCCCAGCTCGGCGGTGCCGTCAGCGGCCTTTCTCAACTTCGGAGCGAATACAACATGACCGCCGGCTTTTCCCAGCCGATCTTTACGGGATTCGCCCTGCTCAATCAATACCAGATCGCAGACCTCGGGCTGGACGTGGCGCAGCTAAATCGAAAGCTCAACCGTCTGGAGGTGATCTTTCTGGCCAAGCAAGCCTATTTCCAGGTGCTGAAAACCGAAAAGCTCAGAGAAGTGGCCGCCAATTCGGTCAAGGTGCTCGAATCCCAGGTAGAGGTGGCGCGCAACTTTTATGAGGTGGGGATGACGCCCCTCAACGATCTGCTGCAAACTCAGGTGGAGCTGGCCAACTCCAAGCAGGAGCAGATCGTAGCCCAGAACAACCTCGATCTGGCCGAGTCCCAGTTCAACATCGTCCTGCAACGGCCGGTCAATGCACCGGTCAATTTGGCCGACATTCAAATCTTCGCCCCCCTGCCGAACGAACTCGATTATTATCTGGCGGAAGCGGAAAAGAGCCGGCTCGAAATCTCGGTGGCCGATCTGCAGATCCAGATTGCCGAAAAAGAGCTGGGGGTAGCCCGCAAAGAGTTTTACCCCACCATTTCGCTGGAGGGCAATTATTTCAAGCGCAGCACCAAGTGGAACCTGGAAGCCGAAGAGGACCTGCTCGATCCGGACGGCTGGTCGATCACCGGCGTTGCCACCTGGGATTTCTGGCAGTGGGGCCGCAGCTCCTTTGGGGAAAGGGAAAAGCGCAGCCGTCTGTCTCAGGCCAAAATCAGCCGGGATCAGGCCCTGTTTCAAATCCGGCTTGAAGTGGAACGATCCTATCTCAAGGCTCGGGAGTCGGAGCGAAACATCGTCACCATCGAGACGGCCATCGAACAGGCCAAGGAAAACATGCGCATCACCGAAGAACGCTACAAGGAGCAGGCCGCCACTTCGACCGACATACTGATCGCCCAGAACCTGTTGTTTCGGACGCAGACGAATTTTTTCAATGCGCTCTACGATTTCAAAATCGCGAAGGCATTTCTGGAAAAAGCCATCGGGCTGGAAATTCTGGAATGACGGAAAGTGAAGCCAAAAACGCCATCATTCGACTGTTTCATGTTTACCGGAATTATGGCACTAAGAACGCGCTGGTGGACGTTACCCTCGACATCTACAAAAACGAGTTTCTGTTTATCAGCGGTCCGAGCGGCGCCGGAAAAACCACCCTATTGAAGCTGCTCTATTTTGCCGAACCCGCCTCCGACGGTCAGATCCTGGTGGACGGGATGAATCTGTCCCGAATTCCCCGCAAAAACGTTCCCTTCTTGCGCAGAATATTCGGCATTGTCTTTCAGGACTACAAGCTGATTTCCACTAAAACCGTGTATGATAACGTAGCACTGGTTCTGGAAGCGGCCGGACAGAACCGGCGCTTCATCCAGAAGAAGGTCAAAAGCGTGCTGCGAACCGTTGGAATGGAGCAGCGGCTGCATGCCCTGCCTCCGAGCCTTTCCGGGGGCGAGCAGCAACGGGTGGCCATCGCCCGGGCAGTCGTCGGTGACCCCAAAATCATTCTGGCGGACGAACCCACCGGCAGCCTTGACGCCGATGCTGCGGGATTTGTGTTCGGCCTGCTGAAAAGCTTTCATACCCGTGGCGCCACCGTGGTGATCGCCACCCACGACCGGCAGCTGATCCAAAGAAGCGGCGGCCGCGTCGTTCACCTTAACGGCGGGCGCCTGGTGGAAACTCCGGCCATTTAAAACGAGGCCGATGGCCGCGGCCTGCAATAAGCCGATGGTTGATGCTACCGGTTGCACCCGGCAGATGACATGGCTCTGTTTTCCTTCAGACAACGCCTGCCGGAAAGGGGCTTAACAAAACAGCATCGGACGGAAACCGGATGTCTTTATACCTGAAACGCGCCATTGACGATATTCGCCAGAACCGGTTTTTGAACCTGGTCACCATCGTTACCATTGCCCTGTCCATTTTGATCGTCAGTGCATTTGTTCTTTTTTTCATCAATACCAGCGATCTGATGTCGGCCTGGAAAAAAGGCGTGCGGATCATGGTGTACCTGAAATCCAGCACGCCGGCATCGGAAATTCCGGCCCTGCAGCAGCAGCTGGCCGGCATGTACGGAATAGAGCAGGTAAACTACATCCCCAAAGAAGAAGCCCTGAATTTGATGAAAAACCAGATGAAGCGGCAATCATCGCTGTTGGAAAACTTGAAGGAGAATCCGCTTCCGGATGCATTTGAAATCCGTATGACCTCCGCCACCCAGGGATGGGATCGTCTGGAAAAAATCGCTCTTCAAATCGAAAACCTGCCGAACGTTGACGAGGTCGAGTACGGCCGACGGTGGATCGGAAGATTCACCAACGTCATCAACCTCTTCACGCTGGCCGGCTACGCCCTGGGCACGCTATTTTTCATGGCGGCAGTGTTTTTCGTCGCCAACACGATTCGGCTGGTCCTTTACTCCCGAAGGGACGAAATAGAAATCATGCGACTGGTGGGTGCAGAAGACCAGTTCATCAAGGCGCCTTTCTACATCGAGGGGATCATTCAGGGTGCTCTGGGTGGTGCCATCGGCCTGGTTGCATTGTTTATCGCGTTTTTGTTCATCTCTTCGAGCGTGCAACCGGTCTCCGGTGCGCAAATGCTGCAGGTTCGATTTCTGCCGTTGCCGCTGCTGGCAGGCATTCTGGTAAGCGGCATGATCGTAGGCTGGCTGGGCTGTTTTGTCTCTCTCAAGCAGTTCTTCAAATAGGATCGCACCGCAATAGCATGAAATGACGACAAGGCCTGCAGGAGGAAAGGTTTACAGGTGCGCATCACCAACGCTATGCACCCCATCGGGGATGTGCTTGACCCGGCGGTATTATTGCCTGCTTTAAATTGTCTGCATGACGGTTGCGAGCCTTGGTCGCTTGCGTCCGCTGACCGCAAACAACCACCGTGGTGTCGCAAAACCCTGGCAACCCCATCGCGAAGTGCAACCGCCGGATACGGGAAGAAGGCAACCGATGCCCGATCATAAGCGCAGCATAAAATGGATTGGCCGATTTGCCCGCCCCGGATCGCAGTCGCGCAGGCGGCGATTGCGGTTGCCGTTGGCAGTGATATTGGCTGCACTCACCCTGGCCGTTTCATGGGCTCAGGACCAGGAGACGGGCATCATACTCGTCGACCGGCTCAACCTGCGGCCGGAACCCGGCACCCACTTACCGCCGATCACAACCCTGAAAAAGGGGGAAGAGGTGCAAATTATAAAGCGTGAAAACGGATGGTTGCACGTTCTTCACGCAGACGGCGAAGGGTATATCCAGCATCGCGATAGCTACGTTCACATCGTCGGCGGGGCACCGGAAAAAGCCGGCAGCAAGTCGGTGGCAGAAACGGACAGCCGCCTTGAGCGCTACCGGCAGGAAGCCGAAAAACTCGACGAGGAAATCGAACAAACCCGCGAGCAGGTGCGCCAGGCCACGGATCAAGAGGTCGATATCCTCACCAATCTGAACCGTATCGACGTTAGAATCAACAAAGCCAACCGGCGCATCACATCGCACCGCTCGCGCCTCAAAGCCCTGGAGAAGAAGATCCAGGCCAACCGCGAAGCTCACAAAGAGCTGGTGAAAGAAATCGACGTCAACGAAGCATACGCCGCCAGACGCCTGGTTGCCCTCTACAAAATGAGCCAGCTGGGGACCATTCAGTTTCTGGCCTCATCTGATTCCATCTATGAAATGCTTCAGCGCAAAGCATACCTGGAAAAGCTGCTCGCTCACGATGAAGCCATCCGAAAAGAACTGGCCGAGGATCGCTCCCGGCTCAAACAGGTCTTGGACAACCTGAACGAACAAAAAGTAGACCAGCGCAAGATTGAAACCGATATCGAAGGAGAGCTTCGCACGCTGTCGGACAGAAAAAGAGAACGCGTCGCGGTGTTGAGCAAAATCCGCACCACCAAGACCGCCCACCTGGAAGCTCTCGATTCGCTGCAAAAGGTTGCCGAAACCCTCCAGGAAACCATCGATACCCTGACCCGGGAGGCCGAGGCACTCCCGCAGAACGTTTCGATCCATTCTTTTGAAGAACTCAAGGGCTTGCTTAAAATGCCCGTAAAGGGTAATATTATAAACTTATTCGGTCCGTATCAGGACACCCGTTTCGATGTCACGGTTTTTCGCAGCGGCATCGACATCAAAACCCGGCCCGGATCGACCATTCAGACCGTTTATACCGGACGCGTTCTTTACGCGGACTGGTTTAAGGGATACGGTAACATGATGATCATCGATCACGGTGGCAATTACTACACCGTGTACGCTCACCTTCAGCAGATGTTCAAACGTAAAGGCGACCACGTCAATACCGGAGAAGATATCGCCACGGCGGGTGACACGGGATCGCTTATCGGACCGGCACTGCATTTCGAAATACGCCACCACGGAAAACCGCTGGACCCGATGCAGTGGATCGATGCCGGCTAACACTATTACAGGTCGTACAAGGAGTCCCTATACATGTCAAAATTGAAAAAAAGCCCCGTCAAGCTGTGGCTGGTTGTAGCCGTATCGGTGGCCTTCTGGACCTTAGGAGCCGGATTCAACCGGCAGCTGTCAGCAGACAGCGACGAGACCTACAAGGGGCTGAAGCTGTTTTCGGAGGTTATAGAGCTCGTTCAGAAAAACTACGTCGACGAAGTCGATTCCCAGGATCTCATAGAAAAAGCGATCCAGGGAATGGTCCGTGGTCTCGATCCGCACTCTTCGCTTCTGCCGCCAGAAGCATTTGAAGATTTGAGCATCGACACCAAGGGAGAATTCACCGGAATCGGTATCCACATCACCATGCGAGATGGGTTCGTAACGGTCATCTCTCCCATCGAGGGGACGCCGGCTTACAAGGCCGGTATCGAGGCCATGGACAAGATCATCAAGGTGGATGGAAAACCGGTGAACGAGCTTCGCGAAGCGGTCAACATGATGCGCGGGCCTAAAGGAACCGAGGTAACCGTTACCATCGTCCGCGAGGGGGCTGCCGACCCGATCGAGTTCAAGTTGATCCGTGACGTCATTCCCATTGAAAGCGTTCGGGCCAGCGTTCTCAAGCCCGGTTACGGATACATCCGGATCACGAATTTCAACAGCGGCACCACGGATGACCTGAAAAAGGAGTTGAAAACACTCGAGTCCGGCGACACACCCCTCAAGGGCCTCGTGCTCGACCTGCGCGACAACGGCGGGGGCCTGCTGGACCAGGCCATCAAGGTGACCGACCTGTTTTTGGATGAAGGCCTGATACTTACCATAAAGGGGCGTTCGAAGAGAAACAGCAAGCAGTTCAAGGCCCAGCCGAATCAGATCGAGCGTAAATACCCCATCGTCGCCCTCATCAACGGTGGCAGTGCCAGTGCCTCTGAAATAGTGGTGGGCGCTTTGCAGGATCAGCGCCGAGCCCTCGTTCTGGGAACCACCTCTTTTGGCAAAGGTTCGGTGCAGACGGTCGAAACCCTGCGCGACGGATACGGTCTGAAGCTAACCATCGCACGCTACTACACACCCAACGGCCGCAGCATTCAGGCCAAGGGAATTGAACCCGACGTGGTGGTGAAAAAACGATTTCTGGACGAAGAAGACCTGCAGGAAGGTGACGATGGCAGGCTGAAAGAAAAGGATCTCAAAAACCATCTGGAGGCGATGCCGGAAGACAAAACCGACGACAAGCAGCCAGAAAAAAAGAAGACGCCCAAAACCTCGCGGCAGAAAGAACTCGAACTGCGGCACGGGCCGCTGACCGCCGAAAAGCTCAAAATCGACTACCAGGTGCAGCGAGCGCTGGAAATTCTCGTCAGCTTCGACGTGTTCAAGAATTTAAAAGGATAAATTTTTTCTGCGAAAAAATTTATAAAATGCTCCATTGACGCGCAGAAAGACAAAACGGCGGAAAAAGAACAAGAGAAAATCCCGCAGACGGAACCCGCTTGCCATTTCCGCAATGAAAATCGGCATCGGCCTGACCGCCCTGATCCTGCTGGTCGTCACGGCCGGTGTACTTACCCACCGGTACATGCTTCGCAGGCAACCGGTACCAGAGCCTTCCACCGCCGCACCGGACATCTTATCCCGGCAACCTTCTGAACCGACGCCACTTTACGAGGTTTTTCCAGAGGAGCCTGCGCCGGAACCGGAGTTGTCCCCACCGTCCCCGCCGACAGTGGTCGATCGCCAGCCCAGGGTGGCCATCATCATCGATGATCTTGGCTACGATCGGCGCATCGCCCGGCGATTCCTGGAACTCGACACCGAGTTTACCTTTTCGGTGCTTCCGCACACGCCATACACCCGCGCCATTTCCCGGGAGGTGCAGGAAAAGGGGCGCGAGCTGATCCTTCACCTGCCCATGGAACCGAACGAGTACCCCCGCATCAATCCCGGCCCCGGCGCGCTGCTGACCTCTATGGCCCCGGACGAGCTCATCGAGCAGCTGCGCGACAATCTGGCGTCTGTGCCGGGAATCAAAGGGGTTAACAGCCACATGGGATCGCGGTTGACCGCGAAAACGGACCAGATGAACCAGATCTTTTCGATCCTCAAGCAGCAGAATCTCTATTTTGTGGACAGCCGCTCCACTTCCCGGACCCGCAGCCGGTCATCTGCAAAATTGCTGCAGGTCCCCTTTGCCGAACGGGATGTTTTTATCGACCACGTGCAGGATCCGGATTTCATCCGCAACCAGTGCCGCTTGCTGATTCGTATTGCCAGGAAAAAAGGGGTTGCCGTCGGAATCGCCCACCCGTACAAGACCACCTACCGGGTGCTGCTGGAGATGCTGCCCGAGCTGCAGAAAGAGGTCCGGTTGGTGCCGGCCTCGCAGATCGTCGGCGTGATCGGTTGAGGAAAACCATACAGCCGCACCGGTGCGTTTTCCGGATATTTGGCAGGAGAAAAGGAAAGGCAGGGGAACCGTGCATCCCTGCCTTTTGTCAATTTCTGTGCCGCGTTGAGGAAGACGACCAGTTATGGAGTTACCTGATAACGATTCGCCTGCTCGCCGAACAGGTCTGCAACGTCAACAAAACAACCTGAATCATCGGATGAGCACTCATACGATTGCGCACCGGCAGGGATACACCTCTTGTCATTCGGATCGCTGACATTAACGCCGCAGTTGTTGCTGTCACAGTCGGCATCCTGTGTACACGGCTCGCAGATACCGGCTGCTACTACCAGCGACGGCAAAAACAGTCCCAACGCCAATATACACACCAACCCACCGAAGATTTTACTAGCTGTTCCCATCCCCTTTCCTCCTCTCTGGTCTGGCGGGGCCCGTTTCAGATCCGGCAGGTTTGGACCCCGTGAGTGGCGATATTCGGCAAGCGTCTGCTCAAATCTTGTTTCTGCGCGCAGTCAACTGCCTGCTATCACCGGAGTTGCTCCCCATTTTGCGCATGGCGCCACTTTAGCGAATGCATACGTGGCAGGCCGTGTATGCCTGTGTGCATATAACAGCATACGAAACCGCAGGTTGTCAATAAGCCTCAAGAAATACCGGCAACTGTATCAATCGCGCAAGTGATGCGAAGGTGTGTCGGTGTATTGGAGAGGAGCAAAAGTGTTATCCCGGGGCAAACCGAGCAGCGCATGGTAGAACACCGTGCATGATAGGGGTGACTCAGGATGCTGGGGTGCGGCCCCGGAGGTGCCCGGCAATCTCCTGGACGGTCTTTTCCACGGAAGACCGGCCCCTGTCGATGACCAGATCATAGAGCTGGGGGTCTTTCCAGTCGGCATTGAAAAATTGCCGGATATACTGCTCGGCGTTGCGTTCCTGCTCATCGACTGCTGCTCGGGCTGCCTGGAAATCGACATGGAGCTGCTGCATGGCAGCCTCGATCTTCGCATTCCGGTCGAGCTGCAAAAAAACGTGCGTTGTGTTCGGCCGGTCTTTCAGAATGCATTGGGCGCCCCAGTCGTGAATCACCACGTTGCCGGCGGCATGCAGTTTTTCCACCAACGCGGTGGCAGTGTCGTGAAAATCCCTGTCATCGAGGCAGCCGTGTTCTCGGTCGACCACCTTTTGAACCAGCGAACAAGTATAGCGGTCCATCAACCGAATGAGCCGCGACTGCGAGGCCTTGCGGAACACCTCGACTTCGCTTTCAGACAAGTGCAACTGCGCGGCGATCTCGCGTTGCAACTCATCTCCAATGTGTTCATATTCCATCGTCTCGGCCAGCTGTCGGACCACATCGCCGGCCGCGGTACCATATTCGCCGGTGACGGTAATCGTTTCCATAGGTGTCTCCTTGAATAACAACGTCGTTGCACGCCGACTGTGCGTCGCGATGCTCACGGACGATATAATAATCACTTTCGTTCCAAACGCCAGCCGATAGTGATCGTTGACCGTCAAACCGGTTTCCAGTATGAAAGGTAGCCATCAGGCAACAACCGTCAGGTGAGGATCTCACATGAAAAAGAAGCTCGAGCCGATCAACGTTCTCTATCCCACGCCAGCGGTTCTGGTCGGGGCGGTGGTAAACGGTCGACCCAACATCATCACCATCGCCCACATCGGCATTGTCAACCACGCCCGCCCCTTTCTGATTTCCCTGAGCATGGGCAAGGCTCATTACACCAACGCCGGGATCAAAGAAAACAAAGCCTTCAGCGTCAACATCCCGTCGGAAAACCTGGTTGCCGAAACCGATTATGCCGGCCTGGTAACTGGAAAGAAAGTCGACAAGAGCAGGCTTTTTGAACTGTTCTACGGTGAACTGGAAAACGCGCCGATGATCTCCAGCTGCCCGGTCAACATGGCCTGCCGCCTCCACGACATTTACGACACGCAGACGCACGATCTGTTCATCGGCGAAATCGTCGAAACCTATGCAGACGAATCGGTTCTTGCTCGAACGGTGGTAGACATATCCAGGGTCAAGCCGCTGCTGTTTGACATGAGCAGCAAGAAATACTGGTCCCTGGGACCGGCCCTTGCAGATTGCTGGCGGGTGGGGATGACTATCAAAAAGAAAAACCGGGGCTGAAACATGGCAGCGCGTATCCGTTGGGTGAAAACCCACTGCGGCCGCATGGATCACGGCGGTTGCGCTTTGATTGCAGGCGTGAAAGACAACCGGATCGTCCAGATCAAGGGGGATCCCCAAGGGAGACTCAACCGCGGCTACCTTTGCCCGAAAGCAGTGGCGTCGCCTGACCGCCTGAACCATCCCCTGCGCCTGAGAAAGCCCCTCCGCAGACGCGGCGAGCGGGGTGCGGGCAAATGGGACCCGATCACCTGGCCCCAGGCCATTTCCATCATCTCCGACAATCTGCTGCGGATTCGCTCCCGTGAAGGCGCACGGGCGGTGGCGTTCTGCCAAGGTATGCCCAAGGGGCTGGAGCATTTCGCCATGATCCGCCTGGCAAATCTGTTCGGTTCTCCCAACGTGGCCGCCGTTCAGGACGTCTGCCATGCCCCCCGGGAGATCAGCGGGGTTCACACCTGCGGATTTTACCCGGTCGCGGACTTTGATCATCAGTCCCAGCTGGTGATGCTGTGGGGCAGCAACAGCACCGATACCAACGAAGAGGGCCAGATCTGCAGCCGGTTGCTGAACCGCATCCAGCAGGGCAGCGAGCTGATCGTCGTCGATCCGCGCAAAACCGAGCTCGCCCGGCGGGCAACGCATTGGCTTCCTCTCAGGCCGGGTAGCGATATTGCTCTGGTGCTGGCATTTTTGCACGTCGTGATCATCGAAAACCTGTATGACCACGATTTTGTAAAGCAGTGGACCTATGGATTCGAAACGCTGGCCGAGCAAATCGACGAATACGCGCCTGAAGTTGTGTCGGAGATCACCCGCATCCCGGCACAGGATATCCGGGCAGCCGCCCGCGCCTATGCCAACGCCCGCCCGGCAACGATCGGCTGGGGCAATGCCCTGGAACAAAACCGGCACGCCTTTCACACGGCCCGAGCCCTGGTTTGCCTGATGGCGGTCTGCGGCAACCTGGACGTGCCCGGCGGAAACATCCAGGCTCTCGATCCACCGGTACAGGGTCTGCGTCAGTTTGTCCAGGCGGACCGACTTCCGGAAAAAAAGAAAGATATGATTCACGCCCGGCAGGGAACCCTGCGCGGCCTGATGACGGTTCCGCCCTCCCTGCTGAAACGGGCCATTCTGGATCACATCCCCTACGCGGTCAGCGGTGCGTACATGCAGGGTACCAATCCGCTGCTGACCTGGGCCGATAGCCGCCAGACCTTTTCGGCTCTCAACCGGCTGGCGTTTTTCGCAATTTCGGAAATTTTCATGACGCCCACCGCATCGATGGCGGACATCGTGCTGCCGGCGGCCACCCACTTCGAGTTCGACGATATCGGTCATTACGGACTGGGACACGGCACGGTGCTAGCCCGCCCAAAAGTCGTGGATCCCCCCGCCGGTTGCCGGTCCGATCTTCAGATTCTCAACGACCTGGGCAAAGCGCTCACCGATCCGGATGATTGGTACGACGACAGCCGCGATATGCTGGATGAATTGCTGCGGCCGGCTGGCATCGACTTTGACACATTCACCCGACGAGGTTTCCTGCAAGGCCCCCAGCGGTTTCGAAAGTATCTTGCTTCCGGGTTCCGGACCCCCACCGGCAAGGTGGAGCTGAAGCTAAGCCGGGCGGAAGAATTGAAGGTGGCGCCAGTACCGCGCTATCTGGGCTCATTGGACGATAATTGCGAATATCCGCTGGTGCTCACCAGTGCAAAGAACCCCTATTACCTGCACTCCTCATACCGATGGGTGCCGAAGTTGCGGGAGCGCAGTGTGGAACCGATAGTGCTGATCCATCCCGAAACGGCTGCCGATAGCGGCATCCGCGATGGGACACCGGTGGCCATCGAAACGCGCAGCGGAAAAATTACGCAGTTTGCACGCCTGTCCGACAATTTGCCGCCGGATGTGATATGTGCTTCTTACGGATGGTGGTTCCCGGAAGATAAGTTCAGCCCTCAGTACGACTGGCAATCCGCCAATTACAACATGCTCACGACCACCGAAAACCTCGGCCGGGAGTTTGGAACGCCGAATCTCAAGGGCATTGCCTGTCGAATTCGAAGAAAATAGAAAGGGAGAAAAAATGGCCCCGCGCTTTTTAGAGGGAAACGAGGCTGTTGCAATGGGGGCACTGACTGCCGGTTGCCGTTTCTTTGCCGGGTACCCGATCACCCCGGCCACGACCATTTTCAATGCCATGTTGCGGCTGCTGCCGGCAACCGGCGGGGTTTGCATCCAGGGTGAGGACGAAATTGCCTCCATGGGTTACTGCCTGGGAGCGTCCATGGCAGGCTGGAAATCGATGACGGCCACCTCCGGACCGGGCATCAGCCTCTATAGCGAACAGATCTCTTTTGCCGTGGGCAGTGAGATTCCCATCGTCATTGTCGATGTTCAGCGGCTGGGGCCATCCACCGGATCAGCCACCCGTGGCGCCGACGGCGACATTCAGTTTCTGCGCTGGGGCAACAGCGGCGGTCTGCCGGTCATCGTGCTGGCGCCGGTAGATGCAGCCGATTGCTATCTCCTGACGATCCATGCCTTCAACCTGGCCGAAACCTATCGCTGCCCTGTTTTTCTGGCATCAAACAAAGAGATCGCCATGACAAGGGAAAGTGTCGATCTGGACGCCCTTCACGTTCCCGATATTATCGATCGCAAGCCGCCTCTCGATTCCGCCAGTTTCCAGCCTTTCCAGGTTTCTGAAAAGCGGCGGACTCCCTATTTTCTTCCCATCGGCGGCAGCGTGCCCGTCCGGCAGACATCTTCCACTCACGGCGCGGACGGCTACATCACCACAGATGCGAAGCAGATATCGGAAAACCAGTGGCGGCTGAAAAAAAAGTTGGAGGCGGCCGTCGAGAAATTCACCTTTTTCGACGAACAAGCCGCAGAATCGGACACCTTGGTTATCTCCTACGGGGTAACCGCCCGTGCGGCCGCCGATGCCACCGATCTGTGCCGCCGGGCCGGAAGATCGGTCGGCCTTCTGGTTCTAAAGACCCTCTGGCCGGTTCCTGCCCAAATGATTCGCAACAAAGCCGAGAGATACCGGCGAGTGGTGGTCGTGGAGATGAACCTCGGACAGTACGTTCAAGAAATCCAGCGAGTACTGGCAGACCGGCAAGTCGAATTTTACGGACAGATGGACGGTCAATTGATCACCCCCATAAGGATAAAGGAAGTAATCGATGGCCGCTAGCCTGCTCAACAAAGACCGCCCGCCGGTGTTCTGCCCGGGCTGTTCCCACGATCGGATCACCGGTGCACTGGACCAAGCATTTCAAAAACTCGGCTTGGCGGGCAGCCAGGTCGCCATCGTCAGCGACATCGGCTGCTCGGGACTGTTCGACACCTTTTTCCACACCCACGCACTGCACGGGTTGCACGGACGGGCCTTAACGTACGCAGCCGGCATCAAGCTGGCCCGACCCGGGCTTCAGGTGGTGGTCACCATGGGCGACGGCGGCCAGGGGATCGGCGGAGCCCACCTGCTGGCGGCCTGTCGACGCAATCTGAACCTGACGATGCTGGTGTTGAACAATTTCAACTTCGGCATGACCGGAGGGCAGTTTTCCGTCACAACCCCGTCGGAAGCCCGGGTGGGCTCTGGCTTTCTCAACCAACTGGAGAAGCCGCTGGACATCTGCCAGGTGGCCCGATCGGCCGGTGCCGCTTACGTGAAGCGCTGCAGCAGTTATCAAAGCGGCTTGGCCGATGACATCGCAGAGGCCATTGCGTTTGAGGGCTTTTCACTGGTTGATATCTGGGGCATCTGCCCGGGTCGTTACTCCCGCCAGAATCCGTTAACGCCGAAAATCATCGCAGAATCGATGGCAGCAATGCCGCCGGCCGACGGTGTCGTCGAAGAAAACCGGCGACCCGAATACGGATCTGTATACAGGAAAACTGCCAAAGGGCAAAAAACGGTTCACCCGCCGCACGTCGAACAGCAGTTTCAACCACCAGGCACCGGTCGCCACGAGATTCTTCTGCTGGGAAACGCCGGCCAGCGGATCATCACCGCTGGGGAGATCCTGTGCCTGGCCGGTATGACCGCCGGGTTGCAGGCCACCCAGAAAAACGAATACAACATAACGGTCTTGCGGGGCCCCTCCGTCTGTGAGGTCATCCTGTCCAGCGATCGAATCTCGTTTACCGGTCTGGGCCAGCCCGATGTGGTCATCGTCCTGAGCCGTGAAGGCGTGGACCGCCGCAAATCGCTTTTCGCCGAGCTGCACCCCCAAAGCCTCGTTTTGAAAGCAACCGATACCCAGATCCCGGATTGCAGCGGTGCGGTTCACCTGCTGGACTTCAAGAAAATGGGTGTCAAACCGGCGGATCGGGCGCTGGCCTCTCTGGCGGTGCTGGCAAAGGCCGGCAAGATCATCGATATCGAAATGCTGAAAGCCGCTCTGTGGCTGCGATTCACAGACAAGGTCCAGGACTCCGTGCTGGGGCTAGTAGAGCGGGTGGGCAGCAACAATTGAAAACCGATACGCCCGTAATCAACGGTTCTCTGCCCCGCGGCCCGCGCTCCTGCAATCCGGTTGACACAGGGCCGATAGGATAAGAGTTGACAAGCGAATGGCGGTGTGATCATTTGAAATGCTGTGGAGTCATTGGTATGGACAACCCAACAGGAGGAGGGGAAAACATGAATTCAAAGAAAGGGGTATCATGCTGGTGGATGGTATGCCTGGCGGTCATCGGCCTTGTCCTGACCGGCTGCAGCACGGGATACACTCCCAAGAATGCGCCCGATGTGTTTGCCTGCGTATCGGAAGACAAACTGGAAAAGGACATCGCTTCTGAAGCGCAGCTGCAGGAGCTTTCCTGTTCTTTCAAGAAGTTTGAAGGCATGGACACATTGCATATTAAGGTGGCTGTGAAAAACGTCAGCAGCAGCGATCAACGTTTTCGGGTAAACGTTTTTCTGGACAACGGCAAGGCGGTCGGCGGCCTGATTCCCCGCACAACCAAAAAAGGGCTGGTGAAGCCTGGAGAAACGCAGGATTTTGTATACCCTGTCAGCCAAATGCCCAAACAGCCCAAAGGTATCATGCTGAAAATCGGCACTGTGAGCGAGTAGTTCATCGATTCAACGGTTCTCTGACCCACTCATTCTCTCAGGACAAAGTGCCCGGTCGGCAAACCCAGGCCGCTTGAATCCCGAACAGCGTCACCGGCTTTACGGATCAAAGCACTTGGCGCCTGAAGACATGCATTCAGGAGGTTCGCATATGAAAAAAGCATTCTCGATCATCATTCTTTGTCTGGTCCTGGCCATAGCAGGGCCGGCGGCTGCAAAAACCTCGTTCATCAGTATCGGCACCGGCGGGACCGGCGGCATTTACTATCCGTACGGCGGCGGCGTGGCCGAAATCTGGTCCAAGTACGTAAAGGACGTGAAGGCGGTGGCCGAAGTTACCGGGGCCAGCGTGGAGAACGTTAAATTGGCCCACAAGGGAGAAACCGTCGTCGGCGAGGTAATGGGCGATGTGGCCGAGGCCGGATTTAAAGGCGCAGGTAAATTCGACAAGAAACACGACATCTACTCCATGGCCATCATGTATCCCAACCTGCTGCAGGTGGTGTCCCTGAAAAAAAGCGGCATCACCAACATCGAGCAGGTCAAGGGTAAGAACATCTCCAGCGGCAGCCCGGGCAGCGGAACCAATTTCATGGCCGAAGCGGTCTTCAAGGCACTGGGGATTCCTCTCGACTCCTACAAGGACAGTCGCTTGTCCTTCACAGAAACAGCCAATGCCCTGCGAGACGGCACCATCGAGGTGGGGGTTTGGTCGGTGGGTCCGGGCACCAGCTCGATCCTGGATCTGGCCACCACCCACGATATTCACATCATCGAGTTTACTGCCGCGCAGACCCAAAAGATCCTGTCATACGAGGCGAACTATTCATCGGTGGATCTTGCAGGCGGCGTATACCGGGGAGTTGACAACCCCGTACCGACCATCGGCGTGTGGAATGTGATGATCTGCCAGGCGTCCCTGGACACCGACATGGTCTACAACCTGGTCAAGGCTCTCTACGAGCACCAGGACTATCTGCTCAAGATTCACCCGTCGGCGTCCTACACAACACCGGAAAACGCCGTAAAGTACTCCCCCATCCCGCTGCATCCGGGCACCATCAAGTATTTGAAGGAAAAAAACATCGAAGTGCCCGCCAAACTGATGCCTTAGGGAAGACAAGTGACCAGGCCGGACCGATTCTTGGTTCTTTCGGCCACCGGCCTGGTCCTGTTGTTATTGCTGATCGTCGGGAGTTTTCCCGGCGGCCTGGAACTGCGGATCACTCCGGTAACGGGGGGACGCCCTCTGGTGGTGCTGCCCCTGCAGGTCGGGGAGCGCTTCACGATTCATTACTACCATTCGGTGGAAAACGCGCCCATCTGGGAGGAGCACAGCCTGGACGGCCAGGGACGCATCTACATCGAAGAAGAGCGCTACCTGAAATTCGGGGCCGGTATGGGGAAAATGCCGGGTGTTGGAAAGATGGTTCAACGCGGACCTTACGAGGTGATCGAAGAGATGCATCAACCGACCGACGAGTTTATTCTGCGAATCGGCAGCCCCGGCGTTGACCATACCGTAATCTGGCGCGGTATCCACACCAACCTGTCGGATATGGCGCCCCACACGGCCGTTCGCTTTGCCGGCCGGCCGGTAAGCCTTCTGTACCGACTCTGGCGCAGCATCGTATCCCATCCAGCGACGCCCGCTGAAAGGAGCCCTGATGACCGCAGCCACCGATCCCGAATCACCGGTTGAACCCATCAAGAAAACATCAGCGGATGTGTCGGAAACCACTATTCGGTATCCGGAGCTGATGCGGCTTGCAGCCTGGGTGGTGACCGCCCTTGCTATCGCTTTGAGCCTCTATCAACTCTACACCGCCGGGATCGCCGCCCTCACCGCCCTGGTCCAGCGTTCCATTCACCTGGGCACGATTCTCTGCCTGACCTTTCTGCTCAAACCCCCCTTCCGCGGCGCCCGCAAGAACCAGCTAAACGGCTGGGTCTTGTTTGACTGGTGCCTGGTAGCGGCGTCGGTTTACTGCACCTATTATATCTGCAAGAATCTGCTTGCTATTTTCGAGCGCCAGGGCGACTGGCTGACCAGCGACCGGGTGGTGAGCATCATCGGCACCTTGTTGGTGTTGGAGGCCTGTCGGCGGGTCATCGGGCTGATCATGACCGGCATCTGCATTGCAGCCATACTTTATGCCTTCTTCGGCCCCTATATGCCCGAGTTGATCATCCACAAGGGCTACAGCATCGAGCGAATTTCCACCACGCTGTGGCTGACCACCGAAGGAATCTTCGGCCTGCCCATCGGCGTGGCGGCCACCTTCGTTTACGTGTTCGTTCTTTTCGGGGCGTTTTTGGAGTTCACCGGCGGTGGAAATTTTTTTATCGAACTTGCCTATGCCCTCACCGGGCGGTTTTCCGGAGGGCCTGCCAAAACGGCCGTGGTGGCTTCCGGTTTCATGGGATCGGTATCCGGGTCGGCCGTGGGCAACGTTGTGGCCACCGGATCTTTCACCATACCGATGATGAAAAAGGTCGGCTACCGGCCCCATGTGGCCGGGGCGATCGAGGCGGCCGCCTCCACCGGCGGGCAGCTGATGCCACCCATCATGGGCGCCGGGGCCTTTCTGATGGCCGAGTTCACCAACACCAGCTACCTTACCATCATCAAGGTGGCGTTGGTACCGGCCATCATGTACTATGTCACCGTTTTGTTCTTCGTGCACTACGAAGCCAAGAAGCACGGGCTGGAGGGACAACCCCGGGAAAGCTTGCCGCGGGTGCTGAAGGTGATCCGAGAAGGGCTGCACTTCATCATCCCGGTCGCCATTCTCATTTACGTGCTGGTAATGAATTACTCCCCGATGATGGCCGGGTTCGTTGCCGTGATGAGCACGGCGGCCGCCAGCCTGCTGGCCAATGCCGTTCGCTGGGCGGCTTCCACTTCCCGCCTGACCGCCACCGATCCCGGCCGAGTAGGCGCGGGCCGGTTCGCCGTTCAAGAGTGCAAAATGATCGCCGGTGCCCTGGAAAAGGGTGCCGTAAACGCCATCATGGTATCGATCGCCTGTGCAGCGGCCGGTATCATCGTGGGAATGGTTACCCTGACCGGCATGGGGCTCAAGTTTTCCAGCCTGGTGCTGGACCTGAGCTTCGGCATCAAAGCCCTGGCCATCCTGCTGATCGGAGCAGCTTCGCTGGTACTGGGTATGGGCCTTCCGGTCACGGCCAGTTATATCGTTCTGGCCACCCTGGCCGGTCCGGCTCTTCTTGACATGGGCGTACCGCTGATGGTCACCCACATGATCGTTTTCTGGTATTCCCAGGACGCCAACGTCACTCCCCCGGTCAGTCTGGCCAGTTTTGCCGGCGCCGGCGTGGCAGGCGCCAATCCCATGCAGACCGCTTTCACTTCCTGGAAACTGGCCAAGGGGCTCTATATCATTCCCATCGTGATGGCCTATCGACCCCTGCTGGGACTCGGTGAAAACTATAGCCTTTTCCACTGGCAGGTCGGCTATACCATGGTGGTAACCACCCTGGGACTGGTGGCCTTTGCCTCCTGCCTGGAGCGCTATTTTCTGCGGTCGGCCACCTGGGTGGAAACCGCGCTTTTTCTAGTGGCCGCCGCCGGTCTTTTCTGGCCGACCTACTGGACGGACGCTGCCGGGTTCGTTTCGCTGATGGCGGTCGTGGTGTTACAAAAGTTCTATCATCCCGGCCGGCGTCCTGCTGAAATTACCGGCACCTGAAAAACCGCCCTCACACATCCGGCGCAAGCGGCCGGCCTTTTTGAGTGCGACCTGAATGGAGAACCATTTCATGCTTCCAAAACGCCGTCTAGGAAAAGCGGGACCGCAGGTCGGCTGTATCGGGTACGGAGCGATGGTGCTGGAAGGCTATTACGGGCCTTCCGACGATGATCAGTCCGTAGAAACCATCCGGTCCGCACTGGATGCGGGTATGAATATGCTCGATTCAGCCGATGCTTACGGAAACGGGCATAACGAGGAGTTGATCGGCCGGGCCATCGCAAACCGGCGCGAGCATGCCTTTGTCTGCACAAAATTCGGAATTGTTTTCGACGAAAGCGAGCCGGCAACCGAAGTGCCGACCGGCTGGGGCTTTTCGCTGCACATCAACGGCAAGCCGGCATATGTCCGCAAGGCACTGGACGCCAGCTTGCGCCGACTCCATACCGATGTTATCGATCTGTGGTATGCCCACTACCCCGATCCATCCACCCCGATCGAAGATACAGTGGATGCCATGGCCGAGGGCGTTGCCGCAGGCAAGGTCCGCTATCTCGGCCTGAGCAACGTAACTGCCGATCAGGTGCGGCGCGCCCACAGCGTGCACCCCGTCGCAGCGGTTCAGTATGAATACTCGCTCTGGCGCCGGGAGATCGAGACAACTTTGCTGCCGACACTCAACGAACTGGGAATCGCTCTGGTCCCATGGTCTCCTCTGGGCGGTGGGTTTCTCACCGGTACCGTGACGCAGCTGGAAAAAGACGACTTTCGACAGAACAACCCGAAATACGCCGGAGAAGGTCTGACGGCCAATCTAGACCGTTTTGCCCCGCTGCTGGATCTGGCAAGACAGCTCGGCGCCACCCCCTCTCAGTTGGCACTGGCCTGGTTGCTGCACCAGGGGGAGGCGATCGTGCCGATTCCGGGCACGCGTCGGCCGGAACGTATCGACGAAAACGCGAAGGCAGCAGATCTCGCTCTCGATTCCGATACGCTTATCCAAATTGACCGGCTGGCACCGGTCGGGCTGGCAGAAGGCGCCACGCTGTTGTAAAAGCGGAACCTGCCGTTGGCGACTCGAATCCGCGGGCGACTCGGTTTCGGCCCCAACTTCGCGGAGGGATACAAATCAGTTCAGAATCAACCGCTGGGGATCGCATACTTCCCGCAGAATCCGCAGCTCTTCTTCCGAGGGGGGCGCAATTTCCCGGGAGCGGGAGATGTCCACTTCAAACGACATGTTGTCGAGGATTTGCCGGGGTGTGACGCCCGGAAAACAGCCTTGCAGAAACATCTTCCGGGTCTGGGTGTCAAAGCCCATCAAGGCCAGGTTGGTAATCACGGCCGCCGGCCCCCCCGCGGACAGTCCTTTTTTTTCCCGTTGCCCGGGACCGCCGAGCCAGCCGGGGCTGGTGAGGTAATCGACCTGCCGTACGAATTTGCGCTTCTCATGCTGCATGAAGATGATGGTTCGCCCGACAAAGGAAGCCACATCGCAGGCCCCGCCGCTTCCCGAAAATCGCACCCGGGGACGGGAATAATCACCGATGACGGTCGAATTCAGATTGCCGTATGGATCGATCTGGGCCGCTCCCATAATGCCGACCACCCGCCTTCCGGTCCACGGATTCTGCATGACAGCGAAAGAATCCGCCAGGCTCCCGTTAACGGCGGTTCCATACATCACCCGCGAATCTGCCACTGCCAGCGGCACCTCCTCCAGCCGGGAATCGACGGCACCGGTCTCGAAGAAGATCACGCTGCTGGGGGCACAGATGTGTTTGGCCGCCATCGCTGCCAGCATGGAAATCCCGGTTCCGCAAAACACAATATCCCCGTCATTTATCTGGCGTGCTGCCGCAATGGCCATCATTTCTCTGCCTGTGTAGTCCGGCATGGTAATCACCTTTTATGATCGAATCTAAAACGTCCCTTGGCAATAGCAGCGGGTGCAGCGGAGGATCGCTGCCCGATCCGCCCGCTTCCACCTCCGGGCTGTGTAAAATGACAATGGTCTTAGCGCCGATCGAGACCGACTGCATATCCGGTGCGAGGATCTGCCTGAATCCGGGAAAGCTGGTCGATGCCTATGCGGTCCAGCAGCGCCTCGTGGCTTTCCACCCCGTAGACGAATTCATCGAGGTAATCCGGGTAGCGGTCGTCGTCCAGGGCGGCCTGACGGTAGTTGTTCAAATAGACCGGATCGTAATCGTAGTGTCGATAACAGGCCGTGGGGTAAGCGCCCATGGAGACGGGTACTACCGCATCGACGCAGAAAAATGGCAACTGGTTGCGTTCCGGCTCTTCCCGCAGACGATCGGTGGCTACAAGCTCCTCGCAGGTTACAATCACATGTCGAGCGGATTTGGCCTGCTCGACATCGGTAAACGGCAATCCTTCTATCCGGACGGTGCCCTGCCGATCGGCCTGCTGAACGTGCAAAATGGTCACGTCCGGCTGGATGGCCGGTACCAGCACCAGACGCTGCGCGTTGCCCCAGCCTTCGAATGGATTGTCGATCACCACCAACTTGTGGTTCGGCAACCGCGGGTCCGATTTGCGACGGGATGCCCGAAAACCCCACTTTTTTATGATATCCGACCCCAGTGCCGATCGGGTCGGCAGGAAAGGAAGCCCCATGGCTCCGGCCAGAAAACGCAATGTCATCTGGTAATTGGAATAATCCTCCACAGCGACGGTTCCCGCTTCCACGGCTTTCCGAAAACGGATGCAGGTAGGGGCAAAACGACCGCTGCCCGCATATGCAATCTCCAGTGCGGCAACGCACCCGGCGCCGATCAGTTCATCAACCCCCTGGCCGTTGGAGTGAGCATAGAGGTGCAGGTTGCGAACCCGTTGACGCATAATTTCGTACACGGCGGCCATAGGATTCCGATTGATGGTAAACCCGCCAATGGAAAGGTGACAGCCATCGGTCACGTAGCGTCGGACAGCCGCAGTCAGATCCAGCAATTTGTCTTCAGCGTTGTTCATCGCCGCATTCCTCGGATGATGATCCATTTTCTGTCCCGGCCAGCAACAAAACGAGAAAGCCCTCCGGCGTCATCTACCGTAACCCATGACGCGCGAGCACTCGCGGGTCGCCTCCAGCAATTCGCGGCGGCAGGCTTCCCGGTGTCGCCGACTGGTAAAACGCAATTCCGGAATGGCAAGGCTGACGGCAGCCAGCACCGTTGCGTTATGCCCCAGTATGGGTGCACTCAGAGACCCCAGGCCCGGGGTGCGTTCTCCGAGACTGATCGCAAAGCCCCTCTTTTTCGTCAAAGCAATTTCGGTTTCCAACCGGTCAATGTCGGTGATGGTATCGGCGGTCAACGGGACCAGCTTCACCCGGCGAAGATAGCTTTCGATGAAAGCAGGAGGGCTGAACGCCAGCAGGCACTTGGATGAAGCACCGGCATACAATGGCGAGCGGTTGCCGATCGGCATGCTGGCCTTCAACGGAAGGGGCGACTCCAATCGGTCAATACAGATTCGCTCGGTCCCCTCGACGATGTTCAGATGCACGGTCTCTTGTGTGCGGGACAGCAGTTGTTGCATTAAAGGCAGGGCCGCCTTTTCCACCGGGTAGGCGGTTTGCAGCACTTCCAGAAACTGAAAATAGATCGACCCCAGTCGATATTGCCGGGTTTCCGGGTCCTGATGGACAAATCCGTAGTTTTTCAGCGTCTGCAGGGACCGCTGGACAGTCGCCGGACTAAAACCGAGATGAGCGCTCAGTTCGCGAACCCCCCAGAACGGTTGGGCTGTCTGGAAAGTCAGCAGCATTTTGAGTGCTTTTTCCAGCGAATTTGGACTTGACGATGATTGTTTCATATTATAAAACAGTGTTTCATATTTTCTTGTATATGGCAAAAAACTTTTGAATCTGTCAAGGGGATTTATTGGTGCAGAATTCATCGCGGGGTGGAAGCGATGCAGGACAACCGCCTGAGGCCGCGCGAAAAGCGCTTGACAACGGAATGGAGACGTAGCTATATGGTAGCTACATTTTGGTTTGAATCACCGGCAGAAATCCGCTGCGTCGTTCAGGGCCCAAGGGTGCCCGGAGGTAACCAGTCCCGGCCAGCTGTAAAAAGGATAAAAGGCATGCGTGTGCTGCCCAAAAACAATAGATGAATCGTTGAATCAAGGAGGAAACCCGATGGATTTTGCCCTGTCAGAAGAACTCGAAATACTCAGATCGACGGTGGCGGATTTTGCTGCTGAACAGATCGCCCCGCATGCCGATGATTGGGATGCACGCCACCACCTGCCCTACGAGGAAGCCATAAAGCCCATGGGAGAACTAGGGCTCTTCGGCACCGTGATACCCGAAGAGTACGGCGGGTCCGAAATGGGCTGGCTGGCGGCCATGATCATCACCGAAGAAATTGCCAAGGCCTCCAGCTCGTTGCGCGTCCAGGTGAACATGCAGGCGCTGGGTTGCGCATACACCATCTACAAATACGGAAGCGACGATCTCAAAAAGAAATATATCCCCAAGCTGGTGAGCGCCGAATACATAGGCGGTTTTGCCATGACCGAACCGGATGCAGGCTCCGATGTCATGGCTATGCGATCCGCGGCCGAGGACAAGGGCGATCACTGGTTGCTGAACGGCTCGAAAACCTGGATCTCCAACGCCCATGTGGCCGACGCGGTCATCTATTACGCCTATACAGACCGATCAGCAGCCTCGAAAGGGCTTTCGGCCTTTGTAGTGGAGTTGAAAAATTTCAACGGCGTGAGAACTTCGGAACTGGAAAAAATGGGGTCCTTCTCCTCGCCCACCGGTGAAATCTATCTCACCGACACCCGCGTGCCCAAGGAAAATATTCTGGGAAAGCCCGGTGACGGGACGAAAATCCTATTCAGCTCCCTCAATCAGACCCGCCTGTCGGCTGCCGCAGGTGCGGTGGGTGTTGCCCAGGCCTGTCTGGATCAGGCCATCAACTACTGCAAAGAACGCAAGCAGTTCGGCAAGCCGATCGGCGATTTTCAGATGAATCAAGATCTGATCGCCCAGATGTCGGCAGAAATCGAAGCGGCCCGGCTATTGGTTTACAGGGCCGCCTGGGCCAAGGACCAGGGGAGGCTGGACAACGGCCTGGACGTGGCCCAGGCCAAATATTTCGCCGGCGAAGTGGTCACCAAGTGCGCCAACTACGCCATGCGGATCCTCGGCGCCTATGGATACTCGACAGAATATCCGGTAGCCCGTTTTTACCGGGATACACCGACCTACACGATGGTGGAGGGCTCGGCCAACATCTGCAAGTGGATCATCGCTCTGGATCAGCTTGGCGTGCGAAAGGCAAACCGATAAGCCAACATTTTCTCGCATCGTTTCACCACAGATCGAAAAAGGAGAAACATGGATCGATCCCGTGAAGAATTTCCATTTGACGTGCTCTTTGTCGGCGGCGGGCCGGCGAATCTGGCAGGGGCCATTCACCTGCTGCAACTGGCACAGAAGCAGAATCTGCAAATCGAGGTGGGGTTGATCGAAAAGGGGGATTCCATCGGCTCCCATTCCCTCAGTGGCGCCATTCTCGATCCCATCGCCTTGAGGGAACTGATTCCCGATTATTTGGACAAGGGTTTTCCCCTGGAAACCGCCGAGTGCCGGGACACCTTCTATTACCTGACACCTTCAGGGCAGCTCCCGGTTCCCTTCACCCCCGCATATATGCACAACGAGGGTTGCTGCATCATCAGCATTTCAAAGTTCACCCGCTGGCTGGCGGAACGGGCCGAACAGCTCGGACTGAACCTGTTTCCCGGATTTGCCGGAACCGAGGTGCTGTATGACGAGGCGGGCAGCCGCGTGCTCGGCGTCGGCACGGGCGACAAGGGGGTTGACAAAAATGGGAATCAAAAACCGAATTTCGAACCGGGGATCGACCTGACGGCAAAGGTCACGGTGTTCGGGGAGGGTTCCCGGGGAAGTCTCATTCGGGACGTACAGGCCAAAATGGGTATTTTCAACGACCGGATGCCGCAGGTTTTCGAAACCGCAGTCAAAGAAGTGATCGAGACCCCGTCAACCGCCCCGTTTTTTTCATCCGGCAATACCGTAGTGCACACCTTCGGCTACCCGTTGGGTCTGGGCACCAAGGGCGGCGGCTTCCTGTACAAATTGAAAGACAGCCGCATCTCTCTGGGCCTGGTGGTGAGCCTGGATTATGAAGACCCGCTGCTGGAGCCTTACGAGGCTTTCCTGCGCTTCAAGAAACATCCCTTGATTGCCGGCATCATAGAAGGCGGAAAGGTGATCCAGCAAGGGGCCAAAACCCTTCCAGTGGGTGGGTACTACACCATCCCGCAGCTTTCGGTAAACGGTGCGTTGTTCGTCGGAGACAGCGCCTCGATGCTCAATGCACAGCGATTGAAGGGAATCCACACGGCAATGAAATCCGGAATGCTGGCTGCGGAAACCATTATCCAGGCATTGGAAAAACAGGATTTCTCCCGCGATTGCCTCTCGGCTTACGAAACCGCGGTGAAACAGAGCTGGATCGAAAGGGAGCATTTCCAGGCGCGCAATTTTTCCCAGGCGCTTTCTCGGAAAGGGTTGGGCAAATTCCTGCACATCGGCGCGCAGTATGTGACCGGGGGCAGAGGCGTCACCGACCCGATGCCGTTTGTCGAAGACGACAGCACGCTGACAAAACTGCCGAGCGGTTCGGAGCCGCAAAAAGAGCCGAGCGGTTCGGACCAGCTCGACGGAGAGCTCTACGTGGACAAGCTCACCGGCGTTTATCTCTCCGGGACCCAACACGAGGAAGATCAACCCTGCCACCTGATCGTACACGACACCGATCTGTGTGCCACCCGCTGTTATGAGGAATACCGGAACCCGTGCACGCGGTTTTGTCCCGCCCAGGTATATGAGATCGTCGAAGAGCCCCCTGGTGCAAGGCGCCTGCATCTGAATCCATCAAATTGTCTGCATTGCAAGACGTGCGACATAAAGGACCCGTATAAGAACATTACCTGGACGTGCCCCGAAGGCGGGGGTGGGCCCCGGTATACGATTGTTTGAAACAAAGTATATAAGAACAACCAGGAGGACCCTATGAAAGAAGTCGTTATCTTGGGAGCAGCACGGACCGCCGGAGGCAAATTCGGGGGCTCCCTGCAGCCGTTGACCGCGCCGGAGTTCGGCGCTCAAGCCGTGGCCGAAACCATAAAGCGTTCCGGCATTTCACCGGAAACCATCGATCAGACGATCTTCGGAAACGCCTGGCAGGCAGGTGTCGGACCGAACCCGGCGCGCCTCACCGCCGTGAAAGGCGGAGTGCCGGAATCCGCGCCGGCCGTCTCCGTGAACGTGCGCTGCGGCTCCAGCATCCAGGCCCTGATTATGGGCAGCCAGGCCATCAAAGCCGGCGACGTCGATACCGTGCTGGTGGGCGGCACCGAGAGCTCCAACAACGTTCCCTACGCGCTGCCCGGTGCCCGCTGGGGATACCGCATGGGAAAGGGGGCGCTGCTGGATCTGATGCATCACGACGGCTTTCTATGCCCGCTGGGCGGAGGCTTGATGGGAGAGCTCACGGATGCCTACGCCAAGGACCTGGGAATCAGCCGGGAGGATCAGGACAGCTTTGCAGCCGAGAGTCACAACAAAACCGAGGCCGCCGTTAAGGCCGGAAAATTCGAAGAAGAAATCGTGCCCATCGAGGTGCCGGGACGCAAAGGCGCCGTGCAGATCTTCAAGGACGAGGAAATCTACCGGGAAGGGGTCACGGCAGCTTCACTGGCCAAGCTGCGTCCGGTATTTAATCCCGACGGAACGGTAACTGCCGGCAACGCCTGTGCCCTTTGCGACGCTGCCTCCGCCCAGGTCCTCATGGCCCGTGAAAAAGCAGAAGAACTGGGGCTGACGCCGATGGCGCTGGTGCGCGGGTATGCTTTCGTCGGTTATGCACCGGAGCGCTTCGGTCTCTCGCCGGTACGGGCCATTCCAGCCGCATTGAAGCACGCCGGTGTATCGCTGTCGGACATCGATTTGATCGAGCTCAACGAGGCCTTCGCCGCCCAGTATATCGCCTGCGAAAGAGAGCTGAATATCGACCGAAGCAAGGTCAACGTCAACGGTGGTGCAATTGCCCTGGGCCACCCGGTGGCGGCCACCGGATCCAAAATCCTCACTACGCTGCTGTATGCCATGAAAGACCGTGACAAACAGCTGGGCCTGGTCAGTGCCTGCATCGGCGGCGGCAATGGGGTCGCCCTGGTGGTGGAAAGACTCAACTAACTGTTTGCACGAAGTGAAGGAGGCGATCCATGAGCATTCAAAAGGTAGTGGTAGTCGGTGCCGGAACCATGGGGGCAGGCATTGCTCAGCTCTGCGCCCAGCAGGGCCTGCAGGCAACAATCACCGACATCAGCCAAGAGTTGTCCGACAAGGCCAGGTCCCGAATTGAAGCCGGACTTACCGGACGGGTGGAAAAGGGCAAGATCAGTGAATCGGAAAAAAACGACATCCTCTCGCGCATCACCGCCGCAGGCGATCTGTCGCCGGCAGCCGATGCGCAAATCGTGATCGAAAGCGTGATCGAAAACCTGGACATCAAAAAATCCGTATTTGCTAAACTCGACGAGCTGGCACCCGCCGAGACCCTTTTGGCCACCAATACCACCTCGCTCTCCATCTCCGCGATGGCAGAGGCCACCCGCCGGCCGGATAAAGTGGTGCAGATGCATTTTTTCAATCCCCCGGTTATCATGAAATTGGTGGAAATCATGCCTGGCCGCAAGACCTCCCCGGCCACCCTGGAGATTGCGGCATCTTTTGCCCGGCAGCTGGGGAAAGACCCTGTGATCTGTAAAAACGAGGCCCCGGCCGGCATCGTCAGCCGGATTCTCGGCCAGCTGTTGAACGAGGCCACCTGGCTCGTAGACGGCGGAATCGCAGATCCTGAAGACGTGGACAAAGCGATGAAACTCGGTGCCAACCATCCCATGGGACCGCTGCAGTTGATCGACATGATCGGCCTGGATATTCATCGCGCCAAGATGCAAACGCTGAAAAAAGAGTTAAACGACCCGCGGTATGCCCATCCCAGGCTGATCGACGAAATGATCGACAAGGGCCAGCTGGGCCGTAAAACCGGCAAGGGTTTTTATGACTATGGAGATTGAGCATGTTTGAAAACCTGCTGTTTGGTATTGACGGAGTCATGGCCACCTTGACCATCAACCGGCCCGACAAGCGCAACGCCGTCAACAATGCAACCGTGGAGGAAATCGACCGGGCGTTGTCGGAAGTGGAGAACAACCCGGATTTGCGGGTTTTAATTCTCACCGGCACCGGTGAAAAAGCGTTTGTCGCCGGTGCCGACATCCACGAACTCGCCAAAAGGGACACCCTGCTTGGCCGCACCGAGAGCCGTCGAAGGCAAGAAGTCTACACTCGTATCGAACACCTGGAAATCCCATCCATAGCGGCCATCAACGGATGGGCTCTTGGAACAGGGCTGGAGCTTGCCATGGCCTGCACATTGCGGTTGGCTTCATCAAATGCCATGCTCGGCCAGCCGGAGGTCAAACTCGGCATCACTCCCGGTGCGGGCGGAACCCAACGACTCACCCGCCTGGTGGGCATGGGCCGGGCCATGGAAATGATTCTGACAGGGGATCCGATCGATGCCGAACACGCGCTTTTCATCGGGCTGGTCAATCGGGTGGTGGAACCCGCACAGCTCATGCCTGAAGCAAGACAGCTGGCGGAGACGCTAGCGTCCCGGCCGAAACTGGCCCTTCAGTATGCCAAGGAGGCCGTGATGCGCTCGCCGGAGGGATCGCTGGCCGAAGGTCTGGCCCACGAATCCTACCTGCACGCTCTGTCTTGCGGCACCCGGGACAAACAGGAAGGCGTGACCGCGTTTCTGGAAAAGCGGGATCCGCAATTCACCGGGCGGTAATCTGCCCGTTGAAAACCGCGATTGAAAAACCCGTTTCCGGCCCCAGCGCGCATCACTCGTTGAGCGGGCGACAATGGCCCGGCAACGGCCTTGAAGGAGTCCAGCCGCCATGAGACCTTATTTCGAGAAAATGAAAGAATTCGGCCGCCCGGTGAGTGCGGGGTTGATGAAAAGCACGGAAGAAAGCGCTCGAAAGATCCAGGAAGTCGAATCCGAGCTCGAAAAGGCGATCGAAAAGGTCAAGCAAGTCGGTTTTTCAGAAGAAAAAATTAACGCCCGGGGGCAATTGACCATCTGGCAGCGCTTGCGCCATCTTGTAGACCCGGGCACCTGGTGTCCCCTGCACAGCCTTTACAATCCCTTCGACAATACCGAAGGAACCAACAATATCGTCGATGGACTGGGGAAAATTGCCGGCAAGTGGGCAGTGATTATCGGCTTCGACAACAAGGTGTTTGCCGGCGCCTGGCTGCCCGGGCAATCCGAGAACATTCTGCGGGCCACCGATCTGTCCAAGCGCCTGAATCTCCCCCTGGTGTGGCTGGTAAACTGCAGCGGTGTCAAGCTGACCGAACAGGAAAAATTTTATGCCAACCGCCGGGGAGGGGGAACCACCTTTTTCAGGCATGCCGAACTGGAGACCCTCGGCATTCCGATTCTCGCGGCGATATTCGGCACCAACCCGGCCGGTGGCGGCTATCAGAGCATCAGCCCCACGGTTCTGTTCGCTCACAAGGACTGCAATATCGCCGTGGGTGGCGGCGGGATCCTCAGCGGCATGTCCCCCAAAGGGGCTTTCGACCTGCAAGGGGCTGAACAGCTGATCCAGGCCGCCAAGCAGTATAAGGCCAAACCCCCGGGGAGTGCTGAAATCCACTACGATCAAACCGGTTTCTTCCGCTATGTGTACGAAGAAGAGACCGAAGTGCTTGACGGCGTCAGAGACTACATGAAAGACATGCCGGCATACCATCCGCGGTTTTTTCGGGTGGCTGAACCGAAGCCGCCGCGGTTTCCCGCCGAGGACCTCTACCGGCTGGTGCCCTTCAATCAGAAACAGATGTATGATTTCGACGAGGTGCTCGCCCGCCTGGTGGACGGCAGTGAGCACATGGAATATCGACCCGGTTATGGACCGGAGGTCTACACCGGCCTTTGCAAGATGGACGGTTTTCTGGTTGCCTGCATCGGCAACCGACAGGGATATTTGGGGGAAGATTACCCTGAATATGCTCCTTACCCCGGTATCGGCGGTAAACTGTACCGGCAGGGGCTCATCAAGCTCAACGAGTTCGTCACCCTGTGCGGCCGGGACCGCATTCCGATCATCTGGTTTCAGGATACCACCGGCATCGACGTGGGCGACCTTGCCGAAAAGGCTGAGCTTTTAGGGCTCGGGCAGGCCCTGATCTACTCGATCCAACAAACGGACGTTCCCATGATGCTGGTGGTCCTGCGCAAGGGAACCGCAGCTGCCCACTACATCATGGGCGGTCCTACCGCCAACCGCCACAATGCTTTTACCCTGGGGGTGCCGACAACGGAAATTTACGTGATGCACGGTGAAACCGCTGCTGCTGCCAGCTTCTCCCGCCGATTGGTCAAAGAAAAGGACGCCGAACGGGATCTGCAGCCGGTTATCGATGCAATGAACAAAATGGCCAGGGAATATTACGACAACTCTCGCCCTCTGTACTGCGCCAAACAGGGATTTGTCGATGAGGTGGCCAAGATGAGCGACATCCGCCGATACCTGATCGCTTTTGCCGGAACCGCCTACCAGAATCCCAAATCGATCTGCCCCCACCATCAAATGCTACTGCCCCGCACCATCAAGGGGTAAGCCGGCCGCTTCCCTGCCAGCCGCCGCTGCCGGTAATTGCCGCCGTATTGCCGACACTTCTTTTCAAAATCCTATTGATGATTATTGTTGAGGGTATCCCAAGGAGAGGCCCGTAAATCAAACCATGACAAAAACCGCTGCCATTCTTATAAAGGGTGCCCGCCAGCACAACCTGAAGAATCTGGATCTGGAAATCCCGCTGAATCGCATAACAGCCGTCACCGGAGTAAGCGGGTCAGGAAAATCCTCTCTGGCCTTCGACACCCTTTATGCCGAGGGTCAACGCCGATATGTGGAGACCTTTTCTCCCTATGCGCGCCAATTTATGGACCGCATGGACCGGCCCCGGGTAGATAGAATCGAGGGAATACCACCGGCCATCGCAATCGACCGCAAAGATCCGGTTCGCACCTCCCGTTCGACCGTCGGCACCATGACCGAAATAACCGATCATGTGAAACTGCTATTTGCCCGACTGGGGCAGCTGCACTGCGAACGCTGCGGGCACCCGGTTGTGGCCGAAACACCGCAACATGTGTGGAATCATCTGGAGCCTATCAATGCGGACGCAGAAATCATCATCACCTTCCCTGCCGACACCACCGGCACAAGGCCGGATCGGCTGCGTAATGAACTGCTGCGTCAGGGATTTGACCGGTACATTGCCGATGGGAACCTTCATTCTCTGGCCGATGGTGCGCCGGTACCCGGCGCAACCGTACTGCACATTGTCGCTGACAGGCTCAAGCGCAGTTCGGCGGATCGCCAGCGTATCATCGATTCAGCCGAAATCGCTTTTCGGTTTGGAGGTGGAAACCTGGATGTCTGGATCGACCGATCCACCCGCGTGGCATTTAGTCACCGACTCGAGTGCGCCCGCTGCGGCATTCCCTATCCGGCCACGTTGACGAATCTGTTCTCCTTCAACAGCCCCATCGGCGCCTGTCCGGCCTGCAAGGGGTTCGGCAGAACCATCGGCATCGATCTCGACCTGGTCATCCCAGATCCGCAAAAAAACCTTTCCGAGGGAGCCATCAAACCCTGGGGATCCCGACAGGAAGGGCGCATGGAATTCAAAGACCTGATGGCCTTCTGCCGTCGCAAGAAAATACCCACCGCCATTCCTTTCCAACGGCTCAGCAGCGCGCAACGCTCCGCTATCATCGACGGCACAGACGGATACTACGGGGTGCGCGGGTTTTTCAACTGGCTGGAAACCAAGACCTACAAGATGCCGGTACGAGTTTATCTGTCCCGTTATCGCAGCTATGATGTCTGCTCCCAATGCAGCGGCAGCCGCTTCACCGCGGAAGCGCTTTTGTATCGTTTCGGCGGCCGCAACATTGCGGAAATTT